>NZ_BBPI01000039.1 GCF_000787715.1 Sphingomonas parapaucimobilis NBRC 15100
ACCCACTTTGGCGGTCAACACAAAAAGTGCCATTTTTCTGCAAAATTTCAAAAATCCTTTAGTTTTGGCGGTTTAAGCCTTTCGTCATGGTCGCCCCCTCGCGGAACCTTTGGCAGCTTCGCGATTCCGGCCTAGGCAGACGTGTGTGTAGGGCTTTCCTAGTGACCGCGTACCAGGAACGAGTGATACGAGCATGACGTCGCCCCGCATCACCGTCGCCCTGAGCGTCTACAATAACGCCGGGTATCTGGCGCAGGCTCTGGACAGTATCCTTGCGCAGACCTTTGCCGATTTCGAGCTGGTGATCGTCGATGACGGCTCGACGGACGGCTCCACCGCCATCATCGACCGCTATGCGGCGACCGATCCGCGTATCCGGGTGATCCGCCAGGCCAACCAGGGACTGGTGGCCAGCCTGGACCACATCATCGCGGTGGCGTGTGGCCCCTATATCGCAAGGATGGATGGCGATGACGTCGCCCTGCCCGAGCGGTTCGCGCGGCAGGTCGGCTTTCTCGATGCGAACCCGGATCATGGCGTCATCGGTACACAGATCTGGACGATCGACACGCGGGGCCATCACCGCAGCGAACAGCCGGTCGACCACCCTTTGTCCGCCGACGTCATTGCCGCCGCCCTGCCGACCGCATCACCGCTTTGCCATCCCTCCGTGATGATGCGTCGTGACGTGCTGGAAGCCGCAGGCGGCTATCGCCCCGCCTATCGCCATTGCGAGGATTATGACCTGTGGCTTCGGCTGGCCGAGCGGACGCGGATCGCCAATCTGCCCGATCGGCTGCACCTCTATCGCTATTCGCCGTCGCAGGTCTCGCACCGGCATGTCCTGGCCCAGCGCTATGGCGTGGCGGTTGCGCGACTGGCCCGGGCGGCGCGCGCCGAGGGACGCCGCGACCCTTCCCATGACTGGACTGTCCTGCCCCCGATCGAGACGCTCGATACCGTCTTCGGGCGGCCGGACGTGGCGCGCGATGTCCGCGCCGAAGTGGTGCGCGGGCTCTTATACGCGCCCGACGTGATGGCGGGAGAAGGACTGACCTGGATCGCCGCGCATCTCGATGACGTGCGCCGGGCGGGTGGTGAACCCGTATCCGGGCTTTGGCGGGCCGTGGCGCGGTTGGCGCGTCACCATCAGCATCTGGGCGCGATCCGCCTCGCCGGTCTGCTGGCCCGGCATCGGATCCGGCGATGAGCGGTTCTTCGGTTCGCGGCGCGGCGCTCTGGTCGATCGGGGCGCAATATATCGCCTTTGCGATTCAGTTCGTGGTCAGCGTCGTCATATCGCGCTTCTTCCTCAGCCCGTCCGAGATGGGGCTTTATTCGATCGCCCTCTCCGCCGCGATGCTGGTATCCGCGCTGCAGGATTTCGGCATCCGCCGGTTCGTCGCGGGCGAGCGCGACCTGACCGAAGAGCAGTTGCGCACCTGTTTTTCGGTGTCGCTGATCTTCGCGCTGGGCATCGGCCTGATCATCTTCGCGCTCGCCTGGCCGGTGGCGCGATTCTACGACAATGTCCGCCTGACGCCTTTGCTCGTCATCATCGCCGGGTCCTATCTGATCGTGCCCTTCGGCATCGTGCCGGGGGCGATGCTCCAGCGGCGGATGGACTATTATTCCATCTTCCTGACCAGCGTCGGCGCGGCGGTGGTCAATGCGGTGTTTTCGCTGGTCCTGGCCTGGGCGGGCTATTCCGCCTTTGCGCTGGCCTGGGCCTCGGTCGCGCAACAGGCGGCGCGCGCGATCATCGGCCAGTGGCGATCCGGCATCCGCCCGCCCTTCCCGCCCAGCCTGAAGGGGATCGGCCCGATCCTGCGCTTCGGGTCGAACAGCTCGCTTCTCTATATCAGCGACGCGATCAGTTCGCGCAGCCCGGAACTGGTCATCGGCCGTATCCTGACCCTGACCGCGGTCGGCCTGTACAGCCGCGCCTCCAGCCTGGGCGCGCAGTTGCAGATGCTGGTCAGCGGCGCGGTGGACGGCGTCTTCTATCCGGCCTTCGCCCGCCTGCGCGACGCGGGGGCCGATCTGGCCGCCCCCTATCAGCGGGTGGTCGCGGCCTATAGCGGCGTGACCTGGCCCGCCATGACCTTCCTCGCCACCGCCGCGACGCCGATCGTGCTGATGCTCTACGGCCCGCGCTGGGCGGGCGTGGCGCCGCTGCTGAGCTGGATCGCGCTGGGGCAGTTGTTCTTCGCCGCCGTGCCGCTGCATTTCGAGCTGCCTATCCTGCTGGGGCATATCCGTCGGCTGATCGTCGCCAATGCGCTGGATACGATCGCGTCGATCGGGCTGCTGATCCTGGGCGCGACGGTCAGCCTGGAATGGGCGGCGATCTCGCGCATCGGGTACGGGATCGTATGGTTCATGCTCTACGCCACGCTGATGAAGCCGCTGACCGGCTTTGCATGGCGCGGGATGCTGACCGTCTATGCGCAGAGCCTGCTCGCCACGCTGGCGACGGTCGCGCCATTGCTCGCCGTCTATCGCTGGGTCGCGCGCCCCGAGGCGGTCGGGTTCACGCTGCTGAGCATGAGCGCGGCAGCGGGCGTGCTGGCCTGGCTGGCGGTCGTCTATGCGGTGCGCCACCCGGTTCGGCGCGAGATCGATGCGATCGTGGGCGGCGTCCGGGCCAGGCTGCCGGTCGAGCGGTTCCGCCGGGCGGGATAAGGCTGGCCCGGCTTGTCGAGCGCCCCCCCGTTGCGCATAGTCGGCCCATGTCCCCGCCCCCACCCGGACTCGACGATCCCGAACAGGCGGCCTTTGCCTGGGCGCGGTTCCGCATGCTGATGGCGTGGATGACCGTCGCGGCCGCCGTCGCGGTCGGTGGTTCGTTGATGGCGCTGGCCGAAGTCTATGGCCCGCTCAACGGGGTGACGATGCTGGGGGTGATCGGCGGGATCGGCGGCATGGTGATGCTGACCGGCGCACTGATGGGGCTGGTCTTCCTCAGCTCGGGCACCGGGCATGACGAGGATGTCGACCGGCGGCCATAAAAAACCGGCCCCCGCAGATGGTGCGGAGGCCGGTTCCTTATCGATCGAAAGCGTGGGGGGCGATCAGCCCGCCGCCGCCTCCGGCTCCACCGGAGCCGCCGCGCGGACGCGACGACGGCGGGGCTTTTCCTCGGGCGCGGCTTCCGCCTCGGGCGCGGCGCTCAGCGCCGGGGGCAGGCGATCGGCGTCGAAGCCGGTCTGCTCGCCCATGTCCTGCACCTCGGCGGGACGCTCGCGACGCGGACGGCCGCGACGGCGGGGCGCCTCCTCCTCGGCCTGTGGAGCCGAAGCGACCTCAGGGGCCATGGCGGGCGCGGTCACGACCGGCTGCGCATCCTCGGCCATGACGGGCTGTTCGGCGCGCATCGGGCGGCGATCCTCGCGCGGCTCACGGCGCGGGCGATCGTCGCGGTCGCGACGGGGACGCTCTTCGCGCTGCTGATTGTCGCGGGCATAGGTTTCGCGCTGTTGATTGTCGCGGGGCTGATTATCGCGCTGTTGGCGCTCACGACGCGGCTGTTCGGCCTCGCCCTGCTGCTCGCCGGGGCGGATGGGATCGCCCTCGTCGCCATAATCCTCGGCGTCGTTGTCGAAACCGTCGTCATACTGGTCGTCGCGCGATTCCTCGCGCTGGCGGCGCTGATTCTGCTCCTCGAAGCGCGAGCGGGTTTCGCTCAGCACCCGGAAATAGTGATCGGCGAACTGCCAGTAGTATTCGGTGTTGACCCGGTCGCCCTGGCGCTGTGCCTCGGTCGCCAGATTCTTGTACTTCTCGTACAGCTGGCTGGCGTTGCCACGCGCGCGGTTGTCGATGCGATTGCCATTGTCGGAACGGCCGGGATTGCCGCCCGGACGCTGCCCACCGTTATTGTTGCCGCCACGACCGCGACGGCGGCCGGCCTGCCGATTATTGATCAAGCTGTTCGTCCTTAGTCGTCAAACCAACAAGGTCCACTTTTTCCGACCCACTCTTCCCGACATCGCGCGCGGTTCGCGCGATGCGAAGCTGTCGCACCCGATTTCGGGCGCTGCCACGGCCGCCGGACAGCAGCGACTACATGACGAAGGGTATGGGCATCGGCCCGACATCCTGCGACCCCGAAAAACCGGTGAGAGTGCCAGATGTTCGCGTGCCCCTGTGCCCGCTCTAGCGGGTCGGACCTAGGTCCTTCAAGTGAAATATAGGGCATCACGCGCGATTGTTCAATGCGCCAGCAGGGCACGCGGTCGCCCGCCGAGATCGCGGTGCAGCGTCACCGCAAAGCCTTGATCCGCCAGCAAAGCCGTCACCGCCTCCGCCTGTTCATGCCCGATCTCGACCACCACCGCCCCGCCGGGGGCCAGCAGACGGCGCAATTCGGGGGCGAGCAGGCGGTAATCGTCCAGCCCGTCCGGCCCGGCGAACAGCGCGGTGCCGGGCTCGTAATCGCGCACCTCGGGTGAGAGCGGTTCGACCGTTCCGATATAGGGCGGGTTGGTGACGATGCAGTCGAACGGCCCCGACAGCGCCGCCGCCCAGTTGCCGCAGACAAACCGCGCCCGGTCGGCGAGGCCGCAGGCCGCGGCGTTGGCGACGGCATATTGCAGGGCTTGCGGGGAACGGTCGACGCCCAGCCCCTTCGTCCCGCGCCACTCGTCGAGCAGGGCGAGCAGCAACGTGCCCGGCCCGGTGCCCAGATCGAGCAGGGTCGCGGGGGGACGCCCCCTGAAGTGCCGGAGTGCGGCGTCGACCAGCGTTTCGCTATCGACGCGCGGCACCAGCGCGCCGGGGCCGACCATCAGGTCCAGCGTCCAGAAGCCGCGCGTACCGGTGATATAGGCGATCGGCTCCTGGCGCGCGCGCCGCTCGACCAGCGGCCAGAAGCTGTCGGGGACACGGCGGGTCAGGTCGAGCAGCAGGGCGTTGCGCTCGATCCCCAACGCGTGGGCGAGCAGCAGTTCCGCGTCGAGCCGCGCGGTCGGGGAGAAGGTGAAACGCTCTGCGGCCTGTGCGAGCGCGGTACGGGCGTCGGTCACGCCGCCGTCTTATCCCGGCGAATGCCGGAATTTGGAAGACATTGGTTCGCGCGGAGGCGCGGAGGCGCGGAGATGTCCGGCATGGGGCAACGCTTGGGCGTCACCAACCAGCGGAGATGGAAGGCCTGCGGCGCAGAGGGCTGCCCCCCTCCGCGTCTCCGCGTCTCCGCGCGAGCATCACCCATCGAGCGCCGCAAGCCGTTCGGCTTCATCCTCGGCCAGCAGCGCGCCGATCAGTTCGTCCAGCTCGCCCTCCAGGATCTCCGGCAGGCGGTGGAGGGTCAGGTTGATCCGGTGATCGGTCACGCGGCCCTGCGGAAAGTTGTACGTCCGAATCCGCTCCGAACGATCGCCCGAGCCGACCTGCGAACGCCGGGTCCCCGCACGCTCCGCCGCCAGCCGCTCGCGCTCGGCCTCGTACAGGCGGGTCCGCAGCACCTTCATCGCCTTGGCGCGGTTCTTGTGCTGCGAGCGTTCGTCCTGCTGGATCACCACCAGCCCGGTCGGGATATGGGTGATCCGGATCGCCGAGTCGGTGGTGTTGACGTGCTGCCCGCCCGCGCCCGACGAGCGATAGATATCGATGCGCAGATCCTTGTCGTCGATCTGGAGATCGACCTCCTCCGCTTCCGGCAGCACCGCGACGGTCGCCGCCGAGGTGTGGATACGGCCGCCCGATTCGGTGACGGGCACGCGCTGGACGCGGTGGACGCCGCTTTCGAACTTCAGCTTGGCGAACACGCCCGCCCCCGCGACCGAGGCGACGACTTCCTTGTAGCCGCCCGTGTCGGGCACCGAGGCGGAGATGACCTCGACCCGCCAGCCCTGCCGCTCGGCATAACGCTGGTACATGCGGAACAGGTCGCCCGCGAACAAAGCCGCCTCGTCGCCGCCAGTCCCGGCACGGATTTCCAGCATCGCCGCGCGCTCGTCGGCGGCGTCGCGCGGCAGCAACGCCAGCGCCAGATGCCGGTCCGCCGCCGCCAGCGCATTGCGGTTGGCGTGGAGTTCCTCCGCCGCCAGCTCGCGCAGCTCGTCGTCACCGTCCTGCGTCATGAACGCCAGGCTGTCGGCCTCCTGCCGCAGGCGACGCACTTCGGCGGCGGCATTCGCCACCGGCTCCAGCTCGGCATATTCCTTCGACACCGCGACGAAGCGGTCCGAGGGCAGCTCGCCGGTGGCCATCATCGCCTGGAGTTCGTCGCGTCGCGCCTCGATCTGCGCGATGCGTTCGGCGGAAATGGTTTTCATGCGGTGGTCAGACGCTGCGCCAATGGAGGAAGCCGCTCGCCATGGTCCTCCGCGATCTCGTCCTCGAACAACAGGTCCGACAGGCTCTGCGCCACCGTGTCGAGCGGGACCTTCGCCTGCTCGCCGGTCGTCAGCGCCTTCACCTGCACCTGGCCGTTCGCGAGTTCGTCATCGCCCAGAATCAGCGCATAGCTGGCGCCCTGATCGTTCGCCTTGGCCATGCGGCGCTTCATATTGCCGCGAAACGCCATGTCGGTGGCGATGTCCATACGACGCAGTTCGGCGACGAGGCCGGTCGCCCGCAACTCCGCCGCCGCGCCCATCGGCACGACGACCGCGTCGATTACGGGCTTCTCCGGCTCGTCGAGCAGCATCGCCAGCCGCTCGACCCCGGCCGCCCAGCCCACGCCCGCCGTGGCGGGACCGCCCAGCGACTCGATCAGCCCGTCATAGCGGCCACCCGCCAGCACCGTCCCCTGCGAGCCCAGCCGGTCGGTCACGAACTCGAACGCGGTGTGGCGATAATAATCGAGGCCGCGCACCAGCCGCGCATTGCGCGTCCAGGCGACGCCCGCCGCGTCCAGCCCCGCCGTCACCGCCTCGAAGAACGCACGCGCCTCGGGCGTCAGATAGGCGTCGATATCGGGCGCGGCATCGGCGATCGGCCGGTCGCGCGGGTCCTTGGAGTCGAGAATGCGCAGCGGATTTTTTTCCAGCCGCACCAGGCTGTCCTCCGACAGCTGATCGCGATGCGCCTCGAAATGCGCGACCAGCGCGTCGCGCCACGCGTCGCGCGTCGCCGCATCGCCCAGCGTGTTGAGCTGGAGCGTCACGCCCTCGGATATGCCCAGTTTGCGCAGCAGCTGGTCGGCCATCACCAGCAGCTCGACATCCGCCGCCGGTTCGGGCGCACCGAGGATTTCGGCGTCGATCTGGTGGAACTGGCGATAGCGGCCCTTTTGCGGGCGCTCATAGCGGAACACCGCGCCCGAGGTGACGAGCTTCAAGGGCGCATATTGCTGCCACCCCTCGGTCAGGTACGCGCGCGCAATCCCGGCGGTGAATTCGGGCCGCAGGGTCAGCAGGTCGCCGCCGCGATCGGGGAAGGTGTACATCTCCTTCGACACGACATCGGTCGTTTCGCCGATCGAGCGGGCAAAGACCTGTGTGTCCTCGAACACCGGCAGGTCGAGCCGCTGAAAGGCGTAGAGGCCATGGACATGCTCGAAGGTGGCGAGCACCTGCGCAAAGCGGCGCTGTTCGTCGCCGAAGATGTCCTGCGTGCCGCGCACGCGCTTGGGGGTTTCGATCCGTGCCATAGAGGTGGCGCTATCTAAGGTAGCGAAGGCGTGTGCGCTAGAGTGCGATCACGGGCCTTGCGACAGCCAGTCGGCCAGCGCCAGTTCGGTCGTGGGTCGGGTTCGGCGCACATGCTGTGCCGGATGATCGCCAGCGAGAGCAACGATCATCGCGCGGTCGCCACGCGCGACACTCTCAACGGCGTTGGTAAATCCGTTCAACAGCGCCATCATATAGTTTAAGCTCTACGGCTATCGATTGGGTGATCGAGGCGTGGCTGCCAGCTTGAAGCGAGTCCTTCTTCCCCTATCCTTGTCCGGCCTGTTGCCAACAGCCAAATGCGACAACGCTCACCCCTAGCCCCGCCTATCGACCATAGAGTTGAAAGCGATCAGCATTGCACGGTTTTAGCCCCTCCCCTGAAGGGGAGGGGTGAGCAGAGTTGATCGTTTTCGACTCTAGATCCATCGCCGTGGAAAGGCCGCTATATCTATGAGTTCGCCGGCGGCGCGACAGCTGGAGGATCGCCGATCGTAGGCACCCATACCCTGACGCTCGACCGATCGACATGCCGTTTCAATGCGGAAGGTTTCCAGACGGATGAGGATATCGTCTGCACGCCCCGTCCTTCCGGCAACACACTGGATGTTCGCTTCAAGAGCTATGGCAACGGCCAGATCAATGACAAATATGGCACCGCCGTCCATAATGTCGGCGACTTCCTTTTCACCTTGTCGAAGCAGGGATCGAAGCTGATCACGCACTGGACGGGATATCCGCTCCCGGATGACCGCCCCCATAGGCCCGGCTTATTCGGCTGATCGGGTGAGCCCTTTTCGGATGCGCGACTTCGCCTCGTGCCTGGCCTCTTCCGGTTGACCCACCCATAGCCAAGCCGCCCCCGGCGGGCGTACACTCCGCTGCATGACCACCACCCGCTGGCAGCGCCTGCAAACCCGTATCGGTGACCGGATCGCGCCGCCGCGCTTCCTGGCCTTTGCGGCGGTCCTGATCATTGCGAGTGCCCTGCTGTCGCCCGAGGTCGGGATGACACGGGGCATCCTGACCGGGTTCGATGGCGCGGCGCTTCTGTTCATCGGGTCGCTCGTGCCGTTGCTGCGACAGGGACAGGCGGCAAAGATGCGCCGCCGCGCCGCGCGCAACGACGCCAATCGTGCCGTCCTGCTCGTCTTTTGCGGCATCGTGATGTTCGTCGTGCTGGTCGCGGTGGGCGGCGAGTTGCGCGGGCGGAGCAGCGTGGTCACCATCGCGCTGGTCGTCGGCACGCTGATCCTCGCCTGGCTGTTCTCCAACATCGTCTATGCGCTGCATTATGCGCATCTGTTCTACAGCGCCGGGGAGAAGGGGGATGCGGGCGGGCTGCAATTCCCCGACACGGCCGAGCCGGATTATTGGGATTTCCTGTATTTCTCGGTGACGCTGGGCATGACCTTCCAGACGTCGGACGTGTCGATCGCCTCGCGCCGGATGCGACGGGTGGTGACGGGCCAGTGCCTGGCGGCGTTCATCTTCAATCTCGGGGTGATCGCCTTCACGGTCAACGTGCTGGGCGGCGGCAGCGGATAAGGGGCCGCCAAAAGGGTCTGGACGACTGGCCTATCGGGTGCCTAACCTGCCGCCATCTCCTCGTCGCCGCAAAAGGCCCTTCATGATCCGCCATTCGCTTCGTTCCGTGTTCGTCGCCTCGCTGCTCGCCTCCTCTGCGGCCGCCCCGCTCTTCGTGGCAAACGCCCAGGTCCCGCCGGGCAACTCCGCGCCCGCCGCCGCCGCCCCCTTCGTCAACACCATCCCCGACGCGGTCGACACCCCCTATCCGGGCACGATCAAGCTGGTCGTCGATGCGACGGATACCCAGCGCGGCATCTTTCGCGTGAAGGAGACGATCCCCGTCGCCAAGGCGGGGCCGATGGCGCTGCTGTTCCCCAAATGGCTACCCGGCGCGCACAATCCGCGCGGCGAGATCGAGAAGCTGGCAGGGCTGGTCATCAAGGCGAATGGCCGCATCCTGCCCTGGACGCGCGATACGGTCGACGTCTTCGCCTTCCATATCGACGTGCCCGCGGGTGCGAAACAGCTCGACCTGGAGTTCCAGTTCCTGTCGGCGACCAAGCCGGACCAGGGCCGCATCGCCGTCACCCCGACGATGATCTCGCTCCAGCCCAATTCGGTCAGCCTCTATCCGGCCGGTTACTATACTCGCCAGATCCCGATCCAGATGACCGCGATCTTCCCCACGGGCTGGACGGCGGCGGGTGCGGTCCCGGCCAAGGCGTCGGGCTCGACCTACACCTATGACACGACCAATTACGAAATCCTGGTCGATTCGCCGGTGCTGGCGGGCAAGTACGGCAAGGTCTTCCCGCTCAGCCCGCAGGTGAACCTCAACGTCTTTGCCGACAATGCCGCCGAGCTGAACGCCAAGCCCGAGCAGATCGCCGCGCACCAGCGGCTGGTCGACCAGGCGGTGAAGGCCTTCGGCGCGCAGCATTACGATCATTACGAGTTCCTGCTGTCGATCAGCGACCAGCTGGGCGGGATCGGCCTGGAGCATCACCGCTCGTCCGAAAATGGCGTGACGCCGGGCTATTTCACCGACTGGGATTCGGGGCCGGGCCGCCGCAACCTGTTGCCGCATGAGTTCACGCACAGCTGGGACGGTAAGTTCCGGCGCGGCGCGGACCTGTGGACCCCCGATTTCCGCACGCCGATGCGCAACTCGCTGCTCTGGGTCTATGAGGGGCAGACGCAGTTCTGGGGCTATGTGCTCCAGGCGCGGTCGGGCCTGGTGTCGAAGCAGGACACGCTGGACCAATACGCCTCGATCCTGGCAATCTACGACACCGCGCCCGCGCGGCAGTGGCGCGATCTGCTCGACACCACCAACGACCCCATCATCTCGTCGCGCAAGCCCAAGGGCTGGACCAGCTGGCAGCGGTCGGAGGATTATTACAACGAGGGCCTGATGGTCTGGATGGAGGTCGATGCGATGCTCCGCCAGAAGTCGAACGGCACCAAGTCGATCGACGACTTCGCCAAGGCGTTTTTCGGCATCCGCAACGGCGACTGGGGCGAAGTGACCTACACCTTCGAGGATGTCGCCAACACGCTGAACGGCATCGTGCCCTATGACTGGGCCGGGTTCCTGCGCCAGCGCATCACCGAGACGGGCAAGCCCGCGCCGATCGAGGGCTTTGCCATGAACGGCTACAAGCTGGTCTATACCGACACGCCGACCCCGACCTTCAAGCAGGGCGAGAAGGGCAGCACCAACGTCACCTATTCGATCGGCCTGTCGGTGTCGAACAGCGGCGAGGTGACCAGTTCAATTTGGGACAGTCCGGCGTTCAAGGCGGGCATCGATGTCGGCACGCAGATTCAGGCGGTGAACGGCGAAAGCTATACCGGCGATCGGCTGAAGGCCGCGATCCTGGCCGCCAAGGACCCGAAAAAGCCGGTCAAGTTGGTGATAAAGAACCAGGATGTCTTCCGCGAGGTAACGATCGATTATACCGGCGGCCCGCGTTACCCGCATCTGCAGAAGGTCGGCACCGGCGAGACCGGGCTGGATCGCCTGCTGACCGCACGCTGACGCCTGCCTGACGAAGGCTTCATCCTCGTCTATCGACATGCCATGGCGGGTTGCGCTATCGCGCCCGCCATTGTTTTTAAACCGGAACTCTTCCGGTCCATTGGCAAGAAAGACCGATTCGATGCGCATCGACCTCATTCCCGTCGGCAAGAGCCCGCCCGATGACCTCAATGTCGTGATCGAGGTGCCGACCGGTGGCGAGCCCGTGAAGTACGAGTTCGACAAGGCGTCCGGCGCGCTGTTCGTCGACCGCATCCTGCACACGCCGATGCGCTATCCGGCGAATTACGGCTTCGTGCCGCACACCCTGTCGCCCGATGGCGATCCGCTCGACGCGCTGGTCGTGTCGCGCTCGCCCTTCATCCCGGGCTGCGTCGTGCGTGCCCGCCCGATCGCCGTCCTGAACCTGGAAGACGAAGCCGGCGGCGACGAGAAGCTGGTCTGCGTGCCGGTCGACTCGACATTCCCTTATTATTCGAATGTCGGCGGCCGCGACGACCTGCCCGAGATCGTGTTCCAGCAGATCGAGCACTTCTTCACCCACTATAAGGATCTGGAGAAGAAGAAGTGGGTGCGCATCGGCACCTGGGGCGACCGCGACGAAGCGCGCCGCATCGTCACCGAGGCGATCGAGCGCTACGAGAACGCCAAGGCCAAGGGCGAAGAGCCGCACGACCACGACGTGCCCGGCCGCGAATAAGCCTTTACCGATTTCGGTTTAAGAAACGCCCCGGCGCCCAGCGCACCGGGGCGTTTTTTTGTGGCCTTTCCTGGCTGGAGGCTCCCCCTCTTCTTCTTCTCCCCTCCCGCAGGCGGGAGGGGTCGGGGGAGGGCAATCCCGGATCCAGAGGAGAAGCCGGTCCGTGGCCTTCAATTATGCTCAGGCTGAACGGAGCGGGGGGATGCGGCGTTGGCGTAGGGAAGAACAAGAATGGTTCGCGCGGAGGCGCGGAGGGCGCAGAGGTGTTGAACCCCGGGGCATGCCTCGCTCCTGCATCTCCGGCGGATTGTTGCGGGATGCGGCCAGCAGCGGGCGAGACACCTCTGCGTCCTCCGCGCCTCTGCGCGAACCCTATCTTGGTCTACCGCCCCGCGAGCCGCTCCAGCGCCGCCCCCGACACCCGCTGGACAGTCCAATCGTCCAGCGCCTGTGCCCCCATCGCCCGGTAGAATTCCACCGCGGGCGTGTTCCAGTCGAGCACCGACCATTCGAACCGCACCCAGCCACGATCCCGCGCGATTCCGGCCAGATGGATCAGCAACGCCTTGCCTACCCCGGCCCCTCGTGCGGCGGGCGTGACGTACAGGTCCTCCAGATACAGCCCCCGCCGCCCGGTCCAGGTCGAGAAATTGGCGAAGAACAGCGCAAAGCCGACCGCCTGCCCGTCCCGCTCGGCGATCACCGCCTCCGCCGCCGGAGGCACGCCGAACAGCGCTTCGGCCAGCATCGGCCCGGTGGCGACGACCGCGTCCGGCTCGCGTTCGAACGCCGCGAGTTCGCGGACGAAACCGAGGATCGTGGCGATATCGGCCGGTTCGGCCGGACGAAGGATGATGCTCATAAACCTGCCTCGCTCTGCGCTCCGGGTGCGACCGGCCGCCGGACGGCCACCACGCACCCGGCGATAATCAGGGCCGCGCCCGCCAGGGTGAAGACCGAGACATGCTCGCCGAACACCGCATAACCCAGGCACGCCGCCCAGACGAAGGCGGTATATTCGACCGGCGCCAGCACCTGCGCCTCGGCGCGCGCATAGGCCCATGCGAGCAGCAGCGCCGACAGGCTGCCGAGCAGCGCGGCGATCACGATGCTCGGCCATTGCTGCGCGGCGGGCCAGCCCGAGACGAAGGGCGCGGCGGGCGTCATCAACACCGCGATGACCAGCATGGTGAACAGCGCGACCTCGGTGGGACCCGCCACCTGCGCCTGACGCCGCAACAGCACCAGGCTGACCGCATAGAGGATCGAGGCGACGAGGATTGCCAGCGACCCCAGCACGACCTGGGTGGATGCCTGCGCCTGAACCTCGCCGCCCGCGATCACCAGCACGCCCGCGCCCGCGATCAACGACCCCAGGATCGCCGCGCGCCGCACCGTCTCGCCCAGCATGAAGGCGGCCAGGAACAGCGCGATCAGGGGCGAGAGAAAGGTCAGCGCGATGCTCTGCGCCATCGGCACCCGCGCCAGCCCCCAGAAGAACAGCAGCACCGACGCGCCCCCGGTCGCCCCGCGCGCGATATGCAGGCGCAGCGCCTCCCGCCCCGGCCAGCGCCCGCCCTGGATCAGGAACAGCGCCCCGGTGATCGCGACCCCGACCCAGGACCGCCACAACACCGCGCTATAGGCGCCGCTATCGATCGACAGCCGCTTCATCAGCGTGTCCATCACCGAATAGATCGCGATACCCAGCGCGGCGGCGCCAAAGGCGATGACGGGGGAGGTGCGCGCGCTCATGGCGCAAGCGATACCGGGGCAACGGGGGAAAGGCGAGACGGCAATCCTCCCCGCACGCGGGGAGGTGGCAGGGCGTAGCCCTGACGGAGGGGGGCTTCCCCATGGGATGTCGCCGGCGGCACGCCCCCCTCCACCATGCTACGCATGGTCCCCCTCTCCGTGCCGGGGAGGATTTTCCGGGATTAAACCCCATCCCGCATCCGTTGCCCCTTGGGAACAGGACACCAAGGGACAAAGGGAATGAAGACGCTAATCGTCGCGACGGGTCTGGCGATGCTGCTGGCCGCCCCCGCGGGCGCGCAGGTCACCGCCTCGGTCGGTGCGGACTATGCGTCGGGTAGATACGGCACCAGCCAGGAGGTGCGCAGCGCCAGTTCGACCTTCGGGCTGCGCGTCAAGCGCAAGCGGGTGACGGTCTTCGCCGCGCTGCCCGTGGTGCAGGTCGATGCGCCGGGCAATGTCGTCGCGCCGGGCGGGCCGTTGGGCCTGCCTCTGTTCATTGACCCGACCAAGCCCGCGACCCGCGTGAAGCGCAGCGGGCTGGGCGATGCGGTGGTCGGTGCATCGGTCCAGGTGATCCCGCCGCACCGCCATCACCTCGCCCTTGCGCTGACCGGCAACGCCAAGCTGCCCACCGCCTCCGCCGCGCGCGGGCTGGGAACGGGCAAGGCGGATTACTCGATCGTCGCGGAGGCGGCGGTGCCGGGCAAGGTCACGCCCTTCGCGGCGGTCGGCCACAGCTTTGTCGGGCAACCCGACGGCTATGCCTTGCGCGACGTTACCAGCGCACGGGGCGGCGTCGCTCTCGGGATCGGCAAGGCGAGCGAGGTCAGCGTGTCGTACAATTATGCCTCACGGGCCAGCGATCAGGTCGCCGACCGGCAGGAGATCGGCGCAGGTCTGGATACCGCTTTGTCGCAGCGACTGTCGCTAGGCGTGCAGGGCAGTGCCGGGGTCAGCAAGGGCGCCCCCGATGTCGGCGCAGGCGTGCGGCTGGGGCTGCGGTTGTAACGCTCCTCCCCGGTACGGGGAGGGGGACCGCCGCGAAGCGGTGGTGGAGGGGGCGTGCAACAAAGGGCGTCCTATGAGGCAGCCCCCCCTCCGTCAGGGCTACGCCCTGCCACCTCCCCGTACCGGGGAGGATTTAACCACGCACCAGCATCTGGCGCCACCGGGGCAGGATATGGTCGCGGAGCAGTGGTGCCAGCGTCATCGTTTCCGCCATGTCGCTATCGACCCACATCGCTTCCTCGATCTCTGCCGCCGGAACAGGCACATGCGTGCTGCGCAGGTGGAAGACGGTGGCGTCGATCCGATGCCCCGGCTCATTGGCCGCCTCCGCCGAAAAGCGGCCGATCAGCCTCAGGTCGTCCGCGCCCACACGCAGGCCGATTTCCTCGTCCAGTTCGCGGACCAGCGCGGCGGCGGGGTCTTCGCCCGGTTCGATCTTGCCGCCCGCCTGCATGAAGCAGGACGTGCCTGCCTTGCGCACCAGCAGCAACCGCCCCGCCCCGTCCTCGATCAGGGCGGCGGCGATGCGGAGGACGGGAGCCGTCACTCCGCCGCGATCGCGGCCTTGGCGGCGTCGGCGGCGTCCAGTTCGGCGGCCTTGGCCTCGACCAGCTTGACGATATGTTCGACCATGTCGGCATCCTCGACCGTGTGGTCAGTCAGGCCCGACAGATAGACCATATGCTTGCCGTTACCGCCGCCGGTCACGCCGATATCAGTCTCGCGCGCTTCGCCCGGACCGTTGACGACGCAGCCCAGCACCGACAGCGACATGGGCGTGCGGATATGCTGGAGCCGTTCCTCCAGCACCTGCACGGTGCGGATCACGTCGAAGCCCTGTCGTGCGCAGGACGGGCAGGACACGACACGCACGCCGCGATTGCGGATGCCCAGCGCCTTCAGGATTTCAAAACCGACGCGCACCTCTTCCTCGGGCTCGGCCGAGAGCGAGACGCGGATCGTGTCGCCGATCCCGAACCACAGGAGCGAGCCAATGCCGATCGAGGACTTGACCGTCCCGCCGATCAGCCCGCCCGCTTCGGTGATGCCCAGATGCAGCGGGCAATCGGTCGCCTCGGCCAGCCCTTGATAAGCGGCCACCGCCAGGAAGACGTCGGACGCCTTCACCGCGACCTTGTACTCGTGGAAGTCATGGTCCTGGAGCAGCTTGATATGGTCGAGCGCCGATTCGACCAGCGCCTCGGGGCACGGCTCGCCATATTTCTCGAGCAGGTCCTTTTCGAGGCTACCGGCATTCACGCCGATGCGGATGGCGCAGCCATTGGCCTTGGCCGCGCGGACGACTTCGGCGACGCGCTCGGACGATCCGATATTGCCCGGATTGATGCGCAGGCAGGCCGCGCCCGCGTCGGCGGCTTCCAGCGCGCGCTTATAGTGGAAATGAATGTCCGCGACGATCGGCACGCGCGCCGCCTTGGTGATCTTGGCCAGCGCGGCGGTCGAATCGGTGTCGGGGCAGGAGACGCGGATGATGTCCGCCCCCGCCTCTTCGCAACGCCGGATCTGGTCGAGCGTGGCGACCGGATCGCTGGTCGGCGTGTTGGTCATGGTCTGCACGGTGACGGGGGCGTCGCCGCCCACGGGCACGTTGCCCACCATGATCTGACGGCTTTGGCGGCGGGCGATATCACGCCAGGGACGAATGGACATGGACCCCTATATACGCGCAGCGAGTTGCGGTTCAAAGTCAGTGCTGTACCAGACCCGCAAATGACCGCTGCCGCCCCCATCCCCCGCCATTACGGCCTAGACTGGTTGCGGATCGGCGCCTTCGCCATCCTGATCCTCTATCATATCGGCATGGTCTTCGTACCCTGGGGCTTTCACGTACAGCTGGCGAGCCTGCCCTGGGTCGCGATCCCGATGCTGGCGAGCAATCCGTGGCGGCTGATGCTGCTGTTCGTCGTGTCGGGCTATGCCACGCGCGCGCTGGCGGTGCGGCATCCGACCATCCTCAGCTTCGCGCGGGGACGCAGCATCCGGCTGCTCGTGCCGCTGCTCTTCGGCGTCTGCGTGCTGGTGCCGCCGCAGATCTGGGCCGAGCTGGCGAGCAAATATGGCTATGCCGCGTCTTATTGGGTTTTCTGGGCGCGTGACTGGCTCAGCTTTCGCGCGATCGGCGGCGTGGTGCCGACGCCCGCCTGGAACCATCTGTGGTTCGTCGGCTATCTGTGGGTCTATACCATGGCGATCGCGCTGATGCTGGCGGTCGGGCACCGCTGGGCCGGGGCGGCGCAGCGCGTGTTCGACCGGGTGTTGGGCAGCTGGGGCGGCGCGGTGCTACCCGTGGTCGGGCTGCTGCTGATCGATATCCGCTTCTTTCCCGGCCAGTCGGAGACCCATGCGCTGCTCGGCGACTGGCTCGCCCATGCGATCTATTTCCCGGCGCTGCTGTTCGGCTTCGGCATGGCCGGGTCGGAGCGGGTGCTGGACAGCTTCCGGCGCGGCTGGGCGGTTGCGGGCGTCATCGCGCTGGCCAGCTATGCGGTCGCGGCCGGGCTGGAATGGCGCTGGCCGGGACTGATGGGCGCGCCCAAGGGGTTCGGCATCCTGTTCGCGGGCGCACGGGCAGTGCAGGGCTGGATGGCGGTCGTCGCGCTGATCGGCATCGCCGAGCGATTCTGGAACCGCGACCACCCCTGGCGGCGGACACTGACCGAGGCGGTGTTCCCCTTCTACCTGATCCACCAGACGATCATCATTCTGGTCGCCTTTGCCTTGCGCGGGCTGGGCTGGCCGCTCTGGCTCGATGCCGTGATCCTGATCGCGGCGACGGTGGCGGGATGCTGGGTCTTTTACCGGATAGGCCGCGAGGTGAAGTGGCTGCGCCCCCTGATCGGCCTGAGGCCCCGGGGGATGGCAGCAAGCCTGCGATCTGATAGGGGCGCGGGCGATTTCCCTGACAATTTCGGAGTTTCGCCCATGTCCCCATCCTGGTCGCTGGTCATTCATGGCGGCGCGGGCCGGATCACCCGTGATGTCCTGACGCCCGAGCAGGATGCGGGCGCGCGCGCCGGGCTGGACGCCGCGCTCAAGGCCGGGTCGGCGGTGCTGGCCGAGGGCGGCAGCGCGCTGGACGCGGTCGAGGCGGCGGTGCGCGTGCTGGAGGACGATCCGCACTTCAACGCCGGGCGAGGGGCCTGCTTCACGCGCGAAGGCACCAACGAACTCGACGCCGCGATCATGGACGGGCGCGACCGGCGCGCGGGTTCGGTCGCCGGGGTGACGCGCACCCGCAACCCGGTGTCGCTCGCCCGCAAGGTCATGGCGGCCAGCCCGCATGTCCTGCTTGCCGGGCCGGGCGCGGATCGCTTCTCGGCGGAACAGGGGCTGGAGCAGGTCGACCCCGCCTGGTTCCACACCGACGAGCGGCGGCGGCAGCTCGACGAACTGCTCTCCCGCAACGCCGACGCCTTCGACAGCGACATGAAATATGGCACGGTCGGTGCGGTCGCCTGCGACTGCCACGGCCATGTCGCCGCCGCCACCTCGACCGGGGGCGTCACGGGCAAGCGCTGGGGGCGGATCGGCGATTCGCCGCTGATCGGTGCGGGCACCTATGCCGACGACCGGGCCTGCGCGGTGTCGTGCACCGGCTCGGGCGAGGTGTTCATCCGCGTGGGCGTCGGGCATGAGATCGCCGCGCGCCGCCGCTTCACCGGCGAGAGCATTCAGGCCGCCGCCGATACGGTGCTGGCCGAAGTTAAGGCGCTGGGCGGCACCGGCGGCACGATCGTCGCCGCGCCCGACGGCACCATCGCGTGGAGCATGACGACGGCGGGCATGTATCGCGGTCGGGCGACATCGGCAGGCGAACATCAGGTGGCGATCTACGCCGACGAGGGATAAAAGGCGCGCCATGAAGCACTTGCGTATCCTCCTCGGCATGCTGGCGAGCCTGTTCGGCAGCCTGTCCCTCGCCTCCCCCGCCGCCGCCTATTGGGAATATGGCCACGAGACCGTCGCGGCCATCGCCTGGGCGAACATCACCCCCCATGCCCGCGCGGAAATCCGCCAGATCCTGCGCGCACAGGCCCAGCTCGACACGCCGACCTGTCCGGTGCGGACGATCGAGGAGGCCAGTGTCTGGCCCGATTGCGTCAAGCCGCTGAAGGATGAAAACGGCAAGTCGCGCTTCGGCTATGCCTATGTCTGGCATTATCAGAATATCGACATCTGCCAGCCCTTCCGCCTGCCCCCGGCCTGCGACACGGGCGACTGCGTGTCGGCACAGATTCCGCGCCAGCTCGCCATCCTGAAGAACAAGCGCTCGGGCGCGAAGGAACGGGTGATGGCGCTGGCCTTCCTGGTCCATTTCGTCGGCGACCTGCACCAGCCGCTCCATGCGGGCGACAAAAGCGACAAGGGCGGCAACGACACCCATGTCGATTACGGCACTTATGCGACGCCCCGCCTGAACCTGCATTCGATCTGGGACGGCCTGCTCGCCGAGCGCGCGATCTCGACCCCGCCCAAGCTGGTCCGCGCCTATTCGGCGGCCGAGCGGCGGCGCGAGTCGGCGGGTGACGTGACGGCGTGGAGCCGCGAGAACTGGGCCATCGCCAAGCGCGCCTATGCCGCCGCGATGGGCGGCGATCCGTGCCAGCCGACGCCGGCGCACATGAAGATGGACGAAGCCGCGGTCCGCGCGATGGCGCCGGTCGAGCGCGAGCAGGTGAAGCGTGGCGGGCTGCGACTGGCGAAACTGCTGAACAGCGCGTTCCGGGGGTAATCCTATTCCTCCCCATCTTTGATGGGGAGGGGGACCGCCGCGAAGCGGTGGTGGAGGGGCAGACGGACCGGCCACGCCCCTCCATCACGCCCTGGGGGCGCGGTCCCCCTCCCCAAGCAAGCTTGGGGAGGATTGGACGGTCAGCTCAGTACCACCGTCACGGCACGACGGTTCTCGGCATAGCTGGCTTCGTCCGAACCCAGCGCGATCGGGCGTTCCTTGCCATAGCTGATGACGTTCATGCGCTCGGGCGAGACACCGCGCGCCGCCAGGTAATTCTTGGCCGCGTTCGCACGACGGTCACCCAGTGCGAGATTGTATTCGCGGGTGCCGCGCTCGTCGCAATGCCCCTCGATGGTGATGCGGACATTGGGATAGCGCGCCAGCCACTGCGCCTGGCTGTCCAGGATCGCGCGCGACTGGGGATCGATGCCATATTGGTCGAGCCCGAAATGGATCGTATTCGACGTCACCGAGCGCTTGAAGTCGGCGTCCGAGCCGGGAACGATCGCGCCGTCCGGGTTGGTGGTCGCGCCCGCATTGGAATCGACGCCGGTGCCCTGGCTGACAGGGGCTGGCGGCAGCACTTCGGGACGCTTCTTGGCACAGCCTGCCATGGCGATCGCCATGGTGGCGACGACGAGCGTGGTCTTGATCTTGGTCATCGGACTCTCAACTCCCTACAGATTGGTTTGGCCCCCGAAACTCTCAACTGGCGCAACTCTTTACTGGCGCAGCGGCCCCCAGGCCGGGTCCGACCCGTCGAGCGGCGTCGGAATGCGGCGCTCGTTGACGCCGGTCAGGTCGACCATCCACACATCCGCCTTGCCCGACGCCCCTTGCGTCGAACGCTGGAAGGTGATGACCCGGCCATTGGGCGACCAGCTCGGCCCCTCGTCCTGCCAGCTGTTGGTCAGCAGCTTCTCGCCGCCGCCCGACGGGCTCATGATGCCGATGCGGAACGCCCCGCCCAGCTTGGTGAAGGCGATCAGGTCGCCGCGCGGGCTCCAGACCGGCGTCGCATAGCGCCCGCCGCCAAAGCTGATCCGCTGCTGGTTCGATCCGTCGGCGTTCATGACATAGATCTGCTGCCCGCCCGAGCGATCGCTCTCGAACACGATCTTCGATCCGTCGGGCGAATAGCTGCCGCCGGTGTCGATGCCGGGCGCGTTGGTCAGGCGTTGGGGTGCCCCGCCTTGCGACGACACGCGGTAGATATCGGTATTGCCGCCCTGCGCCATCGAGAAGAGGATCCAGCGGCCATCGGGCGAGAAGCGCGGCGCGAAGGTCGTCGCGGCGTTCTGCACCACCAGCCGCTGACGCCCGGTACCGATGTCATAGACATAGATGGCGGGCCGCTTGTCGATATAGGACATGTAGACGATCGACTGCTGGTTCGGCGCGAAGCGCGGGGTCAGCACGATCGACTGGCCGTTGGTCAGGAAGCGGTGGTTCGCGCCGTCCTGGTCCATGATCGCCAACCGCTTGATGCGCCGCGCCTTCGGCCCCGTTTCCGAGACATAGGTGATGCGGCTGTCGAAATAGGGGCCTTCGCCGGTCAGCTTGGTATAGATGGTGTCGGCGCACTTATGCGCCGCGCGCCGCCAGTCGCCCGGCGTCACGACGAAGCCCTGCCGCGCCAGCTCGCTCTTGGCCAGCACGTCGTACAGATAGCATCCGACCGTGAGCGTGCCGTCGCCATTGGCGCGGACATAGCCCTGGACCAGCGCCTGCGCGCCGGTGCCGTTCCAATAGTCGAAGGCGGGCGCGGTCACTTCCGGGAAGGACACGGTGCGCAGCTGCGCAGGGGGAATCGGCGTGAACAGCCCCGAATTGCGCAGGTCGTTGGCGATGATCTCGGACAGTTTCTGCCCCACCACATCGGTCGTGCCCGCCGCGGTCTGCACCACCGCACTGGTCGGCATGGCGGGGATGGCGATCGGCATCGGCGCGGAGATACCGCCCTCGACATCGACGACCAGCCCTTCCTGCCCGTTCGCGGGCTGGGTGGCGGGCTGCTGTCCGGCGGGGGCCGGCGGTTGCGCCTGTGGAGTGGGCGCGGGCACGTCCTGCGCACCGACGGCACTGGCCGCCAGTGCCAGCGTAAGCGGCAGGGTCAGCAGGGAACGGGGCATAAACATGATCCTCAACCCGGGAGTCCGAAACGTAGTAGACCATCGCTCCAGCCGCCGGGCGCTCCATTATGCGCCGATGGCATGTCGCGTAATGGACAGTTTGTGAAAACCGCCGTCACCTTGGTAACGATCCCTTGCGCGCCTGTCGCCCGGCACGCGGCCACCGCGTCAAAGGGGATCGACACCGGGCAGGGACGAAGCGACGGACCGATCATCCTCAACCCGGCAGCTTGTAGCGCAGCGTGAAATTGCTCCAGCCGCCCGGTACGTCGTACAGCTCCGCCGGGAGCCCGCGCAGCGGCGAGCAGCCCTTGAAGGTGGCGATCGCCAGATCGTCGACCCGGTCGACATAGCGCTCATTCTCGCCATCGACGCCGCTATGCCCGACGACACGCGGCGCAGCGGCCAGGCTGCCGTCCTTGTTGAGGTGGAGGTTGATCGCGACACGAATCCGTTCCGCGCCCGGACCCGGCGTCACCTGCCGGTTGGCGCAGGGCTGCACCTGCCGCAGGATCGCCGAGGCGATGTTGGCCAGCTGCTGCGCACCGATCCTGGCGGCGGGCGCGGCCTGCGACTTGGACGGCGACGGATCGGCCGACAGCCCCTTCAGGAAGTCGGCGCCCAGATGCGAGCCGCGCGGGCGCGTAGTCTTCGCCGTCTCGCTCTTGCCGCTGCCGCGTGCCGGGGTCGTCGGCTTGGGGGCTGCCGCAGGCTTGGCTTCCGACCGGGTCGGACGCGCAGGCGCGGGCTTGGCCTCACGGACCGGCTTGGCCGGAGCGGGCTTGGCGGGCGCAGGCTTTGACTTCGGTTGCGGCTTGGGCTGCGGCCGTTCCACTGGTTTGGGCTTGGGTTCTGGCTTTGGCACCGGACGCGGCTTGGGCGCGGGTTCGGGTTTGGGCTCCGGCCTGGGCTGGGGCTTGGGTTGCGGCTTCGGCTGAGGCGCGGGCGGCGGCGGCGCGGGCTGGGGTTCAGGTTCGGCCTCCACCGGCTCGGGAGGCGCGGCGTCCTCGGGCGCGCCTTCTTCCGGCGCCACCGACTGCGCCGCCTGCTGGTTCGGTGTCGGCGACGCGGCGTCCAGCGCGACATCCTTCACCAGCGAGATGTCGATCGGCGTGACCTTCAGCTTTTCCGGGTTCGGCGTCGACAGAAAGCCGACCGACAACAGGCCGAACAGGACGATATGCCCTGCGACCGCGATCGCCAGCCCGGTCCGTTCCCCACGCTCCATCAGCGGGTGCCCGCTCCCTCGCCTGCGCCACCTTCGACGGTGACCAGCGATACGCGGTTCAGCCCGGCGCGGTTCAGCTCGCCCATCACCCGCATCACCCGGCCATAATCCAGCGCCCGGTCGGCACGCAGATAGACCTGCGGCACCTGTCCGTCGGGGCCTTTGCGCGCCGCGATCGCGTCGAGCTTCGCGGGCAGGTCGCCTTCGGTGATCTCGTCATCGTTCAGGAACATGCGCCCCTGTTCGTCGATCGCGATCTGTTCGGGCTTCTGCTCCTGGTCCAGTGCTTTGGCGCGGCTGTCGGGCAGGTTCACCGGCACGCCGCTGGTCAAGAGCGGCGCGGTCACCATGAAGATGATGAGCAGCACCAGCATCACGTCGACCAGCGGCGTGACGTTGATATCCGCCATCGGCGCGCGGCGCCCCCGGCCGGAGCGGGAGGGGAGGTTCATGGCCATCGCCGCTACCCTTTCAACGCGCCGCGTCGAGCTGGCGGCTGAGCGTGGTGTGGAACCCGTCGGCAAAGCGGTTCAGCGATGCCTCGACCCGGTTCACGCCGTGACTGAAGCGGTTATAGGCGATCACCGCCGGGATGGCGGCGAACAGGCCGATCGCGGTGGCGAACAGCGCCTCCGAAATGCCCGGCGCGACGACGGCCAGCGAGGTGTTCTGCGCCTGCGCGATGCCGGTGAAGCTGCGCATGATGCCCCAGACGGTGCCGAACAGCCCGACGAACGGCGCGACCGAGCCGACCGTCGCCAGCACGTTCAGCCGATCCGACAGCTTGTCGATCTCACCCGCCACGGCCGATCCCATCGCGGTGGCAAGCCGCTCGCGCGTGCCGTCGCGGTCGATATGCCCGCCCGCGGTCGAGCGCCGCCATTCCTGTACCCCCGCCGAAAAGACCCGCGCAGAGGGCAGTTCATTGTCCTGCTCCATCCGGTGGAAGGCGTCGATATCCTCCGCCTTCCAGAAATCGCGCTCGAACCGGGTCATGCCCTTTTTCGTGCGCGCCAGCTTGCGTGAAAAGGCGACGATGATCGTCCAGGTCCAGATGCTGGCGAGCAGCAGGCCGATCATCACGAACTTCACCACCCAGTCGGCGTGGATGAACAAAGCGACGGGCGACAAACTGGCGGCATCCATGTTGAAGACGGGATTCATGGGTGTTGAGTGTCCCCTTGCCAGACAAGGCGTTGGTAGATGGCGATCCAGTCGGCGGGCTGCCGACGCGGGCGGCCGTTCGGGCCGACCCACGCGACGGTCACGCGCGCGTCGGTCAGCTTGACCGCCCCGCACCTGACTGTCTGATGAATGACGACGCGCACCGCACTGACCTCGATCAGTCGGGACTCGACGATCAGGTCGTCGTCGAGCCGCGCGGAGGCGGCATAGCGGATGGCGATATCGGTGACGGCATAGGCGCCCTGCCCCGCCTCATGCGCGGCGCGCTGGTCGATCCCGGCGACGCGCAGCATGTCGGAGCGGGCGCGCTCCATATAGCGCAGGTAATTGGCGTGATAGACCACGCCCGACAGGTCGGTATCCTCGAAATAGACACGCACCGCGAAGCGATGCTCATGCCCCTCGAAGCGGCCGCCCTTCGGCTGGTCTTCTCCTGTCACCGTCATGGTGACTGCCCGTTAACCCATCCATCCGGGGGAAGGAAGGCACTTGCGCGCCTGTTACCTATGGGTTACATGACACCTATAGGTTACAGGAGGCGCATCATGGGTCTTGTCGAGAAAGCCGAACGCAACAGCCTGTTACGGGCGATCCTCTTTTATCTGTTGGCCTTGAGCCTGCTGGCGTCGACCATCCTGTCGATCGCCAACGGCCATGACGAACCCAACCGCCTTCTGGCCTGGTTCGTGTTGATCGGGCTGACCGCGCTCAATCTGACCAGCGTCCCCTTCCTGTTTCGACAACACAGACTCTCGGCGCTGATGAACGACGAAACGACCCGCGATCATCGCCGATCGAGCCTGGCCACCGGATTTTGGGCGATGATTCTGGCGACGGCGGCGACCATCGCAGTGTCGTCCTTTGTACCGCTGAGCGCCGTCGCCCTGGGAAGGGTCGTCGTTACCGCCGGACTCACCGCCGCGCTGACCGCCTTCGCCACGCTGGAACTGCGCGCCAGTCGATGAACGAGACGCTGGCCAACGACCTGAAGGCCGCACGCGAGGCGGCGGGGCTGACCCAGGGCGCGCTCGCCGAGGCGATCGGGGTCAGCCGCAAGACGATCAACACGGTGGAGAACGGCGTCTTCCAGCCCTCGACCCTGCTCGCGCTCAAGCTGGCGCGCGCCCTGGGCCGACCGGTCGAATCGCTGTTCTGGATCGCCGACTGACGCTTACCGGATCGCGGCCGGATCGACCTTCAGCGAGGGCGGATTGATGACCGGCGGGGTATAGGGCTTGGCGGCGGGCACCGGCTGGCTCGACAGGACCCGACCGCTCGGCGCGCTGGCGGGGGCGATGGCGGGGGCCGCGCTGCTGGCGATGGACAGCGGGGCGACGCCCTGCTGCACCGGCACCATCGTGCCCGCCCGCCAGGCGTCATAGGCGCGGAAAAAGGCGATGAAGGGCGCGTTGAGCTTGTCCAGCCGCTCGGCCGCCTTCGTGTCGAACGCCGAACCGGAAGCGGTGCTGATATCGGCCAGCACCTCGTCGGCGGCGGCGCAGAAGGTCTTGCGGACCGGCGTGATCGAGAAGAAGTTATAGAGCCGGGTCATCGCGTCGTCATAATTGTCGCGCCAGTCGCCGCCCTGCGCCTGATACTCCGCCGAATAGCGCTTTTCCGCCGCCGCCAGCTCGATCCGCTGGACGGTCAGCATGGTGTTGTAGCGGGTGACGATCTGCCCCTCATCCGGTCCGCGACAGGCCAGCGCGGCGACGTTGAGGCCCGAGCGCAGGTGCCAGACGGTGGCCGCGCTGGTCAGCGAGCGATTCGGCGTGGCGTAATTGCCATCGGGCAGAAGCGCGGGGATTCGCATGCCCGGCGTGGCACCGGCGGGCATCGGCGCGCGGACATATTGCGGCTGGGCCGGCACCATGACCGGCGGCGGCGCGACCTTGGCCGTTTCGCGCGCGGCGCAACCCGCCAGCGACAGGCCGATCGCCAAACCCGATACAATACGCAAACTCGCCATGACCCTGATCCTCGGAAAACCCCGCCCCCCGGTTATGGGCCACGTCATGCCGAAACAAGGTTAATACGTCGTAACCCGTGCGATGAAACGAGGCGTATGTCCGAGGGGTGGAAATCCTCCCCGGCACGGGGAGGGGGACCGCCGCGAAGCGGTGGTGGAGGGGGCGCACCATCAAGGGCATCCCTCGGGGAAGCCCCCCTCCGTCAGGCCTTCGGCCTGCCACCTCCCCGTACCGGGGAGGATCAGGCGGCGCGGGCGACCAGCGCAGCGGCGGCTTCGGCCATCAGCTGGGCGAGGATATCGGCGATCGGCTCTTCCTTGGTCACCATGCCGACCGACTGGCCCGCCATCACCGAACCATGCTCGACGTCACCGTCGATCACCGCGCGGCGCAGCGCACCCGCCCAGTAATGCTCGATCTGGAGCTGCGCCTCCATCATCGCCACCTTACCTTCGTCGAGCGCCTGGGCCACTTCGCGCTGCTTGGCGGTAAAGAGTTCGCCGCCCGCATTCTTCAGCGCGCGGACCGGGATGACCGGCAGGCGCGGGTCGATCTGCACGCTCGCCACCGCGTCGCGGGCCGAGGCGCGGATGAACGCCTTCTTGAAATTGGGATGCGCGATCGACTCGGTCGCGCAGACGAAGCGTGTGCCCAGCTGAACGCCCGCCGCGCCCATGTCGAGATAACCCGCGATCGCCTCGCCCCGGCCGATGCCGCCCGCGACGAAGACGGGAAGCTGGGCCGCGATCTCAGGCAGCATTTCCTGCGCCAGCACGCTGGTCGAAACCGGGCCGATATGGCCGCCCGCCTCCATGCCCTCGATCACCAGCGCGTCGACGCCCGAGCGGATCAGCTTCTTGGCGAGGCTCAGCGCGGGCGCGAAGCAGATGACCTTGGCGCCGGTGTCCTTGATCGCCTCCAGTGCGCCCTTGGGGGGCAGGCCGCCGGCGAGCACGACATGGCCGACCTGGTGACGGCCGCAGACCGCGACCAGGTCGAACAGCTGCGGGTGCATGGTGATGAGGTTCACGCCGAACGGGCGCTGCGTCATCGCCTTGGTCGCGGCGATTTCCGTGTCGAGCAACTCGGGCGTCATCGCGCCGCACGCGATCACGCCGAAGCCGCCCGCGTTCGACATGGCGGAAACGAGATTGCGCTCCGACACCCAGGACATGGCGCCCGCCATGATCGCCATGTCGGCGCCAAGGAACTCCGCGCCGCGCGCCATGCGGGTGGCGAGACGCTGTTCGCCGGTGGTGGTGGTCAGGGTATCGGTCATCTTTGCTCCATGCCGTGGAGCGGGGCGGACGGCAAGATTTGGTTCACGCGAAGCCGCGATGACGCGAAGAGTTTGTTCGCGCGGAGACGCGGAGCCGCGGAGATATCCGGCGCGCGGCAGCGCCATCACTTCATCAACGATGGTTGAAAAGGGAGCGGCGGCGCGGCTGGATACGCCCCCTCCTCGTCTCCGCGCCTCCGCGCGAACCATTCTTCTTGAAGACGCTTCGCGTCTTCGCGGCTTCGCGCGAACAAAAAGACCCCTCCCCGAACACAGCCGAAGAGGGGCCGACCGATTACGCCGCTTCGGCGTCCAGCCCATAGGCAGTGTGCAGCACACGCACCGCCAGTTCGGTGTAATCCTCCTCGATCAGCACGCTGACCTTGATCTCCGATGTGGTGATCGCAAGGATGTTGATCCCGCGCGCGCCCAGCGTCTGGAACATGGTCGAGGCCACGCCCGCATGGCTGCGCATGCCGACGCCGACGACCGAGATCTTGGCGACGCGGGTGTCGTGGACCAGATTGCCATAGCCGATCTCGCCGCTCGCCTTTTCCAGCACGTCCAGGCTGCGCGCCAGATCGGCCGAGGGCACGGTGAAGGTCACGTCCGTCGAGCCGGTCGAATGGGCGATGTTCTGAACGATCATGTCCACATTGATCCCCGCATCGGCCAGCGGCGCAAAGATCGCGCCGACCGCGCCGGGGCGATCCGGCACGGCGGTCAGGGTGATCTTGGCTTCGTTCTTGTCGTGCGCGATGCCGGTGATGAGCTGGCGTTCCATATCGTCGATTTCCTCTTCGCCCACGATCAACGTGCCGCGATGTCCGTCTTCGTCCCGTGCGTCGTCGAACGAGCTGAGCACCCGCACGCGCACCTGTTCCTTCATCGCCAGACCCACCGAGCGGGTCTGGAGCACCTTGGCGCCGACGCTGGCGAGTTCCAGCATCTCCTCATAGGTGACCTTCGACAGCTTGCGCGCGCGGGGCACGATGCGCGGGTCGGTCGTATAGACGCCGTCGACATCGGTATAGATGTCGCACCGCTCCGCCTTCATTGCCGCCGCGACCGCCACCGCACTGGTGTCCGATCCGCCGCGCCCCAGCGTCGTGACCCGGTTGCCCTCGGCCACGCCCTGGAAACCGGGGATCACCGCGACCACGCCCGCCGCCAGACTCTCGTCAAGCGCGGTCGTGTCGATCTCGCCGATCCGCGCCTTGGCGAACGCCGTGTCGGTGTGGATCGGCAACTGCCAGCCCAGCCACGAGCGCGCGGGCACGCCCATCGCCTGGAGCGTGATCGCCAGCAACCCGCTGGTGATCTGTTCGCCCGCCGAGACGACGACGTCATATTCCTGGGGATCGTAAAGCGACGAGGCCTCGCGGCAGAAACCGACCAGCCGGTCGGTCTCCCCCGCCATTGCAGAGACGACGACCGCGACCTCATGGCCCGCCTCCACCTCGCGTTTGACCCGCGCCGCCACGTTGCGGATGCGCTCGATTCCGGCCATCGAGGTGCCGCCGAACTTCATCACGATACGGGCCATGCGGTTTTTGCCAATCTCCTTGGGGTAAAACGGCGGTCCTGATAGGTAGCCCCCATGACGAACGCAAGCGATTTGAACGATTCTACCATTATCGGGGCCGAAGCCGCACATTTCGGAAAGATGGCGGCGGATTGGTGGGACCCCAAGGGGTCGAGCGCGATGCTGCACCGACTCAACCCGCCCCGGCTGCGCTATATTCGCGAGCAGATCGACCTACACTGGAACGCCGATGGTCAGGGCTTCACGCCCTTGAAGGGCAAGCGCGCGCTGGACGTCGGATGCGGCGCGGGGCTGCTGTGCGAGCCGCTGGCGCGACTCGGCGCAGAGGTGACGGGGCTTGACGCCGCGCCGGAGAATGTCGCGGTCGCCGCCGCGCACGCCGCGCAGTCGGGGCTGGAGATCCACTATCGCGCGGGCAGCGTCGAGGGGCTGGCGGGCGAGACGTTCGATCTCGTCACCTCGCTGGAGGTGATCGAGCATGTGTCCGATCCGGCGCGATTCGTGCGCGGGTTGGCCGATGCGCTGGCGCCGGGCGGGCTGATGATCCTGTCGACGCCCAACCGCACGCCGCTGTCGAAACTGGCACTCATCACGCTGGCCGAGGGGACCGGGCAAATTCCCAGGGGCACGCATGACTGGTCGAAGTTCCTGACGCCTGACGAACTGTCGGCGCTGCTGACCGAGGCCGGGCTGACGGTGCGCGACGTGCGAGGACTGAGTTATTCGCCGACCAAGGGCTTCATGGTCAGCGACTCGACCGCGCTCGATTATTTCGTGACGGCGACCCGCTAAATCTCCCCTCCCCTTCAGGGGAGGGGCCGGGGGTGGGGCGCTTCCGCAAGCGCACGGCCAATGGCGACC
>NZ_BBPI01000038.1 GCF_000787715.1 Sphingomonas parapaucimobilis NBRC 15100
GCGCGAACGAAATCACCCGGATGACCACCGCCCGACACGCTGCTAAAACGCCCCGCATGCCGCTCGCCATCCTGACCGCCGCCACCGCCCATAGCGGCCCGCCCCAGCCGCGCAGCCATCCCGAATGGTCCGACATCGGCCTGTTCGTCTTTGCGATCGGCGCGATCTGGTTGCTCCGCCATCTGATGCGCCGCCGCAATCGCAAGGATTGACGTAAGGGCTTCGTCGCGCCACCCACGCGGCCATGGACATGTTCGACCGCCTCGAAACCACGATCCGCGCGCGCCGGGAAGCGGGCGATGCCGCCACCTCCTATGCCGCCAGCCTGTTCGCCAAGGGGCGGCCCAAGATCGCGCAGAAGCTGGGCGAGGAAGCGGTCGAGACCGTCATCGCCGCCATGGCCCAGCCCGACAAGATCGTGTCCGAGGCGGCCGACCTGATGTTCCACCTGATCGTCCTGCTGGCCGATACCGGCCACACGCTGGACGACGTCCGCGCCGAACTGGCACGGCGCGAGGGCGTGTCGGGTCATGACGAAAAGGCGGCGCGCGCCAGCTGAACCGGACGGAGACTGACGATGCCGATCGACGCCACCCTGCCCTATGACGACCAGAATGTGTTCGCCAGGATCCTGCGCGACGAAATTCCGTCCAGCCGCGTCTATGAGGATGAATGGGCGGTCGCCTTCCACGACATCGCGCCGCACGCGCCGACCCATATCCTGGTGATCCCGCGCGGCTCCTATGTCTCGTGGGACGATTTCTCGGCCCGCGCCAGCGAGACGGAGATCGCCGGTTTCGTCCGCGCCGTCGGCCATGTCGCGCGTGAGGCGGGCGCGGTCGAGCCCGGATACCGGCTGCTGGCGAATATCGGCGCAGATGCGGGGCAGGAAGTGCCGCATCTCCATGTCCATATCCTGGCGGGCAAGCCCCTCGGGCCGATGCTGGCACGCTGACCTTACCCCTGGCCGCTCCCCTCCCGCCTGTGGGAGGGGATGGGGGGAGGGAAACGTCACGGGCGATATTCTCGGTGAGACACCCTGCCCTCCCCAAACCCCTCCCGCCTGCGGGAGGGGCTTAAAGAAGCCCCTTTCTCCTCCCCTGACCGCATCCCGCGCACCTTAGGGATTGCGCGTAATAAAATTGCAGCTAACTTCCCGGATCATTCACCAAACGCCGGGCGTGTCCCATGTCGGGGTCGCCCTTCCCTCGGGGGGATTGGACATTCATGATTTTCGGGCGCGTTAAGCCTCTGGACGCCATTTTGGCGACCGCCGAGAAGAAGGGGCTGCAACGATCGCTAGGCGCGTTCCAGCTCACCATGCTGGGTATCGGCGCCGTCATCGGTACGGGTATCTTCGTTCTCACCTCCGAAGCCGCGCAAAAGGCGGGGCCGGGGATGATGCTGTCGTTCGTGCTGGCCGGTTTCGTCTGCGCGGTGGCCGCACTCTGCTATTCCGAGCTGGCCTCGATGGTCCCCGTCGCGGGCTCGGCCTATACCTATACCTATGCGGTCATGGGCGAGCTGCTCGCCTGGATGGTCGGCTGGGCGCTGATCCTGGAATATGCGGTCGGCGCGTCGGCCGTCGCGGTCGGCTGGTCGGGTTATGTCGTGGGGCAGATCCGCAACCTGCTGGGCATCGACATACCGATGGAGTGGGTCAACGGCCCGTCGTCGGGCGGTTACATCAACCTGCCCGCCGTCGTCATCTCGCTGCTCGTCACCTGGCTGCTGGTCATCGGCACCACCGAGAGCGCGCGCTTCAACGCCATCCTGGTCGCGATCAAGGTCGCCGCGCTGACCCTGTTCATCGCGCTGTCGGTGCCGGTGATCAACGGCGCGCATTTCGAGCCGTTCATGCCGACCGGCCTGACCGGCGTGGCGGGGGCTGCGGCTTCGATCTTCTTCGCCTATGTCGGCTTCGACGCGGTGTCGACCGCCGCCGAGGAGACCAAGAACCCGCAGCGCAACGTGCCGATCGGCCTGATCGCGTCGCTGCTGTTCTGCACCGTCTTCTACCTGCTGGTATCGGCGGGCGCGATCGGCTCGCCGCTGGGGGCACAGCCGGTGCGCGACGCCGCCGGTGTCGTGCTGTCGCCCGGTACGTCGGAACTGGCCGCGCAGTGCAAGGCGATCGTCGCCAGCGGCGCGACCGAGCCGCTGTCCTGCTCGCGCGAAGCGCTGGCGCATGTCCTGCGCACCATCGGCTGGGAAAAGATCGGCAACCTGATCGGCCTCGCCGCCACGCTGGCGCTGCCCTCGGTCGTGCTCATGATGATGTTCGGCCAGACCCGCGTGTTCTTCACCATGGCGCGTGACGGCCTGTTGCCCGAAAAGCTGGCCTCGGTGCATCCGCGCTATCGTACGCCGCACGTCGTGACGATCGTGACCGGCATTGCGGCCACCCTGGCCTCGGCCTTCCTGCCGGTCGGCAAGCTGGCGGACTATTCCAACTCGGGCACGCTGTTCGCCTTCTTCATGGTCGCGCTGTCGGTGATGGTGCTGCGCAAGACCGACCCGACCCGCAAGCGTCCGTTCCGCACGCCCGCCGTGTTCATCGTCGCACCCGCCGCGATGCTCGGCTGCGCGTATCTGTATTTCTCGCTGCCGCTGGTCGCGATCCTGGTCCTGCCGGGCTGGGGCGCGATCGGCTTGGCGATCTACTTCCTCTACAGCCGCAAGCGCAGCCATGTCGGTCGCGGCATCCTGGACGTGGTGGACGATCCCGCGATGCAGCCGGAAATCGCCAAGCCGCTCGATCGCTGACCGGCTTTCGCGCAGACACGAAAAAGGCCCGGAGGATCGTTCCTCCGGGCCTTTTTATTTGGCCTTGATCGCCGAGCCTTACAGGCTGGCGGCCAGGGCCTTCAGGTCGACCTGGGGCCGTGCGCCGAAATGGCTGATGATCTCGGCCGCGCAGGCCGCACCCAGCGTCAGCGAAGCCTTCAGGTCATGGCCGTTCGTCTGGCCATAGAGGAAGCCCGCCGCGAACAGGTCACCTGCGCCCGTCGTGTCGACGACCTTGTCGACCGGATGCGCCGGAACGGTCACGCGCTCGTCCCCGCGCTGCGCCAGCGCGCCCTTTTCGGCGAGCGTGACGACCAGCGTCTCGACCTTCCCCTTCAGGAAAGCGATCGCCGCCTCGACATCCGCCGTCTCGGTCAGCGCGACGATCTCGGTTTCGTTGGCGAAGATCACGTCGATCATGCCGCCGTCGATCAGCGCGTGGAAATCGGCCCGGTGGCGGTCGATCACGAACTCGGCCGAGGCGGTGAAGGCGATCTTGCGCCCGGCCTCACGCGCGACGTCGATGGCGGCGCGCATCGCGGCGCGCGGCTCTTCGGGATCCCACAGATAGCCCTCGATATACAGATAGGCCGCATCGGCGATCAGCGCCTTGTCGAGCGCTTCGGCGGGCAGATAGTGCGATGCGCCGAGGAAGGTGTTCATCGTGCGCTGGCCATCGGGGCTGACGAAGATCATGCAGCGCGCGGTGGTCGGCTGGCCGGGACGCACCGGCGTGTCGAACTTGACGCCCGCCGCACGGATGTCGTGGCTGAACACCTCGCCCAGCTGATCGTCGGCGACCTGGCCGATGAACGCGGTCCTGCCGCCGAGCGCGGCCATGCCCGCCAGCGTGTTGGCGGCCGATCCGCCCGAAATCTCGCGTCCGGGACCCATCTTGGCATAGAGCGCATCAGCCTCCTCGGTCGAGAAGACGAGCTGCATCGCGCCCTTGGTCATGCCGTTCTCGGCGATGAAATCGTCTTCGGCCGGGCTGAGAATGTCGACGATGGCATTGCCGATCGCCACCACGTCGTAGGTGGGGTTGGTCAAGGTACGGACTCCGGGAAACAAGCTGTGATGTCGCCGCCCTAGTCAGCCGTCTAACCCTGCGCAAGGGAGCCGCCGCGCGGCCCCGCACGCCATTGACTTGCACGTCCCGCCCGCGCCATCGAAGGACCATGGTCCGCGCCTTTTTCCTGTCGTTCGCCCAGCTGGGCGATCCGGCGATCCGCCGGGTGCTGATCCGTTCGCTGGCCGTGACGCTGGCGATCTTCGCGCTGGCCGGTGTCGCCTTGTGGTTCGCCATGCGCGCGGCGCTGACCGGATGGCTGGGGGCGCAGGCGGACGGATGGTCGGCCGCCTTCACCCTGGTCGTCGAGTTGCTGGCGCTGTGGCTGGCCTTTCGCGCGGTCGCGGTGGCCGTGGTGGGCGTGTTCGCCGACGAGATCGTCGCGGCGGTCGAGGCCCGCCATTACCCACACGCGCTGGCCAGCGGCCGGCCGGTTTCGTTCGCGCGCGGCACCGCCATGGGACTGGGCTCCGCCGCGCGCGTCGTTGTCGTGAACCTGATCCTGCTGCCCGTGTACATCGTGCTGCTCGTGACCGGCGTCGGGACGGCGGCGGCGTTCCTGCTGGTCAATGGCTGGCTGCTGTCGCGCGACCTGGGCGACATGGTGGCGGCGCGGCACATGGACCGCGTCGCCTTGCGTCGCTGGCGCAAGGCGACCGGACCTGCGCGCTTCCTGCTGGGGCTTGCCGTCGCCACCCTGTTCGTGGTTCCGGGACTCAATCTGCTGGCACCCGTGCTGGGGGCGAGCATGGCGACCCATTTCTTTCACAGGAGACAGGCGTGACCCGCCTTATCGCACTGCCGCTGCTGGGCCTGACATTGCTCGCGGGGTGTACGGTGCCGCAGACCGCCGCACCGGTACGCAGCGGCGGCATGGCCCCGGTCCCCGTGCCCTATACCAGTGTCGGGCTGGAGCGGGTCATCGGACAGGACGCCGCCGGGCTGACAAAATTGTTCGGCACGCCCGATGCCGATGTTCGCGAAGGCACGGCGCGCAAGCTGCAGTTCCAGGGCAGCTTCTGCGTCCTCGACGCCTATCTCTATCCCAAGGACGGGGCCGAGCCGCGCGTCACCTATCTCGACGCGCGCGAGCCCGATGGCAGTTCGATCGACCGGGCGAGCTGCGTCGCGGCGCTGACCCGGCGCGACGGCGGACGCTGATGCGCCCCGACCTGTGGTTCGCCTTTGTCGCGGCGACCCTGGTCATCGGGCTGATTCCCGGTCCCGGTGTCGCGGCGATCCTGGGCTATGCGATCGGATCGGGACGGCGGACCGCCTTTGCCTCCGTGGCGGGACTGATGCTCGGCAATCTGGCCGCCTCGACGGCCAGCCTGCTGGGCATGGGGGCGGTGCTGGCGGCCTCGTCCTTCCTGTTCGGGCTGCTGAAATGGGCAGGTGCGGCCTATCTGATCGCCATCGGCGCCATGGGGCTCTGGCGCGCGCGAAACGCCGATGCGGTGGCGATTCGCCCGCGCCTGATTTCGCCGCGCGCCGCCTTTCTGGGCAATCTGGGCGTCGGCACCTTCCATCCCAAGACGATCCTATTCCTTGCCGCCTTCGCGCCGCAGTTCATCGATCCCCATCGCCCCTATTGGTCCCAGGCCGGGATGTTGGTGGTGACGTTCGTGCTTGTGCTGGCGCTGACCGATGGCTGCTATGCCTGGGCCGCGTCGAGCGCGGGCGGACTGTTGCGCTCGCCCCGAGCGCAAGCCTGGGCACAGCGGGCAGGCGGCGGAGCATTGATATTCGCCGGACTGGCAACGGCCGCCATTCGCCGCTGATCCCGATCATTCGGGCACAGAAACGATCGTCCGCTTACCGGCAACTGCGACATTTGTTCCACGCCCGCACCTAAAAAATGATGCAGTGCGGGAACAAATTTACGCGGCCATGCTTTTGCGCTATCGGGACGATGAACACCACCGCGTCTTGGCGGTCGTTCGCCATGGGAGATTGATTATGATGAAGTTCCTGTCTGCTGTCGCCGCCACGGCTCTGGTTGCTGCTCCGGTCGCCGCTGCGCCGATCAACCCGGCGTCGAGCCTGTCGGTTTCGAAGTCGGTTCGCGCTTCGGCTCCGACCGCCAAGGGCAACAAGCTGGCCGGCGCTGGCATCCTGGCTGCCATCATCGCTGCTGGCGTCGTCGCCATCGGCGTTGTCGCGGTCGTCAAGGACGACAACGCGGACAGCAACTGATCGTCGCGGGCGGGGGCGACCCCGCCCGGACCATCACCGCTCAGGCGGACGGAAAGGGAGCCGGTTTCGGCTCCCTTTTTTGTGGCCCGCGTCACGCCCCCCATTCGGGGCCGTCGGGATCGGCGAAGACGTCATCCTCACCCCTCTCCGGCAAAGGCTCGGCCGCACGGGGGACGGTCGGCATATCGCCGCCGAAACGCACCCGGATATAGGCCACCGAGCCTTTCATGCCCTGATATACCGCCTGCACCTTCTCCCCGCGCCGCATCCGCGCACCGATCAGCGGCGCCCGCTCGGCGGAGAGATAGCCAACCTGGACATCGCGGGCGCTGAACACCGCGATGGCATGGGGATCATGCCGGTTGCGCGGCTCGGGGCGCAGGCTCACCGGATCGCCGATGGCCGAGGCAAGCAGCTCGAACCGCCGGTTGCTCCGCGCCTTGTCCTGATTGGGAAAGTCGATTCCGACCACGGCCAGCGTCAATTCGTCCATGCCCTCCTAACTGGTTATGCGGGCTCGCGACGTCCAGAGCCCTCCCATTCATCGGCAATCCGGCTATGGTGCAATCATCCTGTCCCATTCGGAGTGCCCATGTCCCTGGCCGCCCTGGCGATGCTGCTCGCCGCCCAATCCTCCGCCCCCGCGCCCGCTGTCGCGCCTGTCCTGACCAGCGCCGATGCGCGCGACGTCCACAGCTATGCGCAGCCGCTGGAGGCGCGGGTCACCCATGTCTCGCTGAACCTCTATGCCGATTTCGACACCCATGTGATGCGCGGGATCGCGACCCTGTCGGTCGATGCCAAACCGGACGCCAGACAGCTGGTCGTCGATGACAATGGCCTGCGCATCGTCACCGTGACCGACGCACAGAACCGCCCCCTGCCCTACACAGTCGGAGCCGCCGACAAGGTGCATGGCGCGCCGCTGACCATCACGCTGAACGGCAATCGCACCGTCAAGATCGCCTATGCCTCCGCGCCCGGTGCCAAGGCGCTGCAATGGCTGTCGCCCGAACAGACGGCGGGCAAGAAGCAACCCTATCTGTTCAGCCAGGGCGAGGCGATCCTCAACCGCAGCTGGATTCCGACCCAGGATTCGCCCGGCATCCGCCAGACCTGGGACGCCACGGTCAACGCCCCCTGCGCGCTGACCGTCGTGATGAGCGGCGAGCGGACCGGCGAGACGCCGTGCCATGACGGCCGCCACACCGCCAGCTATCGCATGGACAAGCCGGTCGCCCCCTATCTGATCGCGGTCGCCATCGGCGACCTGAAGTTCAAGCCGCTCAGTGCCCATACCGGCATCTGGACCGAGCCTGCGATGCTCGACAAATCGGCCTGGGAGTTTGCCGGTCTCGACAAGTTCGTCACCGCTGCCGAGGGGCTGTACGGTCCCTATCGCTGGGGGCGCTACGACGTGCTGGTCCTGCCGCCCAGCTTCCCGTTCGGCGGCATGGAGAACCCCATGCTGACCTTCGCGACGCCGACCGTGCTGGCGGGGGACCGGAGTCTGGTCAGCCTGATCGCGCACGAGCTGGCGCATAGCTGGTCGGGCAATCTCGTCACCAACGCTACCTGGGACGATTTCTGGCTGAACGAAGGCTTCACCAGCTATTTCGAGAACCGGATCATGGAGTCGATGTACGGCAAGCGCCGCGCCGCCATGGAGGCCGACCTGGCCTGGACCGACATGCAGAATGCGGTGAAGGAAGCCGGTGGTCCGCAATCGCCGGACACCAAGCTGCACCTCGACCTCGACGCCAAGCGCGACCCCGACGACGGCATGACCCAGATCGCCTATGACAAGGGTGCGACCTTCCTGCGCACCATCGAATCGGTCGTCGGCCGGTCGCGCTGGGACGCGTATCTGCGGGGCTATTTCGATCGCCACGCTTTCCAGCCGCAGACCAGCGCCGGGTTCCTGGCGGACCTGCGCCAGAACCTGCTCAAGCCCGGTGAGGATGCGAAGATCGGCGTCGACCAGTGGGTCTATCAGCCGGGCATCCCCGCCAATGCGGTCCATGTCCGCTCCGACGCCTTCCCCGCGATCGACGCCGCCGCCAAGGCGTTCGCCGCCGGTGACCCCGTCTCGGCCGTGCCCGACAAGGTGACGACGCAGGAATATGTCCGTTTCCTCGACCAGCTGCCGCGCCAGCTGTCCGCCGAACGCCTCGCCGCGCTCGACGAGCGGTTCCACTGGAACGAGACGGGCAATAGCGAGATCCGCTTCGCCTGGCTCCGTCTGGCGCTCGCCAACCGCTATCCGCCCGCCGAGGCGTCGGCCGAGCAGTTCCTGACCGCGCAAGGCCGCCGCAAGTTCGTCGCACCGCTGTTCCAGCAGCTTCAGGGACAGGGCGAATCGGGCCAGGCGCTGGCCAAGCGAATCTATGACAAGGCGCGTTCCGGCTATCACGCGGTAACGCAGGTGACGGTGGATCGCCTGCTCGGACGATAAGCCGAGCCGCCTGAGCGGCGAAACGAGGAACGAAATTTTCGTTTCGCCGCCATTTTTTCAGGTCATCGCCGCCGGAACACCGTTCACCGGATATGGTTCCGGCGGCGCTTTCCAACATGTTTAGCCCCGGTTAATCGACACTCACACCGACATTCCGACCGGGGGGTCCAGTGAAGTTCAAGGCATTCGCAGTGCGATTCGCGCTGATGGCAACGTGCGGCCTGATGATGGCCACTCCCGCTGCCGCGCAGTTCTGGCAGTGCGCCCCCTATGCCCGTGAAATCTCGGGCATCGATCTTCACGGCAACGCCAACACCTGGTGGAGCCAGGCCGAGGGCCGCTACCAGCGCGGCCACACCCCGGAACAGGGTTCGGTCCTCGCTTTCGAGTCCACCAGCCGGATGCGCGTCGGCCATGTCGCGATGGTCAGCAAGGTCGTCAGCGACCGCGAAGTCCTCCTGACCCATGCCAACTGGTCGCGCCGCGGCGGCATCGAGCGCGATGTCCGCGCCGTCGACGTCTCCCCGAACAACGACTGGTCGATGGTCAAGGTCTGGTACGGCCCCAATGGCGGCCTGGGCACCTCGGCCTATCCGACCAAGGGCTTCATCTATTCGGGTCACAAGAGCGGCGTCGCCGACCTGCCCGCCACCCAGATCGCCTCGCGCGATAGCGGCCGGGTTTCGGGCATCCTGACCTTCGCCGCACCGATCCAGTAAGTTCGGGAAAGCCCCGTCGCGCGGGACTTGCGCTTCGACTTCGCTCAACGTGAACGGTCGTGGTGGAGCGTGGCGGAACGCCCTACCCCCGCCCTCGCCAAGACAAATCTCCCAAACCTCCGTTCAGCCTGAACCTAATCGAAGGCCAAGGGAAACCCTCACCCCGCCCGGAACGTCATCGCCACGCCGTTCATGCAGTAGCGCTTGCCCGTCGGCTTCGGCCCGTCGTCGAAGACATGGCCCAGATGCCCGCCGCAACGGCTGCAATGCACCTCGACCCGCTCCATCATCAGCGACCGATCCGATTCCGTCGCCACCGCACGCGGCAAGGGCGCCCAGAAGCTCGGCCAGCCGGTGCCGCTTTCGAACTTGGTCTTGGACGAGAAGAGCGGCTGCGCGCACCCCTTGCAGGAAAAGACGCCGCTGCGATGCTCGTCATTGAGCGGACTGCTATAGGGCCGCTCGGTCCCCTCGCGCCGCAGGACGTTATAGGCCGCCGGGCCGAGCTTCTGCTTCCACGCGGCATCGCTCATCATGACCGGAAAACGCTCCGCCGCCTCGGCCTGGCGCCCACAGGCGGACAGCCCCACGCCCAGGGCGCCCAGCCCTACCAGCGACAGGAAATGGCGGCGATCAGAAGGGGATGCGGTCATCAACCCTAGATAGGAAGACAGCGCGGACCGGCAAGCCCGACTCGTTCCTCCCCGGCACGGGGAGGGGGACCGCCGCGAAGCGGTGGTGGAGGGGGCGGACCGCAAGGGACGTCGTACGTCGAAGCCCCCCTCCGTCAGGGCTTCGCCCTGCCACCTCCCCGTATCGGGGAGGATTTACGCCCCCTTGCGTCGCCAGAAGGGCCGTGTGCTCCCGGATTGCAGCACGCCGCGCCGGAACAATCGTGCGCCCAGCGTCACGAACAGCGCCACCCACAAGGCCTGCCACGCCAGCGCCACCGCATGCGGCCACAGCGCATCGCTCGCCGCCGCCACGCCCGCCATCGCAAAGGGCGAGGAGAGTGGAAACACCTCGGCCACCAGCGCCAGCCAGCTGTCCGGCTGCGACAGGCCGCTCAGCGTCAGGGTGAACATGCCGACCTGGATGATGGTGATGGGCAGCGAGAGCATCTGGATCTCGCGCATGGTCGACGCCTGCGCCCCGATCGTCAGGAACACCGAGCCGAGCAGCAGATAGGCCATGGTGAAATAGGCGACGAACAGCAGGACGAACATCGGCAGGCCGACCGCCGGCGACAATTCGCCGACCATCCCGGCAAAGGCGGGCGGCAACAGGCTCGCCACCTGGCCCAGCACCGTGCCCCAGAAGCCGATGAACAGCACCGCGACCCCGAACATGCCCAGCAGCTTGCCCAGGAACACCGCCTCCAGCGGCACGGCGGCGGCGAGCACTTCGATGACCTTGTTCGACCGCTCCTCGGCCATGGTGCCGACCACTTGCCCCGCCAGGAACAAGGTCAGGAAGAACACGCCGAAGACCGCCAGCGACGCCGTCTGATTCTGTCCCCCCAGCGTGGCGCGCTGCCGTGAAAAGGCCAGCTTGTGCGGGGTGACCCTGGGCAACTCGCCACCCAGCCGCTCGGCCGAGAGTGCGCCGGTCGCCAGCACCGCTAGATAATCCGCCGCGCGCATGCCACGTGCGCCGTACAGGATCGTCGGCCGGTCGAGCGGGCCATAGAGCACGGCGGTCGCGTCATAGTCAGGCGATTCGAACGCGGCACGCGCCTGCGCGGCCGGATCGCGCGCGGGGGGCAGCGTCACCAGCTCGGGCGGCTCCTCGTCCCGGCGGAAGATCGTACGCGACTGGCGGTCGGCGGCGGCAAAGGCTTGGGCCGCCGCATCGGGTACGATCGCGACGATCCGCACCCGGTCGGTGCCATGGTCCGCCGCCTGCGCCGCGCCCAGTGCGCCAATGGTGCTGAACGCCACCATGATCAGCGGCGCAAACAGGAACAGCAGGAAGATGGGGGTAAAGACGGTGGCGATGAAATCGCGGCGTGCGATCGTCATCGTCTGGCGGATCAGGCGGCGCGTCTGGCTCATGCCGCCATCTCCTGCTCGCCGACGATGCGGACAAAGGCTTCGTGGAGGCTGGGGCGCTCGACCGACAGGTTCAATATGCCTGCTCCCGCCGCCAGCAGGCGGCCTAATATCGGCTCTATACCCTGGTCGGGCATCGGGAAGCTCCAGTCCGCGCCTTCGCGCACCGCATCGGCGGGCAGCAGGTCGGGCGTCACCCGCTCCGGGTCACGCGGGCGATAGCGCACACGCGCGGTCAGCATGCCGCGCGCATCGTCCACCGTCCCCTCGAAGCGGCGACGTCCCCCGGCGATGATGGCGAGGCGGTCGCACAGCCGCTCGGCATGGGCCATCACATGGGTCGAAAACAGGATCGTCGCGCCCCGGTCCCGCTCGCCGAGGATCAGCGCCTCCAGCCGTTCCTGATTGACCGGATCGAGCCCCGAAAACGGCTCGTCCAGCACCAGCAGCTTCGGGCGGTGGACGACCGAGCCGAGCAGCTGGACCAGCTGCGCCATGCCCTTGGACAATTTGCGGATCTTGCTGTCGGCGGCATGGCTGAGCCCCGCCTGTTCGAGCAGCTCGTCCGCCCGCACCCGCCCCGTCGCGCGGTCCAGCCCGCGCAAAGCGCCCATGAAGACGATCGCATCGCGCGCCTTCATCGCAGGATAAAGCCCGCGCTCCTCGGGCAGATAGCCGACCAGATCGCTGGCATCGCGCGGATGGGCATGGCCGAGCAGGCTGCGCTGCCCCTCATCGGGTTCGATAATGCCCAGCAGCATCCGCAGCGTCGTCGTCTTGCCCGCGCCATTGGGGCCGAGCACGCCGTACACCGCGCCGGTCGGCACGGCGATGTCGACACCGTCGACGACCCGCCGGTCGCCGAACCGCTTGGCGAGGCCCGAGGCGGTGACCGCCCACTGATTCTCCACGCTGATTGTCCCTCCCTGATCGCCTGTGGTAGCGGGCGTTCGTGGCGCAAGACAAGCTGGAAACCCGGATCAAGGCAAAGGCGACCGAACTGGGCTTTGCCGCGATCGGCATCACCCATGCCGATGCCGCGCCGAAGACCGTCGAGCGGCTGCACCAGTGGCTCGACGAAGGCCGCCACGGGTCGATGATCTGGATGGCCGACCGTGCGCATCAGCGGCAGAGCCCGGCGAGCCTGTGGCCCGAGGTGAAGAGCATCCTCTCACTCGGCGTCAGCTATGCCCCGGCCGAGGACCCGATGCGCCTGGCCGATCAAGGACGGATCGGCCGCATTTCTGTCTATGCGCAGGGGGCGGACTATCACGATGTCGTGAAGCGCCAGCTGAAGGCGCTGGGCCGCTGGCTGGCGCAGGAGGCCGGATGCGATCTGAAGGTCTTCGTCGACACCGCGCCGGTGATGGAAAAGCCGCTGGCCGAGGCGGCGGGGCTGGGCTGGCAGGGCAAGCACACCAATCTGGTCAGCCGGGAGCATGGCAGCTGGCTGTTCCTGGGCGCGATCTACACGACGCTGGAACTGGAGCCGGATGCGGTGGCGCGCGACAGCTGCGGGCGCTGCGACGCGTGCCAGCGGGCCTGCCCCACGGACGCGTTTCCGGCGCCGTACCAACTCGATGCGCGGCGATGCATTTCCTATCTGACGATCGAACATGCCGGGCCGATCCCGGAGGAATTCCGGGTCGCCATGGGCAACCGCATCTATGGCTGTGACGATTGCCTGGCGGTGTGCCCGTGGAACAAGTTCGCGGCGGCGGCACAGGCGAACATGGCCTTCCACCCCCGCGCCGAGCTGACCGCGCCGGAGCTGGGGGATTTGCTGTCGCTTGACGATGCCGGGTTCCGACAGGTGTTTTCGGGCTCGCCGATCAAGCGGATCGGACGCAACCGGATGGTGCGCAATGCCGCGATCGCGGCGGGGAATAGCGGCGCGGTGGAACTGGTGCCGGTGTTGCGGGGGTTGTTGGGGGATGATGATCCCGTCGTGGTGGAGGCGGTGGAGTGGGCTTTGGGGCAACTTGGCGGGTCTGACGCCTAGCCCCTGCCCTCCCCCATCCCCTCCCGCTTGCGGGAGGGGCGTGCCAAGCGTCACCGACATGCGCTTCAAATAGCGATGGCCCTGTTGCTTATGCAGACCATCAGCCAAGCAACGCACCCCTCCCGTAAACGGGAGGGGATGGGGGAGGGCAAAGGTGTCTCACCGAGCCCCCGCCCCCAAAAATCACTCCACCCAATCCAGCCCGATATCCTTGTAGACCGAACGATCCTCGTCCCAGCCCGGCTTGACCTTCACATGCAGGTACAGATGCACCTTCTGGCCCAGCAGCTCGGACAGCTGCGCCCGCGACCGCGCGCCGATCTCCTTGATCCGCACGCCGTTCTTGCCCAGCACGATGGCGCGCTGGGTCGGGCGTTCGACCAGGATCTGCTGGTGGATTTCGACCGATCCGTCCTCGCGCTCCTTATACGCCTCGGTCTCGACCGCGCTGGCATAGGGGAGTTCGGCGTGGAGCTGGAGATAGAGCTGCTCGCGAGTCACCTCGGCGGCCAGCGCGCGTTCGGTGGCGTCGGAGACCTGATCCTCGGGATAGTGCCACGGCCCCTCGGGCATCAGCGAGGCCAGCCGGGTCTTCAGCTGGGGCAGGCCGTCGCCGGTCTGGGCGGAGATGAACCAGGTCTCGTCGAACTTGACGACCTCGTTCAGCTTTTCGGCATGGGTCAGCAGCCGCGCCTTGTCGGCGATATCGACCTTGTTGAGGATCAGATGCTTCGGCTCGGGCCGGTGGGCGATCGACTCGGCGATGGCGTGGATCTTGGGGCCGATGCCGCCCTTCCCGTCCACGACCAGCGCCAGGATGTCGGCGCCCTCCGCGCCTTCCCAGGCGGCGGCGACCATCGCGCGGTCGAGGCGGCGCTTGGGCTCGAAGATGCCGGGGGTGTCGACCAGCAGGATCTGGGCATCGCCCTCGATCGCGACGCCGAGCAGCTTGGCCCGGGTCGTCTGCGCCTTGGGGCTGACGATCGCGACCTTCTGGCCGACCAGCGCATTGACAAGGGTGGATTTGCCGGCATTGGGCGCGCCGACGACGGCGACGAGGCCGCAACGTTGTTCAGTCATGACCGCCAGCGGTACAGGTCCCGCCCCCTTCCCGCAACGGTCCGCCCACATGGACACAATGTAATGGTCGGATCACGGAACGGCCACGGCCACGCGCGCATTTTTCCGGCCACGATTTCGAGTGATAGGAGAGACGTAATGAAGACCCTTCTCACCGCCCTGTCGGCCGCCGCGCTGCTGACCGTCGCCGGCCCCGCCTCGGCCAAGGGGTGCCTGAAGGGCGCGGCCGTGGGCGGCGTCGGCGGGCATTTCGTCGGCAAGGGCCATGCGGTGCTGGGTGCCGCCGCGGGCTGCGCGATCGGTCATCACCGGGCCAAGGTGCAGGCCAAGAAGCAGGCGGCGGCCGCCAAGGGGCGCTAAGATCGGTTTCTGGGCGAAGTCGGGGCGTGGCCTTCGACTTCGCTCAGGCCGAACCGAGGTAGGGGTTTGCGGCGGGCTTCCAGAACAGCCGTTCAGGCTGAGCGAAGTCGAAGCCTAGGCCCCTTCCCTATCAAGCCTTCAACTTCGCCAGCATCGCCTTCGCAGCGGCCGTCTCGGCCTCCTGCTTGTTGGCACCCGTCGCGGTCACCTCCGCCGTGCGGCCGATCCGCACCGCCACGGTGAAGCGCGGCGCATGGTGCGGCCCCGAACGATCGACCACCACATATTCGGGCGCCTTGCGGTTATGCGCGGCGGCCCATTCCTGAAGCGCCGATTTGGGATGCTGCGGCGCCTTGCCCTGCGAGTGTACCCGGTCGCCCCAGGACTTGTGGATGAAGGCGCGCGCCGCCTCCAGTCCCGCCTCGCGATACCAGGCGCCGATCAGCGCCTCCATCACGTCGCCCAGCACATTGTCGCTGTCCGACGCGCCATCGTCGCGCGCCTGCTTGCCCAGCCGCAAATGCTCGCGCACCCCCAGGTCGCGCGCGACATCGGCGCAGACCGCACCCGTCACCAGCGAGTTGAGGCGGCGCGACAACTGCCCTTCCGGCTCGGCGGGGAATTGCTCCCACAGCCATTCGGCCATGATGAGGCCCAGCACCCGGTCGCCCAGAAACTCCAGCCGTTCGTAATTCTCGGCCGCCTGGCTGCCATGGGTCAGTGCGCGGTGGAAAGGCGCGGCATCGCTCGGCGCGCGCCCCAGGATTCCGGCGAGCCAGTCGTCCACGGCGCTCAAAATCCTTCTCCGATCCGATTCCAGCGCGCGGCCGACACCCAGGTCCAGGGCTTGATCCACTCGGCCGAGCCATCGGTCGAGAAGAAGGTTACGGCGGCGCGCCCCTCCAGCCGGTTCATCGGGATCATGCCCATGCCGCGCGGCGGCGCGAAGCGGCTGTCCGCCGAGTCGTCGCGATTGTCGCCCATCAGGAAGACATGGTCGGCGGGCACGGTGTAGACGCCGGTATCGTCGGCCTCCGGGAAATTGCCCTGGTCGAGCACGTCATAGCTCTTGCCATTCGGCAACGTCTCGCGGAACCGGGGATAGCGGCACACCGGCTTGCCCGCGACCGTGTCGACAAACGGCCCGCATTTGTTCGCATCGAAATTGGGGGTCAGCGGTAGGAGGAAGTCGGCGATCCGCTGCTTCGGGATCGCCCGGCCGTTCAGGATCACCTGGCCCCCGCGCACCTGGATCGTGTCGCCGGGCAGGCCGACTACCCGCTTGATGACGTCGTGATCGTCCGGCTCGGGCGAGCGGAACACGACCACGTCGCCGCGCGCCGGATCACGGCCCAGCACCCGTCCGGGCAGCAGCGGCAGGCCGAACGGGAAGGACCAGCGCGAATAGCCGTAATTCCACTTGGTCACGAACAGATAGTCGCCGATCAGCAGACGCGGCAGCATCGATTCCGACGGGATCACGAAGGACGTGACGATCAGGCTGCGCAGGATGAAGACGAACAGCGCCAGCTTCAGGAAGAAGCGCAACGTGTCCTTCGTCTCTGACTTTCCGGGCGACGTTTCGGATGATGTTTGCGGGGTGTCGGCCATCGCGACGGGTTCGCGCAAGCCGCCCTTGCCGTCAAGTGGCGCTAACGGGCGACCCGCGCTCTTTCAATCGCCCGGCAACACACCAAGCGAAATGTGCTTACGTCTATTCCTCCCCTGGCAGGAGAGGAATAGTGGGCCTTTCCCCCGAACCTCGATCCATCCCAGGGGAACCGCCCCGCCCTTCATCGGTACATCCCTGCATCCATGACCGATTTCATCCTCAACCTCATCGCCTGGGGCGGCTATTTCGGCATTTTCCTGCTGATGGCGCTGGAAAATATCGTGCCGCCCATCCCCTCCGAGGTCATCATGGGCCTGGGCGGCATGGCGGTCGCGCGGGGCAATATGGCGATGATCCCGCTCATCCTGTGGGGAACGGCGGGCACCACGATCGGGAATTATGCCTGGTACGCGGTCGGCCGCTATATCGGCTATGAGCGATTTCGGCCCTTCGTCGACAAATATGGCCGCTGGCTGACCATGGAGTGGCGCGATGTCGAGCGGCTGCACCTGTTCTTCGTACGGCATGGCGGATGGGTGGTATTCGTGTTCCGCTTCATGCCCGCTTTCCGCACGATGATTTCGCTGCCCGCCGGGATCACGCGGATGCCGCTGGCCAGGTTCCTGATCTGGACCTTTGCGGGCAGTACGATCTGGAACGCCATCCTCGCCTATGCCGGCCTGTGGCTGGGCGCCAATTTCGAGGCGATCAACCGTTATGTCGGCCCCGCCGCCATCGCAATGACCGTGCTGATGGTCGGCGGCTATCTCTGGCGCGTCTTCACCTGGAAGCCACGCCGCGACCGCTAGGCACGGGGATGCGCGGTGCGGTAGATGTCGAGCAGGTGCGCGGCGTCGACCGCAGTATAGATTTGCGTCGAGCTGAGGCTGGCATGGCCGAGCAGCTCCTGAAGCTGCCGCAAATCCGCCCCGCGCCCCAATAGATGGGTGGCAAAGCTGTGGCGCAGTGCATGGGGTGTCGTCCGCCCGCCCAGCCCCAGCCGCTCGCGTGCGCCCTGCACCGAACGGCGAATGATCGCGGGCGATAGCGGGCCGCCTTTGGCCCCCCGGAACAGCGGCTCGCCGGGGGTCAATGGGTAGGGCGACTGGCGCGCATACTCCTCGATCGCGGAGCGCAGTTCGGGGAGCAGCGGCACGATCCGGGTCTTGCCGCGCTTGCCCAGCACGCGGATCGTCTCGCCCAGGGGGAGGATGTCGGCGGGCAGCGCCATCGCCTCGCCGATCCGCAGCCCGGCGCCATAGAGCAGCAGCAGCACCGCCCAGTCGCGCGCTGCGATCCATGGCTCGGCGGCGTTCTCGGCCATGTCCTCGCCCAGCGCCATGATGTCGGCCGGGGACTGGGGGCGCGGGAGGCTTCGCTTGCGGCGCGGGCCTTTCAGCGGAGGCGGCTCGACGCCGGTCCAGTGGAGAAAGGTCCGCACCGCCGACAATTCGCGCGCGGTGGAGGCGGCCGTGAGGCCCTCCCCCCGGCGCGCGGCGAGAAAGGCGCGCAGGTCGGTCGCCGTCACGCGGACCAGGGCGGCGCCATCGATGCCCTCACCCCAATGCGCCGACAGGAAACCGCAGAGCCGCTCCGCCGTGGCGACATAGGCGCGCACCGTGTGGTCGGAGCGACGCAGGTCGACGGTCAGGTGGCGGTAATAGTCGGCGATCAGCGCGGTCATGGAGCGGGTCTAGGGGAATATGCCATCGGATTGAACCATCCCTCCGGCTCGTTTCCCAAGGCATTTTGCGTGGACCGGAGCGTGGCCATCGACGTCGCTCAGGCTGAAGCAGCCCCGTTTAGAGTTGAAAGCGATCAGCATTGCACGGTTTTAGCCCCTCCCCTTCAGGGGAGGGGTGAGTAGAGTTGATCGCTTTCGACT
>NZ_BBPI01000037.1 GCF_000787715.1 Sphingomonas parapaucimobilis NBRC 15100
TGGGCAGAGTTGATCGTTTTCGACTCTAATCGATGCGGGGGCATCGTTTACCTGAAACTGGGATGGGGGAGGGCGCGCCACGGGCGATGGTCTCGGTGAGACCCCCTGCCCTCCCCCAACCCCTCCCGTTCACGGGAGGGGAGGAAGAAGAGCCCCCCTCCCGCTTGCGGGAGGGGGAGCCAAGCATAAAAAAGGGCCGCTCCATTGCTGGAGCGACCCTACCTTGAAAGTCTTCAGGGAAGCGCGAAATTACGCGGCTTCGTCGAAATCTTCCTCGTTCATGACCGGACCCGAATCCTGGCCCTTCGCCGAGACGTCGCGATCGACGAACTCGATGATCGCCATCGGCGAGGCGTCCGAGGCGCGGATGCCGGCCTTGATGATGCGGGTGTAACCACCGTTGCGATCGGCATAGCGCGACGCCAGAACGTCGAACAGCTTCACCAGCTGCGCGTCGTCGAGCAGACGGGCATGGGCCAGACGACGGTTCGACAGACCGCCCTTCTTTGCCAGCGTCACCAGCTTTTCGACATAGGGACGCAGTTCCTTCGCCTTGGCGACGGTGGTGGTGATCTGCTCATGCTTGATGAGCGCGGCCGACATGTTGCGGAAAAGCGCAATACGATGAGCCGAGGTACGCTGCAGCTTACGGCCGCCGACGCGATGACGCATGGGTAGTTCCTTCGTTCGTTAAGGGGCCGTTTGACGGAAACCCCAGACCTGGTGACCGTTGAGGCCGTCACCTTCGCCTATTCAAATCCTCCCCATCACCGATGGGGAGGGGGACCGTCGCGAAGCGATGGTGGAGGGGCCGGGCCGTCAGGACCGGATCACGGCGAAGCCGCGATCCTGACGTCGAACGGGTCGCCCGTGGGCGACCCGCCGGCCGGACTTTCGCCGTCTCGCGGATAGCATCGCTATCCGCGTGCGGCTCAGCCCATGATCTCCTGTTCCAGCTTCTTGGCCATTTCCTCGATATTCTCGGGCGGCCAGCCGGGGATTTCCATGCCCAGGCGCAGACCCATGGACGACAGCACTTCCTTGATCTCGTTCAGCGACTTGCGACCGAAATTCGGAGTACGCAGCATCTCGGCTTCGGTCTTGCCGACCAGATCGCCGATATAGATGATGTTGTCGTTCTTGAGGCAGTTCGCCGAACGCACCGACAGTTCCAGCTCGTCGACCTTCTTGAGAAGGTAACGGTTGATCTGCTGGGCGTCGCTCTGCGGCTCGCCACCGGCGGCGGGGATCGCCGCCTGGCCCACGGGAGCCGCGCGGGTGAGCGCCGAGTCGTCGAAATGGACGAACAACGCCAGCTGGTCCTGGAGGATGCGTGCGGCATAGGCCACGGCGTCTTCCGGGGTGACGGTGCCGTCGGTCTCGATCGAGAGCGTCAGCTTGTCATAGTCCAGGTCCTGGCCGACGCGGGTCGGATCGACCTTGTACGACACCTGACGGACCGGCGAGTACAGCGCATCGACCGGGATCAGACCGATCGGCGCATCGGCCGGACGGTTCGACGCGGCGGGGACATAGCCCTTCCCGATGTCGGCGGTCAGTTCCATGTTGAACGTCGCGCCTTCGTCGAGATGGCAGATCACCAGGTCCTTGTTCATGACCTCGATGTCGCCCGAGACGGCGATGTCGCCGGCCTTGACGGTGGTCGGACCGGTCGCCGAGAGCTGGAGACGCTTGGGGCCTTCGCCCTGCATGCGGATCGCGAGCTGCTTGACGTTCAGCACGATGTCGGTGACGTCTTCACGCACACCGGCGAGCGACGAGAACTCGTGCAGCACGTTCTCGATCTTGATCGAGGTCACCGCCGCGCCCTGGAGCGACGACAGGAGAACGCGGCGAAGCGCGTTGCCCAGCGTCAGGCCGAAGCCACGCTCCAGCGGTTCGGCAACGAACGTCGCCTTCCGCTTGCCATCGCCACCCTTTTTCTCGAGCGCGTTGGGCTTCTTCAGTTCCTGCCAGTTCTTTGCGTTGACAGACACGTGGTTCCCCTGAGTTGTGGGCCGGAACGGGGACGGTTCCAGCCATGGAGAGAGGCATGGCCGACTCGTCAGCCGGCCATGGGAAGCATCAGACGCGGCGACGCTTGGAAGGCCGCACGCCGTTGTGCGGGATCGAGGTGACGTCGCGGATCGAGGAGATCTGGAAACCGACCGCCTGCAGCGCGCGCAGCGCCGACTCGCGACCCGAACCCGGACCCTTCACTTCGACTTCCAGGGTGCGGACGCCGTGCTCGGCGGCCTTCTTGCCCGCGTCTTCCGCTGCGACCTGGGCCGCATACGGGGTCGACTTGCGCGAGCCCTTGAAGCCCATCATGCCGGCCGACGACCACGAAATGGCGTTGCCTTGGGCATCGGTGATGGTGATCATGGTGTTGTTGAAGCTGGCGTTCACATGCGCGACGCCGGCGGTGATGTTCTTGCGCTCGCGACGGCGAATGCGCTGCGGTTCACGTGCCATTAGATGAAAGTCCTGACCTAGTATCCTGATGCGGAGGTCGGCGGGCGGTCAGCCACAAGCCTGCCTCCGGCGGAGTAATTCGCCCGGGGCGAATTACTTCTTCTTGCCAGCGATCGGCTTCGCCTTGCCCTTGCGGGTACGAGCGTTGGTGTGCGTGCGCTGGCCGCGGACCGGCAGGCCCTTGCGGTGACGCAGGCCGCGATAGCAGGCCAGGTCCATCAGGCGCTTGATGTTCATCGCGGTTTCGCGACGCAGATCGCCCTCGACCGTGTGATCGGCGTCAATCGTCTCGCGGATCTGGAGCACTTCCTGGTCCGAAAGGTCTTGGACGCGACGATCGGCGGCGATGTTCAGCTTGGCAGTGATCTGCTTCGCCTTGGCCGGACCGATGCCGTGGATATAGGTCAGCGCGATCAATACGCGCTTGTTGGTCGGGAGGTTAACACCCGCAATACGTGCCATGAAACTTGTTCTCCTAGCTCCACGGAGCATGGCATGGCCGCACATGCTCCATCTCAACGCGATGGTTCCGCCACGCGGAATGGCGACGCACGTCACGCGCGCGTCGTTCAACCGGGGGTGTTGGAAGGACGGTCCGTTAAGCCCCGCGCAACACCCTGTCAAGCGATCGGTTCCACAAACTTCGCCGATTGCAGCCGCTTGAGCGTCAGCCAGCGGCGGAAGGACACGATCGCCCATATGATCTCGACCACCCCGAACGGCCATGCGCCCTGAAGAAAGCCATAGGCCGACCCCGCGACGCATCCCAGGCAGAAGCCCAGCGTCCACCAGTGCGAACCCGATTCCATCGCATAGCAGACCAGGGTGAAGGAAACGGCGATAAGGCCGAACAGGGAAAGCGTGTCCATGTCGCGGGGTGTAAAGCGCCGGGGCGGCAGGGCAAGTCCGATCCTCCCCGGCACGGGGAGGTGGCAGGCGCAGCCTGACGGAGGGGGACTTCCACACAGGACGCGCCTGTGCCGCACGCCCCCTCCACCAGCTTCGCCGGTCCCCCTCCCCGTGCCGGGGAGTATTTAAGGAATCACCAGTCGCGCGATCAGGCCCGGCGCATTGTCGGCCAGCTCGAATCGACCGCCATGCAGCCGCGCCACCGCCTCGATCAGCGCCATGCCCAGCCCGGCCCCCGGTGTCGTCCGTGCGGTGTCGAGTCGTCCGAAGCGCTTCAACGCCTGCGCCCGGTCCGCCTCGGCGATACCGGGGCCATGATCCTCGACCTGGAAGATGATGCCCTCCGCCCCCTCGCGCAGCCGCAGCGTCACCTCGCCGCCCGACGCGCCATGCTTCAGGGCGTTGTCGATCAGGTTGGACAGCGCCTGACTCATCAGTTCGCGGTGCAACGGCAAAGGTGCGGGGCGCGCCTCCACCTCGATCAGGAAGCGCAGGCCGGCCTCCTCGGCGACCGGGGCATAGAGTTCGCCGATCTCCTCGACCAGCTCGACCGGCGAGGCCAGGGTGAAGCGGTCGCGCGTCACCGACTCGGACCGGCTGATCTCGATCACCATGGTCAGCATCCGCATGATGAGATCGGTTTCGACCAGCAGGCCGCCCAGCGCCGCCTCGCGCTGGGTCGGGTCGGCGATCAGCACCGCCTGCTCGGTCTTGGTGCGCAGCCGGGCGAGCGGCGAGCGGAGATCGTGCGCCAGGCTGTCGGTGACGACGCGCAGCTCGGCCATCAGCTGCTCGATCTTGCCGAGCATCGCATTCAGCCGCTCGGCCAGCCGGTCGAAGGCGTCGCCCTCATCATGGCCGTCACGCACCAGACGGACACGGCGGGTCAGATCGCCCTCACCCGCCGCGTCGATCACCGCGACGATGGTATCGAGCCGCCCCGTGACATAGCGCGCCAGCACCAGCCCGGTGCCCGCCCCCAGCATCAGCGACAGGAACACCGCCAGCGCCAGCGCACGCTCGATCGCGACCTGCTGCGCCTCGATCAGGTCGAGCGGACGCCCGACCAGCAGCCAGTCATTGCCGATGGGATGGAGCGTATAGCCCGCCTCCCGCGCGTTCCATACGCTGTCGCGGCCCAGCACCGCGATGCGGAACGGCGTGTCGGCCAGCGGCACGGCCAGATGGCGCGGCGCATAGCCCGCGATCCGGTGCCCCTGCGGATCGAAGATCGCCAGCACCAGCGACACGTCACCCGGCTCGCGCGCTTCCTTGATTGCATCGGCGAGTGCGGGGAGCGCGCCGGTGCGCCACACGGCGCGCAGCGCATCGGCCTGTTCGACGATCTCGCGGTGGAGCGCCGCCACCGCATCGGCGCTCGTCTGTTTCCAGATGAAGCCGACCAGCGCCAGATTGGATACCAGCGCGAGGATGATCGACAGCAGCGCGATCCGCGCCGAGATCGTCAGCCGGGGCTTCACCCTTCGACGGCCAGCCTATAGCCCGCGCCGCGCACGGTATGCAGGATCGGGCTGCCGAACCCCTCCTCCAGCTTGCGGCGGAGACGACCGATATGGACGTCGACCACGTTCGAGCCCGGGTCGAAATGATAGTTCCAGATCTTCTCCAGCATCATCGTGCGGGTGACGACCTGACCGGCATGACGCGCCAGGAATTCCAGGAGGTTGAACTCGCGCGCGCCCACCGGGATGATCTTGCCCGCCCGCGTCACGGTGCGTGCCAGCAGGTCGATCTCCAGGTCACCGACGCTCAGCTTGGTCCGGGTCGGCTCGGAGGCGGCGCGGTCGGAACGGCGCACCAGCGCCTCGATCCGCGCCGACAGCTCGGCGAAGGAGAAGGGCTTGCACAGATAATCGTCCGCCCCCGCCTTCAGCCCGTCGACCCGGTCGTCGACCGTGGCGAGCGCCGAGAGCACAAGGACCGGCGTCGCGATGCCCGCGGCCCGGATCGCACTGACCATCGCCAGCCCGTCCAGGCGCGGCAGCATCCGGTCGGCGATGATCAGGTCGAATATGCCCTCGCTCGCCAGGAACAGGCCGTCGCGGCCGTCCCCGCACTGCTCGACGGCATAACCCGCCTCGGCCAGCCCCTTGGCGACATAGGCGGCGGTCGAGGCGTCATCTTCGACGATCAGGATCTTGCGGCTCATCGGCTCGTCTGCTCCGTCATTGGGCGACATTCATGATTGCGGCGGCATCTCGGGGTCGCTCAATCCCGGCTCACCGCTGCTGCCGCCAAGGAAAGACCGGCGGGAAGCGCTCTTCCCGCCGGTCGCGACGGCACCCCCGGGAGTATCGGGTGCCGAGCTCTTCGAACTCCGTGGGGCAAAGGGCTACAGCCCGGCGGGATACCCCGGGGTGACCATAATGTGACAAATACGTCATCCATCCCATCCCCGGTTCGGCCGGTCGCGTTCTGTCATTTCGATCGCACAAAAAGTCGAATAAATTCTTATGCTTCCATCATTTTTAAGGTTTTGAAAATTCTTTGGGCTATGGTTCGCACATCATGATGGAAGCCCCCCTTACCATCCCCGCGCCGTTCGACGAAGAACGGCGTCTGGCCACGCTTCAGGCGCATGCGCTGCTCGACAGCGAGCCGGAGGCGGAATTCGATGCGCTCGTCTCGCTGGCCGCCGACATGCTCGGCTGCCCGGTGGCGGCGCTGACCCTGGCGGACCGGGACCGCTTCTGGGTCAAGTCGGCGATCGGCGACCTGCCCCGGCAAATGCCGCGCAACGTCGCCTTTTGCGACCATACCATCCATTCGAGCGACGTGACGATCGTCCCCGACCTCAGCCTGGATCCGCGTTTCGCGGTCAATCCGTTCGTGACGGGCGAGGCGGGGACGCGTTTCTATGCCGGGATGCCGATCCGCGTGCCCGATCTGGACGGCGCGCCCCAGGCGATCGGGTCGCTGTGCGTGATGGACGCCACGCCGCGCTCGCTCAGCCCGGCGGGGGAACAGACGCTGCGGCATCTGGCGCGACTGACCGAGGCGCTGATCGCCGCGCGGGCCATCGCCCGGCGGGCCAACGCCATGGCCGAATTCAGCGACCGCCAGGCCGCCGATCTGCGCGCCAAGGACCGCACCGTTCGCCAGGTCGAGCGGCTGGCGATGATCGGATCGTGGCGGATCATCCTGGCCGACGGCCAGGCCATGTGGTCCGAAGGCGTGTACCGCATCCACGAACTGCCCGCGGGCCAGCCCTGCACGATCGACCAGGGCCTGTCCTATTACCCGCCCGCCGCGCGCGAGGTGCTGCGCAAGACGATGGCGCAGACGGTGCGCAGCGGCGAGCCGTTCGACATCGAGCTGGACTTCATCACCGCACTGGGCCGCAAGCGCCGGGTGCGCGTGATGGGCGAACGGGAGATGCTGGACGGCGAGCCGTACGGGCTGGTCGGCATGTTCCAGGACGTGACCGAGCGCCACGCGCTGGAGACCCAGCTGCGCCGCAACGCCGATACCGATGCGCTGACCCTGCTCGCCAACCGCGCCGCGTTCGACCGGACGCTGGAGGCGGCGATCGCCGAGTCCGTCGGCAAGGGCACGGCGCTGGCGCTGGTCCTGATCGATCTGGACGGGTTCAAGCTGATCAACGACACGCTGGGCCATCCGGCAGGGGATGAGGTGCTGCGCATCGTCGGCCAGCGCCTCCGCTCCGACTGGCTGGACGGCAGCTTCGTCGCGCGGCTGGGCGGTGACGAGTTCGGGCTGATCGTCCACGATCCCGCGCTGCTGGCCGATATCGACGCCCTGCGCGCGCGGATCGAGGGGTTGCTGGCCATCACGATCACCATCGACAAGCTGACGATGAGCTGTGCGGGCACGGTCGCGGTGACGCTGCGTCCCGAGGATTGCCGGACCAACCGCGATTTCATGCACCATGCCGACAGCCGCCTCTATGGCGCCAAGCGCGACCGGGTGGGCGAACGGCGACGCGGCGATCGACGGCGGGCCAACTGAGCCGCACGCGCGCGTCGGTCATCCTGCGTTCAATTCAGCCGTCCTATCGCGCGATCTCCACCTCAAGGGAGACCGTAATCGTGAAGAAGGCCGCTTTCCTCGCCATCGTCGTCGCCACCATGCCCGTGGCCGCCACGGCGATGCCCAACCCCGCCTCCACCTTCTGCGCCACCATGGGCGGCCGGTCGGTTTCGGCCAAGCTGGCCAATGGCGGGACAATCGGCCTGTGCTATTTGCCGGGCAAGAAGATCGTCGAGGAATGGACGCTGCTCCGCATGTTCAACGGCAAGAAGCCCGCACCCCGGCATAATCCGTTCCGCTGACGCATCCGCGCGCGCAGGCACCGGCCCTTCCCTCCCGGCCCCACCGCCCCATATAGCGGGTCCATGTCTTCGCGCGCCCGCGTCCTTGTCCTGAACTCCGCGCTCGGCCCCCTCGATTACCGTGTGCCACACGGGCTGGCGGTCGAGCCGGGGTCGATCGTCGTCGCGCCGCTCGGCCCGCGCCAGCTGTTGGGCGTGGTGTGGGAGCCGGAGCGGATGCCCTCCGATACCGAGGTCGGCGACAACCGCCTGCGTCCTTTGCTGGGCGTGGCGGACGCGCCGCCCTTGCCCGATGCGCTGCGGCGGCTGATCGAGTGGACGGCGGACTATTATCTCGCCCCGCCCGCTGCCGTGGTGCGGATGGCGCTGTCCTCCACCTCGGCGCTGGAGGGCGCGCGGACCGTCACCGAATATCGCGTCACCGGCCATGTCCCCGACCGCCTGACCCCGCAGCGGGCGCAGGCGCTGGAGCGGATCGGCGACCGCCAGGGCCTGATTCGCGAACTGGCGACGATGGCCGACGTCTCCGACGCGGTGATCCGGGGGCTCGTCAAGAACGGCGCGATCGAAGGCGTCGAGGTCGATATCGACAGCCCCTTCCCCCTGCCCGACCCCGACCATCACCGCCCGGTCCTGTCCGAGGATCAGCGCGCGGCCGCGGACATATTGGTCGTGGGCGTCACCTCGCACAGCTTCCAGCCGGTGCTGCTCGACGGCGTCACCGGATCGGGCAAGACCGAAGTCTATTTCGAGGCTGTGGCGCAGGCCGTGTCGGAGGGGCGGCAGGTGCTGGTCCTGCTCCCCGAGATCGCGTTGACCGAGCCGTTCCTCAAGCGCTTCCACGACCGTTTCGGCTGCGAGCCGGTGGCGTGGCATTCGGGTCTGCGCTCGTCGCAGCGGCGTCGCGCCTGGCGGGCGATCGCCAGCGGTCAGGGGCTGGTGACGGTCGGCGCGCGCTCGGCCTTGTTCCTGCCCTATCGCAATCTCGGCCTGATCGTCGTCGACGAGGCGCATGAGACCAGCTTCAAGCAGGAAGACGGCGTTCACTATCACGCGCGCGACGTGGCGGTGATGCGCGGCAAGTTCGAGCCGTGCCCGGTCATCCTCGCCTCCGCCACCCCCGCGATCGAAACGCGGCAACAGGTCGCGTTGGGCCGCTATACCGACGTCAAGCTGCCCGGCCGTTTCGGCCCCGCGCAGATGCCGAGCATCGAGGCGATCGACCTGATCCAGGACCCGCCCGAGCGCGGCCGCTGGATCGCACCCAAGCTGGTCGCGGCGATGAAGGAAACTCTGGAGAAGCGCGAACAGTCGCTGCTCTATCTCAACCGGCGCGGCTATGCCCCGCTGACGCTCTGCCGGACCTGCGGGCATCGGTTCCAATGCCCCAATTGTACCGCCTGGATGGTCGAGCACCGACTGGTGCGGCGGCTGGCCTGCCATCATTGCGGCCATGTCCTGCCCACCCCGCGCGCCTGCCCCGAATGCGATGGCGAGGATACGCTGGTCGCCTGCGGCCCCGGCGTCGAGCGGATCGCGGACGAAGCCACCGCCCTGTTCCCCGAGGCGAAGATCGCGGTCGTCACCTCCGACACCATCTGGTCCCCCGCCAAGGCCGCGGAGTTCGTCGGGCGGATGGAGGCGGGCGATATCGATATCGTCGTCGGCACGCAGCTCATCACCAAGGGCTATCACTTCCCCAATTTGACGCTGGTGGGGGTCATCGACGCGGACCTGGGGCTGGACGGCGGCGACCTGCGCGCGGCGGAGCGGACCTTTCAGCAGATCCGCCAGGTGTCGGGCCGCGCCGGGCGCGGGGCCAAGCCGGGCCATGTCTTCATCCAGACGCACAGTCCCAAGGCTCAGGTGATGCAGGCGCTGGTCACGGGCGATGCGGAGGCGTTCTATGCCGCCGAAACCGAGGCGCGGCGGGATGCGGATGCCCCGCCCTTCGGCCGCTATGCCGCGATCATCGTGTCCTCGGAGGATCAGGGCGCGGCCCAGTCCACCGCCAACGTCATCGCGCGCGCGGCTCCCAAGGTCGACGGCATGCACGTCTTCGGGCCTGCGCCTGCGCCGCTGGCGATGCTGCGCGGACGGCATCGCTATCGGTTGCTGGTCCACGCCCGGCGTGCGCTGGCGGTGCAGGATGTGATCCGCGAGTGGCTGGGCGGGCTGGAATGGTCCGCCAAGGTGCGCGTTGCGGTGGATGTGGACCCGTACAGCTTTTTGTAAGCGGCGCTTTTTCTCCCCTCCCGCAGGCGGGAGGGGTCGGGGGAGGGCATGGGGTCTCACCGAGAAATTCGCTTGCGGCTTTCCCTCCCCCATCCCGTCCCGCCTGCGGAAGGGGCGTGCTTGGGGCTGATGGTTTCGCGTGGCCTTCGACTACGCTCAGGCTGAACGGCGGTTTGGGATGGCCACCTTCCCCACGCTCCGTTCAGCCTGAGCGCAGTCGAAGGCCACGCCCCACCCACGCCCCAAACAAAAACGGCCGCGACTTCCGCCGCGACCGTTTCAAAACCCGGTTAAGGAAGCCCCTTACCCCGCATGCTCCGCCAGCACCGTCAGGCCCTTCGGCCCGACCTCGGCAAAACCACCGCGGATCTGGATCGACTCCGGTTCGCCCTTGTCGGTGCGGTAAACCTGGATTGCGCCGTCGCGGATGGTCGACATGAAGGGCGCATGGCCCTCCAGCACGCCGAAATCGCCCTCGGTGCCGGGGACGACCACCATATGCACCTCCTCCGAGCGGAGGAGCTTTTCGGGCGTGACGAGTTCGAAGTGCAGCATGGTCTAAAATCTCGCATCGCTCTCCCCGCCGGGGAGAGGAAAGAGGGGACGGCCGAAACCGTCCCCCCATGTCATCAGGCGTCCTGCGCCAGCTTCTCGGCCTTGGCGACGGCTTCGTCGATGCCGCCGACCATGTAGAAGGCCGCTTCCGGCAGATGGTCATACTCGCCGTCGACCACCGCCTTGAACGAACGGATCGTGTCTTCGATCTGGACGAACTTGCCCGAGATGCCGGTGAAGACTTCCGCGACGTGGAAGGGCTGCGACAGGAAGCGCTGGATCTTGCGGGCGCGCTGGACGGTCAGCTTGTCCTCTTCGGACAGCTCGTCCATGCCCAGGATCGCGATGATGTCCTGCAGCGCCTTGTAACGCTGGAGCAGCGACTGGACCGCACGCGCCGTCTCATAATGCTCCTGGCCGACGATGCGCGGCTCCAGCACGCGGCTGGTCGAGTCGAGCGGGTCGACGGCCGGGTAGATGCCCAGTTCCGAGATGGCGCGGTTGAGCACGGTCGTCGCGTCCAGGTGGGCGAACGAGGTGGCCGGCGCCGGGTCGGTCAAGTCGTCGGCGGGCACGTACACGGCCTGCACCGAGGTGATCGAACCCTTGTTCGTCGAGGTGATGCGCTCCTGCAGCGCGCCCATGTCGGTCGACAGGGTCGGCTGATAGCCCACGGCCGACGGGATACGGCCCAGCAGCGCCGACACTTCCGCACCCGCCTGGGTGAAACGGAAGATGTTGTCGACGAAGAACAGCACGTCCTGGCCTTCCTGGTCGCGGAAATATTCCGCGATGGCGAGACCCGACAGCGCGACGCGAGCGCGGGCGCCCGGCGGCTCGTTCATCTGGCCATAGACCAGCGCGACCTTCGAGCCCTCGCTGATCGCATTGCCCTCGGCGTCCTTGGCGATGACGCCCGCGTCGAGGAATTCGTGATACAGGTCGTTGCCCTCGCGGGTCCGCTCACCGACGCCCGCGAACACCGAGGTGCCACCATGGCCCTTGGCGATGTTGTTGATCAGTTCCTGAATCAGAACCGTCTTGCCGACGCCAGCGCCGCCGAACAGGCCGATCTTGCCGCCCTTGGCGTACGGAGCCAGCAGGTCGATGACCTTGATGCCGGTGACCAGGATCGCGCTCTCGGTCGACTGCTCGATGAACTCGGGCGCCTTGGCGTGGATCGGCGCGCGCAGGTCGGTGGCGACCGGGCCACGCTCGTCGATCGGCTCGCCGACGACGTTCAGGATGCGGCCGAGCGTCGCGGGGCCGACCGGAACCTGGATCTGGTTGCCGGTGTCGGTCACGGTCTGGCCGCGGGTCAGGCCCTCGGTCGTGTCCATCGCGATCGTGCGGACGGTGTTCTCGCCCAGATGCTGCGCGACTTCGAGCACCAGGCGGGTGCCGTTATTGTCCGTTTCCAGCGCCGACAGGATCGCGGGCAGGTTTTCGGGGAAGTGAACGTCGACGACCGCGCCGATGACCTGGGCGATCGTGCCGACATTGTTGGTGGCCGTGGTCGGCCGGATGTCCTCAGCGGCGGTTGCCATCATTGCTTCCTTGGTTCGGTAGAGCCCGACATAGCTTCGGGGCGGGCTTCGGGGCGGGTAAAGGTTACGACCAGACGACGGCCACCGTCGATCTTGTCACGGGTAACACGGTAATCGGCGCCGGTCAGGTGGCCGGTGGTGGCGCTTTCGGTCTGGATCGCGGCCGAAACCGTATCCTTGCCGTCCAGACCCAGCTGATCCATCGGCTTGGTCACCCAGCGGATGAACTGCGTCTTGGCGAACGGGCTGGTGTCGAGATTGACGATATCGAGCGAGAAGCGAAGCTCGTTGAGCTGCTTCGCATCGCCCTCGACGATCAGATTGCCCATGTTGACCGGCGATACCGACGGATCGGCCATCGGCGTGGCCTGCGCGATCGCACGATACTGGCCCTGGACGGGCGCGTAACCGCTCATGCGAAAGCCCATCCGGTCGAGCAGGCTGACCGTCTCGGGCGCATTGGCGAACACGGTCGCCCAGCCGCCCGACACGAACGGCGTCGGCGAGGCCTTGGGCGCGTCCTTCGGCTGGTCGGACGCCCGGCCGCATCCGGCCAGAGCGACCGTCAGGCCCAGAAGGAGCGCGAGACGCATCAGAGCGCCTCGGCGCCCGAGATGATCTCGACCAGTTCGGTGGTGATCGCGGCCTGGCGCGTACGGTTATACTGGATCGACAGGCGGCGGATCATGTCGCCCGCATTGCGCGTGGCATTGTCCATCGCGTTCATCTGCGAGCCGTAGAAACCGGCCTGGTTTTCCAGCAGCGCGCGGAAGATCTGCACCGCGACGTTGCGCGGCAGCAACGCGTCGAGGATATCCTCTTCGCTTGGCTCGAACTCGGCGACCGCCTCGACCGAGGTTTCGGCCTTGCTGGGCGCGGGCATCGGCACGGGGATCAGCTGCTGCGAAACCGGGTCCTGCACCAGCGCCGAGACGAACTTCGAGTAGAACAGGTGCGCGACGTCGAACTCGCCGCGCTCGAAACGGGCGATCAGGTCGTCGGCGATCTCGCGGGCGTCGTCGAACTTGGGCGCCTTGATCGCGCTCATGTCATGATCGGCAAGGATCGCGTTCGGGAAGAAGCGCTTCAGCACGCGCCCCTTCTTGCCCGCGAGGTAGAACTTCACCGTCTTGCCCTGCGCGGTCAGCTCTTCGGCCTTGCGGCGCGCGGCGCGGACGATGTTGGTGTTGAACGCACCCGCCAGGCCACGCTCCGAGGTGGCGACGACCAGCAGCTGGACATCGTCCTTGCCGGTGCCCGCCAGCAGCGGCGACGCACCGACGCCACCGACGCGCGCAGCCATGCCGGCCATCACCGCTTCGAGACGCTCGGCATAGGGACGGCCGTTCTGCGCCGACTCCTGCGCGCGGCGCAGCTTGGCGGCGGCGACCATCTTCATCGCCTTGGTGATCTTCTGGGTCGACTTGACCGAGTTGATCCGGATCTTGAGGGCCTTGAGGCTCGCCATCTTCGTCCTTCTGCCTCCCTCTCCCCTCGCGGGAGAGGGTCGGGGTGAGGGTTTGCCACGGGCGGGGTCGCTTAGGGCGCCCCCTCACCCAACCCTCTCCCACCAGGGGAGAGGGCTATGTCTGCTTTACGCGAAGATCTTCGCGAACTGGTCGAGCGCGGCCTTGAGCTTGCCCTTGGCCTCGTCGCCCAGATCCTTGGTGTCGCGGATCATCGCCAGCACATCGGCATGATCGTTGCGCAGGTACGCCAGCATCGCCGCTTCGTAGCGCACGACCTGCGCCACCGGAACATTGTCGATGTAACCGTTGGTGCCCGCGAAGATCGACGCCGTCTGCTCCTCGAAGGGCAGCGGATTGAACTGCGGCTGCTTGAGCAGCTCGGTCAGGCGCGCACCGCGGTTCAGCAGCTTCTGCGTCGAGGCGTCGAGATCCGAGCCGAACTGCGCGAAGGCGGCCATTTCGCGATATTGGGCCAGCTCCAGCTTGATCGAGCCCGACACCTTCTTCATCGCCTTGGTCTGCGCGGCCGAGCCGACGCGGCTGACCGACAGGCCGACGTTGATCGCCGGGCGGATGCCCGCGAAGAACAGGTCGGTTTCGAGGAAGATCTGGCCGTCGGTGATCGAGATCACGTTGGTCGGGATGTACGCCGACACGTCGCCCGCCTGGGTCTCGATGATCGGCAGTGCGGTCAGCGAACCGGCGCCGTTGGCGTCGTTCATCTTGGCCGCACGCTCGAGCAGACGGCTGTGCAGATAGAAGACGTCGCCCGGATAGGCTTCACGGCCCGGCGGACGGCGCAGCAGCAACGACATCTGACGGTACGCAACGGCCTGCTTCGACAGATCGTCGAACACGATCAGCGCGTGCATCGCGTTGTCGCGGAAATACTCGCCCATCGCGGTGCCGGTGTAGGGCGCCAGGAACTGCAGCGGGGCGGGCTCCGAGGCGGTCGCGGCGACGACGATGGAATATTCCATCGCGCCATTCTCTTCGAGCGTCTTGACCAGCTGCGCGACGGTCGAGCGCTTCTGACCCACGGCGACGTAGATGCAGTAGAGCTTCTTCGACTCGTCGGTGCCCGCGTTGACCGTCTTCTGGTTGATGAAGGCGTCGATCGCGACGGCCGACTTGCCGGTCTGACGGTCGCCGATGATCAGCTCGCGCTGACCACGGCCGACGGGGACGAGGGCGTCGATCGCCTTCAGGCCGGTCTGCACCGGCTCATGCACGCCCTTGCGCGGGATGATGCCCGGCGCCTTCACCTCGACGCGGCGACGCTCGGTCGCCTCGATCGGACCCTTGCCGTCGATCGGGTTGCCCAGGCCGTCCACGACGCGGCCCAGCAGGCCACGGCCGACCGGCACGTCGACGATGGTGCCGGTACGCTTGACGGTGTCGCCTTCCTTGATCTCGGCGTCCGAGCCGAAGATCACGACGCCGACATTGTCGGCTTCGAGGTTGAGGGCCATGCCCTGAACGCCATTGGCGAACTCGACCATCTCGCCCGCCTGGACATTGTCGAGGCCGTAGATGCGCGCAATGCCGTCACCGACGCTCAGCACCTGGCCGGTCTCGCTGACCTGGGCCTCGGTGCCGAAATTGGCGATCTGGTCCTTGATGACCTTGGAGATTTCTGCGGCGCGGATATCCATGGGAACGTCAGCCTTTCATCGCGCTGGCGAGCGCATTCAAACGGGTGCGGATCGAGCTATCGATCATCTGGGAACCGATGCGGACGACAAGCCCGCCGAGCAGGTCGGGATCGACCGACAGGTCGACCGACACCTCGCGACCGACGCGGGTGCGCAGCTGCTGCTTCAGCTCGGCGACCTGGGCCTCGGTCAGCGGGTGGGCGCTCATCACTTCGGCCGCGACCTCGCCGCGATGGCGGCTGGCCAGCTGGCGAAAGGCACGGATGATCTGCGGCAGCGCCGACAGGCGCCGGTTCTCGGCGAGGACGCCGAGGAAATTCTTGGTCACCCCGTCCAGGCCCAGCGTGTCGGCCACCGCCAGGATCGCCTTGACCGCCTGACCACGGGCCACGACCGGGCTCTTGGTCAGGGCGACCAGATCCTTGTCGGCGGCCAGCGCATCGCGCAGGGTCACGAGGCTGGCCTCGATCGTGTCGATCGAACGGCCCTGTTCGGCCGTTTCAAACAGCGCGAGCGCATAACGACCACCCAGGCTCGCCTGGATGCCGCCTGTGCCGCTTATAGTACCGCCGGACATCTCCACGGATGCGAATTCCTCGAACAACGAACGGGTTGGCCCCATGGGGAACGGGGCGCGAAAAACGCGCCTCCGATGGGTTGGCGGGCGGTTAGCATCGGGAACCTTTGGATGCAAGCTGCGTGGCACATGTTATGACAGGTTGGTGACGCAAGCGTGAGAGCTTTGGCCGCAAGCCGTGGGATGAAAGCCACAATGGATTTTGCCAGAACCACCCGGCCATGACCGACACCCCGCCCGAACCGCTCGACGAGGACGCCGCCTGGGCCGCGTTCGACGCGCGCGACCGCGCCGCCGATGGCCGTTTCGTCGTCGCGGTGAAGACCACCGGCATCTATTGCCGCCCGAGCTGCGCGGCCCGACGGCCCCGGCGCGAGCATGTCCGGTTCCTGGACACGCCGCAGGCGGCGCGCGCGGCGGGGTTCCGCGCCTGCATGCGCTGCCTGCCCGACGAAGTGACCCGCGACCGGCAGGCGGTGGCGGCGGCAATCTCCCTGATCGATGCGGCCGAGGCACCGCCCGCGCTCGATACGCTGGCCGCGCGGGTCGGCTATGCCCCGCATCATTTCCACCGGCTGTTCAAGCGCGCGACCGGCGTCACGCCCGCCGCCTATGCGCGGGCGCGGCGCACCGCCCGTGCGGCGCAGGCGCTCGCCGCCGAACCCAGCATTACCGCCGCGCTGTACGAAGCGGGCTATGCCGCACCCAGCCGCTTCTATGCGGACAGCGACCAGCGGCTCGGCATGGCGCCGGGGCAATGGCGACGCGGCGGCGAAGGGGTGAGCATCGTCTGGGCGGTCGTTCCGTCGCCGATGGGGCCGCTCCTGGTCGCGACGACCGACCGGGGAATTGCGCGGATCGCGTTCGAGGGCGACGGACAGGCGCTTGTTCGCTCCCTGCCCGCCGCGAGCATTCGCCCAGCGGACACAAATATGCATGATCGCATCACCCGGATCGTCGCCGCCACCGAAGCCCCCGACCCGTCACTCCCCGAACCCGCGCGACGGCTGTCCTTCATCGAGGCGGTGTCGCGGGCGCTGCTCGACGCCAGCTGACGATTCGGGGCCGGTCAGCGGCCCGAGCGGCAGCTATAGACCAGCTTTTCATTGGGCAGCGGGGGCAGCTGCTGGCGGATCTGGGCCTGTTCGCTCTCCAGATTCTGGAGCGCCTTGTCGGTCTTCACACAGGCGTTCGGCGTGCTGGGCTGATGCAGCTTGCGGATCGCCTCCATGGTGGTCGCGGGCAGCATGTAACGGGTCTGGGTATAGGTGCGCGTGACCGGATCGAAGCGCGCGACGGTCACGGTCGGCTCCTCCTCGGGCACGATGATCCGCTGCCAGCCGCCCTCGCCCTCCAGATACTGGACACGGCCATCGACGCAGCCATTGGCGCCCCAGTCCAGCCGCGCCTCGGCGGTCGAGGAGACGGTGATCCGGCTGCGATCGGCGATCAAGGTGCAGATCATCGGGCCGATCGCCGCGCCGGGCGCGCTTGGCCCCGTGGTCGTCGTCATCGTCTCGCGCGGCAACTGGATCTCGGCGGAGGGGCGCAGCAGGAAGACGACCACCGCCGCGACGATGGCGGTGCCGCCCGCCGAAACGGTCCAGATCGCCGCGCGCCGGGAACCTCGCGATTCCAGCAGCCCGGCCGCGCCGACCGCCAATGCGCCGCCGACCAGCAGCAGCGCCGCGACCGCCATGACATTCTCGCGCAGCCGCTCCGCCTGCCCCCGCGCGGCGTTCAGCGCTTCCTCGCGGCGCAGCGCGGCAGCATTGGCCGCCTCACGCTTGGCGGCCGCGGCATCGGCGACGGCCCGCGCATCCGCCGCGCTGTCCTCGCGCAATCGCTCCTCGATCGAGGTGCAGGGCACGCCGACCGAAGCGTAAGGCTGCTTCGCCTCGCGCAGGAACGCCATCAGCTCGGTGTCGGCGATCGCGAAGCCGAAGGTCGAATCACCGTCATCGGCCCGCGTCAGCGCCGAATTGACCCCGATCACCCGCCCGCACGGATCGAGCAGCGGCCCGCCCGAATTGCCCCGCGCGATGCTGGCGGTGTGGAGCAGCACCTCGATGCCGGTCAGCGCACGGCGGCCCGAGGCCACACCCTGCGACCGGACGGGCGAGAGCGGGCGGATATAGTCCGCCGCCGACTGCGCCGTCGCCAGGTCGACATTGCCGGGATAGCCGAGCGCGATGACCTGATCCCCCTCGGTCACCGGGCCGGTGAACAGAGCGACGGGCGGCAGCCTGGCCTCGCTCACCTCGATCAGCGCCAGGTCGCGGCGCGAATCATAGGCGATGACCCGGCCCTGATAGGACTTGCTGCCCTCCGACGGGACGACGCCGATCACGACATTGTCGGGATAGCGCTCGGCCAGTTCGACCACATGCGCGTTGGTGACGATCCGATTGGGCGCGACCGCTAAACCCGAGCCATGGCCGAATCCGGCCACCTGGTCGTCGACCATCGCGATGGTGACGACCCGCACCACCCCGCGCGCGGTCGCAGCGATGTCGTCCGCCCCGGCCAGCGCGGGCGACAGTCCGACCAGGGTCAGGAGGACGGCAAGGACGAACCGGCTCAGCATCGGACAGGGCCATATCCCGCCCATTCCACCGCCTGCAACCGGGATCGGTTAGGCATATGGTAAATCTTGCCATTTAGGGAATGGCCGGATGCCATGGGGAATGTCGGGATGAGTGCGTTCGGTCGCCGTCAGGGTTTGGGAAGCGCGGGCGGTGGGCGTCCGGCCTTTGGCGTGGCGCGCCCGATGCACGGCCCCGGCCCCGTCACGCGCCCGGAGTCCGATTCGCCTGGCCCCGGTGGCGGCGCGCAATTCCCGCCGCTGTCCGCACTGGAAGGCGCGATCGCCGCGCCCGGCACCGCCGCCGATGCGATGCAGCGGCTGGCCGAACGCCAGGCCGCCTCCATCGACCCGACCCCGGCGCGCGGCGAAGGGTTCGAGGCGTCGATCCACCGGATCAAGGAACAGGTCCTCCCCCGCCTGCTGGAGCGCGTCGACCCGGAGGCTGCCGCGACGCTGGGCAAGGACGAACTGGCCGAGGAATTCCGCCCGATCATCGGCGAGGTGCTGGCCGAGCTGAAGCTGACGCTCAACCGGCGCGAGCAGTTCGCGCTGGAAAAGGTGCTGGTCGACGAACTGCTGGGCCTGGGGCCGCTCGAGGAACTGCTGGCCGATGCCGACATCACCGACATCATGGTCAACGGCCCCGAGCAGACCTATGTCGAGCGCAAAGGCCGGCTGGAGCTGGCCAATATCCGTTTCCGCGACGAGGAGCATCTGTTCCAGGTCGCGCAGCGCATCGTCAATTCGGTCGGCCGCCGCGTCGACCAGACCACGCCGCTGGCCGATGCGCGCCTGAAGGACGGCAGCCGCGTCAACGTGATCGTCCCGCCGCTGTCTTTACGCGGCACCGCTATCTCGATCCGCAAATTCTCCGCCAAGCCGATCACGCTCGACATGATGGCGTCGGGCGGATCGATGAGCCAGGACATGGCGACGCTGCTGAAGATCGCGGGGGCGTCGCGGTTCAACATCATCATTTCGGGCGGCACCGGCTCGGGCAAGACGACGATGCTGAACGCCCTGTCCAAGATGATCGACCCGGGCGAGCGCGTGCTGACCATCGAGGACGCGGCCGAGCTTCGCCTGCAACAGCCGCACTGGCTGCCGCTGGAAACCCGTCCCGCCAATCTCGAAGGCCAGGGCGAGATCAGCATCCGCGACCTCGTGAAGAACGCGCTGCGCATGCGGCCCGACCGGATCATCCTGGGCGAAATTCGCGGCTCGGAATGTTTCGACCTGCTGGCCGCGATGAACACCGGCCATGACGGGTCGATGTGTACGCTCCACTCCAATTCCCCGCGCGAGGCGCTGGCCCGCATGGAGAATATGGTGATGATGTCCGACATCAAGGTGCCCAAGGAGGCGATCAGCCGCCAGATCGCCGACTCGGTCGACATGGTCGTCCAGGTCAAGCGCCTGCGCGACGGCAGTCGTCGCGTCACCAACATCACCGAGGTGATCGGCATGGAAGGCCCGGTGATCGTCACGCAGGAGCTGTTCGCCTTCGAATATCTGGACGAAGGCACCGACGGGAAGATCATCGGCGAATATCGCTCGTCGGGCCTGCGCCCCTATACGCTGGACAAGGCCAGGCAGTTCGGCTTCGACAAGGCGCTGCTGGAGGCGTGCCTGTAGGGGATCAGTCCTTCTCGGCCTCGATCCCCATATATTGTTCGGCATGTTTGCGCACATCGCCGCCGACCTTATGGTCATAGGCCAGCCAGGCGCCGGTGACGAGCATCGTCCAGAAGATGCTGAACAGCGAGCCGACGAGGAAATATTCGGCGAAGGCGCGCTCGTCCATGTCCTTGAACCGCGCGACCGTCTTGAGCGCGATGACCGCAGCCAGGATTTCCCAGCTGTGCGCGATGATGCCGACCGCCAGGATCAACCGTTCCAAGGCCCCGATCCAGCGGCCCGCGCTATGGACCGGCGTTGGCAGGTGCGCGATCGAGTCCTTCAAGCCCGTCAGGTTGAAGATGCCCCGGCAGAGTTCGTTGCCCAGCCAGACCAGCGCGACCAGCGCTATGCCGGTGTAAACGAATATGTGCAGCATGTGTCGCCCCCCGGCAGCTCATGGCGTTTGTCGAGTTCGATCAGCGCCTTTTGAACCGCATTCCATTGTGTCGTGTAGAGATCGTAATCACCAGCGTTACGCACCTTGTAGACATTGAAATTGCCGACATCGCGCGCTCGGGCCACGTCAGCCACGGAAGCCCCTCCCAATAGAGCGATGATGTCATCACGCTGAACTTTGGACCATTTGCGCTCTATCGCACTGATGCTGGCACCGATTGCTTCCAGCAGGGTTTCGAGAAGCGGATCCTGAGGAAGGGAAAATTGGTAGAGGCTTGCCGATCGCTTCTCGCCCAGCCGTTCACGCGCGGCAGCGAAACCCGGCCCCAACATGTTCCAGGCACGCTCGACGTTGAGCGGGGTCTTCAGGTCAACCAATCCGACAACGAACCGACATTCGATGCCCTGCCGCATCAGGTCGAACCGTATCTGCCGCGCTGCCCATGTGGCGGCCAACAGCGAGGTCACTAGCCCCTGAAACTCGTCGCCCAAGGTGATGGTCAGCGGCGACATTATGTCGGCGGCCAGATGCGCATTCTGTAGATCGATCGCTGCGTTAAACGCGACATGAAGCTGTTCGGGGTCAGCATGGCGTTCGCTATCGACCACATCGCCCATCAATACGGCATAGCAAGGCATAAGCGTTATAACTTTACTTGTTAAGAATCGCCCCCCAATAGGCGAATTACTATTATTGTCCCAAAAATGGGTAAATTTCAATATTGGCCTAAAAATGGGTCAATGCATCTCTCTAATTTTGGAGGTGGCATCGCCGCCACTCTCGCGCGCAGCCTCCCGTCGGGTTAGGCGTTGGGGCGTGATGCGTTCGCTGCTCTATTTCGCCCCCATTCCCCTGTTGCTGACCGCCGCCATGATGGCTCCCCGCGAGCCCAAGGCGGCACCGGCGCAGGAGGATGTCGTCGTCGCCGCAGCGCGCGATCCGGGGGTTTCGACCCTCTCATCCGATGCCGAGCAACGCTGGATTCCGTTCCAGCTGACGCCGGGCAACCAGATCCGCTTCACCATGACCATCGACGGGCAGCAGGTGAGCGCGATCCTCGACACCGGGGTCAGCTTCACGCTGCTTTCGCAAGGCTCGCCCATCGCCGCCAGGGCCAAGGTACGGCCCGGCGGGCAGGCCAGCGCGATCGGCGGGGCGGTGGCGATCGGGTGGATGCCGACGCGAAGCCTGTCGCTGGGCGGGCTGACCCGCAAGGGCGGCGGGGTGGTGGTGGCGCCGCTGCCCGCGCTGGCGACCGGGGATGCGACGCCCGTCGACCTGCTGGTCGGGCGCGACCTGCTCGCAGCCCATGCGCTGGACATCGATTATGCCGCCAAGCGGTTCCGCCTGATCCCATCGGGGCGCATGCCCTTTACCGGCGCGACCGCGCCGCTGACCGTGTCGACCGAGCGGCGCGTCTATGAAAGCATGGTCGGGCTGGGCACGGCGAAGTTGTCTCCAGTCATCGTCGATACCGGCGACGGCTCGGCGTTGACCGTCACCCAGGCGGGCTGGCGGGCGGCGAAGCTGACCGCGTTGCCGACCACCACCGCGATCGGCTTCGGACTGGCGGGGCCGACGGTCAACGACCTTGCGATCGTGCCGAGCGTGCGGCTCGGCAACCTGACCGCGCATGGAGTGGAGGTGCGGGTCGAACCGGCCCAGGGCTTCAGCGAGTCGGTCGGCGCGGCCGGGCGGATCGGATCGGGTTTCCTGCAACGCTATCGCGTGCTGCTCGACCCCGGCGCGGGCCGGATGATCCTGAAGCCCGGCCCCCAGGCCGACATGCCCGCCCAGCGATCGACCGCCGGGCTGTTGATGGGCGTGGCGGGCGACCGCCTGCGCGTGCTGCACGTCATGCGCGGCGGCCCGGCGGCGGCGAGCGGCTGGCGCGAGGGCGACACGATCTGCGCCATCGACGGACAGCCCATACCGCGCGACTATGTCGACAGCCCGATCGCCCGCTGGACGGTGGGCAAGCCGGGCACGGTGGTCGCCTTGCGCACCTGCGACGGGCAGGACCGGACGCTGACGCTCAAGCGCTTCTACTGACGCGACTTCCCCCATTCGCGCGCGACCGTATAGCCCAGATAGCCGGTGCCGAAGAGCGCGTAGAGCGGCTCGGGAATGGCGGCGAGATATTGCGCCATCCCGCGCACCATCGCCGCCGCCATGCCGGGCCGCACCCCCGCCAGCAGTCCCATCGGGATGCTCCAGAGCAGCAGCGCATACATGACGTAGAGAAAGGTCGGCCGCGCCCGGCGGGTCCAGGCATCGGTCGCATCTTCCCCGCTCATGACAGCCGGTCCGCGAGCCAGCCATAGAGGAACGCCTCATTGGCGGGCCGCCGCTCGGCCAGCGTCAGATAACGTTCGCCCTGCAGCGCCTCGACCGCCTTGAGCAGCACGACCTCGCCCGCCGCGCCCCGATGGCGCAGAAAGGCGTCGAGCGCGGCCAGCGTCGCCGCTCCGATCCGCCCGTCTGCCGCCAGATCGGGATAGTCGCGCGCCCCGCGGTTCAGCGCATTCAGCGCGCGTTGCAGGAAGGCGGTGGCGATGTTCGGCCCCATATTGACGCCGGTGTCGAACAGCTCCTCCGCCAGCCGGGGCGCATGGGCGGCCACCCGGTCGAAGCCGGGGGCGGTCCAGTAGAGGCGGCGGTAAATGGCCTCCGCCCGTGCCAGCGGCAGGCGGCGCATCGGCCCGGTATAGCCGTCGGCGCGCGCCACCGCCTCGGTAATGCCGAACCGAGTCGCGCCGCCGCGATCGGCGGGATGGTCGCTATAATCCCCCTCGCGCGCGATGACCTGCGCGATCAGTGCGTCGACACGCACTTCGTCCCCCTGCCCCATGATGCCTTCCCCTGTTGCGGGAAAGGAGGAACCATATCGGTTCACTGTAGGACAGCGGAATCTCATCCTCCCCGGCACGGGGAGGTGGCAGGGCGAAGCCCTGACGGAGGGGGGCTTCCACGCAGGTCGTACCTCGTAGCACGCCCCCCTCCACCATGCTGCGCATGGTCCCCCTCCCCGTGCCGGGGAGGATTTCAGGTCAATCCAGCACCGTGCGTGCCAGCGCCAGCGTACCCAGCGGCCCGGCCTGGTCGCCCAATTGCGCATGGACGATGCGGTTGGCGACCTCGGCCGTATTGATGAAGGGCAGATAGCCCGACAGCTTCTCGACCACACCCGCACGCACCATGTCGAGCAGCTGCGGCTGACCGACGCCCACGCCGCCGCCGATCACGATGCGCCCGCACGCCAGCGTCAGGAACAGCCCGGCAAAGCTCTCCGCCAGCGCATCCGCGACGAAGGTCCAGGCGGGATCGTCCGCCGCCAGTTCCTGTGCCGGGCGACCGACGCGCGCCGCGATGCCGGGGCCTGCGACCAGTCCCTCCAGGCAATCGCCATGGAAGGGACACGCCCCCGCAAAGTCGTCGCCCGCCATGCGGCGGACGCGGACATGGCCCGCCTCGGGGTGCATCCGGCCCGACACCGGCTGGCCGTTGACGATGATGCCCATGCCGACGCCGGTCCCGACCGTGACATAGACATGGTCGGACAGGCCGCGCGCCGCGCCCCACTGCCCCTCGGCCAGCGCCGCGCCGGTCACGTCGGTATGGATTGCGACCCGCTCGCCAAAGCCCTCGGCCAGCGCACCCGCCACGTCCGCGCCCGCCCAGCCGGGCTTGGGGGTGGCGAGCATATGGCCATAATCCGCATCGCTCTTGTCGAGCGCGATCGGGCCGAAGCTGCCGATGCCCAGCGCCTCGGGCTTATACTGCTCGTGCCATTCGGCCAGGCGCTGGCGCAGCGCGGCCAGGGTGACGGCGGGGGTGGTCGTCGGCAGGCGTTCCGACACCAGGATGTCGCGCCCGCGCCCGATCAGCACAATCGATTTCGTACCGCCCAGTTCGACCCCTGCGACGATCCGGTCCTGTGCCTCGGTCATTCCATTCTCCCGCCAGTCGCTTTGCTTAAACGCAGCGCGCCTGCGCGAAACGGCGCGTCGCGGTCAAGGGGCGGGATTAGAAAATCGGCTGGGCGACCAATGCGGCTTCACGCTGGCAAAGGGCGGGATCGGGGCGCGGCGTGGCCGGGTTGCGGCGCAGCGCATCCACTTCGGCCCGTGCGGCGGCCAGGTCGTGCTGGAAGGCCGGGTTCTGCGATACGGCGGTCAGCGTCACCGTCGCCGACAGCCGCCCCGCCTCGACCGCGCTGGCATTGTGGACTCCGCAGACGATCCGGCTTTCGCCAAAGGCCCGCCCCCGCGCCAGGATCGGCGCGGCGCGGTCGGGCGCGATCTCGGCCAGCAGCATCGCCCAGGTCCAGCCCGCGGTGGTGTGGCCCGAGGGATAGTCATAGCTGCCCTTCAACTCGCTGGCCGGTTGGCAGGTCGGGCCGCGATCGATCAGATAGGGGCGCTGCCGCTTGTAATAGCGCTTGGCGATGCCTGATCCGCGCGCGGTGTCCGACCCTGCGCCGTCGATCAGCCGCATCGTCGCGGGCGCGTTCTGCGGGGTCAGCGCGATCCCCAGCGCGCAGGAGAAATCGCGCGCCATATCGGCCTCGCCCAGCTTTACGTCATTGGTCGCCATCGCCCAGCGGGGCGAGCCGACGAACCGGCGGGTCTGGCGAAAGATCGCCCGGTCGGCCTTCCCGCGCGCATCGTCCGGCCTGGGCGCGGGCGGCAGGACGGCGAGCAAATCGAAGCCGGTGGCGGGCAGATAATGGGACGGCTCGTCGCCTTCCCGCGGCTGGGCCATGACGGCAGTACAGGCGACCCCGATCAGCGCAGCCGCAACGGTGCGGGCAACGGCTTTCGACATGGGCAACACGTCCTTTTTTACAGGGTCATCAGTCGATGCAGATTGGTGGCGCGCAGATTGGCGACATGCGCGACGGCCAGCACCAGCCCGCCCGCGACGGTCAGCGCGGTTCCCGCACCCTGCCCCTCGAACACGAGCCCGAGCATCAGCAGGATCAGGCCGACCGCCCCCGCGATCACCGGGAAGACGACCCGGTGCCGCCGCCATCCGCCGAACAGCGTCAGCCCGCTCAGCGGCACGGCCAGCGCCAGCATGACGATATGGAATGCCTCCCCCAGATCGGCCCATTCGGCGATGGCGGGCAGAAAGGCGATCAGCACCGGCAGGACCAGGCAATGGATCAGGCGTAGCGTCGAGGCCGAGATAGCCAGCGCATCCATATGCTGAAATCCGCCATGATGGCTGCGGGACAGGGAAGCGTCGTCGACCATAAGCGCCTATTGATACATTATATCATAATTGGCAAGACGCGATTGCCGGACTTTGCATTCGTATTCCGTATAATATAGCGTTGGCCGCCATATGGATCGGGAGGACAGGATGAAGACAGGCACCAGGCTTTGGCTGAGCGCGAGCATGTCAGTCCTGATGGCTGGCACCGCCGCCGCCCAGACGGCCCCTGACCAACCCGCCGCCGCCCGGCCCGACTGGGAGAACCCCGCCGTCAACCATATCGGCAATGAGCCGATGCACACGACCTTCGCCGGGTTCGAGTCGCGCGCCGCCGCGCTGGCCGATGACGTGGCGAAGTCGCGCTATCACCTGTCGCTCGACGGGATGTGGCGGGTCCACATGTCCCCCAATCCCGAGGCGCGGCCGGTCGGCTTCGAGGACCCGGCGCGCGACGTGTCGAGCTGGCGCGAGGTGGCGGTGCCCGGCATCCTCCAGGCGCAGGGGTTGAGCCGCCCGGTCTTCGTCGGCAGCGGCTATCCCTTTCCCCGCAACGAACCCTTTATCGAGCATCGGCTGAACGAGGTCGCCTCCTATCGCCGCGACTTCATGGTCCCGGCGCATTTCGCCGGGCGCCGCCTGCTGCTGAACGTCGGGGCGGCGGGCGCGGCCTATTATCTGTGGGTCAACGGCCAGAAGATCGGCTATTCCGAGGACTCCAAGCTCCCCACCGAATTCGACATCAGCCGCGCCGCCCGGCCGGGCAGGAACACGATCGCGATCGAACTCTATCGCCATGCCGACGGCAGCTATCTGGAGGATCAGGACTTCTGGCGGGTCAACGGGATCGAACGGTCGATCACCCTCTACGCCGCGCCGCAGACGCATATCCGCGACCTGACCATCGATGCCGGGCTGACCCGTGACTATCGCGACGGCACGCTGTCGGCGCAGGTCGATCTGGCGGGGGCGGCGCAGGCGACGGCCGTGCGCGCGACCCTGCTCGACGGCAAGCGCACCGTCCTGACCCGCACCGCGACGCCGACCGGCACCGTCGCGACGATCACCGCCGAGGTTCCGGCCGTGAAGAGGTGGAGCGCCGAGGACCCCAACCTCTACACGCTGCTGGTCGAACTGCTCGATGCCAAGGGCACGCTCATCGAGGCGACCAGCCGCCGCATCGGCTTCCGCACCGTCGAGGTGGCGGGCGGCGAGGTCCGGGTGAACGGCAAGCGGATCATGATCCGCGGCGTCAACCGCCACGAGCATGATCCCCACAGCTTCCGCATCGTGTCCGAGGCGACGATGCGCAAGGACATCGAACTGATGAAGGCCGCCAACATCAACGCGGTCCGCACCTCGCACTATCCCAACGACCCGCGCTGGTACGATCTGGCCGACGAATATGGCCTGTACGTGATGGACGAGGCCAATATCGAGAGCCACGGCTATCTCAGCCTCACCCAGGAAAAGGGCGACCCCACGCTGAACCTGGGCCACAAGCCCGAATGGGCCGCCGCGCATCTCGACCGGGTGCAGCGCATGGTCGAGCGCGACCGCAACCACCCCTCGGTCATCTTCTGGTCGCTGGGCAATGAAAGCGGCGTCGGCCCGAATTTCGAGGCGGCGGCGAAATGGGTGCGCGCGCACGACAAGACGCGGCTGATCAACTTCCTCGGCTATAGCATGAGCGGCTGGCGGCACCCGACCAACGATTATGTCGACATCTTCGCCCCCATGTATGACGATGTGGAGAAGCTGGCCGATTACGCCACGCGCCCCGAATTCACCCAGCCGCTGATCCTGTGCGAATATGCCCATTCCATGGGCAACAGCCTGGGCGACTTCCAGGGCTATTGGGACACCTTCCGCAAATATCCCAAGCTGCAGGGCGGCTTCGTCTGGGACTGGGTCGACCAGACGATGATCCTGAAGGACAAGCAGGGCCGCCCCTATTGGGGACAGGGCCTGGATTACGATCCCGACCCCAAGGATGCCGGGCTGCACGGCGACGACAGCCCGGTCGGCGACGGCGTGATCCAGTCGGATCGTACCCCCGACCCCGAATATTATGAGATGGCGCATGTCCAGTCGCCGATCACCTTCACCCATGCGGGCGGCGGCTGGCAGGTGGTCAACCGCCACGATCATATCGACCTGTCGCGCTTCACGCTCGACTGGACCGTGCTGGAGAATGGCGTCGAGACGGCGCGCGGCAGCATCGCCACCCCGGCGGTGGCACCGGGGCAGAGCGCGCCGCTGTCCTTCACCCTGCCCGCCGCCAAGGACCCCAATGCCGAGCGCTCGCTGATCCTTCGCGCGCGGACCAAAGCAGGCGCGATCCCGCCGCTGCCCGCCGGTCAGGTGATCGGCTGGGACCAGTTCGCGCTGACCGCGCCCGTCTTCGCCGCCGTCCCCGCCGGGTCGGTCGCACCGGAGGAAAGCGCCGACGCGATGACGCTGAAGGCCGGGAACGCGGTGCTGGAGATCGACCGGACGACCGGCCTCGTCCGCCGCTATGCGCGGGACGGCAAGACGCTGCTGACCGGCGGCGCGCCCAATTTCTATCGTTCGCCGACCGACAATGACGTCGGCGCGGGCGTGCCCAAGAGCCATGCCATGTGGCAATATTTCTCCGACCATCGCCGCCTCGACGCCATTCGGCAGGAGGGCAATGCCATCATCGTCGATCACGACATGGGCGTCGGATCGGTGAAGATGCAGACCCGCTGGACCATGGCGCCCGACGGCGCGGCGACCGCGACGGTGCGTTTCACTCCGCTGCGCATGACGCTGCCCGATCCGATGCGGGTCGGTCTCGCCTTCGCGACGCCGGGGCAGCAATTCACCCAAGTCAGCTGGTTCGGGCGCGGCCCGTGGGAAAGCTATGCCGACCGCAAGACGGGCGCGATGATCGCGCGCTGGGACGGCAAGCTGGCGGATCAGTATCACGACTATGCCCGCCCGCAGGAAAGCGGCAACAAGACCGATGTGCGCTGGATCCAGCTGACCGGCGCGGGCGTCGGGCTTCGGGTGACGGGGGCACAGCCTCTGTCGGTCAACGCCCTGCCCTTCCCGTACGGCGACCTCGCGATGAAGCCGCCCGCACAGGCGCACAGCTCGGATATCCGCCCGCATGGCGACGGTACGCTGTTGATCGATGCCGCCCAGGTCGGGGTCGGCGGCGATACCGGCTGGAACCTCGATGGCCGCGCGCATATGCCTTACCGCATCGCGCTCCAGCCGCTGACCTATAGCTTCACCATCGGAGCCGCGCGTTGAAGCGTCTTGTCTCGCTTGCCCTGCTGCTGACCACCACGCCGCTCGCGGCGCAGACCGTGCCCGACCGGATCGCCAAGTCGCTGGCGCTTCGGGACCAGTGGCAATGGCTGACCCGCGACATCGCCTCGCCCGCCGAGTGGGACGCGGACGGGCGGCATTTCCATTATCGCAAAACGGTGGCGGGCGGCTTCGCATTTGTCGATGTGGACGCCGCTACCCGTGCCAAGGCCCCCGCCTTCGACGCCGCCGCGCTCGCACCGGCGCTGACGAAGGTCATGGGCAAGCCGATCGAGCCGCTCCGCCTGCCCTTCGAGCATTTCAGCTACACGCCCGACCGTTCGGCGATCCGCTTCACTATCGGTTACGAGGACGGCATCACCTATGCCTGCGTCCTCGCGCGACCGGCCTGCTCCGTGGTCCCGCCCGAGAATCCCGGCCGCCCGCGCGGCTTCGGGGTGGTGCGCGACCTGCGGGTGCCAGCCGACAACCACCCGCGTCTGTCCCCCGACGGCAGGCTGGAGGCGCTGGTCCTCGACGACAATCTGGTCGTGCGGGCGGCGAATGGCGGCAAGGAAATCTGGCGTTCGCAGGACGGCAGCCCCGCCAATTTCTACGACCCCGAAACCATCGCCTGGAGCCCCGACGGCCAGCATATCGCGCTCCAGCGCGTCCGCCCCGGCTATGCCCGCATGGTCACCCGCGTCCTCGCCGCACCGCCGGGCAAGGTCCAGCCGCAAGTCGTCCAGCAACTCTATCCCAAGCCCGGCGATGCGGTGGACCAGGAAGCACCCGTGCTGTTCCGCGTTTCGGACGGTAAGCGCACCGAGATCGACCCCAGCCTGTTCGCGAATGCCTATACCCTGTCCGCCCCCGAATGGCGCGCCGACAGCAAGAGCTTCGCCTTCGACGACCTGAAGCGCGGCTTCGGCGAGGCGAAGATCATCGCGGTCGATGCCGATACCGGCCGGGCGCACGCCGCCGTCACCGAGACGGCCAAGACCTTCGTCTTTCGCGACCGTATCTGGTCGCATGACGTGAAGGGGCTGGGCCGCGAAATCCTCTGGGCGTCGGAGCGCGACGGCTGGCGGCATCTCTATCTGATCGACGGTGCGACCGGCCGGGTGGTTCGCCAGATTACAAAAGGCAACTGGCTGGTCCGCGACATTGCCAAGGTCGATGACGAGAAGCGGCAGATCTGGTTCTCGGCCAACGGCTTCGTGCCGGGCGAAGATCCCTATTACAAACAGTGGTTCCGGGTCGACTTCGACGGCCGCAACCTGACCCGGCTGACGCAGGAGAATGCGACTCACGAGGTCCGCTTCGCCCCCGACATGACGACCTATGTCGACGTCTATTCGCGTACCGACCTGCCCGAGGCGATGGAGTTGCACGATGCGCGCGACGGCCGCCTGATCCAGACGCTGGAAAAGGGCGACATCACCGCGCTGACCGCCGCCGGATTCCGCTCGCCCGAACGCTTCACCGCCAAGGGCCGCGACGGCAAGACCGATATCTACGGCCTGGTCGTCCGTCCGCGCGATTACGATCCCGCCAAGCGCTATCCGGTCATCGAGAATATCTATGCTGGGCCGCATGACAGTTTCGTGCCCAAGGCCTTCTGGCCGTTCGGTGGTTTCTCCGGCGGCGACAAGGTCATGGGGATGCAGCAGCTCGCCGATCTCGGTTTCGTCGTCGTGATGATCGACGGCATGGGCACAGCCAACCGCTCCAAGGCGTTCCACGATGTCGCCTGGAAAAATCTGGCGGACAGCGGCTTTCCCGACCGAATCGCCTGGATGAAGGCGCTGGCCGCCAAAGACCCCGGCGTCGATCTCTCCCGCGTCGGCATCTATGGCGGATCGGCGGGCGGGCAGAGCACGCTCAATGCGCTGCTCTTTCATCCCGACTTCTACAAGGCCGGGGTCGCCTATGCCGGGTGTTTCGACAACCGGATGGACAAGATCGACTGGAACGAACAGTGGCTCGGCTATCCGGTCGACCGGAGCTATCTCGACGCCTCCGGCGTGGTCCATGCGAATCAGCTACGGGGCAAGCTGATGCTGGTCGTCGGCGAACAGGATTCCAACGTCGATCCCGCCAGCACGACCCAGGTCGTCGATGCGCTCATCAAGGCGGACAAGGATTTCGACCTGCTGGTCATCCCCGGCGGCGAGCATACGGCGGGGCGCAGCACCGGGCCGGTCGCCTATGCCATGCGCCGGCAATATGCCTTCTTCCTGAAGGCCCTGCGCGGGGAGGAATGATCCTCCCCGGCACGGGGGGGGGACCGCCGCGAAGCGGTGGTGGAGGGGGCGTGCCGCAAGGAATGCCCTACGTGGAAGCCCCCCTCCGTCAGGGCTTCGCCCTGCCACCTCCCCTTGCAGGGGAGGAATTAAGCGCCCCTTACTTCTTCCGCTTGAAATCCACCGCGACGACGTTGCTGCCGTCCTCGACCGGCTTGGCGACGGGTTCGTCATTCTCGGCCGAGCCATGCGGATCGGGATCGCTCTGGGGATCGTCGGCGACATGGAAGCCCAGCTCGAACTGGACCTCCGGGTCTTGGAAGCGGGTGATCGCCGAATAGGGAATCACCAGCTTCGACGGCACCTGATTGAAGCTGAGGCCGACCGAGAAGCGATTCTCGTCCACCGTCAGGTCCCAGAAGCGATTCTGCAGGACGATGGTCATCTCGTCGGGGAATCGCTCGACCAGCCGCTGCGGGATGTCGACACCCGGCGCCTGCGTCTTGAAGGTGATGTAGAAATGGTGCGTGCCGGGCAGGTGCCCCGTCTCCGCCACCGGGCCGAGCACACGCCCCACCACGGCGCGCAGGGCCTCCTGCACGATGTCGTCATAGGGGATGAGGCTGTCGGGCAATCCTTCGGTCATGCGCCATGGACTAGCGGCCTTTGATCGCGGGTCAAGATTGCATGGGACGGATAGGTGTTTATGGGGAGGCCATGCGCACCGCCACCGTCCACCGCGCCACCGCGGAAACCGTCATCGACGTCGCCGTCAATCTCGACGGCACCGGCGTCTATCAGAACGCCACCGGCATCGGGTTTCTCGACCATATGCTCGACCAGCTGTCGCGGCATTCGCTGATCGACCTGTCCGTGAAGGTCGAGGGCGACCTGCATATCGACGGCCATCACACGACCGAGGACAGCGCGCTGGCGATCGGACAGGCCTTTGCCAAGGCGCTGGGCGACAAGCGCGGCATCCGTCGTTACGGCGAGGCGCTGTCGCCGATGGACGAGGTGCTGACCCGCACCGCGCTCGACATTTCGGGCCGCCCCTGGCTGGTGTGGAAGGTGCCGTTCACCAATCCGATGCTGGGCACGCTCCAGACCGAGATGATCGAACACTGGTTCCACAGCTTCGCGCAGGAGGCGGGCATCACGCTGCACGTCGAACTGCTGCACGGCCACAACAACCATCACATCGCCGAGAGCATCTTCAAGGGGCTCGCCCGGAGCTTACGCATGGCGGTCGAGATCGACCCGCGCAAGGCCGACGCCATCCCCTCGACCAAGGGCATGTTGTGACGCTGGCGCTGGTCGATATCGAATCGGGCAATCTCCATTCGGTCGACAATGCCCTGCGCGCGGCGGGGGCGAGCGATGTGGTCATCACCGCCGACCCGGACGTGATCGCCAAGGCCGACCGGATCGTCCTGCCGGGCGTCGGCGCTTTCGGGGCCTGCGCGGCGAATTTGCGGAGCATCGACGGGCTGGAGGAGGCGCTCCGCGACGCCGCCCTCACCCGTGCGCGGCCGTTCCTGGGCATCTGCGTGGGCATGCAGCTGCTCGCCGATACGGGCGAGGAGATGGGCGAGCATCGCGGGCTGGGCTGGATTCGCGGTCGCGTGACGCGACTCGCCCCCGCCGATCCGTCGGCCAAGGTGCCGCATATGGGCTGGAACGATGTCCGCCCGACGCGCGAGCACCCGCTGATCGTGCCGGGCGAGGCCTATTTCCTGCACAGCTATGCCTTTACCGGCGAGCATGTGCTGGCAACGACCGACCATGACGGCCCGGTCGCCGCCGCGATCGGCCGCGACACCGTGGTCGGCGCGCAATTCCACCCCGAGAAGAGCCAGCGTTATGGCCTCTCCTTCCTCACCCGTTTCCTGGAGTGGCATCCGTGAGCTTGATCGTCTTTCCCGCCATCGACCTGAAGGGTGGCCAGGTCGTCCGCCTGGCCGAGGGCGATATGGACCGCGCCACCGTGTACGGCGACAATCCCACCCATCAGGCGATGCTCTTCGCCGAGGCGGGCGCGCAACACCTGCATGTCGTCGATCTCGACGGCGCCTTTGCGGGCGAGTCGGTCAATGGCGATGCGGTGCAGGCCATCGTCAAAGCCTTTCCAGGCCATGTCCAGCTGGGCGGCGGCATCCGTAAAGCAGAGAATGTCGAGCGCTGGTTCGACCTGGGCGTGTCGCGCGTGGTGATCGGCACGGCCGCGCTGGAGAATCCCGACTTCGTGCGCGACATGGCGAAAGCCTATCCCGGCGGCATCGTCGTCGCGGTCGATGCCAAGGACGGCATGGTCGCGACGCGCGGCTGGGCCGATGTGTCGACCGTCTCGGTCGAGGATCTGGCGCGCCGGTTCGAGGATGCGGGTGTCGCCGCGCTGCTCTTTACCGATGTGGGCCGCGACGGGATGCTCAAGGGCTGCAACGTGCCTGCTACCGTCGATCTGGCGCGCGCGGTGCGCATCCCGGTCATCGCCAGCGGCGGTGTGGCGGGGATCGGCGACATCCATATGCTGGCGGTCCATCACCAGGACGGCGTGGAGGGCGTCATCACCGGGCGGGCGCTCTATGACGGGCGGCTCGATCTGGCGGCGGCGCTGTCGGTGGCGGCCGCCGCATGACCGTCCGCGCGCGCGTCATCCCCTGTCTCGACGTCGCCAATGGGCGCGTGGTCAAGGGCGTCAACTTCGTCGACCTGATCGATGCGGGCGATCCCGTCGAGCAGGCGCGCGCCTATGACGCCGCCGGAGCGGACGAGCTCTGCTTCCTCGACATCACCGCCAGCCATGAGGCGCGCGGCACGATCCTGGACGTGGTGCGGCGGACGGCGGCGGTGTGCTTCATGCCGCTGACCGTGGGTGGCGGTGTGCGGACGGCGGAGGACGCGCGCGCGCTCCTGCTGGCGGGGGCGGACAAGGTGGCGGTCAACTCCGCCGCCGTCAGCCGCCCGGAAGTCGTCTCCGACATCGCCGAGCGATTCGGCAGCCAGTGCTGCGTCGCCAGCGTGGACGCGCGGCGCACTAGCGATGGCTGGGAAGTCTTCACCCATGGCGGGCGGCGCGCGACCGGGATCGATGCGGTCGAGCACGCGCTGCGGCTCGCGGAGCTGGGTGCCGGCGAGCTGCTCGTCACCTCGATGGATCGGGACGGCACGCGGGGCGGTTACGACCTCGAGCTGATCCGCACCATCGCCGACCGGACCAGCGTGCCGGTGGTGGCGTCGGGCGGCGTCGGCGGGCTGGACGATCTGGTCGCGGGGGTGCGCGACGGCCATGCCTCGGCGGTGCTGGCGGCGTCGATCTTCCATTTCGGCGATGCGTCAATCGCGGATGCGCACCGCGCGCTCGCGGCGGCGGGGGTGCCGGTTCGGGCGCATTGATTTTCACGCGAAGACGCGAGGACGCGAAGGCTTTTGGGTTC
>NZ_BBPI01000036.1 GCF_000787715.1 Sphingomonas parapaucimobilis NBRC 15100
GGACGCCTCGCCTGCGGATACGCCCCACCCCCGGCCCCTCCCCTGAAGGGGAGGGGTGGTCCGTCTCACGTCATGCTTCTTCAGGCTTGGGCTTGGGCTTGGGCTGGCCTGGGCTCGGGCACAGGCCCTACCCTCCGTTCGGCCTGAGCGCAGTCGAAGGCCACGCGGCGCCATCACCATGCCCCACCCATGCCCAAAACGAAAAAGGGCGGCCTCCGAAGAGACCGCCCCATTTCATCATCGACCTGATCGAAAGGATCAGAAATCGTTGCGATACTGCTCGTTGCCGATGAAGCCTAGCTTCGTCACCGCCGAACGCTTGATCACGGCCAGGGTCTCGTCGACCTTGGCGTACTTCGCGTCGGGGGCCGGCTGGAAGTGCAGTTCCGGTTCCGGGTTCATCGCGGCGCTCTGGTCCAGGAACTGGCGCAGCGTCACCTCGTCGACCGGGGCACCGTTCCAGGTGACCGTGCCGGCAGCGTCGATACCGATCTTGTTCTTGTCGGTGTTCACGACGGTCTGCGGCGTGTTCGAGTTGACCGGCAGGTCGACCTTCACCGCGTGAGTCTGGATCGGGATGGTGATGATGAACATGATGAGGAGCACGAGCATGACGTCGATCAACGGCGTCGTGTTCATGTCCATCATCGGCTCGCCATCATCGGATCCGGCGCTCATTGCCATGGCGTGCTAACTCCTATTCTGTCCGCCCGGCCGATCAGGCGCGGGGGTTGCCGCCGGGGGGCGGCTCGGAGATGAAGCCGACCCGGGCGAAACCGGCCTGCTGCATCGTGAAGATGGTGCCGCCGATGCACCGGTACGGCGTGTTCACGTCGCCACGGATATGCGCTTCGGGCAGCTGGTCGGGCGTGATGTTACCCACACCGCCCAGCCGTTCGACCTCGGCCTTCAGCTTTTCGACCGCGCGGGTGCGCAGTTCGTCCGAGCTGACCGGGGTCAGGTTCCAGTACACCTTGCACTGGCCATTCTCGCTGGTGACCGAGAGCGACACGTTTTCCGGCTTCGTCGTGGTCGGATCGAAGCGGACGTTCGGCAGCTTCAGCGGAACGGTCTGAATCACGACCGGAACCGCGATCAGGAAGATGATGAGGAGCACCAGCATGACGTCCACGAGGGGCGTCGTGTTGATCTCCGACATCGGTTTCTCGGCGGAGTCACCGCCAACGCTCATCGCCATGAGAGAGCTATCCTATCCATGCATTCTTGCGCCGCCCCGAAATGGGCAGCGGGGGGTGGCGGGGCGACGGTCCAAGGACCGCCGCTCCGCCCCCTTAAGCTCAGGCGCGGGTCTGAACGCCACCGGCCTGACCGGCGGTGGTGGTGCCAGCAGGCGCCTTGACGGCGGCCGGCTTGGCCGCACCGGCAACCGCCGGACGAACCGCACCGTTCGAGGCCAGGAAGCCCAGCACGTCGTTCGAGAACGACGACAGGTCTTCCGCAATGCCCTTGTTACGACGCTGCAGCCAGTTGAAGGCGAGCACCGCCGGAACGGCGACGACGAGACCCAGAGCGGTCATGATGAGCGCTTCACCGACCGGACCGGCGACGGCGTCGATCGAGGCCTGGCCCGACGAGCCGATCTTGATGAGCGCGCGGTAGATGCCGATGACCGTACCGAACAGACCGATGAACGGCGCGGTCGCACCGACGGTCGCCAGGAAGGCGAGACCGCCGCCCAGCTTCGAGTTGATCGCGGCTTCCGAACGCGCCAGCGAGCCGTGCAGCCAGTCATGCGCTTCGACCGGATCGGTCAGCTTCGAGTGCTGGTCCTGCGCGGCCAGACCGTCGTCGACGATCTGCTTGTAGGCCGAGTTCTTCTCGAGCTTGGCCGAGCCCTCGCGCAGCGAGTTCGACGACCAGAAGCCCTGACGGACGCGCTTCGCCTGGTTGATGATCTTCTGCTGCTCGAACAGCTTCGAGAACAGGATGTAGAACGACACGATCGACATCAGGCAGAGGATGGTGAACACCGACTGCGAGATGAGGCCGCCTTCCTTGAGAGCCTGGCCGAGACCGTAGGGGTTTTCGGCACCGGCCGCGGCGCCGCCCGCGGCGAGGATGGTGGTGAGCATGGTTGGTTAGGTCCTCTGACTAAAGCGTTGAATTTTTAAGTTCGGCCTAGAAAGCCGTTATTCCTGCGGCAGCTGCCAGCGTACCGGAAGCGTGTAGGACGACGTGATCGCGTTGCCGTTCTGATCGAGCGCGGGCGAGAATCGCACACGCGCCTTCGCGATCCGGCAGGTCGTATCGTCGAGCGCGCGATTGTTGCTGCTCGTCGTCACGACGCAATCGGTGACGCGTCCGTCGGTACCGACCGTCAGCTTGGCGACCACGCGACCTTCCGCGCCTTCGCGCTGGGCCGAGGGCGGGTAAGCATCGGGACCAAAGAACTGGCCCGGATTGCCCTTCAGGCCAGCAGCCTTCGATACCGCAGGCGGGGCCGGCGGAGCAGGCGGCGACGGCGGCGCAGGCGGGGCCGGCGGCGCAGTGGGCTGGCTCAGTGGAATCACGGTCGTCGTCGCGATCGTCGGCGCCTGGGTCGGCACGTTCACGATCGGCGGCGGCGTCACAACCGTCGTCGGCGGCGGCGGAACATTGGGCTGTTCCGGCGGCGGCGGGGGCGGCGGTTCCTCCGGCGGGGGTGGGGGCGGCGGCTCTTGCACGTCGAACGTGTTGAGCTTCTCGGTCGCCTTCTTCACGTACTGGTAAGCCAGCCCCGTGACGAAGGCATAGCCCAGGGCAGCATGGATGAGCACGACGATAACGATCGCGACCACCTTGCCCCCGGACATCTTCTGGTCAGTATAGGCCATTCAGCAACGAAACTCCTCAGTCTGCCAGTTTCGCCTCGCCGTAGCGTGGGGACGTGGGAAACTCCTGCCATGCTCTTTCGGCATGCGGCAGAGCCTTGAACCCTATCGTGACGGCTGGCGCGGCGCAATCAGTTTGTCGGACGTAATAAACGTACAACCTGCGCATGACGAAATTATTTCTGTACCGTTAATCCGCAAAGGAGTAGCGCGAAGCTATGAATCCCCTGTCCCACGCCATTCGCGCTGGCGCTTTGACGCTGTCGATTCCCCTGTTCGCCGTCCCCCTGCCCGCCCAGATGGCGACCGCGCCATCGGCCCGGCCGGGTGATTCGATGGTAGCGCAAACAGGGATGGCCCAAACGGGACCGGGCTATGCCGACCTCGCCGACCTGGTCCTGTCGGCCCCGGTCATCGCCGATGTGACCATCCGGTCGGCCACCGCGATCAAGGGGGCCGAGGCCGTCGGGGTCGCCCCCGGCCATCAGCGTTTCTATATCGAGGCCGATGTCGGCACGCTGATCCGCGGCGCGGGCGGCCTGCCCGCACGGATCGGCTATCTGTTCGATGCCGCCACCGATGCTCGGGGCCGCGCGCCCAGGCTGAAGAAGATGCGGGTGCTGATCTATGCCCGTCGGGTGCCCAACGCCGCCGACCAGCTCCAGCTCGTCGCGCCCGATGCGCAGCTGCCCTGGACGCCCGATACCGAGCAGCGCAGCCGGACCATCGTCCGCGATGCCCTGTCGACCGACGCGCCGCCGGTCATCACCGGCGTCGGCAACGCCTTTTACGTGCCCGGCAGCCTGCCCGGCGAAGGCGAGACGCAGATTTTCCTGACGACCGCCAACAACCGCCCCGTCTCGCTATCCGTGCTGCGTCGCCCGGGCGAGGAGCGGCGCTATGCCGTGGCGTTGAGCGAGATCGTCGACGAATCCGCCGCGCCCCCGGCGCGCGACACGCTGCTCTGGTATCGGCTGGCCTGCGCGCTGCCGGAATCGCTGCCTGATCGCAGCACCGCCTCGCTGGGGCCGGAAAATGCCCAGGCCGCGCGCGAGGATTATCGATTCGTGCTGCAAAAGCTCGGCCCGTGCGGGCGCGAGCGTCAAACGCCGACGATCAGCGACTGACCGGTGACCGCGTGCGCGGCGGCAAGATAATCGACCGCCGCCGCAACCGCTTCCTCCGCCGCCCCCTCGGCCGGGATCACCGCGTTGATCCGCGCGCCCGGGGCCGCCGCGATGGCGAGCGGGGCGATCGCGGCCTCGAGCATCGCCTGGGACAGAGCGCCGCGACCGGGACGGATCACTAGCACCAGATCCTCGCCCGGATGCCCGGCGACGACGCCTGCGATATCCGCATCGGGCGCCAGGTCGACTCGCCGCGCCGTCATGCCCGTCAGCGCCGGTGGCGGACCAGCGTGATGCCGATCGCCTCGCCATCCTCGGCGATGGCCAGCTTCACGATCTTCACCTGCACGCGGCGGACTCGCTTATCCTGAAGGAACAGCGTGTCGCAGATATGGTCGGCAACCCCCTCGATCAGCGTGAAATGCACGCCTTCGGGCAGCTGGGTCGCGGCATGTTTCAGGTCGAGATAATTTTTGGATTCGGTCAGCGGGCTGTCGGGCGTGTAGCGCGCCGGACAGTCGAGATCGACGGTCAGCGAGATACGCAGCGGCTGCGGCAGATGGGTTTCCTCGGAGTAGATGCCGGTCAGCACCTGGACTTCGAGGTCGTGGACTTCGAGCTGGAGACGGTCTTCCATCCCTGCGCCTGTAGCAGAGAGCGCGCCGAAGGAAAGCTTGCATCCCCCCGCCGTCGCGCTAAGGGCGCGCGTCCCCTTCCCCGCCACCGGACTTCGCCCCCCCTTGACCATGCCGCCCGTGATGACCGCCCTTGTCCCGCTCGACGCGGTCGCACCCGATGCGGTCGAGGCGCTGCTGGACCGCGCCTTTCCGCCCGGACGGCAGGCGCGCACTGCCTATAAGGTACGCGGCAGCGTCCGGCCGATCGCCTCGCTGTGCTTCGCCGCCGTTGAGGAAGATCGGCTGATCGGGTCGATCCAGTGCTGGCCGGTCGCGCTGACCGACGACGACGCCCGCGTGCATCCGATGGTCATGGTCGGCCCGGTCGCGGTCGATCCCGAACGCCAGCAGGGCGGGATCGGGCGCGAATTGCTGCATCACATGCTGGGCGCTGCGACCGCGCAAGGGCTGGACCGCGCGATGATGCTGATCGGCGACCCGGAATATTATGGCCGCTTCTTCGGCTTCTCCGCCGAACGGACCGCCGACTGGCGGCTGCCCGGCCCGGTCGAGCGGCACCGGCTGCTGGCGCGTGGGCCGGACGTACCGGCGCTTGCAGGTATGCTCGGCCCCGATCCAGGGCAGGCGTGAATCGCGCGGGTCTTTACCTGCCCGCCCCGCATCCCTAATTCGGGTCCATCATGCCGATGGCACCGCCCCCCGATCTGTCCGCGCTGAGTCTCGCCGAAATCGTCCAGGCGATGGAGGCGCAGAAGCTGCCCCCCGTCTCGCAATGGCACCCCAGCCATTGCGGCGACAGCGAAATGCGGATCGCGCGCGACGGCACCTGGTATCATCAGGGCAGCCCGATCACGAGGGCGGCCATGGTGCGCCTGTTCTCCACCATCTTGCGGCGGGAGCCCGATGGCCGTCACGTGCTGGTCACGCCGGTCGAAAAGCTGGACATCGCGGTTGAGGACGCGCCCTTCGTCGCCACCGCGCTGAAGGCCGAGGGACAGGGTGAAAATGGTCGGCTGGTGTTCCAGCTCAACACCGGCGATTTCGTCGCCGCAGGGCCGGACCATGGCCTGCGCTTCGTCGAGGGCGAGGACGGCCCCCGCCCCTATGTGCATGTCCGGGACGGGCTGGAGGCGCTGATCGCGCGGCCGGTCTATTATGAACTGGCCGAACGCGCGCTGGCGGGCGAGGGCGAAGCGCCCGGCGTGTGGAGCGACGGCGTCTTCTTTCCCCTGACGGCGTCGCCCGCCGCATGACGCTGGCCGAAAGGCTGGCAGCGGCGATGGCGCGGATACCGGCGACCGAGCTGCTGACCGGCGACGGTGTCGAACCGCACGAGATCATGGCGACTCCCACGGCCGCCGCTGTGCTGGTGCCCGTGACCGACCGCGCCGCGCCGGGCGTGCTGCTGACCCAGCGAACCGATACGCTGCGCAACCATGCCGGGCAGATCGCCTTTCCGGGCGGCCGCGCCGATCCCGGCGACGCCGATCTGGTCGCGACCGCGCTGCGCGAGGCGGAGGAGGAGATCGGGCTTCCCCCCGCCACGGTCACGGTCGTCGGATCGGCCGATCGTTATCGCACCGTCACCGGGTTCGAGGTGACGCCGATCGTCGGCGTCATCCCGCCCGACCTCACCCTGACCCCCGCCGAGGCGGAAGTGGCGGACCTGTTCGAGGTGCCGCTGTCCTTCCTGCTCGATCCCGCCCATCACCACCGGGTCAGCGCGCCGTGGCGCGGGCGGACCCGCCATTTCTACGAGATATTATGGAACGACCGGCGCATCTGGGGCGCGACCGCGGCGATGATCGTCAACCTGTCACGGCGGCTGCAATGGGCGGCATGACGCCCGGCACGGCGCCCTGGGCCGACCGCCCCGAGCTGATCGCGCTGGCCGAGCGGCTGGAGGCGCGGTTCGTCGGCGGCGCGGTGCGCGACATGCTGCTGGGCCTGGCCGTCGCCGATATCGACTTGGCGACGCCGCTGTCGCCCGAAACGATCATCGACCGGGTGCGCGACAGCGGGTTCAAGCCGGTGCCGACCGGCATCGCGCACGGCACGATCACCGCCGTCCTGCCCGATGGTCCGGTCGAGGTCACGACGCTGCGCCGCGACGTGTCGACCGATGGCCGCCATGCCGTGGTCGCCTTCACCGACGACTGGCGCGAGGACGCCGCGCGGCGCGACTTCACGATGAACGCACTCTATGCCGACCCTATGACCGGCGAATTGTTCGACTATTTCGGCGGACTGGACGACCTGAAGGCCGGACGCGTGCGCTTCATCGGCGATCCGTTGCAGCGGATTGCCGAGGATCATTTGCGCATCCTGCGCTTCTTCCGCTTCCATGCGCGCTTCGGCCATGCGGTCGACGAGGCCGGGCTGGCCGCCTGCGCCGCGCGCGCCAACGACCTGATGGCCTTGTCGCGCGAACGGATCGCGGCGGAGTTGCTGAAACTTTTGGTCGCCGCCCGCGCGGTCCCGGTGGTCGCCCTGATGGTCGAGCATGGCATTTTCCGCGCGGTCATCCCCGAGATCGATGCCGAGGGCGTGGAGCGGCTGACCCGGCTGGCCGAGCGCGAAGAGGCCGCGGGAATCGCACCCGACGCCATCCGGCGGCTCGCCGCCCTTTTGCCTGCGCACGCGGCGGAGAATGTCGGGGCGCGGCTGAAACTGTCCAACACCGATCGCAAGCGCCTGATCGCCGCGACCGCCGGGCCGGGCGAGGAAGGGCCGCGCGCGCTCGCCTATCGTGCGGGATTGACGGGCGCGGTCGACCGGCTGTTGCTGGCGGGCGAATCGATCGAGCCGATTCGTGACTGGACGCCCCCTGCCCTGCCGCTGACCGGCGGTGCGTTGGTCGAACGCGGGATCGGCAAGGGGCCGGAGGTGGCACGGCTGCTCCGCCGGATCGAGACGCAGTGGATTGCCGAAGGTTTTCCCGACGCCGAGCGCGTCGGCCGCATCGCCGATGAGGCGGTGGCTCAGGCCTGACCGGCGATCATCGCCCAGGCGGCATCGGGATCGAGCGGGCGGGCGTAATAATAGCCCTGTCCATGGGTACACCCCAAGGCGGCCAGCGTCTGCCCCAGCTCCACCGCCTCGATCCCCTCGGCGGTGGTCTTCATGCCCAGCGCCTGCGCCAAGCCCAGGATCGCGCGGACGATCGCGATCTTGTCGCGGTCGGCCAGCATCCCGGAGACGAAGCTGCGGTCGATCTTCAATATGTCGATCGGCAGTTTCTGCAGATAGGCAAGGCTGGAATAGCCGGTGCCGAAATCGTCCATCGCGATGGTGGGGCCGAGTTGTTTCAACGCGTTCATGATCGCGCTGACCCGGTCGGGATCGCCCACGATCGCGCTTTCGGTCAGTTCCAGGATCAGCCGCTCGCCCGCCACGCCCGCCTTGGCCAATGCCGACTCGATCAGCGCAGGGATATCGTCGCGCTGCAACTGGATCGCCGAGACGTTGACCGACATGCGCACGCCGCAGTCCCCGCCCGCCCGTCGATCCCATTCCGCCAGCTGGAGCAGCGCCTGGTTCGCGGCCCAGCGGCCCAGCGGGACGATCAGCCCCGATTCCTCGGCCACGGGGATGAAATCGGATGGCGAATGATCGCGCCCCTCGGCGTCGCGCCACCGCGCCAGCGCCTCGAACGCGATGGTGCGGCCGGTGCTCAGGTCGCAGATCGGCTGATAGGCAAGGTGCAGCTCTTCCCGTTCGATCGCGCGGCGCAACGCGGTCTCCATCGCGAACTGCGCGCGCGCGATGGTGAAGGCCTGGGGATGATAGACTTGGGTGCGCCCGGCCGCCTTGGCATGCTTGACCGCGAACTGGGCGTGCCGGATCAGTTCCTCGGCGTCGTCGTCCAGCCCTTCGTTGAAGGCGATGCCGACCGATGCCTCGACATTGACCTCATAGTCGGTCAGCCGGAACGGCGAGCGCAGTGCCCGGTCGATGCGTTCGGCAAGGATATGCGCCTCGTCCTCGCTGCCGTCGATCATCATGAGGATGCCGAATTCGTTGCCGCCGATCCGCCCGATCGAGTCGCGCGACCGCAACGCCCCCTTCAGGCGTCGTGCCACGGTGATCAGCAATTCGTCGCCGACCAGCGAGCCCATACAGGCATTCAACCGGCCGAATCGGTTGAGATCGATCACCAGCACCGCATGGCGTTGACCATTGGCGACCATCGCCTCGATCAGGTCGCCGAAACCCTGTCGATTGGGCAGCCCGGTCAGGCTGTCGGTCATCATTTCGCGACGCAGGCTGCGTTCGGTGTGGTGCTGTGCGGTATGATCGACCAGCATCAGCACACAGCCTTCGCCCTCCCCTTCGGCGGCATGGGTCAGGGTCGCCTGGAAATAGCGGCAGTCGATGACGTCGCCGACGGCCAGCGGAAACTCGATCGAGGTCTGGTCGGACGCCAGGAAACCGTCGATTCGCTTGGCCACCTCGGCCAGCAAGCCGGCCTGGGTCCGCGAGTCGTTCAACGCGGCGCGGCGATAGGCGTCGTTGCTGGCGGCCACGACCGGCGCGCCCTTCTCGATCAGGATTTCAGCCGCCGGAATCGCCATGATGCTGATCGCGCACGACGTCAGCGACCCGAAATTCCGGTTCGACGAGCGGTGCAGCGGATGAGCGATCATTGCCATCACTGATCCGCGTAACCCGCGAACGTTAAGAGCGCCTAAAATTCCAGGAAATTTACAGTTAACGTCACAGTATAGGGTCGCTCAGGGGCGCCGTCGGATCGGCATGATTCACGACCGACTTTGTCTCCTCCCCCGCAGGGCAGGATTGGCCTGTGGCTCAATCGAACCGGTTGTCGCGCGGGAAGCCGGTCGGCGGCATCCGCCCCGCCGCACCACGTGCGGTGCGCCAGGCCGACAGGTCGGATTCGGTCCGAACCCGCCCGGTATCGCCGCCCATCGGCCAGCTCAGCCCGTCCTTGAAGACGAAGGTCGTCGCATCCGACAGCCCGCCGTCGCGATAGCGTTGCAGCTGGACGCCGGTGCCGCGCGACAGCTCGACGAACTCGGTCAGGGGGAAGACCAGCAACTTGCGGTTGTCGCCGATCGCCGCGACATAGTCATCCTCGGCCCCGACCGGACGCACGACCTTCAACAGGGACCCGGCGCGCGGGGTCAGCACGGTCTTTCCCTTTCGCGTCTCGGCGATGGTGTCGGCGGTCGGCACGATGAAGCCGCGCCCGTCCGATGCCGCGACCAGCAGCTTGGCCGCGCGGGCTGCGGGCAGGAAACCCGCGATGCCGATCGATCCGTCCAGGTCGATCATCGCGCGCACCGGCTCGCCGAAACCGCGCCCGCCGGGCAGCTTGTCGGCCGCCAGCGTGAAGAACCGCCCATTCGCCGCCGCCAGCAACAGCTTGTCGGTGGTCTGCGCGTGAAAGGCAAAGGCGGGGCCGTCGCCTTCCTTGAACTTGGCGGTGTCGGCCGAGGCGAGGTCGACATGACCCTTCATCGCGCGGATCCAGCCCCGCTGCGACAGGATGACGGTGATCGGCTCCCGCTCGATCATCGCTTCCAGCGGAATGTCGCGGGTCGGCGCGGCTTCCTCAATCAGCGTGCGACGCGCGCCCAATGCGGTTTCGGGGCCATAGCGGTCGCGGATCTTGCCCAGATCCTTCTTCATCCGCGTCCGCTGGCGCTGCTCGGAGCCGAGCAGCAGCGTCAGCTGCTCACGCTCCTTGTCGAGCTTGTCGCGCTCGCCGCGAATCTCGAACTCCTCCAGACGGCGCAGCGAACGGAGACGCATGTTGAGGATCGCCTCGGCCTGACGGTCGGTCAGGCGGAATTCCGCGATCATCACCGCCTTGGGCTCATCCTCGGTGCGGATGATCTCGATCACCCGGTCGAGGTTGAGATAGGCGACCAGATAGCCGTCGAGCAGCTCGATCCGGTCGGCGATCTTGCCCAGACGGTGTTCGGAGCGGCGACGCAGCACCACGAACTGATGCTCGACCCAGGCGGCCAGTGCCTCGCGCAGGGACATGACGCGCGGGGTACGCTCCTTGTCCAGCACGTTGAGGTTCAGGCTGACCCGCGTCTCCAGGTCCGAGAAGCGGAACAGCCCGTCCATCAGCACCTGCGGATCGACGGTGCGGGCGCGCGGCTCGAGGACGATGCGGACCTGCGCATCCGACTCGTCGCGTACATCGGCCAGGATCGGCAGCTTCTTGTCGTTGATGAGCGTGGCGATCTGTTCGATCAGCTTGCCCTTGGCGACGCCGTAGGGAATCTCGCTGATGACGATCTGCCAGCCGCCACCCTTTTCGCGCTCAATCTCCCAGCGCGCGCGGACGCGGAAGCCGCCCCGCCCCGTGGTGTAGCTTTCGCGCAATATGGCGGGCGCATCGACGACCATCCCGCCGGTGGGGAAGTCCGGTCCCTTGACCAGCGCCAGGATCGCATCGTCATCGGCGTCGGGCCGATCGACCAGCAGGATCGCGGCCTCCAGCAATTCGGCGGCATTGTGCGGCGGGATGCTGGTCGCCATGCCGACCGCGATGCCGCTCGCGCCGTTGGCCAGCAGGTTGGGGAAGAGGCCGGGGAACAGCTCCGGCTCCTGCTCCTCGCCATTATAGGTCGGGCGATAGGCGACGGCGTCCTCGTCCAGCCCGTCCATCAGGTCGATCGCGACCTGGGTCAGCCGCGCCTCGGTATAACGATAGGCGGCGGCGTTATCGCCGTCGATATTACCGAAATTGCCCTGCCCGTCGACCAGCGGATAGCGCAGCGCGAAATCCTGCGCCAGGCGCACCATCGCATCATAGACCGACTGGTCGCCATGCGGATGATATTTACCGATCACGTCACCGACGACGCGCGCGCACTTCTTGTAACCCGAAGCCGGATCGAGCTTCAGCAGCCGCATCGCCCAGAGCAGCCGCCGATGCACGGGCTTCAGGCCATCGCGCACATCGGGCAGCGAGCGCGCGGTGATCGTGGACAGTGCATAGACGAGATACCGCTCGGACAGCGCGCTGTCGAAGGGTGCGTCCAGAATGCCGACGGGAGGATTGTCGCGGAGATCGATCGCCATGGAAGCCCAGCTTCTAGCAAGCCCGTGGGGCCGGGGCAATCAGGGAGATCAAACCGGGAACGATCGACCCATGGTGGCAAAGCGCCGCTTGTCCTGTTCGTCGCTCAGCCAGCCCGACCGCGCACGCAACAGATCGCGCCGCGCCAGCAGGCCGACCAGCACGCCCTGCGCATCGACTACCGACAGGCGATCGACATCCTCCGCCAACATCCGCTCCGCCGCACGGTCGACCGGCCATTCGGGCGACACCATGGGCAGCGCGGCGTCCGACACGACCTCACGCAACGTCGCCCCGATCTCGGGCGGGGCGTCGAACCAGCGTAGCGCATCGGCACGCGAGACCAGGCCGACCGGCCGCCCCTTGCCATCCACCACCGGATAGGCGCGGTGATCGGCATCGGCAAAGAAACGCGCCGCCTCGTTCACCGTCATCGTCGCGGGCAGGGTTGCAGGCGTCGGCGTCATGATCTGCGCGACCCGGACCAGGCTCAAGGGGTCGACGGCATATTCCTGGCTCAGATGGCGGCCGCGCCGCGCGATCTTCTCGGTCAGGATCGACCGGCGCAGCACCAGCACCGAAATGGTATAGGCCGCCACGCTCGCCGCCGCCGTCACCGGCAGCGCGTCAAACCGCCCGGTCAGCTCGACCGCGAAGATCGACGCGGTCAACGGCGCGCGCATCGACGCGCTCATCATCGCTGCCATCCCCGCCAGCGCATAGAGCGGCACCCCGCCCGGCAGCGCATGTCCCGCCAGTGCTCCCAACGCCCCGCCCAGCATCAGCAGCGGTGCGAGAATGCCGCCCGACGTGCCCGACCCCAAAGCGATCAGCCACACCACCGCCTTGACGATCAGCAGCAACAGGATCGCCTTCACCACCATCGAGCCGAGCAGCAGCGCCTGGATATTGTCATAGCCCGCACCCAGCACGCGCGGGTCGGTCATGCCGCCGATGCCGACCGCCACCGCGCCGATCGCGGGCCACCACATCCAATGGACCGGCAGGCCGTGAAACCCGTCCTCGATCCGATAGAGCGCCCAGGACAGGCCCGACGCGATCGCGCCGACGCCCAGGCCGAGCACCACCGCGCCGACCAGCGCCACCGCATCATAGGAGAGCGCCATGGGCAGCGGGAACATCGGCCCCGCGCCGATCAGCCAGGGCCGCCACGCGATCGCGGTCAGCGCGGCGACCGCGACCGGCACGAAGCTGCGCGGTTTCCACTCGAACAACAGCACCTCGACGCCCAGCAGCATCGCGGCAAAGGGCGTACCGAAGATCGCGGTCATCCCCGCCGCCGCACCCGCGACCAGCAACGTCTTGCGCTCCGACGCGCTCAGGTGAAAGCATTGCGCCAGCAGCGACCCGATCGCGCCGCCGGTCATGATGATCGGTCCCTCCGCGCCGAACGGCCCGCCCGACCCGATCGAGACGGCGGCGGACAAGGGCTTGAGCACCGCGACCTTGGGCGACAAGCGGCTCTGGCCGAACAGGATCGCCTCTATCGCCTCGGGGATGCCGTGGCCGCGAATCTTGTCCGACCCGAACCGTGCCATCAGGCCGATGATGAGGCTGCCGACCACCGGCACCGCCAGCGTCCGCCAGCCTTGCGCCGCCGGGCCGATCGCGACGGGCGCGAAGGAAAACTGGCCGTACCAGCCGATATTCGTCGCCAGCGCGATCAGCTTCAGCAGCACCCAGGCCGCCACCGCCCCGCCGGTACCGATGACCAACGCCGCCATCGCCAGCGCCAACATCCGCCGATCGGCACTGTGGTCGGCGAGTCGAACCATGGGAGCGGGCAGCGGCAGGGCGCGGGCAATCGTCATGGCGAAGCCAATATATCGCATTACGATATTTCTCAAGACGGATGATGTGTGGCATGGGCCAGCGCATGGACGATCCGATCAGCGACCGGGATTACCGCGCCCTTGCCGGGTTCCGCCGACAGCTCCGCACCTTCCTGTCGTTCAGCGAAGAGGCGGCGGCACAGGCGGGCATCACCGCGCAACAGCATCAGGCGCTGCTGGCCTTGCGCGCCGCGCCTGACCGCGCGCTGCTGATCGGGGAACTGGCCGAGCATCTGCGCCTGCGCCCGCACAGCGCCTCGGGCCTGGTCGACCGGCTGGAAAAGCTGGGGCTGGTCCAGCGCGACCGGGCGACGGATCGGCGACGCGTGCCGGTCACGCTGACCGATCGGGGCGCCGAGACGATCGCCACGCTCGCGCTCGCCCACCGCGCGGAGCTACGCCGGTTGCGGCCGTTGCTGGTCGAAATGCTGTCCGAACTCTGATCGAGCATGAATCCTCCCCTCGCAGGGGAGGCGGCAGGGCGAAGCCCTGACGGAGGGGTGTCACCCTATCGAGAGCGGGTGACACCCCTCCACCAGCTTCGCTGGTCCCCCTCCCCTTGCAGGGGAGGAATTTATTGGCCCAAAAACAAAAGCGGGCGCGATTCCCATCGCGCCCGCTTCATGTTCGGCGAAAGGACCTGGATCAGGCCTGGTTCGCCTGGGCCTGGGTCACATCCTGCTGGAAGTGATCGCCGGCCGCCACCGTGCAGTTCTGGAAGGCGACGGGGGTGAAGGTTTCGACCCCTGCGACATCCTCGTCGGTCTTCACCTTGCCATGCGGCCCACGGACCGGCTGGAAGGCGACGACCTCGGGGCGGAAGGTGGCGAGCACGTCGGCGGTATCGCGGCAGGCGACGGTACGCTCGGCATTACCGTTCTTCACCACCGCGATGGCCTCCATACCATTGGCGAGCGGGACACGCGCCTGCTCCCAGATTTGCGGCTGGTGCGCCATATGTACCGGCCGCGCCACGGCAGCACCCGCCGTCAGCATCAGGGCTCCACCAACAACACCGATCATCAGCTTGTTCATGACTACCTCCTTTGCAAGCATAGCCAAAACCCGTGATCTGCCCGATCGGTTTCCGTTACTTTAGACCTTACAATTCTTTAATCTGCCTTCCAAAAACTGTTCATCATGTATCGCGAATGACGCCGTCGTCATCATGGGCGATGCTGTCCGCCACGGCCTGCCCGCATGGCGCCCAACTCCATTGCGCCGCCGCGCCCCTTCCATTATAGGCGCGCCATCCCGCCTCGGGCCTCAGCATGGGGGCGCCGGGGCTGTACTCATTTCAGGGGACCGCCGCATGGCTCGCCGCCGCCAAATCTACGAAGGCAAGGCCAAGATCCTGTACGAAGGCCCTGAGCCTGGCACGCTGATCCAGTATTTCAAGGACGACGCCACCGCGTTCAATGCCCAGAAGAAGGGCACGATCAACGGCAAGGGCGTGCTGAACAACCGTATCTCCGAGCATGTCTTCACCATGCTCGACCATATCGGCGTTCCGACCCACTTCATCCGCCGCCTGAACATGCGCGAGCAGCTGATCCGCCAGGTCGAGATCGTGCCGATCGAGGTCGTGGTGCGCAACGTCGCGGCAGGCTCGCTGTCCAAGCGTCTCGGCATCGAAGAGGGCGTGAAGCTGCCCCGCACGATCATCGAATATTATTACAAGGACGATGCGCTGGGCGACCCGATGGTCACCGACGAGCATATCGCCTGCTTCGGCTGGGCCAGCCAGGAAGAGATGCACGACATCGCCGACCTGGCGATCCGCGTGAACGACTTCCTGTCGGGCATGTTCGCCGCGATCGGCATCCGCCTGGTCGACTTCAAGCTGGAATTCGGCCGCATCTGGGACAATGACTTCGGCCGGATCATCCTGGCCGACGAGATCAGCCCCGATGGCTGCCGCCTGTGGGACATGACCACCAACGAGAAGCTGGACAAGGACCGCTTCCGCCGTGATCTCGGCGGCGAGGTCGAGGCCTATCAGGAAGTGGCGCGCCGTCTGGGCCTGCTGCCCGAGGGGGGCGACACCGCCGTCCTCGACCTGGAAGAACACCGCAAGAGCCGGGGCAAGTAATGAAGCTGAAGATTTTCGTCACCCTGAAGCCCGGCGTGCTCGACCCGCAGGGCAAGGCGATCCACCATGCGCTGGAAAGCCTGGGCTTTGCAGGCGTCAATGACGTGCGCGCGGGCAAGCTGATCGAGCTGGAAGTCGCCGACGCGACGACCGACGCCCAGATCGACGAGATGTGCCGCCAGTTGCTCGCCAACACCGTGATCGAGAATTACCGGGTGGAGCGCGCCTGATGAAGACCGCCGTCATCGTCTTTCCGGGCTCGAACTGCGACCGCGACCTCGCCGTTGCGCTGGAGGCGGTAACGGGCGTCAAGCCGGCCATGGTCTGGCACGGCGACAGCGAACTGCCCGAAGGGCTGGGGCTGATCGGCGTGCCGGGCGGCTTCTCCTATGGCGATTACCTCCGCTGCGGCGCGATCGCGGCCCGCTCGCCGATCATGCGCGCGGTGGTGGATGCGGCGAACAAGGGCACGCCGGTGTTCGGCGTGTGCAACGGCTTCCAGGTGCTGGCCGAGACCGGGCTGCTGCCGGGGGCGCTGATGCGCAACCGCTCGCTCAACTTCGTGTGCCGCGACGTGAACCTGGAGGTCGCCAACACCGACAGCGCCTTCACCCGCCTGTACGAACAGGGCGAGACGATCCGTATTCCGGTCGCGCATCATGACGGCAACTATTTCGCCGATGCCGACACGCTCGACCGTCTGGAAGGCGAAGGCCGCGTCGCCTTCCGCTATGCCGAGGACGTCAACGGCTCGGCCCGCAACATCGCGGGCGTGCTGAACGAGAAGCGCAACGTGCTGGGCATGATGCCCCACCCCGAGCGCCGCATCGAAGCCGCGCATGGCGGCGACCATGGCCGCCGGCTGTTCGAGGGCCTGCTGGAGATGGTCGGGGCGTAACCGCCCTACCCTCCGTTCAGCCTGAGCGAAGTCGAAGCCCGTCCTGAGCGCCTGCCTTGGCAGGCAGTCGAAGGGGCCACGGGATGACTTATGGGGAGGCGAGGCAACTCGCCTCCCCCTTTTAGTGGACTCACGCGAAGCCGCGAGGACGCGAAGAAGAAGGTGGGTTCGCGCGGAGGCGCGGAGGACGCAGAGGGGTCTCGCGTTTGGAGACGCCTTCCTGCCTCACTCAGGCTTATGAAAGAAGGTCGTGCAGCTACCGCTGCGTCCGCCCTCTCTGCGCCTCCGCGCCTCCGCGCGAACAAATCCTCTTTAAAACTCTTCGCGTCATCGCGGCTTCGCGCGAACCAAAACCCCGCTCAAACCCGCGCCCGGAACGGCGTGAAGTCCGTCCCCTCATCGAACACATCCACCCCCTCGGTCCGCTTCAGAAAGCCGACGATCAGATAAGTCACCGGAGTCAGCAATACTTCCCAGCCCACCTTCAGCGCCCATTGCGTGAACAGCACCACGACCACCAGATGCGGCGTCCAGCCGACCGCGCCCCAGAAGGCCAGTGGATAGAAGATCAGGCTGTCCACCCCCTGCCCCACCAGCGTCGAGCCGATGGTGCGCGACCACAGGTGCCGCCCGCCGGTCCAGACCTTCATCCGCGCCATCACATAGGCATTGGCGAACTCGCCCGCCCAGAAGGCGCAGACACTGGCCAGCACGATGCGCGGCACCTGACCGAAGATCACCTCATAGGCGGCCTGGTTGGTCCAGCTGGGCGCGGGCGGCAATGCCACGACCACATAGCTCATGAACGCCATGAACAGCACCGCCGCCGTCCCCGCCCAGATCACGCGCCGGGCTCGCGCATAACCATAGACCTCGGTCAGCACGTCGCCGATGACGTAACTGAGCGGAAAGAACAGGATACCCGCCCCGAACGGCCACTGCCCGACCAGCGGCAGGGTGATGACCGCGACCTTGCCTGCGCCGATGACGTTGGACAGCAGCAGGATGGTTACGAACGCCGCCATGACGAAGTCGAACCAGCGGAACGCGCCATGTTCCATATCCCGGCTCGCCACCACCCGTTCCACGCCCATGCCGATCCCTTTCACCGTAAGGGGCGACATTTATCGCCATTCCCAACCCACGCAAACCGCGCTAGGGACACGCGCATCCGCGCGTCCGTAGCTCAGTTGGATAGAGCAAGGAGCTTCTACCTCCTCGGTCGGGGGTTCGAATCCCTCCGGGCGCGCCAATCACCACACGGCATCAGCCTCACCAGCGCGTGCGCAGCGTCAGGCCATAGGTTCGCGGTTCCGCCAGATAGGACCCGAACAACGCGTTGGCGGTGGCATAGGTCGGCGCGCCGAAGCGCTGGACCTGCGACAGGCTGCCCGAGCCCTGGAAGGGCATGTTGAAGGCGACCTGCTGGTAGTTCGTGTTGAGGATGTTCTGGCCCCAGAATTCCAGCGCCCAGCGCTGGTCCTTACCGTGCAGGCCGATGCGCGCATTCATCAGGAAGAAGCCGTCCTGCTTCTTTTCGACGAACAGGTCGGAGCCGGTGTTATAGTCGCTGGTCATGCGGCCATCGACATAGAATAACGCCGTCAGCCCGGTCCCGGCGATGGGCGGCGTCCAGCTGGCCGAGGATGTCACGACATGGCGCGGCGCGTTCGACATCATGCTGCCGGGCAGCAGGAACAGCGCGTTGCTGAGCGGCTCGCCCGCGTCGCTGCCGACCAGGTTCCGGGCGTAGTTGGTATGGGCATAAGTATAGCCCAGGTTGAAGGTGACGTCGCGCGTCGGGTACATACCGGCTTCCAGCTCGATCCCCTGCGTCACCACACCGGCCTTCACCTTGCCGGTGCAGCGGCCGGTCGTCGGGGAGTCGTCGCGATCGGCACCGCCCAGGTCGTTGCCGCACGCGCTGATATTCTGGACGATATAGCCGGTGCCGTTGAAGGTGTTCAGCTGGAAGTTCTTGAATTCCGAACGGAAGGCGGCGGCGTTCAGGGTGAAGGTACGCGAGGTGAACTTCACCCCCAGCTCATAGGCGTTCACCGTTTCGGGATCGAAGCGCAGATTGGTGACCGACGCCGCCGTCGGCGTCCCGAACACGTTCGGGGTGAGGTCCGACCGCTCCAGATTATAGCCGCCCGCCTTGTAGCCGCGCGCATAGGAGCCATAGATCAGAGTGCTGGCCACCGGCTTCCACGACACCACGGCGGTGCCGGTGAACTGCCCCTCGCGGATCGAATCGGACAGCGGCAGCCCGGTGAGCGCGGACGTCGAATTGCCGTTGCAGCTCAGCGTCAGGATGCCCCCGGCCAGATTGGCCAAGGTCGGATTGCCGCTTTGCAGGAAGGGCCGAAGCGCGGCCTGCTGCAGCGGGCAGGCGGTGTTGTTGTTCTCGAAATTCGCACGAAGCTTTTTGTGCTCGTTGGTATAGCGAAGGCCGCCCGTCAGGCTCAGCGTGTCGGTCACGCGGAAGATATTGTGCGTGAAGAAGGCATAGTTGGTGCTGGTCTGGTCATAGAGATCGCGGAGGCCGCCGACATTGTTGATCGTGCTCAACCGGTCGATCGTCCCGACCAGCGTCGGCCCCAGCGCGCCGGTCAGGACGGCACGCCCCGCCGCACTGAGGCAGCCAGGATTGGCGGGGTTCTGCAACGCCGCCGCCGGATTGATCGTCGCGACGACGCGGCAGGCGGCGAAGGCGCCATATTGCGAGCCGAAGGTCAGGTTGTCCGAGACCTGAAGGTCTTCATGCGCGAAATAGCCGCCGACCAGCCAGTCGAGCCGATTGTTCAGGATCGACCCGCTGAGCCGCGTCTCCTGGGTGAAGGTCTTGAACTGGCGATAGGCCAGGCCATTGTCCGGGCGATCGATGATGTCGACATTGCTATAGTCGACATCGCCCGCACCCCCCGCCTTATATTCGCGATAGGCGGAGATGGAGATCAGCTGGACCTTGCCGATGTCCCAACCGACGCGCGCCGACACGCCATAATCCTCGGTCACATTGGAATAGGCGTGGCCCGGTGTCTGCGCGATCCGGCGGTTATAGGGATCGCCCGCGCTGGGCAGGACGCCGCCCAGGCTACGCAGGATATTGACGATGCGGTTCTGCGGATTGATCGCCGCATCCCCCGGCACGCCGGGCGTCGGATCCAGCTTCTCGCGGGTGTCGATATAGACCGCGCCGCAGCACTTCTCGTCACGGTGCGTATAATCGCCGATCAGGCGGACCGAAAAATCGTCCGTCGGCTTCCAGAACAGCTGCCCGCGCACGAACGCTCGGTTGCGGTCGTTATAGTCGGTCTTGTTGACGACGTCGTACAGAAAGCCGTCGCGCTTGTTGTAGACGCCATCGATCCGGAAGGCGAGCGTATCGCCGATCACCGGCCCGGTCACGCCGCCTGCGACGCGCACGGCATTGTAGTTGCCGTAGCTGACCTCGCCGTAACCGCCATATTTGAAGGCGGGATATTTGGTGTAGATGCTGATCGCACCCGCCGAGGAATTGCGCCCCGACAGCGTGCCCTGCGGCCCGCGCAGCACCTCGATACGCTCGACCTCGCCCAGATCGTTGAGGCCCGAGCCGGTGCGGCTGCGATAGACGCCGTCGATGAACACCGCGACCGAGCTTTCCAGGCCGGGATTGTCGCCCACCGTGCCGATGCCGCGAATCCGCGCCGTCGCGTTCGCCTCCGAGCCGGTCGAGCTGACCAGCAGCGAGGGGGCGAGCTGCGTCATCTGGCGGATATCGGTCGCGCCCGAATTCTGAAGCGCGACGGTGCCATAGGCGCTGACCGCGATCGGCACGCTCGACAAACGTTGCGAGCGGCGCGTGGCGGTGACGACGATATCACCGTTATTGGGCGACTCGGCCCGGGGCTTCTTCTCGTCCGGCTTGTCCTTCAACGCGGGCGCGGGTGCCACCCCGCGCAAACCCTGAGCCGAAGCCGTTCCCGTCACCGCCAACGCCAACGCCGCCGTCGATGCCAGCAGCAGACCCCAGAGTCGCATGACTTACCCCCTCCCGAACCTTATGTCGTTGATTGGAGGCATAACTGAACAATCATACCAGCCGGTTAAGCCGGACGCCGGCGCAGGGACGTCCGACCATTCCGGCCGTTATCGGGGGGGGCACCCCGCCCTCTTCGCCCGGCCGCCGCGCACCGCGAAACCATCCGATGCCATGCCTGGTCCAGGCCGCATATTCGCCAGCCCGGCCGATGGCTGCTAACCTGTCGATATGTTGAAGAGTGAAATAAACCCGCGCGTCTTCTGGGGGGCCTCCGGCATCATCGCACTGCTGCTGGTGACGACGCTCGCCATGCCGGGGACGGCCGATGCTGCGTTCAAGGCGGCGCAGGCCTGGGCGATCGACACGTTCGGCTGGTTCTATATCTCGGCGGTCGCGGTATTTCTGGTGGTGGTGCTGGCACTGGGTTTCGGCCCCGCAGGCAAGCTGAAGCTGGGGCCGGACGATGCCGAGCCGGACTTTCCCTATCTGTCGTGGCTGGCGATGCTGTTCGCGGCCGGGATGGGCATCGGGCTGATGTATTTCGCCGTCGCCGAACCGATTCAGCACTACATCTCACCGCCCGACGCGCCCAGCGGCACGATCCTCGCCGCGCGCGAGGCGATGGCGATTACCTTCCATCATTATGGCGTCCATGCCTGGGCGATCTATGCGCTGGTCGGCCTGAGTCTGGCCTATTTCACCTATCGCAAGGACATGCCGCTGACCCTGCGGTCGGGCCTGTCGCCGATCCTGGGCAAGCGGATCAACGGCCCGCTGGGCGATGCGATCGACATCTTCGCGGTGTGCGGGACGGTGTTCGGCGTCTCGACCTCGCTGGGGTTCGGCGTGTCGCAGATGACGGCGGGGCTGAATTACGAATATGGCATACCCGACACGCTGATGGTCAAGATCGTCGTCATCGTCGTGGTCATGGGCGCGGCCACCCTGTCCGTGCTGAGCGGCGCCGACCGGGGCGTGCGTCGCCTGTCGGAGTTGAACCTGACCGTCGCCGTGCTGCTGATGCTGTTCGTGCTGGCGGTCGGCCCGACCCTGTTCCTGCTGCGCGCGCTGGTTCAGAATTTCGGCCTGTATCTCGACCATTTCGTGAAGCGGACCTTCACCCTCTATGCCTATGAACCGCGCGCCTGGATGGCGGACTGGACGCTGTTCTACTGGGCATGGTGGATCGCCTGGTCGCCGTTCGTCGGCATGTTCATCGCGCGCATCTCGCGCGGGCGGACGATCCGCGAATTCGTGATCGGCGTGCTGTTCGTGCCGACCGCCTTCACCTTCCTTTGGATGACCGTGTTCGGCAACACCGCGATCTCGCTGGACCTGGGCGGCGCGCATGGCGGGATCGCCGATGCGGTGCAGGCCAATTTGTCGACCGCGCTGTTCAAGTTCCTGGAATATCTGCCCGCCGCCAGCGTCACCTCGACGCTGGCGATCATTCTCGTCGCGGTGTTCTTCGTGACCTCGGCCGATTCCGGCGCGCTGGTCATCGATACGCTGGCCTCGGGCGGCAGCGAGGAGACGCCGCGCTGGCAGCGTATGTACTGGTGCGTGCTGCTGGGTGCGACCGCGACGCTGTTGCTGGTCGCGGGCGGATTGGGGGCGTTGCAATCGGCGACCCTGCTCGCCGCCCTCCCCTTCTGCTTCATCATGCTGTTGCTGGCGGTCGGGCTGGTGCGCCAGACCAACGCCGATCTGGCAGGCGTGACGCTGCCCGGTGACGGCCCGGCGATCAGCGAGCGGATCAAGCGCCTGATCGTCCCCGCCCGCCGCGCCGATATCCTGGCCCAGCTGCGCGCGCAGGGCGAACCGGCGTTGCAATCGGTCAAGGAGGCGCTGGAAGCCGAAGGCTGGACCGCCAGCCGGCTGGATAGCGGGGAGGACAAGGTCGAGCTGACCATCACCGCGCATGACGGCCGCCCGTTCGCCTATCGCCTGTCCCCCCGCTCGCGCCCGCTGCCCGCCTATACCGCGCTGGAGGCGCCCGAGCGTCGCCGGAGCCACGCCTGGATGATGGCCGCGCAGACCAATGGCGAGACGGGCTTTCGCGATCTGACCGGCTTTACCGTCGGTCAGATCGCGAATGACGTGCTGACCCAGCTGGAGCGCTGGCGGCTGGCCGAAGCCCATCGCAAGGACGGCTGATCCATCGGATCGAGGGGCCGGGCGACGTTCGGGGGGTGCCACGCGCCGGTCCCCGGCCTATGGCGGGCGCTGCACATAAAGGTTCGTATTTATAATGATTTGGTTGGAAGCCCTGTTTCTGGGGCTGTTGCAGGGTATCACGGAATTCCTGCCGGTATCGTCCAGCGCGCATCTGCGCATCGCGGGCGCCCTGCTCCCCTCGGGCAGTGATCCCGGCGCGGCCTTCACCGCCATTACCCAGATCGGCACCGAGGCAGCGGTGCTGCTCTATTTCCGCAAGGATATCTGGCGCATCGCGATGGCCTGGCTGGGCGCGGTGATCCGCCGCCCCGCCACCCTGTCACCCGATGCGCGGATGGGCTGGCTGGTGATCCTGGGCACCCTGCCGATCGCGATCCTGGGTTTGCTGTTCAAACATCAGATCGAAGGGGGGCTGCGCGATCTGCGGATCACCGCGACGATGCTGATCGTCTTTGCGCTGGTGCTGGGCGCGGCCGACCGGATCGGGGCGAAGCGCAAGCCGCTGGAGCGGCTGGGCTGGCGCGACGGCCTGGTCCTGGGCTTTGCGCAGGCCATGGCGCTGGTCCCCGGCGTGTCGCGCTCCGGCGGTACGATCAGCGCGGGGCTGCTGCTCGGTTACACGCGCGAGGCGGCGGCGCGCTACTCGTTCCTGCTGGCGATCCCGGCGGTGCTGGCGTCGGGCCTGTTCGAGCTGGCCGACAGCTGGGGGCGGTTCGGGACGTTCGGGCCGGGACCGACCTTGCTCGCCACAATGGTCGCCTTTGCCAGCGGCTATGGCGTGATCATCGTCTTCCTGCGGCTGGTGTCGACGCGCGACTATTGGCCCTTCGTGATCTATCGCATCGTGGCGGGCGCGGCGGTGTTTGCGATGCTCGCCTGGAACGTCATTCCGGCGCGGTAAGCGGATCCACCCAGTCGCGGCGCAGATGGGGACCCGCCAATCCGACCAGCAGCGCCGCGACCGCATAAAGGCCAAGTCCCCCCAGCATCGCATAGCGCAGCGCGTCGCTGCCATGGAGCGGCGTCAGCGCGTCGGACAATGCCCCCAGCGCATAGATGCCGCCACCTAGCCCGATCAGGTTGTTGATCAGCAGGAACAGCGCGGCCGCCGTCGCCCGTTCGGGCGGGTCGACCAGATGCTGCACCGCCGACAGCGCTGGCCCCAGCCAGGCATAGGACAGCGCCTGGGGCAGCAGGAACAGCGCAAAGGCGATGCGCACATCCCCGCCATGGATGCCGCCCGCGAACAGCGGAATGCTGGCCAGATAGGCGATGGCGGGGACATAGCCGAACCACGCCCGGTCCCGCGCGCCCAGCCGGTCGGCCAGCCAGCCACCGCCCAGGATGCCGCCGACGCCCCCGATCAACAGCAGGCCCGCCAGGAAATGCGAGGTCGCGATCAGGTCCAGCCCGAAGCTGCGCCGCATCAGGCTGGGCAACCAGAAGGCCAGGCCATAGCCGATCATCGACCCGCTCGCCGCGCCGCAGGACAGCAGCCAGAAGGACGGCTTGCGCGCCAGCATGCGGGCGACCGTCGCGAAGGCGGGTTGGCCCGCCCTCGGGGCAGCCCCCGGCCGGTCGCGGACGATCAGCCGGACCAGCGGCGCGACCAGCATCCCGGCCAACCCGACCACGATGAAGGCCGTGCGCCAGTCGATCCGCGCGGCGATATAGCCGCCCGCCAGCACCCCCGCCGCCGAGCCCAGCGGAATGCCCAGCGAATAGACGGAAAGCGCCAGCGCGCGACGGCGCGGCGGAAAATGGTCGCTGATGATCGCATGGGAGGGTGCGACGCCCCCCGCCTCGCCGATGCCGACGCCCAGCCGCGCGAGGAATATCTGCCCGAAGCCGGTCGCCAGCCCACACAGCGCGGTAAAGCCGCTCCACAGCACCAGCGAACCCGTGACGACCCAGCTCCGGCTCGTCCGGTCGGCCAGCCACGCCAGCGGCACGCCCAGCGTCGAATAGAGGAGCGCAAAGGCGATCCCGCCGAGCAGCCCCAATTGCCGGTCGCTTAGCCCCAGCTCCTGCTGGATCGGCGCGGCGAGGATCGCGAGGATCTGCCGGTCGACGAAGTTGAAGATATAGACGACCAGCAGCATCGCCAGCACCAGCCGGGGGCGGGTGGATGGGGTCACCTGCGATTCCTCCCTTGCACTGGGGCCACGCGCAATATGGTGAAGGGATGTCCCGGTTCGTCAGCAAGGGTCCGCAGGCCCACAGCCGGTAGCCCAGCCATGTGCAATGAGGCCATTACGTTACCGATCGCACCATCCCGGCGAAGGCCGGGATCCAGTTGGGAGGGCGCCAGTAACCCCCCTCCATCGTTCGGCAACTGGACCCCGGCCTTCGCCGGGGTGGTGCCTGTTGGAAATGGAGGGCCGATCTTCGCGACGTTTAATCCCGATCCCTTGGCGGTGCCTCGCGGCACCCAATAGCCAAGCCGCAGCCCCGCCCCGCGGGGCCGCGTGCCTTGGTTATTCCCACTCGATCGTGCCGGGCGGCTTGCTGGTATAGTCGTACACGACGCGGTTGATGCCCTTCACCTCGTTGATGATCCGGGTCGTCACGCGCGGCAGGAAGTCGCCGGGAAAGTCGAACGCCTGCGCCGTCATGCCGTCGACCGAGGTCACCGCGCGCAGCGCCAGCACCGAGTCGTAAGTGCGGCCATCGCCCATGACGCCGACCGAGCGTACCGGCAGCAACACCGCAAAGGCCTGCCAGATGGCGTCGTACAGACCCGCCTTGCGAATCTCTTCGAGATAGATGGCGTCCGCCTTGCGCAGGATGTCGCAGCGCTCGCGCGTCACCTCGCCGGGGATACGGATGGCAAGGCCGGGTCCGGGGAACGGATGGCGGCCGACGAACACGTCCGGCAGGCCCAGCTCGCGACCCAGCACGCGGACCTCGTCCTTGAACAGCTCGCGAAGCGGCTCGACGAGCTTCATGTTCATGCGCTCAGGCAGGCCGCCGACATTGTGGTGGCTCTTGATCGTCACCGACGGACCGCCGGTGAAGCTGACGCTCTCGATCACGTCGGGGTAGAGCGTGCCTTGCGCGAGGAACTCGGCGCCGCCGATCTTTTTGGCCTCCGCCTCAAACACGTCGATGAAGGTCTTGCCAATGAACTTGCGCTTGGCTTCCGGATCGGTGACGCCCGCCAGGCCGTCCATGAACAGGTCCTGCGCATCCACATGGACCAGCGGGATGTTGTAGTGGCCGCGAAACAGGCTGACGACCTGCTCGGCCTCGCCCTGGCGCAGGATGCCGCCATCAACGAACACACAGGTCAGCTGGTCGCCGATCGCCTCATGGATCAGCAGCGCCGCCACCGACGAGTCGACCCCGCCCGACAGGCCGCAAATGACCTTGGCCGAGCCGACCTGCTCGCGGATCTCGGCGATCTTGGCGGCGCGGAATTCCGCCATGGTCCAGTCGCCCGAAAGCCCGGCGACATGGCGGACGAAATTGGCGATCAGCTTCGCGCCATCGGGGGTGTGAACGACCTCCGGGTGGAACTGCATCGCATAGATGCGGCGTTCCTCGTTCGCGATGATCGCGTACGGCGCGCCGGGGCTGGTCGCGACGACGCGGAAGCCCGGCGCGAGAGCCGTGACCTTGTCGCCATGGCTCATCCACACCTGATGGCGCTCGCCGGTCGCCCAGAGGCCGTCGAACAGGGAGCATTCGCCCTCGACGGTGATGAACGCCTCGCCGAACTCGCCGCTGTCGCCCTTCTCGACCTTGCCGCCCAGCTGCTCGGTCAGCGCCTGCTGGCCATAGCAGATGCCCAGCATCGGCAGGCCGCTGTCGAGGATCGCCTGCGGAATGCGCGGGCTATTTTCGTCAACGACCGAGGCGGGGCCACCCGACAGGATGACCGCAGCGGGGTTGATCCGCGCGAACGCCGCTTCGGCGGATTGGAAGGGAACGATCTCGCTATAGACCCCCGCCTCGCGCACGCGGCGCGCGATGAGCTGGGTGACCTGGCTGCCGAAATCGACGATGAGGATGCTGTCCGGGTGCTCCATGGCGGTCCGATAGCGATGTCTTTTGCGAAAAGCTACCGGGCGACGACGGTTTCCGGTGTGCTGGTTGGGACCTTGGGAAGTACCGAAAGCCCTCGGCTGCGCTGAACAGCATTACCGGGCGCGCCCCTCCCGCAAGCGAGTTTCAGATCGGTCATGCCCCCGGCATAACCTAGAG
>NZ_BBPI01000035.1 GCF_000787715.1 Sphingomonas parapaucimobilis NBRC 15100
ATCGGCACGCTGGTTACGGGTCAGGGAGAAACAGGCGCGACCGTGACCGTGCGCGATGCGGGCGGCAACCCGATCGGCACCGCCGTCGTCGCGTCGAATGGCAGCTATACGGTCACGCTCACCAGCCCCCAGGCCAATGGCCAGACGCTGAGCGTGACCCAGGCCGATGCGGCGGGCAACGCCTCCGCGCCCAGCCCGCTGACCGCGCCGGACATCACACCACCGGCCTTGCCCGGCGCCACGATCAACGGCACGGGCACGATCGTCACCGGCTCGGGCGAGCCCGGCGCGACGGTGCGCATCCTCGGCGCGCAGGGCCAGCTGGTCGGCAGTGCGATCGTCGATGCGAACGGCGCCTACACCGCCACGCTGACCATCGCGCAGGCCAATGGCCAGGCTCTGACCGTCACGCAAGTGGACGCGGCGGGCAATGTCTCGCCCCAGGCGCCATTGGCCGCGCCCGATATCACGCCCCCGGCGATTCCCACCGCCGCGATCAACGGCACGGGCACGATCGTCACCGGCACGGGTGAAGCCGGCACCACGGTGGAGGTCCGCAATACGGGCGGCACCGTCATCGGCACCGGCACGGTCGCGGGCGGCGGCACCTATAGCGTCACCCTCACCACGCCGCAGGTCGCGGGCGAAACGCTGAACGTCGGACTTCGTGACGGGGCGGGCAATGTGTCGGGTACGGTCGCGGTCGTCGCGCCCTTCGACATCAGTGCCTTCGACAATGTCGCCTCGGCACAGGTCGACCTGGTGCCCGTGCAGACCAACGAAACGCTGGGCAATGCCAACTACACCGCGCTTGTCTCGCTGGGCTTGGTCAATCTGGACGCACAGGTGCTGGCCATCCCCAACGTCCAGTTCACGGTGCAGCAGGGCCATGTGCTGGACGCGACCTTCACCTATGACGCCACCCTGTCGCTGGGTGTCGCCAGCGGCTATTCGGTGGTGCTCCAGCGGTTCGACGGCACCAACTGGGTCGCGGTGAACGGCGGCGGCAATTCCCCGCTGCTGGAGGTCAGCCTGTTGGGCGGCAATCTGGTCGCCACCGCAGACGATCTGGCGCCGGGCCAGTACCGGGCCTTCGTCACCTTCGACAATACGCTGGGCATCGGCCTCCTCGGCGGGTTGAGCGTCACCGGCGTGGACTCGGACTTCACCGATATCGGCCAGGTCTTGCCCGCCGTGACGAACGGGAATGTCATCACCGATCCCGGCCCCACGGGCCAGGTCGATGTGGTCAGCCCGCAGACCCGCGTCGAAAGCGTCACGCTGAACGGGGTGACGACCGCCGTCACCGGCAATACGCAGGTGGTCGGGCAATGGGGCACGCTGACCATCGGCAGCGACGGCCGGTACAGCTACACCCCCAATGCGGATGCCGCCGTGCTCGGCAAGACCGACCGCTTCACCTACACCCTGCTCGACGCCAGCGACGGCGAGCGGGAGAGCGCGACGCTGACCATCTCGATCGGCAGCCCGGACATCACTGGCGCTCCGATCGCGGTCAACGATGCGGCGACGGCGGGCGCGACCTTCGTCAATGTGGTCGAAACCATCCCGGCGACGGTCGATACGTCGTTCGCCACTCCAACGGCCATCGCGCTGACCGGCGCGCGGACGGGTCAGGTCACCGACAGCTTCACGGTCGATGCCAACAGCGTGGCCAACGTCACCCTGACCGCCGCGATCGCACCCGGCCTGTCGGTCGTGCCCAACTATACGATCACCGTCACCAATGCGGCGGGCGCGGTCGTCGGCACCGCGTCGGGCACGGCCCTGGCGGGGGTCGGCGGGCTGATCGGCTCGGGCATCAGCGTGACGATGACCGGTCTGCCCTCGGGCACGTACAACTACACCGTCACCAGCACCAACATTCTGGGACTGGGCTATACGACCGACGTCTATGTGGCCGAGACGGTGACCCGTCTCGACCAGTTCGCCCTGTCCGGCACCACGCCGGTCAACGGCGATCTGCTGGCCAATGATACGCTGGGCAGCGATTTCCTGGGCATCAAGATCCTGGTCGGCGGCGAGTTCGTGGACGTTGGCGATGCAGGCCGGACCCTGGCCGGCGCCTATGGCACGCTGACCATCAACGAGGTCGGGCAATATAGCTACCAGCCCTTCGCCAACCTGGCCTATGCCGCGACCGATCCGATCGACCGCTTCACCTATCAGATCGTGCAGCCCGACGGGCAGGTCTCGACCGCGCGGCTGGACGTGGCGATCGACATCAACAACGGCGTCGCCCCCGTCTTCCCCGCGACGCTGACCGCCTTTGCGCTGGAAGACCCGGTGCAAGTGCATAGCGACGTCGTGCCGATGACGCTGGCCGTCGGTCATGACGCGGTGCCGCTGACCCTGGATCAGGCGGATGCCAGGATCGCACTGTCACCGATGGACGATCAGGGCAGCGTCGAGGATGTGCTGTCCCGCTATCTCGACGCGCAGAGCCCGGCCGGGGAACCGTTGCCGAGCGAATCTCTGGCCGATGCGGGTGATTCGTCCGTGATGCCAAGCGTTTCGGACATCAGCGCGCAGGACCCCGTGACGCATGATCCGCTGGGCTATCTGACCGTTTCGGTCGATCCCGAGCAGGAAAGGCTGGCGACCCTGCACCTGGTCTGACCATCTTGCGCATATATCCGAAAACGGAGTTGATTTCGGGTGCCGAAGGGGTTCCCCTTCGGCGCCTAATCCCTTTTTGTTTAAATAGTTTAGTCAGCCTCTTTGTCAGGGAGAGGTCAAAATGCGATCGATGAAGCGAGAGTGGCGAGAACGCTACCAGAGGCGATCGGCACGGTTCGGGAGGGTGATGATCGCGATGAGCGCCATCACGGCAACGGCTGCGGCAGAACCCGCGGTCGTGACGATGGAAAGCGCGATGCACGAGGTCCTGGCGTGGCACCCTTCGGTCGTCCAGGCGACGGCGACCATCGAGGCGCGGGCTGAGGATGTCGAGGTTGCGCGCGCGGGTTATCTGCCGCGGATCAGCGCAGGGGTCGGCAGCGGGTACGACAACCGCATCGGCAGCGCGTGGCGGCCCCGTCCGCAGGTCTCGGCGTCGCAGATGATCTATGATTTCGGCAAGGTCGCGGGCGCGGTCGAGTCCGCCCGCGCGGGCACCCGGATCGGTCGCGCAGACCTGTTGCTGGCGGTCGACGGGCTGATCCGCGACACCGGCTTCGCACTGGTGGAGGTCCAGCGCAATGCGGCGCTGCGCGCGATCGCGATGGAACAGCTGGGCCGCATCCGCGAGATCAGCGCGCTGGTCGACAAGCGGTTCGGCAAGGGCGCGACCACCCGCTCCGACGCGCTGCAGGCCCAGTCGCGCGTCGCCGCAGCCGAAGCGACGCTGACCCGGATCGAGGCGGAGCAACGGCGCTGGACGACCAGCCTCGCCTTTCTGCTCGGCCGCGAGACGGCGCCCGTGGTCGATCCGGGCGTCCCCGACTGGCTGATGGCCAGCTGCACCCGCGCCACCACCGTCGAATGGGCCGATATCCCCGCGATCATGCGTGCGCGGGCGCAATATGAGCAGGCCAGCGCCGAGAGCCGCCGGGTCCATGCCGCGCGCCTGCCGACCATCGCCCTGGCGGGCGATGCCACGACCGATGTCACCTCCCCCTTTTCCGACCGCAGCCTGTACAATTTCGGGCTGAACGTCAGCAGCGACGTGTTCGGCGGCAATGCCGTGCGCGCCCGCGCGCGCAGCGCCGATTACGGCGTCCGCGCGGCGCAGGCCGCCGAACAGGCCGCCCGCAACGAGGTCGGCCAGTCGCTCGCCGCCACGCAACAGCAGATCGCCGGGCTGTCGCAACTGCTCGGCACGCTGGCCGAACGGCAGGACAATATGGTCGAGACCGGCAAGCTCTATCGCCTGCAATATCTCGACATGGGCACGCGTACCCTGGTCGACCTGCTCAACGCCGAACAGGAATTGCAGCAGGCGCGCTTCGATGCGGTCAACACGACCCACGACCTGCGGCGGCTGGCGATCGAATGCCTTTATTATTCGGGCCGGGCGCGCGACGATTTCGGGCTGACCGGCACCTCGATCCGGGGCGTGACGCTATGAGTGGCCCGACCCAGCCACAGACCGATCCGCTCGCCTGGATCGACATGATGGGGCAGGTCGCGCGCCATTACCGTATGCCCTTTGCCGAGCAGCGCGCGCGCCTAACGACCCTGTGGCAGGGCGGCGGCGATGAAGAGGCGCGGGTTCGGGCACTCGCGCGGGCGAGCGGCCTGTCCGTCCGTTTCGTGGCGCCGGGCGCGATGCGGCTGACCAGCTGGCGGCTACCGGTCATCGCTTGGCTGAACGATGGCGAGCTGGCGCTGATCACCGGTATCGACGCCGATGGCCAGGCGGTCTTCTCGGTCGCGGGCGAGGAAGGGCAAAGCGCCCAGCGTCCGCTGTCCACGCTGGTCGAACAGACGCGCATGTTCGTCGTCCCCCGCCCCGCCCGCTCGGCGAAGGATATCCGGGTGGACAGCTATATCCGCCCCTTCGAGGAGCATTGGCTCCGCCGCCTGCTGCTTCAGGACATGAAGGGCTATGGCCATGTCGCCATCGCCTCGGTCGTGACCAACTGCCTGGGGCTGGCGGGGGTGCTGTTCTCGATGCAGGTCTATGACCGCGTCGTCCCCGCCCAGTCGATGCCGACGCTCTACATCCTGTTCATTGGCGTCATTCTGGCGACGGGGTTCGACTTCGTGCTGCGCCGCTTGCGCGTCGGGATCACCGACATTCTCGGCAAGCGCGCCGACCTGCGCCTGTCGGATGTGGTGTTCGGCCATGCGCTGCGGGTGCGCAACCGGGCGCGGCCGACCTCGACCGGCACCTTCATCGCGCAGCTTCGCGATCTGGACCAGGTACGCGACATGCTGACCTCCACCACCGTCGCGGCGGTGGCGGACCTGCCCTTCTTCTTCCTGTTCCTCGTCATCCTGGCCTTTATCGGCGGCTCGCTGGCGCTGGTGCCGGTGGTGGCGCTGATCGCGCTCCTGCTGCCCAGCCTGCTCGCCCAGCGCCGGTTGCGCGCCTATGCGACCGAGTCGATGCGCGAGACCTCGCTGCGCAATGCCCTGCTGATCGAGTCGGTACAGGGGATCGAGGATATCAAGACCCTCCAGGCCGAGGAGCGGTTCCAGCGCCAGTGGAACCACTGCAATGCGGTGGCGGGCGAGGCGCAGTTGCGGCTTCGTGGCCTGACCGCCAGCCTGTCGACCTGGGCGCAAAGCGTGCAGAATGCCGTCTACGCCACCGTCATCTTCGTCGGCGCGCCCATGGTGATCGCAGGCGACATCACGACCGGCGCGCTGGTCGCCACCTCGATGCTGGCCAGCCGGATGATGGCGCCGATGGGACAGGTGTCGCACCTGCTCGGTCGCTATCAACATGCCAAGGTCGCGGCGAACAGCCTGGACCAGATCATGGGCCTGCCGGTCGACAACCCGGATGCCGAGCATCGCATTCCCCTGCCCTCGGTCGACGGCCGCTTCACGCTTCGCGGCGCGGTGTTCAGCTACGCCGATCCCAATGCCCCCCCTGCGCTGACCGTGCCGAAGCTGGAGATTGCGAGCGGCGAGAAGATCGCGCTGCTGGGCCGCAACGGGGCGGGCAAGTCGACGCTGTTGCAGGGCCTGTCGGGCATGTTGCAGCCGGTATCGGGCGAGATCCTGCTCGACGACCTCGCTTTGCACCAGATCGATCCCGCCGATGTCCGCCGCGACGTCGCGCTGCTCACCCAGAACAGCCGGTTGTTCCACGGCACGCTGCGCGAGAATTTGACTATGGGCGCGGTGACGGCGAGCAACGAGACGATCCTCGCCGCGCTCGACATGGTGGGAGCGATCGACTTCATCCGGCGGTTGCGCGACGGGCTGGAGCATGTCGTGCTGGAGGGCGGGCTGGGCCTGTCGGGCGGCCAGCAACAGGCGCTGCTGCTCGCGCGCCTGCTGATCCGCCAGCCGCAGGTCATGCTGCTCGACGAACCCACCGCCGCGATGGATGAGGCGGCCGAGCGTCTGTTCATCGATCGTTTCCGCGCCTGGGGACAGGGCCGCACCGTCATCGTCGCGACGCACCGGATGCGCGTGCTCGAACTGGTCGACCGGATCATCGTCATCGATCAGGGCCAGATCCTGCTCGACCAGCCCAAGGCCGCCGCGCTCGCCACCATGCAGGGCGCTGCCCGGAGCCAAGCGGCATGACCGCGCTCACCCATCCCGCCGACCTGCCCTTCGCCGATGAGGGCGCGGCGCCTTTGCTGGCGGCCAAGCGGATGAACTGGGCGCTCGCCGCGCTGTTCGTCGTGTTGCTGGTCTGGGCCTGGTTCGCCAAACTCGACGAGGTGGCGACCGGCACCGGCCGCGTCGTGCCGACAAGCCGCGAACAGGTGCTGCAATCGCTGGAGGGCGGCATCCTCGCCAAGATGCTCGTTCGCCAGGACGACATCGTGAAGCCGGGCCAGATCCTCGCCCAGCTCGACCCCACCCAGGCCGGATCGACCGTCGAGGAAAGCGCCGCCAAATACCGCGCCGCGCTGGCCGCGCAAGCGCGGTTGCAGGCGGAGGTGAACGGCACGCCTTTGACCTTCTCGCGCGAACTGGATGCCTTCCCCGCGCTCAAGGCCGAGCAGCAGCGGCTCTACGATGCCCGCCGCCGCAGCCTCGCCAGCTCGATCGGGCTGATCGACGAGTCGCTCGCGCTGATCGGACGCGAGGTCGGCATCGGCGAATCCCTGATCGAGGTCGGCGCGGCCAGCAATGTCGAGGTGCTGCGCCTGAAGCGCCAGCGCGCCGACCTCGACCTGAAGAAGTCCGACCTGCGCTCGCAATATATCGTCGAGGCGCGGCAGGACCTCGCCAAGGTCAGCGAGGAGGTGGAGGCCCTCGCCCCGGTGGTGCGCGGCCGTTCCGACACGCTGCAACGCCTGACCCTGCGCTCGCCGGTGCGCGGCGTGGTCAAGAATATCGAGGTGTCGACCATCGGCGGCGTCGTGCCGCCGAACGGCAAGATCATGGAGATCGTGCCGCTGGACGAACGCCTGCTGGTCGAAGCGCGCATCCAGCCGCGCGACATCGCCTTCATCCGCCCCGGCCAGCGCGCCAGCGTCAAGATCACCGCCTATGACTATGCGATCTATGGCGGGCTGGAGGGCAAGGTCAGCAGCATCTCGCCCGACACCATCCGCGACGAGGTGAACCCGGACGTCTATTATTACCGCGTCTTCGTGCGCACGAGCGCGGACTCGCTGGTCAACAAGGCGGGCAAGCGCTTTCCGATCGTGCCCGGCATGATCGCCACCGCCGATATCCACACCGGCAGCAAGACCGTGCTGCAATATCTCCTGAAGCCGCTCAACCGCGCGCGCGAAGGATTGCGCGAACGATGACCGGCCCGCCCCGCTCCTCCCATCCGCCGCCATGCCATCGACATGATCGTCCATTGCCCCAAGCCAAGGATCACCTCATGCCCAAGGAACTTGCCGCTTTCTATCACCCCCCCGCCCATCGCGGCATTCGGCCACCCGCCATGCGCGAGGTCGGCCCCAGCCTGCTCGATCTGGCCCGCCAGACCCAGGCGATGCGCGCCACGACCGCACAGTTCTTTCCCCGCGACGTGTTCCGCGACTCCGCCTGGGACATGATGCTGGAGCTGTTCATCGCCGATCAGCAGAACCGGCCGATCTGCGTCAAGGAATTGATCCTCGTCTCGGGCGAAAGCGCGACCAGCGCGCTGCGCCGGATCGACCGGCTGGAGGGGGCGGATCTGCTGCGGCGGCGCACCGACCCGGCGGATCACCGACGCCTGGCAGTCACCCTGACCGACCGGGGCATCGATGCGATGACGGCGATGTTGCAGCATTTGTATCTGACGATGGGCAATGGCACGCAGCGGGGCACGGAAACGCGCCCCGACTGATCCGCCCTATCCGTGCGATGCAGGCCGCGCGTCGCCCGCATCGTCCCCGCGATGGCCGAGCGCTTGTGAAATACGGGCGGTGGTTGCGATCAGGATCTGCGTGGCCTCCGCGATGGAGCATTGCTGCGATCCGTCGATCGATTCCAGGAAGGGGATGGTCAGCGCCGCCATGCAGTCGCCGCCGAAACCGAAGATCGGCGCGCTGATATCCGTCACGCCGCGGGTGATCGGGCTTTCGCGCAGGCCATGGCCCTGGACGCGCACCCGCTCCAGTTCCCCGGCCAGCGACACGCGGTCGATGGCCCGGCCCTGCGCCGCCTCCGCCCGGTCCAGGATGCGCCCCAGTTGCGCCGGCGCGGCAAAGGCGAGGAGCACCTTGCCCGAACAGCTGGTGACGATATCGATCGACGCGCCCATGCGCAGGGCGAAACCGCGCGTGCCGGGATTTTCCTCGCGCGCGATGACCAGCCCCGCTCCGCCCTCGATCACCACCAGGTGACAGGACTGGCCGACATGCAGCGCCAGCGACTGCATCTCGGGCAGCGCCGCGGCGGTCAGTTGCCGCGCCGGCGTGGCCCGGTACGCGATGTCGAGGAATTTGTAGGTGACGCGGTAACGATCGTCGACCGGCGACTTTTCGAGATAGCGCGCTTCCTCCATCACCACGACGATGCGGAACAGTTCGCCCAGCGAGCGGCCCAGCGCGGTCGCCATCTCGCTGACCAGCATCCCGCCCGGATGGTTGGCCAGCAGTTCGATGATCAGGAACGCCTTGTCCAGCGCGGGTGCGGCATAGCTGCCCTTGCGCGTCCGCCCTTCGCTCGTCTTTACCCCGTCGCCCGTCATATCGTCCCTCACCGATCGAGGATTAGGGCGATGGCCCGCCCCGGGCAAGCGATGTTGCCCGGAGCCGCCGGTCCGCTCAGGCGATGGTGATGATCGCCTTCAGCACCGAATCCGCCTCGTCGATCAGTTGGGGCAGGCGCGTCGGCGCCTCGTCCAGCGTCAGCGTGTGGGTGCGGATCGCGTCGGTCGGCACCGCGCCGCTGCGGATGCTGGCGATGACATGGTCGAAATCCACCGACAGCGCGTTGCGGCTGGCGACCAGCGTCGTCTCGCGCTTGTGGAATTCGGGATCGGGGAAGACCAGATCGTCCTTGCAGACGCCGACCAGCGTGTAGCTGCCGCCATGCGCGACCCAGTTCAGTCCGGCGCGCATCGCATGGATGTTGCCGGTGGCGTCGAACACATGGTCGAACATCTCGCCCCCCGTCATCCCGGCCAGCGTCGCGCCCAGCGCCTCGTCGGCGACCACGCCCTCGCCGAAGCCCAGATGGTCGCGCGCATAGGCCAGGCGCGGGGCGCGCGTGTCGACCAGCACGATCCGACCCGCCCCGGCGATCCGCGCGAACAGCGCCGCCGCGATGCCAATCGGCCCGGCCCCGATCACCGCGACGCTCTCCCCCTCGGCGACGCCCGCCCGCCGCACCGCATGGGCGCCGATCGCCAGGAACTCGACCATCGCCGCCTGGTCGAGCGACAGGCCGACCGCATCGATCACCGCGCTTTCGGGCACCGCCAACAGCTCGCACATGCCGCCATCGCCATGCACGCCCAGGACGCTGATCCGGGCACAGCAATTGGGTTTGCCCCGGCGGCAGGCGCGGCAGGTGCCGCACGCGATATAGGGGTTCACCGTCACCACCTGTCCGACCGTGAAGGCCGAACCCTCTGGAACCTCGGCGATTTCGCCCGCCAGCTCGTGGCCGATCAGCCGGGGATATTCGAGGAACGGATGCTTGCCGCCATAGATATGATAGTCGGTGCCGCAGATTCCGGCACGGCGCATCCGGATCAGGACCTCGCCTTCTCCCCGCACCGGCACGGGCCGATCCTCGACGCGAATGTCATGCGGCTGGACACAGACCAGTGCCTTCATTGCGACCCTCTCCAGATTCCTATATGCGATTTCACTCTCACATATGCCATTGCTGGCTTGGGATGGAAACGCTAAAACATCCTCCGGCGGATGGGACGCAAAGAATGGGTCCTACCGCCCTGGAGAGAGGAGGCCCGAATTGGCCCGACGCCTGTGTTTCGCCCTGGATCTGGTCGCCGATGCCGGTCTGATCGCCGAATATGAAAAGGCCCATGCCCCCGGCGCGGCCTGGCCCGAGGTGACCACGGCGATCCGAGCCAAGGGATTCCTGTCGATGGAGATCTGGCGCACCGGCGACCGGCTGTTCATGATCGCCGAGGTGGCCGACGACTTCCCCCATGCCATCCCCGCCGAACTGGCAGCTGTCGACGCCAGATGGGAAGCCACGATGGACCGCTTCCAGAAAGCCCTGCCCCATGCCGCGCCGGGCGAAAAATGGGTGGGCATGGACCGCATCTTCTCGCTGGACGCGCCATGAGCGAGGCGGGCGTCATCCTGCAATTCGGCACCAGCCGCTTCCTGCAGGCGCATGTCGACCTGTTCGCCGAGGAGGCTCGCGCCGCCGGGCAGGCGGTGCCGCCGATCGTCATCGTCCAGACCACCCGCGACCCCGAGCGCGCGCGGCGGCTGGCCGGTTTCGCCGATCCGGCTGGCTTTCCCGTCATCCTGCGCGGCCTGCGCGACGGCACACGTGATGAGCGGACCATCCAGGTGCGCAGCGTCCGCGAAGGGCTGAGCGCGGCGGGCGACTGGGACCGGCTGGTCGATCTGGCGGTTGGGGCGGTGACGCATATCGTCTCCAACACCGGCGACAGCGGCTATGCCATCCCCGACGAAGATCGAACCGTGCCCGCCCATGATCAGGGGTCGGTGAGCTTTTGCGGGATGCTGACCGAATTGCTGCACCGGCGCTGGCAGGCCGGGGGGGCGGGCGTCACCTTGCTGCCCTGCGAACTGGTGGTGCGCAATGGCGACGTGCTGCGCGCTACTATCCTGGGCCTGGCGCGGGATCAGGGACGCGAGGTGGCGTTTCTCGACTGGCTGGAGCGGGAATGCGTCTGGGCCAACACCCTGGTTGACCGCATCGTCAGCGAACCGCTCCATCCGGCCGGTGCTGTGGCCGAACCCTATGCCCTTTGGGCGATCGAACGCCAGTCGGGCCTGGCTTTGCCCTTCCCCCATCCCGACATCGTCCTGACCGACGATCTGGAGCGGTATGAGCGGCTGAAGCTGCACATCCTCAATCTCGGCCATAGCTGGCTGGCGGCGCGCTGGCATGACGGCGGCGGTGCGGCGGACTTGACCGTCCGCGCGGCGCTGGCGGATGCGGACACGCGCGCGGCGCTGGAGCGGGTGATGGCGCAGGACGTGCTGCCGGGCTTTGCCGCGCACGGCATGGCGGAGGAGGCGCGCGCCTATATCGCGACGACGCTGGAACGCTTCGCCAACCCGTTCCTTGACCATCGGCTGTCCGATATTTTCCAGGGGCACGCCGCGAAGATCGACAAGCGGGTCGGCGGCTTCATCCGCTGGGTCGATGGCTCGGGCGAGACGGTGGCGATGCCGGAGTTGCGGGCGCTGGCGACGCACCACGCCTGAAGCTTCCCCACTGCCGTTCAGCCTGAGCGAAGTCGAAGGCTATAATGGGATGACGTTGCCTAGAATCGATGCGAGCCCCTCCCCTTCAGGGGAGGGGTTGGGGTGGGGCCTCACCGCGAACGCCGTGCTCGCCGCAACGCCCCACCCCCGGCCCCTCCCCTGAAGGGGAGATTCAGTCCTACTTACGCCGCGTTCGGCAGACAGCCCGGTCCCTTCGCCCCCGCCGCCTTGTAGGTCAGCACGAACTCCTGATGCCCCAGCGACTCCGACTTGGTCTGCGCGCCGCCCGACACCGCGACGATCAGGTCGACGATCTCCGCCCCCACTTCGTCCAGCGTCGCGTCGCCGTACAGGATGCGACCGGCATTCACGTCCATGTCGCCCTCCATCCGGGCATACATTTCCGGGTTCGCCGCGACCTTGATGACCGGCGAGATGGCCGAGCCGACCACCGAGCCGCGCCCGGTCACGAACAGGTTGATATGCGCGCCGCACGCGATCAGTTCGCCGATTTCGGCATTGTCGACGATGTTGGGGAAGCCGAACTTGGGGTCGCCCGCGGGCACCACGTCGAGCAGGTACAGCCCCGGCCCCGGCGCCTGTTCGGCGGGCAGGATGACGCCGGTGATCGGACGGCTGCCCGACTTGGCATAGGCGCCTGCCGACTTCTCTTCCTGGCTCGAAAGGCCGCCCTCGGCATTGCCGGGCGCGAAGCTGCCATAGCCCATGGCGCGATAATAACGCTCGGCCTGCGCGACCGAGGCGATCAGGTCCTGCGCCACCTCCGGCGTCGCGGCACGCTCGGCCATATGGCCCTCGCACCCGATCATCTCGCCGGTTTCCTCGAAGATGCAGATCGCGCCCGCATCGTAGAGCGTGTCGAAGGCGCGGCCGACCGCCGGGTTACCGGTGATGCCGCTGGTCCCGTCCGACCCGCCGCAGATGGTGCCGATCACCAGTTCGGACAGCGCCATGGGCACGCGCACGGCTTGCGCATCCGCCGCCGCCCGGACGCGCTCGACGGCGGCGATCCCTGCCTCCATCGCGCCGCGCGTGCCGCCCGACTGCTGGATGACGATCGTCTCGACCGGGCGGCCCTGCTCGCGCACATTGGCGGCCAGCGCCTCGCGGTTGAAGCTCTCGCAGCCCAGCGACAACAGGACGACGCCGCCGACATTGGGGTGCGTGGTCAGCGCCTTCATCATCGCCAGCGCATAGTCATTGGGGTAGCAGCCGGGAAAGCCGATCAGCTGCACACGCGGGTCGTCCATCCGGTCGACGATCCGCCGCGCGACATGATGCGCGCATTCGACCAGGTAGACGACGACGATCGCGTCGCGAATGCCCTTGCGGCCGTCGGGGCGCGCCCAGGCCTGCCAGGTCCGTTCGGCCATGGCCCCAGTCATGCCCGTGTTCATGCGTGATCTCCGTGCGCGTCGCGCAGATGCGCGGGGATATAGTCGCTTTGCATGTTGTGCATATGGACCCAGCCACCGGCGGGCGCGTCATGCGTCATCGATCCGATCGGCATGCCGTATTTGATGACCTTGTCGCCGGCCGCCAGTGCCACGACCGCCAGCTTGTGGCCCAGCGCGACGCGTTCGGTGACGGTCAGCGCATGGCCGTCGACCAGGATATGCTCGCCCGGCTCGACCGTGCGGCAGCAGACCGCGACATTGTCGGTCGGGGTCAGCCGGATGGCGGCGACGCTCATGCCCCCTCTCCCGGCAGGGGCGCGTCGGGACGGACCAGCCCCTGGTCACGCAGTTCCGTCCAGAAGGCGGACGGGATGGGTTCGGCGTAAAGTCGCATCGTGTCGGATACCTGTTGCGGATCGGCGATACCGGGAATGACGCTGGCCACCAGCGGATGGGCCAGCACGAAGGCGAGCGCGGCGGCGGGCAGCGAAACATGGTGCCGCGCGGCCACCGCCTCCAGCGCGCGGACCTTGGTCAGCACCGCCTCGGGCGCGGGCGCGTAATTATAGCGCCCGGCGGCCGCACTGCCGGTCGCCAGGATGCCGCTATTATAGGGACCGCCGACCACGATCGACGTGCCTGCCATAGCGCAGGCGGGGAACAGCGCATTGAGCGCACCCTGTTCCAGCAGGGTATAGCGCCCGGCGAGCAGGATCACGTCGAACCGCGCCGCCTCCATCAGGTCCAGGCAGACCTCGACCTCGTTGACGCCCAGCCCGAAGCCCGAGATCGCACCCTGGTCGCGCAAGCTCTCCAGCGCGCGGAACCCGCCGCCCGCGATCAGTTGCTCGCGATAGCGCGCATCGGCCTCGCCATGCGTGACCCGGCCGATGTCGTGGACGAACAGTATATCGACACGCGCCAGGCCAAGCCGTTGCAGGCTGTGCTCATGGCTGCGCAGGATGCCGTCATAGCTATAGTCGTAGCGCGGTCTGAACGGCATGGCGGAGTGGAAGCCGTCGCGCTCCCGGGCATCGGTGATGCTGGCGTCCGGGTCCATCAGCCGCCCGACCTTGGTCGAGACGAACACGTCACCCCGCCCCCGCAGCGCGTCACCGAGCCGCCGCTCGCTCAGGCCCCGGCCATAATGCGGCGCGGTATCGAAATAGCGGAGACCGGCCGACAGCGCGGCGTCCAGCGTCGCGGCGGCGCTGGCATCGTCGATCGCGGCATAGAGATTGCCCATCGCCGCCGCGCCGAAGCCCAGCTCGGGCAAGGCGCAGTCGGTCCGGCCCATCTTGCGACGGGGAATGTCGGTCATAGGTTCAGGCCCAGTCGATAGATCCGGTTGGCATTGCGCCCCCACAGGTCGCGCCGCTCGTCATCGGAAAAGCCGCTCAGCAATGTCTCGTATACGCCGAGCGTGCGATCGAGATCGGCGGCAAGCCGGTCGGTCGGGAAGTTGGTCGCGACCATCACGCGCGACGTGCCGAAGCGATCGATCACCTCAGCCACGATGTCCGCGAAATGGACCGGATCGAAACGCGGCCCGACAAAGCCCGCCCCCGACAGCTTGATCGCGGCATGGGGCATGGCTGCAAAGGCGACCAGCCCGGCGCGCCATTCCTCCAGCCCGTCCGCCGGGATGGGCAAGGCGAGGTGGTTGAGGATGACCGGCACCTCGATATGCTGCGCCGCGACCTCCGCCAGTCCCGCCAGTTGCGCGGGAAAGCCATGGAAATCATAGCTCAGCCCATGGCGACCAAGCAGCGCATAACCCGCCCGCCAGCGTGGATCGCGGGTCAGGTCACGCTCATAGGCCCGGCGCGCGGGGTCGGTCGGATGCCAGTTGATGAGGTGGCGGATGCCCTTCACCCGTGGCTGAGCCGCCTGCCACGCCAATTGCGCCTCGACCGCCGGATGGTCGAGTTCGACCCGCGCGACGATACCCCCGGGCAGGCCGTCCTCATCCGCGACGCCGTTCAGCCAGACCGTCTCGTCCGCGCCCTGGTCGGGATGCGCGCCCGCATCGACATGCACCGCACCCGCCGGATTCCACGCCGCCAGCTCCGCCCGATAATCGGCGATCCGATAGCTCGCGGCGATCGGCGCCGTCTCGGGCGCGTCCAGCCATGGGTAGCGCAGCACGGCGTGATCCCACAGGTGGAAATGCGCGTCGACAAAAGGCGGGCGCGTGTGCGTCACGCCATCGTCCACCCGCCGTCGATGGCGTGCAGCTGGCCGGTGGTATAGGCGCTCTCGTCCGAGGCGAGGTAAAGCGCGAGCGATGCGACCTCCTCGGCCCGGCCCAGCCGCCCCATGGGCTGGCGCGCGACAAAGGCGGCACGCGCCGCCTCCGCATCGCCGGTCGCGGCCAGTCGCTCGTCGAGGCTGGGCGACTGGACGGTGCCGGGGCAGATCGCGTTGCAGCGAATGCCCTTGCCGACATAGTCGAGGGCGACCGACCGGGTGATCCCCGCCACCGCCGCCTTGGAGGCGCAATAGGCATAGCGGTTGCCGACGCCGATGATCGCGCCCGCGACCGAGGCCATGTTGACGATCGAGCCGCCCCCTTGCGCGATCATCGCGGGCACGAAGGCCTGGAGCATATGGGTGATCGCATGGACGTTCAGGTCGAAGGACAGGCGATATCCGCCGTCCTGCGTCGCCAGCAGGTCGCCCGCATCGACATAGCCCGCGCAGTTGAACAGCACATCGACCGCGCCCGTCCGCTCGCCGAACGCCGCGATAGCCGCCGGATCGGTCAGGTCCAGTGTCTCGGTCGTACAGCCCCGAAGGCTGGCCAGCGCGTCGGCGTTGCGATCGACCGCGATCACCTGCGCGCCCTCGGCGGCGAACAGCTCGGCGGCGGCGCGGCCGATACCCTGTCCGGCGCCCGTCACGATCGCCCGCTTACCCTGCAGACGGTTCATCAATCTCTCTCCTTACGGCGGCCCATCATCAGGGCGAATATCGTCACGACCACAAAGCTGGCGGTCGGGACCAGCATGGCGCTGGTAATGCCGGCATGGTCGGACACCAAGCCCATCAGCGCGGTCAGCCCCGCGCCGCCGATGATCGCCATCACGATCAGCGACGCCCCCGCCCGGCGCAGCGGCCCCAACCCCTCGATCCCGAGCGCGAAGATCGTCGGGAACTGGATCGACATGAAGAAGCTGGCCGCGACCAGCGCGATCAGCCCCGGCCAGCCGCCGAGCACGGCCGCCACGGCGGTCAGCAGCACCGAAAGCCCCGCGAACAGCGTCAGCAGCTTCACCGGCCCGGCGCGGCCCATCAGCGCGCTGCCCAGGAAGCGCCCGGCGGCGAACAGCACCAGCGAGACGAACAGCGCATCCGCGCCACCCCGCTCGTTCAGCCCGACATTGGCCTGCGCATAGCGGATCGTGTAGCTCCACACACCGACCTGCGCGCCGACATAGAAGAACTGCGCGACGACCGCGCCCATCAGGCGCGGCTGGCGGAACACGTCGACGAAGCGGCCGCTGCGCCCCTCATCCTCCGCCCGCACCGGCGCGCCAGTGGGGAAACGGACCAGCGCGGTCGCGACGGCGAACAACAGCACGATGATCGCGATCGCGACATAGGGCGGTGCGATGGCCTGTACCTCGGCCTTGTAGAAGGCGGTGCGCGCGGCGGCGTCCATCGTGGCGAGCGCGCGCTCGTCATGCTCGATGCCCGACAGGATGAAGAAGCGCCCGATCAGGATGCCAGTGATCGCGCCCAGCGGATTGGCCGCCTGCGCCCAGTTGAGCCGCCGGGTCGCCCCCGCCGGATCGCCCAGCTCCCCCATCAGCGGATTGGCCGAGGTTTCGAGAAAGGCCAGGCCCGCCGCGATGACGAACAGGCCGAGCAGGAACAGCTGGTACAGGCTCGCCGCCGCCGCCGGATAGAAGAGCAGCGCGCCCGTGCCATAGAGCGTCAGCCCCAGCACGATCGCCGCCTTGTAGCCATAACGGCGCATCACCATCGAGGCGGGCACCGCGAGCAGGAAATAGCCGAGATAGAAGACCTGCTGGACGAAGCTGGTCCCGAAATCGCTGAGCGTGAAGGCCTTGCGGAATTGCGCGATCAGGATGTCGTTGAGGTTGTTCGCCATCCCCCACAGGAAGAACAGGCTGACCGTGATTATCAGCGCGGGGAGATAACCGCGCGCGACTGTGCCGCCCTGGCCTGCGGCGTCACCGCCCTGCCCCGTCACGGCCCTGGGGGGTAGATCGACAGGCAGGGCCATCAGCCATGTCCTCGCTTATGCCGTCCCGTGCCAAGTGCCGCCATGACGACTCCTTCTCCATGAAAGTCTTATTTTATGAGCGCGACTCTATGGTGGAGGCAGGGTTGATGGCAAGCGCTATCGGAGGAGTTCCGCCGGGGATGCGATTGATGCGAGAAGATATGACAAGCGGATACGGGCGCAATCTCCCCTCCCCTTCAGGGGAGGGGCCGGGGGTGGGGCGCTTCCACAAGTGCGGTATCAAATGGCGAGGCCCCACCCCAACCCCTCCCCTGAAGGGGAGGGGTTGGGGCCGATTGACTGAAACTAGCAAACCCCCTCGTCAGGCGTGACCGCGCACCGACTCGCCCAGCATGGTGAAGAAGCCGCGCGCCACGCCGCAGGTCGCAATGTCCCATTCGGGATGCCATTGCACCGCCAGCACGTCTGCGCCGCAGCCGGGCGCGCGGAACGCCTCGATCAGTCCGTCTTCGGCATCGCGTGCCTCGACCACCAGGCCATAGCCCAGCCGGTCGACACCCTGCTGATGCACCGAATTGACCTCGACCCGGCGATGCCCGCTGCGCCCGGCCAGCGCGCCGCCGGGCATCAGGTCGACCGGATGGTGATGGCCGAACAGCATGTCGTAATCGCCTTCCCACGATCCGCGATGATGGCGCGGCAGGCCGCCCAAGCAGGTCAGCGACCCGCCGAACAGCACATTGATCTCCTGCATCCCCCGGCAGATACCGAACACCGTCTTGCCGCGCTCGATCATCCGCCCGGCCAGCGCCAGCGCAACCGAGTCCCGCTGCGGGTCGCAGGCTTGCGGGGCCAGTTCGGCGCAATCGCCATATTGCGCGGGCGCGACATGCGACCGTCCGCCGGTCAGCAGCAGCCCGTCGAGCATGTCGGCCATCAGCGCAGTGTCGACCGCTTCCGGCACGGCGGGGACGATCAGCACGCTGGCACCACACAGCTGGACCAGCGGATCGATGAAGCGCGTCGCGACCGCCTGGATCGGGCGGTTCGACACCTCATTGCCGCACATCAGGCCGATGACCGGTTTGCGCCCCTGCTTCATGCCGTCCCCTCCAATTCCTGCCGCAGCGCCCGCCCCTCGGCGCGTGGCAGGGCCAGCGCCTCGGGCTGGACGAGCACGCTGTCCGGCTCGACATCGGTCAGCAGCCAGACATTGCCCCCGATCACCGAGCGCGCTCCGATCGTCACCCGCCCCAGGATCGTCGCGCCCGCATAGATGATGACGTCATCCTCGACGATGGGATGGCGCGCAAAGCGGTCGCGCGGGGAGCGCGGCGCGGTGCCCAGTGCCGAGCGCGCGCCCAGCGTCACATGCTGATAGACGCGCACCCGCTCGCCGATGATCGCGGTCTCGCCGACGACGACGCCGGTGCCATGGTCGATGAAGAAGTGCCGCCCGATGGTCGCGCCCGGATGGATGTCGATCCCGGTCCGTTCATTGGCCAGTTCGGAGATCATCCGCGCCACGATCGGTGCGCCCAGCGCGTTCAGCTCATGCGCGATACGGTGGTGCAGGCTGGCGATGGCACCGGGATAGCAGAGCAATATCTCATCGACGCTGCGCGCGGCGGGATCGGCCAGGAACGCCGCCTCGACATCGCTGTCGATCAGCTCGCGCACCTGCGGCAGCGTGGCACCGAACAGCCGCGACACCAGCGCCGCCTGCTCGGGCGGGAAGGCCGCATCGACATCCTTCTGCCAATAGGCCAGCTCCGCGCCGATCTTGCGTTCCAAGGCGGTCAGCGCGGCGAGCAGCTTGGCGGCGACGAAGCGATCCTCCTCCTGCACACCGCCGCGAAAATGGCCCAGACGACGCGGATAGAGCGCGGCGGCGACCAGCGCGACGACATCCTCGACCCCGCTGCGCGAGGGAAAACGCTCGACATCGCGGCCCGCATCCTGCCGCACCCGCCAGCCATGCCGGGCGGTGCGCAACGCCGATACGATGCCGTCGATGCCCGTCGGGGCATGACCCTGAACGAGGGTATCCGTCATCAGCCGTCCGGTCGTCATATGCGATCCTCCGACTTCCATCATATCCCATTTGCGAAGTGGGATATAACAGATTTGCTACGGTCCCATAAAGCGCCAGCTTTGCTTAACGTCAGGTTGCGCATGCGAAGAGGCCGGTCCATGGTCCGCCCGCCACCATGGCTTGGCCCGGCGGGAGGGAGCCCGCGGGGCCGATCATCCCCCCCCCGGCCCTTCCCGGAGCAATCGATGACGACGCCGCGCCAGACGACGCTGACCCGTTTCCTGATCGAGGAGCAGCGCCGCTCCGAAGAGACCTGCCCCGCCGAACTCCGCCTGCTGATCGAAACCGTCGCGCGCGCGTGCAAGGCGGTGAACCAGGCCATCTCCAAGGGCGCGCTGGGCGATGTGCTCGGCAGCCTGGGCAGCGAGAATGTGCAGGGCGAGGTCCAGAAGAAGCTGGACGTGATCGCCAACGACCTGCTGCTCGACGCGAACGAATGGGGCGGGCATCTGGCGGCGATGGCGTCGGAGGAGATGGAGACGATCCACCGCATCCCCAACCGCTTCCCGCGCGGCGAATATCTGTTGCTGTTCGATCCCATCGACGGGTCGAGCAATGTCGATGTCGACCTGTCGGTCGGCACCATCTTCTCGGTCCTGCGCGCGCCCGAGGATTGCGCAGGGCGCGAAGTGACCGAGGCCGATTTCCTCCAGCCCGGCCGCGCGCAGGTGGCGGCGGGCTATGCCATTTACGGTCCGCAGACGTTGCTGGTCCTGACGGTCGGCACCGGCGTCTATGAGTTCACGCTCGACCGCGAGATCGGGTCGTGGCGGCTGACCGACGGGCCGATGCGTATTCCGACGGGTACGAAGGAATTCGCGATCAACATGGCGCGCCGCCGCCAATGGTCGCCCGGCATTGCCCGCTATATCGAGGAGCGCATCCTGGGCACCGAGGGGCCGCTGGGCGAGGATTACAATATGCGCTGGACCGCCTCGATGGTGGCGGACGTCCACCGTATCCTGAAGCGCGGCGGGGTGTTCCTGTATCCGGGCGACCACCGCAAGGACGGCAAGGCCAAGCTGCGTTTGCTCTATGAAGCGAACCCGATGAGCTTCCTGATCGAGCAGGCGGGCGGCGCGTCGATCGACGGGGCCATTCCGATCATGGAGGTCGAGGCGGTCGGCCTGCACCAGCGCGTCGGCGTGGTGCTGGGCGATCCCGAAGAGGTGGCGCTGATCGCGGATTATGGGCGGACGGGGTAAGGCTTCGTTCCCCGGGGCGGCGGAGGAGGAGGGAACTTCTACCTACCTCCGTTCAGCCTGAGCGTAGTCGAAGGCCAAGGGAAACCCCTGCGGCAGGGTCCGGGGCGTGCACTTCGACTTCGCTCAGCGCGAACGGAGGTGAGGTTTATGAGGCGGTAAGCCCCACCGATTCCCGCACCACCAGCTCGAAATCCACCACCCGGTCCTCCACCACCCGCGAGCGCAGCGCCGCCAGCACCTGCTCGACCGCACGAAAGGCCATGTCGCCGACCGGCTGGCGGATCACGGTCAGCGGTGGCCAGAGCCGCGCCGCGATCGCGGTGTCGTCGAATCCGGTGACCGCCAGTTCGTCCGGCAGCCGCAGGCCCCGGCGAGACGCCTCACCGATCAGCCCCGCCGCCATGTCGTCGCTGCTGCACAGGATCGCGCTCGGCCGATCGGGTCGGTCGAGCAGTTCCCGCCCCGCCGCCGCGCCCGCCGCCGGATCGAACCCGGCGCGCACGACCAGTGCGGGATCATAGGCCAGGCCGCCCGCCGCCAGCCCGTCGCGAAAGCCCGCCAGCCGCTCGTCGGCGACCGAGAAATGCTGCGGCCCCGCCAGGAAGCCGATGCGGCGATGCCCGGCCTCCACGACATGCGCGGTCATCGCCGCCATCGCCGCGCGATTGTCGATCCGCACGGTCGCCATGTCGGGCATGGTCTGCCCCGTCGCGATCGCCGCCGCCGCGACGCCCAGTTCCTCGAACAGGCCCGATCCGCTCAGCAATTCGGCAAAGGGGGGCAGCAGCAGCACCGCCGCCGCGCCGCTCTGCACCAGCGTGCGCAGCGCTGCCTCGGCCGACGCGCGGGTCAGCCCTTCCTCGGCCTGGGCGATGAATTGCAGGCCCCTCGCATTGCTCGCCCGCAGCGCACCGAGCAGCACCGAGTCGATGAACGGGGTGCCCTTGTCGCTGTATAAAAGGCCCAAAGTCGTCGCCCGCGCCTTGGCCAGCCGCCGCGCCGCGACATTGGGGACATAGCCCAGCGCCTCGATCGCCGCGAGCACGGCGTCGCGTGTCGCGGGGCTGACCCGGCCTGCGCCGTTGATGACGTTGGACACGGTCATCGCCGACACCCCCGCCCGCTCGCCGACCGCGCGGATGGTGACGCCTTCGGGGCGTTTGGTAGGGATGGAGGGCTTTGCGGTGGACGAGGTCAAAGAAAAGCGCCCCTCCCCTTCAGGGGAGGGGATGGGGGTGGGGCGCTTCCGCAGGCGGAAAGCACTTGGTGAGGCCCCACCCCAACCCCTCCCCTGAAGGGGAGGGACTTTGCCCAGATCAACTCGACGGCCTCCAACCTCAGACCGCCCCCGCCTTCAGCCCCTTGACCGCATGGTCCGCCGCCCGCGCGGTCAGCGCCATGAAGGTCAGCGAGGGGTTCACGCACGACACCGACGCCATTTGCGCCCCGTCCGTGACATAGAGATTGGACGCGTCATGCGCCTGGCTCCATTTGTTGAGCACCGATTGGCGGGGGTCCGCGCCCATGCGCGCGCCGCCCATTTCGTGGATCGCGTCGCCGGGCACATGCTCGGACTCGCCGCTGGTCACGTTCTTCAGCCCCGCCGCGCGCAGCATCGCCTCGCCCTCGCGCCGGGCGTCGGCCATCATCTTCAACTCGTTGTCGCGGAAGGTCACATCGAACCTCATCAGCGGCACGCCGAAGCGATCGACCTTGCTGGAATGCAGCGACACGCGATTATCCTCATAGGGCAGGCATTCGCCGAACGCGCCCATGCTGAACTGCCACGGGCCATAGCGGCGCATCCCATGCTTCATCTCCGCGCCGAAGCCGACCGGCTTGGCGGCGTTGCGATAGGCCGAACCCTGATAGCCATAACCGCGCCGGAACCCCAGCCCCTCGTCGCCCTTCAGGTTGCGGAAGCGCGGCACATAGACCCCGCCCGGACGACGGCCATATTCGATCAGGTCGTCCATGCCCGGAATCTCGCCCGACACGCCGACGCGGAAGATATGGTCCATGACATAGCGGCCCAGCGTCCCGCTGCTGTCGAAATGGCTGCGCTCCGAGCCGGGCGCGCGCGAGTTCATCAGGATCTGCACCGACGCCATGGCCGAGGCGCAGACAAAGACGAGATTCGCCTGGACCGTCTGTGCCTGCCCGGTCTTGGCATCGACATAGCGGACGCCGGTGACTTTCTTCTTGGCGGGGTCATAGTCGATCCCCGTCACCACCGCATCCGACTGAAGCGTCAGCCGCCCGGTTGCGCGCGCGGCAGGCAGCGTCACGGCTTGCGTCGAGAAATAGGCGCCGAAGGAGCAGCCATTGCCGCACTGGTTGCGGAACTGGCATTTCGTGCGGTTCTGGTCGGGCTTGTCCTCGGTCATGTTGGACAGGCGGGTGTGGATCAGCTTGCGGCCGGGAAACTGGCCTTCCAGCCGCTCCTTCAGCCACTTCTCCGCCACGTTCATCGGCATCGGCGGCTGGAACTCGCTATCCGGCAGATAGGGTAGATTCTCCCGCGAGCCCGAGACACCGATATATTTCTCAACATAGGAATACCAGGGCGCGACATCCTCGTACCGGATCGGCCAGTCGGCGGCGACGCCCTCGCGCTTGTTCGCCTCGAAATCGTCCGCGCTCCAGCGGAACGACCAGCGCCCCCAGATCAGCGACTTGCCGCCAACCGCAGCGGGCCGGATCCAGTAGAATTTGCTCCCCTCGTCATAGGCATAGGGGTTCAGCCGGTCGTCATTGTAGAATTTCTGGTTGCTGGGGGCGACATAACCCTGCTTGGCGATGAAATAATCGCTCTCCAGCAAGGGCTTTGGCATGATGTTGCGCGCGGGCACCTCGAACGGCGGCTTGCCGTCATAGGGATAGCCCTCGCCATGCTCGACCATGACGCCGCGGTCGAGCATCAGCACGCGCAGGCCCTTTTCGGTCAGTTCCTTGGCGGCGAAACCGCCGCTGATCCCCGACCCGATCACGATCGCGTCGAAACGGTTCGTCGCCGCCATGGCTATCCTCCCTATATCGTTCTTGTCGTTTTAGAATCGAAGCGCTTTCAGCGTCCGGTAGCTGGTCGTGATGTCGGGCAGATAGGGCGCGGGCGCCTGGTCGTTCTCGACATAGAAATGCTTCACGCCCGCCAGGCCATTGAGCTTGAAGAGCGAGGCGAAGTCGATCTTGCCCGCACCCACCGCGGTCATGCTGCCGTCGGCGCGCGCGTCCTTGACGTGATAGGCATAGATGCGCCCGGCCAGCCGCCGGATCAGCCCCGCCGCATCCTCGCCCGCATGGATCGCCCAGTACAGATCGATCTCGACCTTCACGAGCGTCGGATCGGTGCCCTTGAGCAACCGGTCGTACAGGCTGATGCCGCCGGGCTTGTTGGTGAATTCGAAGTCGTGATTGTGATAGGCGAAACCCAGCCCCGCCGCCTTCAACTGCGCGGCGAAGCGATTGATGTTGGGCAGCGCCGCGTTCCAGCCCGCCTCGGTCCGATGCCGATCGATCATGTACGGCAGAATGATGGTATCCGAACCCAGCGTCTTGGCCATCGCGACGCACTTGTCGAACTTGCCGAGCAGCAACTCATAGGGGACATGGATCGATGGCGCCTTCAGCCCCAGCCGGTCCTGCGTACGGCGGAGCATGGCATGATCCATCGCGTCATAGCCGCCCCCGCCATATTCGACTTCGCGGTAGCCGATCTTGGCCACCGCCTCCAGGGTCTTGACCGGATCGGCCGCGAACAGCTCGCGGATCGTATAAAGCTGGAGCCCGATGGCGCCGAGCTTCGCGGCCTGCGCCATGCCCGGCAGCATCGCCGCCGCGCCTAAGCCCAGCCCCGCGCCCATGAGAGAACGACGATCGATCATGCCGAATACACCTTGTTGACCTTGGAATAGGGATAGGCGCCGTCATATTCGCCCGGCACCGGCAGATATTCGCGCTCCTGCGTGATGCCGATCTCCGACGTGTAGTAGCCGGTGATGACCAGCTGCCGGAACGGCTCGAAGAACGCGCGCCCCTCGGGCAGCACGCCCTCCATCGCCTCGGTCAGCAGCGTGTCCTGTTGCGCGGGGCTGGCCTTGGCGGCGGGCACCTTGTTGACGCTCTGGCTGCGCGCCTCGATCGCGTTCAGCCCGGCGATGATCGGCACCCGGTCGGCGGGCAGCGACCAGTCGGCCAGCATCTTTTCGATAAAGGCGGGCACCCCGGCCGCGATCGCACCGGGCGTGTCGGTGGTCGGGATCACGCGGTCGGCCAGCGCGGTCATCGTCGCGCGCTGGACGGGGGTGAAGACGGCGACGCTGGGCGGGCCGTCGGAGATGACGGGGATGGTGCCGCGCGCCTGCTCCACCGCGCCCGCCGCTCGCGCGATCGGCGCGAACAGCGCGGAGCCGAACATGGCGGTGATCCCCGCCAGGGCATGTCTGCGGTCGATATGGGGGGTCATCGGGCATCCTCCGGCAGGTCCTGCGCGATCGCCTCGGGCGGCAGCGGACGGACCCAGATATTGCGGAACGAAACGGGCGAGTCATGATCCTGAAGCTGGATCGGCGCGGCATCGCCATGCGCCTGGTATTTTTCGACCTGTCGCCAGATGGTGGTGCCCAGCATCGCCTGATGATTCTGCACCACCACGCCGTTCAGCAACGCGGTGACATAGGCGGGCCGCAACAGCTTGCCGTCCGCCGCGAAGCGTGGCCGCTCGAAGATGATGTCATAGCTCTGCCACTGGCCGGGTTTGCGCGCGGCGTTCACCAGCGGCGGCTTCCAGGCATAGACCGCACCGACCTGCCCATCGGCATAGGTCGGGTTGTCGTACCCGTCGAGGATCTGCACCTCGTAGCGCTGCATGAACCAGATGCCGCTATTGCCCCGGTCCTGCGACGATTTCTGCGGCGGGTTGGGCGAGCGGAATTCGAGGTGAAGCTGGACGTCGCCGAAGCTCTGCTTGCTGACCAGCACGCTCTCGGCCTTGCCGTCGCGCGGGGGCACGGTCATCGCGCCGTCTTTCAATAGCCATGGCTTGCCGCTGGGCGTCCAGGCGTCCATCGAGCGCCCGTCGAACAGCACCACCGCGTCGGACGGCGCACCGCCGGGCTGCGCGGCGGGCGTGACGACCTTCGGCGCGGGCCGGTCGGGGTCATGGACATGCCATTTTCCACCGGGCAGCATCGGCGTGTCGCGAAAGCCCATGCCCGGCTTGTCCGCCTGCTGACCCTGGGCCACCGCACCACTCGCCACGGCCAATGCGATCAACGATAGCATCCGCATCGCTCCCCTCCTCATGTTCTCGGATCGATCGCGCGATAGGCGGCGATCAGCTTGTCTTCGCCCGCCCGCCCTTCGACCGAATTGCCATGCTCCATGCCGATCACCCCGGCATAGCCCTGTGCCTTCAGGAAGCGGCAGATATTGGCGTAATTGATCTCGCCGCTGCCCGGCTCGTTACGGCCCGGATTGTCGCCGAACTGGATATAGCCGATCTCGTCCCAGCACAGCTTCATGGTCGGGATCAAATTCCCCGACTGGATCTGCTCGTGATACAGGTCCGCCAGCACCTTCACGCCGGGACTGTTCGCCCCGCGCGCCACCGCATAGCCCTCCGCGATCGACTGCATGAAGACGCCCGGATGGTTGGTCCGCGTGTTGAGCGGCTCCATCACCAGCGCCATCCCGTGCGGCGCGACGATGTCGCCCGCGCGGCGCATCACGTCGATGATCCGGCCCATCTGGATTGCGGGGTGCAGCTTCTTGTCCATAAAGCCGGTGACGACGGTCATCCGCGTCGCGCCGACCCGCTTGGCGACATCGACCGCGCTGGTCACGTCGGCGAGGAAGGCCTGCCGTTCGCCCTCGTCGTCACCACCCAGCAGGGGGCGCGACTCCGACCATTTGGGCATCGACGCGACGAACACGCCCATCGTCATCTTCCGGTCGCGCAATGCCTTGGCGATCGCCTCCTGCTCGGCCACGGGGCGGAGGCGGTATTCATTGTCCTCCCACGCCCAGAAGCCCTGATCGGCGGCATAGGCGATCTGCTCGACCGAGCTGTCGCCCCGGCTGGCGAAGCTGCCCAGATGCGGCGCGAAGCCGAGGGTAAAACGCGCGGCATTCGAGGACTTGCCCGATTTCCGGCCCGCCAGCGCGGCGGCGGGGACAGCGGCGGCCAGGCCACCCATGACGGTACGACGCGACCAGTTCATGCGACAGTCTCCGCAACAGAGCGATGGGGACGACGGCGCTCGGCCAGCCAGATGCCGCCGAATACGAACAACAGGATCACCGGCACGATGGCGAGCCGCGCAAAGGACTGCGACGCCGCCGCATCCTCGACCTGGCGCAGCGCTTCGCCGGTCAGCCGCTTGAACGCCTCCGGCCCGCCTGCCAGCTCGACCTTAGCCGCGTCGAACATCGCGCCCAGGCGCGGCAGGACGAAGAAGCTGGCGAGAGCCCCCGCCGATCCGACCAGGCCCAGCGCCCAGGCGCCGCCGCGCGGATAGCGTTCCGCGACCGAGGCCAGCATGGTCGGCCACATCGCACAGACGCCCAGCCCCCAGACGGTCGAGGCCAGCACCGCCGCCACCGGCGACTGGGCGCGCGACAGCAGGAACAGGCCGATGCCTGCCATCAGGCTCGACACCCAGAGCAGCCCCGGATTGGACAGCCGCCCCGCGATCCGCCCGGCAAAGTGGCGGAACACGAACATCAGCGCGCTGACATAGACGAGCAGCAGGATACCGCGCATCCCCACCCGGCTGCTAAGCGCCACGTCGAGCCACTGGCCCGGCGCGAGTTCGGACGCGGCGGTCAGGAACATCGCGGCGAACCAGACGAAGAAGCTGGGCCGCTTGAAGACTTCGGCGATCATGCCGCCAAAGCCGACGTCTTTCACCGCGCGCGGGACAGGCGGAAAGCGCGTGGTCGCCGCCATCACCAGCACGCCCAGCGCGGGGATCAGCACCAGCGCCATGATCGCCTGCCACGACAGGACTTCGGCCAGCAGCACGCCCGCCAGCCCGCCGACGATCAGCCCGCCGGGATACCAGGCATGGAGCACGTTCAGCCGGTGCGTGGTCTCCTCCGGGTAGAGCCGCGCGGTCAGCGGATTGATCGACGCCTCGGCCAGCCCCCAGCCGATGCCGCTCAAGAGCATTCCGCCCCAGACGATGTGATAGACTCCCATGCCGGTTGCGACATGGCCCGCCCCGATGATCGCGCCCGTGCCGAGCAGGAAGCACAGCCCACAGCCGATCAGCATCTGCCGCGCGCCGATCCGGTCCAGCAGCGCGCTCGCCACGAACAGGGTCGCCGCAAAGCCCAAGAACGCCGATCCCAGCGCCGATCCGATCAGCTCCCCCGCCTCGACCGGCGCGATGGGATCGATCCATTCCGCCTTCAGGCTGCTCGCCACCGCCGCGCGCAAGGCCGCACTCGCTGCGGCCGTGAACAGCGCCAGCACGCTCAGCCAGAACAGCCGCGACCGATTGTCCGGTATCGCTTCCATGCCCCTCTCCCGCTTCTTATATTTTTGTCAGACTTTACCTTCCGGGGCGGATGGTCAAGCCGTTGCAATCGTTACAGTCCCAGCCAGCGCCGATTGGCGGCCGGATCGCCGCCACCGGCGAAATCGTCGAAGGCGCGTTCGGCGCGACGGATCATATGCGCGGCGATGAAGGGTGCCCCCTCCCGCGCGCCGTCCTCCGGGTGCTTCAGGCAGCATTCCCATTCCAGCACCGCCCAACCGGCGTAACCATATTGGGTGAGCTTCGAGAAAATGCCGCCGAAATCCACCTGCCCGTCGCCCAGCGAACGGAAGCGCCCGGGCCGGTCGACCCAATCGCCATAGCTGCCATAGACGCCCGCGCGGCCGGTCGGATTGAACTCGGCATCCTTGACGTGGAACATGCGGATGCGGTCGTGGTAAAAGTCGATGAACTGCAGATAATCCATCGCCTGCAGCACGAAATGGCTGGGGTCGTAGAGGATATTGGCCCGCGCATGGCCGCCGACCGAGTCCAGGAACCGCTCGAAGGTCGTGCCGTCGTGCAGGTCCTCGCCGGGATGCAACTCGTAGCAGAGGTCGACGCCCTCTTCTTCGAACGCATCGAGGATCGGGCGCCAGCGCTTGCCCAGTTCGGCAAAGCCTTCCGCGACCAGTCCGGCGGGCCGCTGCGGCCAGGGATAGACGAAGGGCCAGAGGAGCGCGCCCGAAAAGGTCGCGTGCGCCTTCAGCCCCAACCGCCGACTGGCCTTGGCGGCGTAATGGAGTTGCTGCACCGCCCATTGCTGGCGCTCGGCCGGCTTGCCCCGCACCGCCTCCGGCGCGAAGCCGTCAAAGGCCGCATCATAGGCCGGGTGGACCGCGACCAGCTGCCCCTGCAAATGGGTCGACAGCTCGGTGATCGCCACCCCCGCCTCGGCACAGCGCCCGGCGAGGTCGTCGCAATAATCCTGGCTTTCGGCGGCCAGCTTCAGGTCGATACAGCGCGCATCCCAGGTCGGGATCTGCACACCCTCATAGCCCGCCTCCGCCATCCAGCGCGCCGCCGAATCGAGCGTGTCGAACGGCGCGGCGTCGCCCATGAACTGCGCCAGGAAGATGCCCGGCCCGCGCATGGCCCCCGCCGCCGTCACTTGCTGGTCTCGGCCTTGAGATAGGCGATCAGCGCGGCGCGCTTGGCCGGATCGGCGACGCCGATCGGCATCCGCGTGCCCGGCACCTTCTTCATCGGTGCGGCGATGAACTCATTGAGAGTCTTGTCATCCCATTTCAGCCCGGACGCCTTCATTGCGGGCGAATAGTTGAAACCTGCGACCGAGCCCGCCTGGCGTCCGATTACGCCGTTCAGATTGGGACCGACACCGTTACGCCCGCCCTTGTTGAGCGTGTGACAGGCCCGGCACGCGGCAAAGGCCTGCGCGCCTGCGGCGGGGGCGATCTGCGCAGTGGACGGCGCCTGTACGGCCACGATCCCGGCGACCAGGGCCGGTACGGCGGCGGCCAGCCCGATGAGCTGCCTCATCCTCTCTCTCCCGAAATTTTCTTGCCCAGACTCGCTGGTTGTTGACTGAGTTTACCGCTAAATCGACGCCATGCAAGCACCGATTATCGCGTTATAAGCGATTGGGATGACAGGAGAGAGGATGATGGCGGGACGGAAACTGCGGCTGGCCATGGCAGGCGGCGGCGAAGGCGCGTTCATCGGGGGCGTGCACCGAATGGCGGCGGCGCTGGACGGCGACTGGGACCTGGTCGCGGGCACGTTCAGCAGCGATGCGGCGCGCAACCGGCGGAGCGGTGAGCAGCTGGGCCTCTCCCCCGACCGGGTGCATGATTCGATCGACGCGCTGCTGGCCGACGAACGTGCGCGGCCCGAGGACGAGCGGGCCGATGCGGTGGCGATCGTCACCCCCAACCACCTCCACGCGCCGATGGCGATCGCCGCCTTGAACGCCGGTTTCCCCGTGTTCAGCGAAAAGCCGATGGCGATGAACCTCGCCGAAGCCCGCGCCATCGCCGAAGCGGCGCGCGCCTCGGGCCAGCTCTATGCGCTGGCCTTCACCTATAGCGGCTACCCGATGGTCGAGGAGGCGCGCGCACGGGTCGCGCGCGGCGATTTCGGGGCGATCCGGCTGGTCCATGTCGAATATGTCCAGGGCTGGCTCAGCAGCCCGCTGGATCGCGAGGGCAACAAACAGGCCGAATGGCGCACCGACCCGGCGCGGGCGGGACTTGGCGGGGCGCTGGGCGATATCGGCACCCACGCCTTCCAGCTGGCCGAGCATGTCGCGGGGCTGCGGGTCGAGGCGCTGTCGGCGGACGTGACGACGCATGTCGCGGGGCGGATGCTCGACGACGACGTCAACGTCCTGCTCCGCTTCGCCGAGGGTGCGCGCGGTACGTTGCGCGCGACGCAGGTGGCGGCGGGCGAGGAAAACGGCCTGCGCCTGCGCATCCATGGCGAGAAGGGCGGGCTGGAATGGTCGCAGATGGAGCCCAACACGTTGACCCTGCGCTGGCTCGACCGCCCCGCCGAGATCGTCCGCGCCGGAGGGCCGGGTCTCAGCCCCACCACCCTGCCCCGCCTGCGCACCCCCTCGGGCCATCCTGAAGGGTATATCGAGGCGTTCGGGAACCTCTATCGCGCGGTGGCAGGGTCCTTGCGCGATGGTGACGCGAACAACGACCAAGTACCGGGCGAGGCGAACTGGTATCCGGGGCTGGAGCCGGGACTGCGCACCATGGCGTTCGTCGAGGCGGTGCTGGACAGCGCGAAGTCGCAGGAGAAATGGACGGCGTTTCCCGTGGTAGACGCGGCGATGCTGAGCGGATAGCCTGATCCCCATCGGGGGGAGAGAAACATGCGGTCTTGGTACATCGTCGTCGGTCTGGCGCTGCTCGCGGGTCCGGCGTCGGCGCAAGGGTCGAGCGATCCGGCGGTCCTGAAGCTCGTCCAGTCGTTCAACGACGCGCGCAACCGCTTCGATGCGAAGGCGCTCGATGGCCTGTTGGCGGCGGACTATATCGAGGTCTCGCCGCGGGGCGAGATCGACCGGCGACCGGAAGTCCTCACCTTCTACGCGCCCGAAAAGGCGAGCCAAGTGCCACCCATGAGCTTTCAGACGCAGGACGTGCGTCGACATGGTGACAGTGCGATCGTCATCGGCTCGGTCGACTATACGCTGCCCAGTCCCAATGGCGGCACGGTCACGCGCAGCGTGCGCGTGACCTATGTCGAGCAGCGGGTCGACCGGGAATGGAAGATGGTGTCGGTCCAATATACCGGCATCCAGCCACCCAAACCCGCCTCCTGATCGGAGGCTGCATCGCCTCAGGCCGCTGCGCGTCCTCGCACGACGCCGATGGCACCGGCCAAAACCGCCGCATCCTCGGCAAAGCCCGTCTTGGTCTGGCCGTAGCGGCCCAGCGCCGCCATCCGCCCGCGCCAGCCGGGATAGGACGCGACGACCGCCGTCACGCCGCCGATCGCAGCGCCCAGCCAGCGATGCTTCGGGCTGGCCAGCGCCGCGCCCGCAATGGCCGAGGTCGTGAAACGGGCGACCAGGCCGATGGGGACGATGCGGTTCGGCGCGGTCTTCTGCTTGTCGCCCGCCATCTCGCCGATCGCGAGGGCCAGCGTGCCCGCCGCGACGATCGGATTGGCCAGCCAGCGGAGCACGCCCTTGCCCACCGGCAACTGCCCGCGCGCCGCCGCGATCGACACGGCGGCGAGCGGCGTCATCGCGCGCTGGCCGCCGACCAGACCCATTTTGAACGGCGCGAGCAGATGGGCAGGCAAGGGAGCGGACATGGCATTGACCTCATGAGCGAAAATCAGGCCGCGACAACGCACGCCCCCCGCCGCCGGGTTCCCCCCTTCCCCACCGCCCCCGGCTTTTGGCATGATAGCACCCATGATCCGCATCCTGATGACCGCCGCGCTGCTGGCGCTGCCCGCCTGCTCCTCCCACGACCAGCCCCAGGGGTTGAGCGCGGCGGAGAATGACCAGCTGAACGATGCCGCCGCGATGCTCGACGCCAATGCGGTCGATCTGAACGCGATGGCACCTTCGGGCGTTGGGGAGGAAAATCCCATCGAAAACGAAAGCTGATACGCCATGACCGACATGCCGCTTCGCCGCCTGGGCTCGACCGACCTGATGATCGCGCCGCTGGTGCTGGGCGGCAATGTCTTTGGCTGGACGGCCGACCGCGCGGCCAGCTTTGCCGTGCTCGACGCCTTTGTCGATCACGGCGGCGTGATGATCGATACGGCGGATGTCTATTCCGCCTGGGTCGACGGGCATCAGGGCGGCGAATCCGAGGCGATGATCGGCCACTGGCTGAAGGCCAGCGGCAAACGCGACCGGGTGCTGATCGCGACGAAGGTCGGGATGCTGCCCGGCGAAGGCGGTGAGAAGCTGGCCCCCGCCCGGATCACGGCGGCGGCGGAAGCGTCGCTCAAGCGGCTCGGCACCGACCGGATCGACCTCTATTTCGCGCACCAGGACGACGAGGACCAGCCGCAAGAGGCGGTCATGGAGGCCTTTGCCAGACTGGTCGAGGCGGGCAAGGTGCGGGTGATCGGCGCATCCAACTTCCACGCCGCGCGGCTGAAATCGGCGAACGAAGCCGCGCGCGACGCCGGGCTGCCGCGCTATCATGTCCTGCAGCCCGAATATAATCTGGTCAGCCGCCACAAGTTCGAGGGCGAGTTACAGGATTACTGCGTGACGGAGAATGTCGGCGTCGTCCCCTATTACGGGCTCGCCGCCGGGTTCCTGACCGGCAAGTACCGCAGCGACGCCGACCTGTCGCAAAGCGTGCGCGGCGCGAAGATGGGCGAGCTGCTGCATGGCAAGGGGGCCGCGGTGCTGGCGGCGCTGGACGCGGTGGCGGAGGAGACCGGGGCCACCCCGGCCCAGGTCGCGCTCGCCTGGCTGATGGCGCAACCCGGCGTCACCGCGCCCATCGCCAGCGCGACCAGCGTGAAGCAGCTGTCCGAGCTGACGCCCGCCATGCGCCTGTCCCTGTCGGAGGCGCAGCTGGCCCGGCTCACGGACAGTGGCGCCTGACGCTCCCATGAACGCCGAATGACACCGAATCCGGAACAGACGCCGCATTGCAGAATTGATACAAATTATATGAAGCCTCCGACCATTTTGATCGTCGACGACCAGCCGCTTCTGCTGATGCACGCGCAATTCGCATTCGAGGATGCCGGCTATGTGGTGATCCAGGCGGGCAGCGCTGACGAGGCGCTGATCGCACTCGATCGCCATCCCGAAATCTGCGCGATGTTCACCGACGTCGCGATGCCCGGTTCGATCGACGGGGCAGCACTGGCGGAAAAGGCCCATCAGTCGCATCCCCATATGTCGATCATCGTCACGTCGGGCGAACAACGCCATGTCGCTGCCGACCTGCCCGCCGGGGTCCAGTTCATACCCAAGCCCTATACAGGCCACGACATCATCCGCATGATCCGGGAATGCGTCAGCTGACGACCGGCATAGCCGCCCCGGCCGCGGATCATGCCGCCTTGGCCAGATGCGCTATCGGGCGACCGATCAGATAACCCTGCACCTGGTCGCATCCCAGATCGCACAGCATCCGGTATTGCGCTTCGGTTTCCAGCCCCTCCGCCACGATCGGGATGTTCAGGCTGCGTCCCAGCCCGATCGAGGCGCGAACGATCGACAGGGCCGGGCCATCCTCGTCCATCGCCTGGATGAAGCTGCGGTCGATCTTGATCTTGTCGAAGGGAAATTGCTGGAGGCTGCTGAGCGAGGCGTAACCGGTGCCGAAATCGTCCATCACGATTCCCACGCCCGCGGCCCGCAGTGCCGCCAGATTGGCGGTGGTGGCTTCGCGATTGTCGATCAGCACGCCTTCGGTCACTTCCACCTCGATCCGGCGAGGATCGATGCCCTGGGACGCGGTGGCGGCCAGCATCCGCCGGGCGAGGTTCGGTTCGCGAAGCTGCACCGGCGACAGGTTGATCGCCAGCATCCATTCGGCGGGCCAGGTGCGCGCGGTGGCCAGCGCATCGACAAACAGACGCTGCCCGATCTCGCCGATCAGGCCGCTTTCCTCGGCCAAGCCGATGAACACGTCCGGGCTGACCGGCCCCAGCACCGGATGATCCCAACGCGCCAGCGCTTCCTGTCCGATGATCCCGCGCGACGCGCAATCGGCGATCGGCTGATAGACCAGGTGCAGTTCGCCGCGCGTGACGGCCTCGTGCAGTTCATGCGCCAGCCAGTGGCGCTGCCGCCGCTCCTCGTCCATCGCCATGTCGTAATGGCGGGCGCAGTGGCGGCCATCGGCCTTGGCACGATAGAGCGCGATGTCGGCGCAGGCCTGAAGCTCGTCGGCCTCCAGCCCGTGGCGGGGCGACAGCGCAACGCCGATGCTCATCCGCACCGACGGGCTTACGGGGTCCTCGGCAATGACGGCATAGATGCGGCGGACCAGCGCCTCGGCATCCTCTTCGTCGGCGGACAGATGGTGGATGATCGCGAATTCGTCGCCACCGATGCGCGCGACCGTGTCGCCGGTGCCCACCGACACCGCCAGCAGGTCGCTGGCACGCTTGAGCAGGATGTCGCCAGCCGCATGGCCGAGCGTGTCGTTGACCCCCTTGAACCCATCGAGATCGATCGCCAGCAACGCGATCCTGCGCCCCGCCTGCAATGCGGCATCCAGCCGGTCGGCGAAAACGATGCGGTTGGCCAGCCCGGTCAGCGGATCGTGATGCGCGAGATATTCGACCTGCCGCTGGATACGCTCGCGCTCCTCGGCGGCGCGGGCCAGCATGTCCATGCCCCGTGCCAGCTCACCCAGTTCGTCGCGGCGATGCACTGACAACGGCTTCAGCGACTGGCCCTTGCTCATCGCGCGCATCCCCGCGACGATATCCATCAGCGGCCGCATGACCCGGATACGAAGCCAGAGGATCAGCCCGCCAGCCAGGATCACGAGGAGCAGTCCGGCCAGCATCATCCGGGTCAGCACCCGCTTCGCCAGCGCCTCCACCTCGCGGGTTTGCCAGGTAAGGCGGCGGCCGAGTCGTTCGTGTACCAGCTCGCGATGACGCTCCATGTCGTGCAGCCTGGCGATGAACAGCGGCATGGTCCGCTTCATCAGGGCCGTGTCGACCGCCGCCCCGCCGATCACGCGGCGCGCCGTGCGCAGGAAGCGGCGTTCCGACGACACCGCCGCCAGCTGGGCCGAACGGATGGGGCGCGGCATCCCGTCATGGCGGACCAACGGCTCCGCCAGCCACGTCCGCGCTGCGGCATCCAGCCCCTGCCAGCGCTCGGCAGGCACGGCTTGCCCCCTTTCCAACTGGCGCGTCAAATCGCCGACCTGGATTCGGAAATCGCGAAGGCGCGCATCCCTTTTGTCATGCTCGTCCAGCAGGGACGCAATCTCATGGGTCGACCGGACCATCCCAAGCAACTGGTTGTTCAACAGAAGTCCGCGACTCCCCAGCGCCAGACTGATGCCCAGCACGACGGTCAGCATCGTCGCAAAGCGAAATTCCAGGGACTGAATGCGACGACGAAGCCAGATCATGGTCACTGGCGTATAGGGCTTCCTCTTAAAACAGGTTAAGCAATCGCCACGTACCTGCTCTCTTCCGGCTCAGTCCTGCGCAAAGACCAGCATGTTGATCGCCCGGTCCCGCTCGGTGATAGCCAACACCCGGCCGCCCATCGGCAGGGATCGTTGCGGACAGGCGGGACGCGAACATTGGCGGCACCCCGGTCCGATCGGTGTCGCCGCCTCGGTCAGCGGATGGCCGCGCGCCGCGGCGACCTGCCCCGCCAGCCCCGCCTCCAGGCCTAGGATGATGGCGAAGCGCGCCCGCACCCCGGAGGCGTCACGCCCCGCCCGCTCCTGCGCGCGCGTGATCGTCGCAAAGCGGCTGCCGTCCGGCATCTCGACCAGCTGGAACAGGGCCTCCCCCATCCGCTCGAAGGCGGCAAAGGCCTGCCAGAGCGGGCAGCGTCCCTCCGCCTCGACCAGGACCGGGTTCGCCGCCCCGGCATAGCGCTTGGACACCTGCCCCGCCCGGTCGATCCGCATCAGGAAAAAGGGCAGCCCGCGCGCTCCGACCCGCCCCAGCGTCGTCAGCCGGTGCGCCAGTTGCTCGTGCGACACACCGAAGCGCCGCGCCAATATGTCCAGATCATAGCCGGTCGCCTCGCACGCGCGCAGGAAACGGGCATAGGGCATGACCAGCGCCGCCGCGAAATAGCGGTGCAGATAGCGCCGGAACAACCGCTCGGCGAGCCGGTCGCCAAAGGCCGCGCCGCGCGCCAGCGCCTCGATCTCGGCACGCGCCTCCAGCTGGGCGAGTTGAGTCGCCAGGGCAAAGACCCGTGCCGGGCCGTCGAGCATCTCGGAAAGCTGCAACTGGCGCGCATGGAGGTCCAGCCGGGTCAGCAACTCGGGCAATATGTCGATCGGCAGGATGCGGATAGTCAGCGCATGGCGGACGCGCAGCCGTTCGGCCAGCGTGGCATAGAGATCGCCGGCGCCCATGCGCAGTTCGTCGGCCAGTCCCTCGGCGGCGGCGTCCAGATCGGGGAAATGATTGCGCCACCGCTCGATCTCGCGCCGAACGGTCACGGTCGGCTCGTGGGCTGCCGGAGCCTCGGCTCCTCCACCACCAGCCCCGGCCAGCCGGTCGAAGGCACGCGCGAACGCCTCCGCCCCGCCCGGCGCGGCCGCCAGCCATTCCTCCAGTTCGGCGCGGTCGATCTCCAGATCGGCGAACAGCGGATCGGCCAGCCGCCGCCGCATCGCCGCCGCGCCGCCGCCCGGCGCGCCGCTGGTCAGCGCGCGCGGATCGAAGTCGAACGTCTCCACCAACCGCACCAGCAGCGCGGCCGACACGGGCCGCTGGTTGCGCTCGATCAGGTTCAGATAGCTGGGCGAAATCTCCAGCATCTCCGCCATCGCCGCTTGGGACAGGCCGGTCTGCCGCCGAAGCCGCCGCACGGCATGGCCCGCAATCACCTTGGCTCCGCTCATCGCCGCTCTCCTTGCGGCCCAGGCTGCGCCGCGCCTGGGACCATGTCAATTCTTTACAAATCGACAGGTCATGTCAGCGGCATTGGCGACGGCGCGACGCGGTCATACGCGCGCCATACCTTATGTTTCGATCCTCCTCGCGGCAATCTCGCGGTCAAGAACAGTCAAACTGTAAAGGATGATGCGATGCCGAGCTTTCAGGATCTGATCCCCGCCCCCGCCGGGCGGTTCGACGGCATCGCCCGTCCCTACACCCCCGCCGATGTCGCACGACTGCGCGGATCGATCACGGTCGAGCATACGCTGGCCCGACGCGGCGCGCTGAAGCTATGGGAATTGCTCCAGACCGAGGATTATGTCCCCGCGCTGGGCGCGCTGTCGGGCAATCAGGCGATGCAGATGGTCCGCGCCGGGCTGAAGGCCATCTATCTTTCGGGCTGGCAGGTCGCGGCGGACGCCAACACCGCCGGGCAGATGTATCCCGACCAGTCGCTCTACCCCGCCAATGCCGGGCCGGAGCTGGCGCGGCGGATCAACGCAACGCTGGCCCGCGCCGACCAGATCGAACATGCCGAAGGGGCTACGACGCGCGACTGGTTCGCGCCCATCGTCGCCGATGCCGAAGCCGGGTTCGGCGGCCCGCTCAACTGCCACGAGATCATGAAGGCCTATATCGCGGCGGGTGCGGCGGGCGTGCATTTCGAGGATCAGCTGGCCTCGGAGAAGAAGTGCGGCCATCTGGGCGGCAAGGTGCTCATCCCCACACAGGCGCATATCCGCAACCTGGACGCGGCGCGGCTGGCGGCGGATGTGGCGGGCGTGCCGACGGTCATCTGCGCCCGCACCGATGCCGAGAGCGCGCGGCTCATCACGTCCGACGTGGACGAGCGCGACCATGACTTCCTGACCGGCGAGCGGACGGCGGAGGGCTTTTTCCGCCTGAAGCCGGGCACCGGGGTCGATCATTGCATCAAGCGCGGCCTGGCCTTCGCGCCCCATGCCGACCTGTTGTGGTGGGAGACGTCCAAGCCCAATCTGGCCGATGCCCGCCGCTTTGCCGAGGCGATTCGGCGCGAGCATCCGAACAAGATGCTGGCCTATAATTGCTCGCCCAGCTTCAACTGGGAGGCCAATCTGGACCGCGACGACATCGCCCGGTTCCAGCGCGAGATCGGCGCGATGGGGTACAAGTTCCAGTTCGTCACGCTCGCCGGGTTCCACCAGCTCAATTACGGCATGTTCGAGCTGGCGCGCGGATATCGGGATCGCGGCATGGCCGCCTATTCCGAACTGCAACAGGCCGAGTTCGCCGCCGAGGCCAACGGCTATACCGCGACCCGCCACCAGCGCGAAGTGGGGACCGGCTATTTCGACCTGATCGCGCAGATCGCGGCGGGCGGCGACAGCTCGACCACCGCGCTCGCCGAATCCACCGAGGCCGCCCAGTTCGTCCAGGCCGCCTGACCCATTACGAAGGAGAATATGCCATGCCGACCGAACCGCAACGCAGCCGCGCCGTCTTCTCCACCGAGGACTTCGCGCTGATGAAGGAAGCCATTGCCGAACATATCAAGCGGGTCGCCGATGACCCCCGCTCGATCAAGTTCGCCCATCTCTACCACCGGCTGGGACGGATCGCGTCCTGAGGTGACGGCTCGTGAACGGGGGTGGCAATCTCCCCCCACCCCCGTTCGCACTGAACCCTTCGGCTGGCTGGCAAGCCAGCCGCTCAGGATAAACTTCGGCGCATCGCGCCGAAGTCGAAGTGCACGCCCGAACCTTCGCCGAGAATCCCTTGGCCTTCGACTGCGCTCAGGCTGAACGGGGGTTGGGACAGATGCACTGCCACCACCCCTGTGTAGACTCCACGGAACAACCGACCCCATCACACGCTGTACCGGCCATGCCCGACACCGGCCTGACCGCCCGCATTCGCGAGAATATCGTCCTGTACGGCGCGCTGGCGGCCAATCTGGCGATCGGCGTCGCCAAGTTCGTCGCGGCCGGGATCACCGGCTCCTCCTCGATGCTGACCGAGGGCGTGCATTCGGTGGTCGACAGCGGCAACCAGGTCCTGCTGCTCTACGGCCAGAAGCGCGCCAAGCGCGGGCCGGATGCGATCCATCCCTTCGGCTATGGGCGCGAGCTGTATTTCTGGGCGTTCGTCGTCGCCATCCTGATCTTCGCGCTCGGCTCCGGCATCTCGATCTATGAGGGCTGGCTGCACATCCGATCGCCCGAGCCGCTGCGCGATCCGACGGTCAACTATATCGTGCTCGCCATCGCCTTCGCGCTCGAAGGCGCCAGCTGGACCATCGCCGTGCGCGAGTTCTCCCGCACCAAGGGCAGTAGCGGCTGGTGGCGCGCCATCCACGATTCCAAGGACCCGCCGGGCTTCATCGTCCTGTTCGAGGATTCGGCGGCGCTGGCGGGCCTGGTCATCGCGGCGCTCGGCGTCTGGTTGTCGCACGAGACGGGCGATGCCCGGATCGACGGGATCGCCTCGATCCTGATCGGGCTGGTGCTGGGGCTTGTCGCGATCCTGCTCGCCCGGGAATCCAAGGGACTGCTGATCGGCGAGCGCGCCGACCCCGAGGTGGTCGAAACGATCCGCGGCATCGTCGCCGCGCGGCCCTGGATCACCCATGTCAATCATGTCCGCACGATCCACACCGCGCCCGACAGCATCTTCGCCGCGATCAGCGCCGATTTCGTCGACAGCCTTCCCATGGGTGCGGCAGAGACGATGATCGAGGGGCTGGAGGACGACCTGCGACTCGCCGTGCCCAGCCTGTCGTCCATCTATATCCGGCCCGAGAAGCAGGAGAATGCGGCTGTGGCGACCCCGCAACATGGGTTATGAGGGCGGTCATGACGATGTTCCTGCGACTCGCAATGGCCTTGGCCCTGACATTCGGTTGCGCGCTGCCCGCGCAGGCGGCGGTCACGATCACCTTCTGGAGCCATGAGCTGGGCGACAGCTTTCCCCATGCCTTTTTCTCATTGCGCGGCACGGTGGACGCGACCGGCCAGCCGGTGGACGCCAATTATGGTTTCACCGCCCGGTCCGTGTCACCAGCCATTCTGATGGGCACGGTCAAGGGGCGGCTGGACATCTCCAAGCCCTTCTACATCTCGACCAGCGACGCGCAGTTTTCCTATGTCATGACCGATGCGCAATATGGTGACATATTGGCGCTGGTCGCGGCTTGGGACGAGAAGACGGGTGACTCGCATTATAATCTGAACGACCGCAATTGCGTGCATTTCGTGCAGGAGGCCGCGCGGCGGCTGGGACTGGTCGGACTCGACCGCCCCGACCTGATGAAGAAGCCGCGTTCCTATCTGAAGGCGGTGGCGCAGGCCAATGCCGACCGGGTCACGGTCCTGGGCCTGCACGGCAAGGCCTATCTCGCCTCGCTGCCGCCGCTGCCTGCCGCGCCGGTTTCACCGACTCCCGCCCCGGTTCAGGGCGCGACCGGCTCCAGTTCGAGCAAGTCGACCACCGATTCGTAAGCCGGGAAGGGAAAGGCGATGCGCCAATGGGTCGCATCGACCCGCTCGACCACGCCCGCCATGTCGCGCGCCCGGTCGCGGCCATAGGCGTAGGAGCGTTCCTCGTCCCCCAGGATCATCGTGCCCAGGAAGATGCTGCGCGCATCGGTATCGGGATAGATGCGCCCGGTCAGCCGCTGCGACCCGTCGATCTTGGCCAGCTGCTGCCCGCCACCCGCCACCCGGCAGCGAAAATAGGGATAGGCGACATAGGTCAGCGTCGCGCGCCCCTGCGACCCCAGCTTGATCGTGCGGCAGCGATAATTCCCATCGGGCAGCTTGGGGTCCGCGATCGAATAGTCGGGATCGGCGAGCTGCCCCAGCGCGGCGATCTCGGCCGTCGCCCCGCCCGCCCGCGCCTGGGCCAGCCCCTTGACCCAGGCGCTGCGCCATCCGCGCAGGCGGATACGGTCATCCTCGGTCGCCGCCAGCCGCCAGTCATTGGCCTCCTCGACCCGCTGCGCCTGCGCGGCCGCCATGCCGCCCGCCGCCAGCGCCGTGCCGAGCAGGACCAGCGGCCACCTCATTGCGCGGTCCAGCCGCCATCGACCGACAGGTTGGCGCCGGTGATCGACCTGGCTTCGTCACGGCACAGGAACAGCGCCAGCGCCGCGACCTGTTCGATGGTGACGAATTCCTTGGTCGGCTGCGCCTTCAGCAGCACATCGTCGATCACCTGCTCGCGGCTAAGGCCCCGCGCCTTCATCGTGTCGGGAATCTGGTTTTCGACCAAAGGCGTCCAGACATAGCCGGGCGAGATGCAATTGGCCGTGATGCCATCGGTCGCGACCTCCAGCGCCACGGTCTTGGTGATGCCGACCACGCCATGCTTGGCCGCGACATAGGCCGACTTGTTGGGGCTGGCGACCAGGCTGTGCGCCGAGGCGGTGGTGATGATCCGGCCCCAGCCCTTGGCACGCATATGCGGGATCGCCGCGCGCATCATGTGCCAGGCCGAGGACAGGTTGATCGCGATGATCGCATCCCATTTCTCGACCGGGAACTCGGTGATCGGGGCGACGTGCTGGATACCGGCATTGTTGATGACGATGTCGACCGAACCCGTCTCGGCCGCCGCGCGATCGATCATCGCCTCGATCTGGTCGGGCCGGGTCATGTCGGCGGGGTCGTACAGCGCCGCCGCCCCGCTGGCCTTTTCCAGCGCGGCACGGTTCGCCTCGATCGCGTCCGCCTCGCCGAAACCATTGAGCACGACCGCCGCGCCCTCCGCCGCCAGCGCCTTGGCATAGGCCAGCCCGATGCCCGAGGTGGAACCCGAGATCACCGCCGTCTTGCCCTTCAGGAACATGCTATTCTCCCGTGCTGTGCACCGCATCATGCGGTCCAATTCCGACCCGTGCAACCGCCGGAAGGCTTTGCGGGTTCAACCTCTCGCCGAAGACCCGCATAGGCGGGCATTATGACAAAGGGGTGAGACGATGCGGCTCGACGATTATGACAACAATATCGATGTCGGCGAGGCGCAGTCGGGCGGCGGCTTCGGTGGCGGTGGCGGCGGATTGCTGTTCGGCCTGTTGCCGCTGATCGGCAGCCGCTTCGGATGCGGCGGCATCGTCGTCGTGCTCATCATCCTGGCGGTGGTCGGCATGAACCCGCTTGGCCTGCTCACCGGCGGTGGTGGCGGCGGCAATGCCCCGGTCACGCGGTCTGCGGACTCGACCTCCGGCCAGAGCGTCCGCCAGATTTGCGAAGCCTCGCCCGAGCGCCGCGACACCTGCCGCGCGTTCAGCAGTGCCGACAATACGTGGGAAAAGATCTTCGCGGAGTCGGGGCAGCGTTTCCAGGCACCCGGCCTGCGCTTCTTCAAGCCCGATGCGAACAGCGTCCAGTCGGGTTGCGGCGTGGCGCAGTCGGCGGTCGGCCCCTTCTATTGCCCGACCGATCGCAAGATCTATCTCGACACCAATTTCTTCAACGAGCTGGCCAACCGCTTCGGCGCGAAGGGCGATTTCGCGCGCTATTATGTCGTCGCACATGAGTTCGGCCATCATATCCAGACGCTGCTCGGCACGTCGGACAAGGTGCGCCAGGCGCAGCAGGCGGCGGGTCAGGCCGAGGGCAATGCCCTGTCGGTGCGGCTGGAGTTGCAGGCGGACTGTTATGCGGGCGTCTGGGCCGCGAAGAACCGCGACCGGCTGGAGCCCGGCGATGTCGAGGAGGGCATGACCGCCGCCCGCGCCATCGGCGACGACACGCTCCAGCGCGAAGCCACCGGCCGGGTGGTGCCGGACAGCTTCACGCACGGCACCTCCGAACAGCGGATGCGCTGGCTGCGGCGGGGCATGGAGACGGGCGATCCGGCGCAGTGCGATACGTTTTCGGGCACGATCTGAGCGAGTGAAATGCTCCCCCTCCCGCAAGCGGGAGGGGTGGGAGGAGGGTCAGGAGTCTCACCGAGCCCGTCGCTTGTGGCCTTCCCTCCCCCAGCCCCTCCCGCCTGCGGGAGGGGAGTGAGACAGGATGCGGCGGCGATTTCGGGAAAGAACCAGTCCCCGGCTATCGATCGATATCAAGCCATACTACGCCACCCCATGCTCCCCCTCCCGCAAGCGGGAGGGGGGTGGGGGGAGGGTCAGGAGTCTCACCGAGCCCGTCGCTCGTGGCCTTTCCCTCCCCAGCCCCTCCCGCCTGCGGGAGGGGAGTGAGACAGGATGCGGCGGCGATTTCGGGAACGAACCAGTCCCCGGCTATCGATCGATATCAGCCAATACATCGCCACCCCATACTCCCCCTCCCGCAAGCGGGAGGGGGCCGGGGGGAGGGTTAGAGGTCTCACCGAGACCATCCTCCGCGCCCCGCCCCTTACAGCTTCACCAGCATCTTGCCCTTGTTGCCGCCGGTGAACAGCGCCAGGAACGCCTCGGGCGTCCGGTCCAGTCCCTCGAACACCGTCTCCTCGCGCTTGAGCTGGCCGTCCTTCAGCATCCCGGCCATGTCGCGGTAGAATCCCGGCTGATCCTTGAAGTCGCTGACGATGAAACCCTGAATCCGCACGCGGTTGCCGATCAGCCGCGCGAGATATGTCAGGCTCGTCGGCTTGGCGTCGTTATAGACGTCGATCATGCCGCAGATCGCAAAGCGCGCATTGGGCTTGGCATGGGCCAGCGCGGCATCCAGATGATCGCCGCCGACATTGTCGAAATAGACGTCGATGCCGTCTGGCGCCGCTTCGCCGAGCGCGTCGACCACCGACTGGCCCGACTTGTAATCGATCACCGCATCCGCGCCGAGCGAGCGAACCCAGTCGCACTTTTCCGCGCCACCGGCCGATCCGATGACGGTCATGCCCTTGGCCTTGGCGATCTGGACGACCGTCGAGCCGACCGCACCGGCCGCTGCCGAGACGAACACCGTGTCGCCCGGCTTGGCCTCGGCCACCTGGAGCAGGCCGTAATAGGCGGTCATGCCCGGCATGCCGAACTGGCCCAGATAGGCCTGCGGGTCGACGCCCAGATCGGGCAACGGCTGGACATGCGCGGCCGGAAGCACCGCCTCGTCGCGCCAGCCCGCCATATGGCTGACCATCGTGCCGACCGCGATGCCGTCGGCGCGGCTTTCGACCACTTCGCCGATCGCGCCGCCCTGCATCGGCTCGCCGAGCTGGAAGGGCGGGACATAGCTCTTCGTGTCGTTCATCCGCCCGCGCATATAGGGGTCGACCGACAGCCAGCGATTGACGATCCGCACCTCGCCCTCGTTCAGGGCGGGCAGGTCGCGCTCCACCAGCGCGAAATCACCGTCAACGGGCGTGCCCTTGGGGCGGGCCGCCAGGGTCCAAGCCTTCATCATCATATCCTTTTCATCATCTGGATCGGACATGGGAAAAGGCCCGGGTGATGTCCACCCGAGCCCTCCAAGAAAAGTCACCAGTCAGTGACGTTTTTCTTTATCAATAACCCCGGCTGGTGTCCGAGGTGCTGCCCGACGTGGCGCTGGTGGTCGTGCCGGTGCCGGTCGTGGTGCCGGTGGCCGACGTCGTACCCGTCGTGCTGCTGTTATTCTGTGCCGAGCTGGTCGTACCGGTCGCACTCTGGCCGTAACCGCTCGATTGGCCACCCATGCCGGTCTGGCCGTAGCGATTGGCCTGACCGTAGCGGTCGTTTTCACGGGTGTTGTCGCCGAACATGGCGCGCGCATTTTCCTCATCGCGCCACTGGGCCTTGGCTTCCTCGGCGGTCTTGGTCAGCGTGACCTTGTCCTCGACGGACTTCAGCCAGCGCGACGGGATCGAGTGGTGCTGGCCGCCCGCATCCTTGTCGTTCTTGGTCAGCAGGATGCGGTCGCCGCGCACCTTGTCGACGGTGCCGACATGGCTGCCGTCCGAACCGACGACTTCCTGATGCTCCTTCACCTTGGGCAGAAGGCCGCGCTGGCCTTCGCGCTCGGTGCGCCAGCTCGAGAATTCGTTCTGGAACTTGGTGCGGTTCTCGCTGCGATATTCGTCATAATCGCGGTCGAGCGCGGCGATCTGGCCCGAGCGCCAGTGGTTATAGTCATGGTCCTGCTGGGCGTAATAGCGCTCGTCCATGCGCGCGTCCGCCTCACGGCGACGCTCCGCTTCCTCGTCGCCGAACCACGAGCGGACCTCGTCCCCGGCGCGCGCGAAGAAGCCGCGATCCTCATAGTCATAGCCTTGCGGCTGGCGACCATAGTCGCGACCCGACGGCTGCTGGCGACCATAGTCCGAACGGCCATAGTCCGAGCGACCATAATCACTGCGCCCCTGGCGGTCGTCGCGGCCATAACGGTCGCCGGTATAGCCATAGCCACGCGACGAATCGCCATAGCTCGACGCGCTGCGATAACCTTCACGGCCGGTGTCGCGGTCATAACGATTCTCGTCGCCGCGATAGGCACCGTATTGGCCCGAACGGCCTTCACCGTAACGGCCTTCATTCTGGCGGCCGCCGAAATCCTGGCGCGACGCGTTGTAGCTGTCGCGGTCATAACCCTGACGGCCATAGCCCTGATTGCCGTAATCGCGCGCGCCATAGCCACGACGGCTGTCGTTGCGGCTGTCGTCATACGCGCCTGCCGCTTCATAGTCGCGGGCGCTGGAATAGGTGTAGTCGCGCCCCGAGCCGTAGTCCCGGCCATAGTCGAAGTCGCGGTCGCCACGATTGGCGTCGCGGGAATAGCGGTCGTAAGCCATCCTAAACCCTCCTGAAATTCGATCCTGCGGGGGCCGACGCCGCTCGTCCGGCGGGCCGTGCCTTCCGGGTGTTTCAATGAGGCACGTCAAGACATGTTCCGTTGGCGACGTGCCAGCCGCGACGGACGGAGTGATGCGAAAGGCCGAAAGCAGGCCAATTTTTTTGAGCCCGCCCGTCAAAGCGGTGTTGCGTCGCCCCGAATCACGGGTTAATGGCGTCGCTCCCGACCATGGTCGGGTTACGGGGCGGGGCTGTAGCTCAGATGGGAGAGCGCTGCAATCGCACTGCAGAGGTCAGGGGTTCGATTCCCCTCAGCTCCACCACCCCGCCTTCCCTTCCATCGCCGACACCCGCGAACGCCTTTGGTGCGTTGTCCATGCGATGATTCCCGATCCGATTCCCGCCGCCACGCTGATCCTGATGCGCGAAGGCACAGACCCTGAAGCGTATCCCGAAATCCTGATGGTCGAGCGTGGTGCGACACTGGCCTTTCTGGGCGGTGCGATGGTGTTTCCGGGCGGGCGGGTCGATCCGGGCGATCATGCGCTGGTCCCCGCCGAGTCCCCCGACCGGGACGAAACCGCCGCCCGCATCGCCGCGATCCGGGAGACGATCGAGGAGGTAGGCCTGGGCGTCGGCCTGTCGCCCTCCCCCGATGCGACGACCCTGCCCCGCCTGCGCGCAACCATGGCGGCGGGACGATCCTTTGCCGAGGCCCTCGCCGATCATGGTCTGGCGATCGACCCACAGGTGCTGACCCCCTTTGCCCGCTGGTGCCCCGAACATGTGCCGGTCCGCCGCTTCGATGCCCGTTTCTATCTGGCGGCGGTCGCGCGGGAGGCGTCCAACCCCGCGATCGACGGTTCGGAAACGGTCGGCGCCATATGGACGACCGCTCGCGATGCGCTGGCGGCGGCGGACGGCGGCGCGATCCGCATCATCTTTCCCACGCGCCGGACGCTGGAACGATTGGCGCTCTACCGCGATTTCGCTTCGGCCACCGCCGACGCGCGGGCCTGGCCGATCCGACGGATCATTCCTTTTCAGGTGGAGCGTGACGGCGTGCCATTTCTGTGCATCCCCGACGATCTGGGTTATCCGATCACGGCGGAACCCGTCGCCAGCGCAAGACGCGGCTGATGCGGGCTGTCCGGCGATGGACGACCATATTGATCGGGATCGTCGCCATGGCGATGCTCGCGCTGCTGCTATGGGGCTGGGCGCGGCGTCACCCTCAGGATGTGCCCTGGGCGCCGCTCGATCTGGCTCAGCCGGTGGGAATGTTCACCGGGCGCAAGCTGACCGCGCTGACCCAGGGCAGGACGCAGTGCCTCGGGCTGCTCGACCGGGCGGGTATCCGCTACACCGCGCTGCCCGCCCGGTCGGACGGCGCGCAATGCGGCTATGACGATGCGGTGCGCTTTACGGCGGGCGGGGCAAGGGCCATCGGCTATCGCCCGGCCACTTTGGGCGTATCGTGCCCGGTCGCGGCCTCGCTGGCCTTATGGGAATGGGATGCGGTCCAACCCGCCGCACGCGAACTGCTGGGCAGCGAGGTCGTCGCGATCGATCATCTGGGCAGCTATAATTGCCGCCGGATCAGCGGCCGCAGTACCAGCGACTGGAGCGAGCACGCCCGCGCCAATGCGGTTGATATCGCGGCCTTTCGCCTGAAGGACGGGCGGCGGATCAGCGTGCTGCGCGACTGGAAGGACCAGGGGGCGAAGGGGCAGTTCCTGCGCCGGGTCCGCGACCAGGCCTGCGACCTGTTCGCGACCACGTTATCGCCGGATTACAATGCCGCTCATGCCGACCATTTCCATCTCGATCAGGCCTATCGCGGGTCGATGGGCTGGCGTGCCTGCCGGTAAGGAACAAGCGGACGATGGCGGCGCCCCCCGGCCCCGCCATCGCCATCGCGCGGCATCAGTTGGCCAGCGACGTGCCGTTCGTGTCGACCTTCTCGACCCAGTGCGGGAAGAAGGCGGGCTGACGGCTCGACCAGCCCGCCGCGGTCGCTGCCGCTTCGCTGATCGACTGGAGCAGCTGCCGCCGCAATTCGGGATGCAGATGCGGCAGGGCCGCCGCCGCGCAGAAAATCGAAGGCAGCCATGGGCGCACCTCGGCCCCGACCAGCCGCTCATAGAGGAACCGGAAAGCCGAGAAGCTGGTCAGCCGCCCCTGCCCCAGGTCGAAAGCCGCGATCGTGACGAACGGCGCCATGAACGGCTCCAGCGACTCCAGGCCGCTATCGACCGGGATCAGGTGCCGGATTTCCGGCAGGTTGCGGTACAGCCGGGCCTGGGCGCGGATGCTCGCCGCCTCGACCACGTCACGCGACCAGCGCGTCATCGCATCCTCACGGTCCAGCCCGATATCGAGCGACCGGCGGATATAACGCTGCGTCGCCGCCGCGAAGCCTGCAAATTCCTTCATTTCCGCCAAGGTCATCGCGCCTTCGGCCGGTCTGCTCCTCGATCCCATATCATCACCCCGCCCAATCGAAACTAACCCGATCATCATGCGCGCATTTGGTTAACGCAACGCTGAACGAGCCGGTCCAGACAAACATGAAAAGCGCCGCGCCGCAACATAGATTGCGACGAACCGCCATAGGAGCAATCAATTTTCCGAGATACGCCGAACCCCGACATATTCGGCAAGTTTGTTGCGAGGACGCAACGGCGGGTGATTTTCATAGGGAAGAAGCCGGGGAGAGGCCCATGTCTGGCCCTCGCCCCCGGTCATGCGGTACGGGTCAGCGATCCTCTTCGGTATAACCCGACGACTCGGCCGGGCCATCGCGGCCGGGCTGGGTGATCGAGGGCGGATCGCTGGCATCCATCGATTCGTCCAGGCTCTCGTCAAGCTGGGCGTCGACATCCTGCGGGTTCTTCTGCAGGTCCTCGGTGATGGCGGGATCCTGCCCGGCTTCCTGTTCGGGAGGACGCGGGCGGTTGCCCTGCTCGGCCTGCTCGCCGCCCGGCGCGACCGAAACGCTGTCCAGCGCGCGATCGTCGATGCTGTCGTTCATGTCACTTCCCCATCATAGTGGACCGGATCAACGAGCCAGATCGGACAAGCGTTCCTGCGCCGATCCGTCCAACCGCCGCACCTTCACCCGTTGATCGCAAAGCTGCGCCTCGCCGAACACCGTCATGAAGGCGATGTCGGTCGCATCGCGGCCGACGCACACCCGCGCGATCTCGTCGGCCTGCGCCATGCCGGTCGCGTCGACCAGATGCCAGCCGCCCTCCAGCCACAGTTCGGCCACCGCATGGAAGTCGGGCGGATCGACGCCGGGCGCATAGGCGGCGACACAGCGCGCCGGAATTTCCGCCGCACGGGCCAGCGCGACCAGCAAATGGGTATAGTCGCGGCACACCCCGCTGCGCGATCCGAAGGTGTCGAGCGCGGTCGTGACGCCGCTCGACCCGCCCGACTGATAGGTCATGCGCGTCGCCACCCAATCGGCCAGCGCCGCCGCCATCGCTCCGCCCGACAGCCCCCCGAAACGCTGGCGGACGAAGCCCTCCAGCCGGTCGGACTCGCAGTAACGGCTGGGCAGCATATAGGGGATCAGCTCACCGGGCAGCCCGCGCGCCGGGGTGGCCGCCAGCCGCTCCAGCCGGACGACCGGCCGTTCGACCGCGACCACTGCTTCATAACGGGCGAGCAGGCCGTGATCGGCACGCACCCAGCAACGTTGCCCGATTCCGTCCTCGCCGCGCACCGCCGCGACCGGATGATCGGACCAGATGGTCAGCGACTGATGCTCCAGCCGCTGGTCGGGCGTCGCCGCCACCTCGATCTGGAGCAGGATATCGGCCGGTTGCTTCAGAACATAGTCGAGCGTCACGTCGATCGACAGGCGCATGGCCGTATCCCCTTCGCATGAAAAAAGGCCCGGCGGATATGCCGCCGGGCCTTCTGGATCTGTTCTGTCGACCCGATCAGTCGCGGCTGGAGCCGGTCAGACGCAGGATGAACATGAACATGTTGATGAAGTCGAGATACAGGCTCAGCGCCGACATGATGACCACCCGGTCCTGCATCGACGTGCCGCGCACCTCGTAATACATCGACTTGGTACGCTGCGTGTCATAGGCGGTCAGGCCGGCGAACAGCAGAACGCCGACGAAGCTGATGACCAGGCCCATCGTCCCCGACTGGAGGAAGATGTTGATGACGCTGGCGACGATCAGGCCGACCAGGCCGATGATCAGGAAGGTGCCGAACGCCGACAGGTCACGCTTGGTGGTGTAGCCATAGAGGCTCAGCGCCGCGAAGCCCGCCGCGGTGGCGAAGAAGGCACCCGCGATCGAACCGCCGCTATACACCAGGAAGATGGTCGACAGCGACAGCCCCATGACGACCGCAAACGCCCAGAAGAGCAGCTGCATCGTCGAGGTCTTCATGCGGTTCACGCCCATGCTCAGCGCGAACACGAAGCCCAGCGGCGCGAACATGATGACGTAGCGAAGCGCGCCGCCGTTCAGGAAGACCTGCGCGGCCATGCTGTCGCGACCACCCCATGCGAAGAGCAGCGCGACGATACCCGTCAGCAGCACGCCCGACGTCATGTAGTTGTAGACGGACAGCATGTACGAACGCAGACCCGCATCATAGGCGGTCGAGCCCGTGGTGGCTGTGGTACCGAACGGCGCGGCGCTCGGCCGTGGATCAGACCAGTTTGCCATGGTGAACTATTGCTCCTTTGCCCGGCCATATGCCGGTTAGGCCAAATATCGCTCTGTTGGGGACGCTTTTCAAGCGGAGGAGGTTCCCGCGAACGCGACGGAATGCGATAGACATATTTTGTCATGGTTCGTCTGTTCGTCGCGCTCCGCCCACCGCCCGCCATTCGCGACCTGCTCGCCGATGCGATGGACGGCGTTCCCCAGGCCCGCTGGCAGGATGACGACCAGTTGCACCTGACCCTGCGCTTTATCGGCGAGGTGGACCGCCCGGTGGCGGAGGATATCGCCGCCGCGCTGGGGCAGGTTCGCGCCCCCGCCCCCATGGTGCGGATTTCCGGCGTCGGCACGTTCGATCGCAAGGGGCGGGTCGACACGCTCTGGGCGGGCGTCACGCCGCACGACGCGCTGGCCCGCCTGCCCGGCTCGGCGGGACGCGCACCCGAGATCGAAGGGTGGCGTGCGGTCCATGCGGGCCTGTCCAGCGAGCCTTTCACCATGGGCCATCTGGTCCTCTACCAAAGCCATCTGGGCCATGGCGGCGCATCCTATGAACCCGTGATGCGTTGGCCGCTTGAAACCGGCGGGTAACACGCCGCAACTATGCGTATCGAACAGGGAGCTTGCGTCATGAAATATCTCACGCTGTTGACCATCGGCACCGCCGCGCTGGGCCTGGGGGCCTGCGACCAGACAAAGATGGAAACGGGCTCTCCCACCCCGAGCGGCGCCAGCGCGACCGCGAGCCTGCGGACCGGCACCGGCGGGGATGCGGGCCGCGCCACCGCGACCGAAGTCGCCGGGGGATTGCGCATCACCCTCGACGCGATGAACGTGCCGGCGGGCATGCACGGCGTCCATGTCCACACCGTCGGCCGCTGCGACGCGCCGGACTTCACCACGGCGGGCGGCCACTGGAACCCGACGCAGCGCCAGCATGGCAGCATGAACCCGCAGGGGCCGCATGAGGGCGACATGCCCAACATGACCGTCGGCAATGACGGACGCGGGACGCTGGGCGTGGTGTTGCCGGGCGCGACCATGGCGGGGCTGCTGGATGCCGACGGCTCGGCGATCGTGATCCACGCCGCCGCCGACGATCTGAAGACCGACCCCAGCGGCAATAGCGGCGGCCGCATCGCCTGCGGCGTGTTCCAGGCCAACTGAACGGCATGTCCACACCCCTGCCGATACGCGCCTTTGGCGGCTTCCTGTTCGACATGGACGGGACGATCCTGAGTTCCATCGCATCGGCCGAGCGCGCCTGGACCGTCTGGGCAAAGCGGCAGGGGCTGGACGTGGAAGCGTTCCTGCCGACCATCCACGGCGTCCAGTCGGTCGAGACGATCCGGCGGTTGAACCTGCCCGGTATCGATCCGGTGGCCGAGGCGCATGCGCTGACCGAGGCGGAAATGCTGGACGTCGACGATGTGGTGCCGATCGGTGGCGCGGCGGCATTCCTGGCCGCCCTGCCCCCCGATCGCTGGGCTATCGTGACCTCCGCACCGAAGCGGCTGGCGGAGGTGCGGCTGAAGGCGGCGGGGTTGCCTTTACCGGGCGTGTTCGTGACGGCGGAGGATGCGAAGCGGAGCAAGCCCGCGCCCGACGGCTTCCTGCTGGGCGCGAAACGGCTGGGCGTCGCGCCAGAGGAATGCCTGGCCTTCGAGGACGCCCCCGCCGGGATCGCTGCGGCCGAAGCGGCGGGGATGACGGTGGTGGTGATTACCGAGACGCATCGTGGGGTGATGGATACCGCCCATGCGACGGTCGGGGATTATCGCGACCTGGCGGTGGAGTGGGACGGTGCCAGCCTGAAGCTGGACCACCGGGTTTAGGCCATTGCTGTAACCCGGTGGAGGCCGGGATCGGGTTACGATGCGGTTTCGTCGGCAGGGACCTTTGCCTCCCACATGGCGGCGCCCCGCAATCTCAACCGGGAAGAAACTGGACCCCGGCCTTCGCCGGGGAACAGGTGTCAAAAGCCCCTTACCCCCAACCTCCGTTCAGCCTGAGCGAAGTCGAAGGCCACGGGATTCCGCGCCGCCGTTCAGAACGTGCACTTCGACTTCGACAGTGCGAGCGGAGTGCAGGGATGGCGCTACCGCCTCCCCTTAAACCGTAAAGCTCTCTCCGCACCCGCACGCGCCCTTGGCGTTGGGGTTCTGGAACACGAACCCCGCGGTGAAGTCGTCCTCGACCCAATCCATGGTCGATCCGATCAGGTACAGGATCGATCCGCCATCGACGAACAAGGTGCCGCCCGGCGTGTCGATTTTCTCGTCGAACGCCTTGGCCTCGGTCACGTAATCGACCGAATAGGCCAGTCCCGAACACCCCCGGCGCGGGGTGGACAGCTTCACCCCGATCGCCCCCTCCGGCGCGCGCGCCATCAGCTCGGCGATCCGCGCCTCGGCGGAGGGCGTCAGGTTCAGCGCGGCGGGGCGCGGGCGCAGGGTGGTGGCCATGGTCAGAGCATCCCCAGTTCGAGCTTGGCGTCGTCCGACATCTTCTGCGGGTCCCAGGGCGGGTCCCAGACGAGGTTGACGTCCGCCGTCGCGATCCCCGGCACCGCCGAGACGCGCAGTTCGACCTCGCCCGGCATCGACTCGGCGACCGGGCAATGCGGGGTGGTCAGCGTCATGGTGACGACCGCATGGCCGCCCTCGGTCACCTCGACGCCATAGATCAGACCCAGGTCATAGATGTTGACCGGGATTTCGGGGTCAAAAATATCCTTCAGCGCGTCGATGATCCCGTCATACAGCGCGCCGCCCGGCTGGGTCGGATCGTCGGCGGTCGGCTTTTGCGAGAGGAAGCCCGAGAGATAGTCGCGCTGGCGCTCCGCCCCAGCTTCCGTCGCCGGTGTCTCGACGACATCCTGCACACGCGCCTTGGGCGGCTGCGCCACGCTGTCGACCTCTTCGATTCTATAATCGCTCATCCGAAAATCCTCGTGACCCGCCGGACGCCATCCACCAGCGCCGCGACGTCATCGGGTCCATTATACACGCCGAAGCTCGCCCGCGCGGTGGCGGGCAGGCCGAGCGCGTCCATCAGCGGCTGGGCGCAGTGATGGCCTGCGCGGATCGCCACCCGGCTCTCGTCCAATATGGTGCCGATATCATGGGGATGAACCCCCTCGACCGCGAAACTGACGATTCCCGCCGAGTCTTCCGGCCCCAGCAATCGCACAGAGTTGATCGCCGACAGCCCCTCGCGCGCTTGCATCACCAGCGCCGCCTCATGCGCATGGATCGCATCCAGCCCGATGGCCGACACATAGTCGATCGCGGCATGAAGCCCCAGCGCGCCGACGATATGCGGCGTCCCCGCCTCGAACCGGCCGGGCGGGGGGGCATAGGTGGTCTTCTCGAAGCTCACCCGGTCGATCATCGACCCGCCCCCCTGATAGGGCGGCATCGCGTCGAGCAGTTCGGTCCGCGCCCACAGCACGCCGATGCCGGTCGGACCATAGAGCTTGTGGCCCGAGAAGACGTAGAAGTCACAATCCAGCGCCTTCACATCGACCGCGATACGCGGCACCGCCTGGCAGCCGTCGAGCAGGATCTTCGCGCCCACACCATGCGCCAGATCGGCCGCGCGACGCCCGTCCAGGACCGAGCCCAGCACGTTCGACACATGGCCCAGCGCCACCAGCTTGTGCGCCGGGGTCAGCATCCGTTCCATCGCGTCCAGATCGATGCGGTGGTCGGCGGTCAGCGGCAACACGTCGATCGCGACGCCCAGCCGCTCGGCCACCATCTGCCACGGCACGATGTTGGAATGATGCTCCAGCATCGACAGCAGGATACGGTCGCCCGCCTTCAGGTTGGTCGCGGCCCAGCATTGCGCGACCAGATTGATCCCCTCGGTCGCACCGCGCGTGAAGACGATCTCGTTCGCCGACCCCGCGCCGATGAACCGCGCCGTCGCCTCCCGCGCCTTCTCATAGGCCACCGTCATATCGGCCGAACGCTGATAGACGCCGCGATGCACGGTGGCATAGCTGGTGTCATAGGCACGGGTGATCGCGTCGATGACGGCTTGCGGCTTCTGCGCGGTCGCGGCGGTGTCAAGATAGGCCCAGCCGTCCGGGATCGCCGGGAAATCCGCCACCCGGTCGAGAGGCGCGGCGCTCGTCAAAGCGCCGCCTCCAGCCAGGCGTCCGCGTCCGCCGCAAAGGCTTCGCGCACCACCTCGTTTCCGATCCGGTCGATCGCATCAGCCACGAAGGCGCGCGTCAGCAGCGCCTGCGCGCGGGGCTTCGGAATGCCACGGCTCTGCATGTAGAACAGTGCCTTGGCGTCCAGCTCGCCCACCGTCGCGCCGTGCGCACACTTCACGTCGTCGGCGAAGATTTCCAGCTCGGGCTTCAAATTCACCGTCGCCGTCCGCTGGAGCAGCAGGCCGCGAAGCGACTGCTCGCCATCGGTCTTCTGCGCATGGCGTGCGACCTCGACCCGTGCGGCAAGGCTCGCCTGGCTGCGATCGGCGGCGACCGCGCGCCACAGCTGATGGCTCTGCCCGTTCAGCGCGGCATGGCGGAGGGCCACCGCGCACTCCTGCTTCAACTCGCCCTTGGTCAGCAGCGCGCCGCCGAACTCGGCATAGGCGCCGTCGCCGGTCTGGGTGATCCCGCCGTCGATCCGCACGCCCATGGTGCCTGCCGCGAGGAAGGTCGCGGTCAGGCTCGCGCCCTCGCCCAGTTCGGCTTCCTCGCGCAGCGACACGAAGCCGTCATCCTGCAACAGCCGAACGCCACGCATCAGCCGCGCCGACGTCGCCAGCGTCACCCGCGTCAGCCGGTTGGTCCAGCCGCGCCCGACATAGGTCTCATAGACCTGCGCCGCCGCATCCTCAGCCAGCACGATCTCGGCGGGCAGGTGATTGGCCGCGCCGCTGGCGACATGGACGATCTGCACCGGCTCGGCGACCGCATCGCGCTCCAGCCGCAGCGACCAGCCGCGCCCCAGCGCCTGCCGTCCCAGCGGATGGTCGCTGGCGTCGATCTGCATCAGCTGCACCGGGCCAAGGTTGCTGGCGCTTTCATCCAGCACCCCGTCCACGAACAGCAACCGCGCACCGGGCAGGTCGAGGAAGCGATCTGCCCCCGCAACCGGCACCGCCCGCTCGCTCTCCGCCGCACGGCGAAGCGCGTCGATATCCGCCCAGCGCCACGCCTCTTGCCGGGTCGAGGGGAGTTCCAGCGTGGTCGTCACGCCGCCGCTCCCTCGACGCCCACATAGCCTTCACGCTCCAGTTCGAGCGCGAGTTCGGGGCCGCCCGAGCGCACGATGCGGCCATCGGCCAGCACGTGTACCCGGTCGGGCTGCACATAGTCGAGCAGCCGCTGATAATGGGTGATGAGCAGCACCGCCTTGTCGGGCGCGCGCATGATCCGGTTGATGCCGTCGCCGACGATTCGCAATGCGTCGATGTCGAGGCCGGAGTCCGTTTCGTCCAGGATCGCGAACTTGGGGTTCAGGATGCCCATCTGGACCATCTCGTTGCGCTTCTTCTCGCCGCCCGAGAAGCCGACATTGACCGGACGCTTGAGCATGTCCTGGTTCAGCCCCAACCCATCGGCCTGCGCGCGGGCGAGCTTCAGGAACTCGGCGCCCGACAGCGGCTTTTCGTCACGCTGCCCACGCTGGGCGTTCAGGCTCTCGCGCAGGAACTGGACGTTGGACACGCCGGGGATCTCGACCGGATATTGGAAGCCCAGGAACAGGCCCGCCGCAGCGCGCTCGTTCGGCTCCAGCTCGAGCAGGTCGACGCCGTTAAACGTCACCGAACCCTCGGTCAATTCGTAACCCGGACGCCCGCCCAGCACATAGCCCAGCGTCGACTTGCCCGCGCCGTTCGGCCCCATGATCGCATGGACTTCGCCCGCATTCACCTCGAGCGTCAGGCCCTTGAGGATCGGCTTGCCGTCAATCTCGGCATGGAGGTTTTCAATTTTCAGCATTGTCATATCCTCGTCAGCCCCTCCCCTTCAGGGGAGGGGTTGGGGTGGGGCGCCCACCGCGCGGGCATCGCTTGCAGCGTGCCGAGCAGGTGCGCCAATACACCCTCGATATTGTGCATCACATCAGTATTGCCGATGTGAACGACCCTAAAACCCAATTCCGTAAGTGCCGCATCGCGCCGAACATCCCGCTGTGCATCGGCATGGGTTTCGCCATCGACCTCAACGATCAAGCCCGCTGCCGGGCAGAGAAAGTCGGCGATATAGCTGCCGATCACGGCCTGCCGACGGAATTTGAAACCGCCCAGTTGCGACCGCGAAAGACGCGCCCAGAGTCGTTTTTCCGGCTCGGTCGGTTCACGACGCATCGTGCGGGCGTAGCCCGACAAACGGTCGAGCGCCCCTGCGGACATGCCCCACCCCCGGCCCCTCCCCTGAAGGGGAGGGGTGTCGTGGCGTCGGGCGTCGTCGCGCGGCGTCAGTGTCACCCGACCGAACCTTCCAGCGAAATCCCCAGCAGCTTCTGCGCCTCGACCGCGAACTCCATCGGGAGTTGCTGCAAGACTTCCCGCGCAAAGCCGTTGACGATCAGCGCGACGGCCGCTTCCTGATCCAACCCGCGCGACATGGCATAGAATAGCTGGTCCTCGCTGATCTTGCTGGTCGTCGCCTCATGCTCGATCTGGGCGCTGGGGTTCTTCACCTCGATATAGGGCACGGTGTGCGCGCCGCACTGATCGCCCAGCAACAGGCTATCGCACTGGGTGAAGTTGCGGACATTCTCGGCGGTCGCCGCCACGCGGACCAACCCGCGATAGGTGTTGTCCGAACGCCCGGCCGAAATCCCCTTCGACACGATGGTCGAGCGGGTATTCTTACCCAGATGGATCATCTTGGTGCCGGTGTCGGCCTGCTGGCGGTTGTTCGTGACCGCCACCGAGTAGAATTCGCCCACCGAGCCGTCGCCCGCCAGCACGCAGGACGGGTATTTCCACGTCACCGCCGAGCCGGTTTCGACCTGCGTCCACGACACCTTGCTGTTCTTACCCTGGCAGAGCGCACGCTTGGTGACGAAGTTGTAGATGCCGCCGACGCCGTTCTCGTCGCCCGGATACCAGTTCTGGACGGTCGAATATTTGATCTCGGCGTCGTCCAGCGCGACCAGCTCGACGACCGCCGCGTGCAGCTGGTTCTCGTCGCGCATCGGCGCGGTGCAGCCTTCGAGATAGGAGACATAGGCCCCCTTGTCCGCGACGATCAGCGTGCGCTCGAACTGGCCGGTATTCTCCGCGTTGATGCGGAAATAGGTCGACAGCTCCATCGGGCAGCGAACGCCCTCGGGGATATAAACGAAGGTGCCGTCCGAGAAGACCGCCGAGTTGAGCGTCGCGAAGTAATTGTCGCGCTGCGGCACGACCTTGCCCAGCCACTTGCGGACCAGATCGGGATATTCCTTGATCGCCTCGCTGATCGAGCGGAAGATCACGCCCGCCGCTTCCAGCTCCTTGCGGAAGGTGGTCGCGACCGAGACGCTGTCGAACACCGCGTCGACCGCGACCCTGCGCGCGCCCTCGACGCCCGCCAGCACTTCCTGCTCGGCGATGGGGATGCCCAGCTTTTCGTAGGTCCGGCGGATTTCCGGGTCCAGCTCGTCCAGCGACGCGATCGTCTTCTTCTGCTTCGGTTCGGCGTAATAATACGCGTCCTGATAGTCGATCGGCGGGATGTTGAGCTTGGCCCAGTCCGGCGTCTCCAGCGTCTGCCACAGGCGGAACGCCTTCAGCCGCCAGTCGAGCATCCATTCGGGCTCGCCCTTCTTGGCCGAGATATAGCGGACCGTATCCTCGCTCAGCCCCTTGGGCGCGAAGTCCTGCTCGATGTCGGTGGCGAAGCCCCACTCGTACTTCTTGTTGGCGGCGGCGAGCGCCTCTGCATTCTTCGTGGCCATCAGGCGAATACCCCCGGACGCGGATCGGCGTCCATCACTTGCGATTCAACAGGATCGGCGGCGAGCGTCGCGAGCGTCACCCCGGAAAAGGCGGCGCGTACCGCCTGATTGACGACATGCCAATGCGGCCGGACCCGGCACTGCATTTCCAGGCCGCAGTCATGCGCGGCGCCGTCGACGCACGCGGTCAGCGCGATCGGGCCGTCCACCGCCTCGACGATATCGGCCAGGCTGATCGCGTCCGCCTCGCGCGCCAGGCGGATACCGCCGCCGGTGCCGCGCGTACTCTCGATGAGCCCTGCGCCCGCCAGACGGCTGACCAGCTTCTGGGCGGTAGGCAAAGGCACCCCCGTCTGCCCCGCCAGCAAGGTCGCGTTGCTCCGCCCACCCACGCCTTCGCGCGCGGCGGCGGTCATCATCACGACCGCATAATCGGCTAGGCTGGAAAGGCGCATGGACTCCCAATCGGATGGATTTGATCCGATTGGCAAATGGGCGCGAGGGGGCGGTTCGTCAACCGGGTTTCGGTGCGGGAATTTCGATGGGTGTGAGTGAGGGGGACTCACTCTCTTCTTAAGCACCTCCCGCAGGCGAGTTTCAGGTCGGTCATGCTCCCAGCATGACCTAAACGATGCGGGGCATCGTTTACCTGAAACTGGGTTTGGGGAGGGCATGGCCACAAACGATGGTCTCGGTGAGACTCCTTGCCCTCCCCCATCCCCTCCCGCTTGCGGGAGGGGCGTGAGTCTCAAGAGCGTGTGGTTTTACCGCCCGATCAGACCCTGCGCAATTTCGTCCGCCACGTCCGACGCCGGATGACCCGTTTCCGCCGAACGCTGCCACACCTGTTCCAGACGCTCGGGAATCTTGGCGATGCGCGCCATGACCTCGGCCTCGTCGCCCTGGCCCAGATATTCCAGGCCGACATTGATGATGCCGCCTGCATTGATGACGTAATCGGGCGCATAGAGGATGCCCGCCTCCGCCACGCGCGCGCCGTCCTCGCGGGTCGCCAGCTGGTTGTTCGCGCCACCCGCGACGACCTTGGCCTTCAGGCGCTGGATCGAATCGGCGGTCAAGACCGCGCCCAGCGCATTGGGGCTGACCAGATCGACGTCCGCGAACAGGATCTCGTCGGCCGAAGCAACGCTCGCGCCCAGTTCCGCCGCCATCTGTTCCGCCCGCGCCTGATTGACGTCGGCGATGGTAAGCACCGCGCCGTCCTTCGCCAGCAGCTTGGCGAGACCGCCGCCGACCGAGCCGACGCCCTGGATCGCGACGCGCACGCCCTTCATGTCGGTTGCGCCCAGCCCACGCTTGGCGGCGGCCTTTACGCCCAGATAGACGCCGTGCGCGGTATAGGGGCCGGGGTCGCCGCCCGCCGCACCGCTCGCCACTGGCAGGCCCGAGACATAACGGGTCTGGGTCGCGATGACCTTCATCCGCTCTTCCGACATGCCGACATCCTCGGCCGTCACATAGCGACCGCCGAGCGACTCGACCGCGCGGCCGAACGCTTCGAGCTGCGCGGTGGTGATGACGTCGCCGGGCTTGGCCGCCAGGACCACGCCCTTGCCGCCGCCCAGCGCCAGACCCGCCATCGCGTTCTTGTAGCTCATGCCGCGCGAAAGGCGCAGCGCGTCGGTGATCGCCAGCGCGGGCGTGCCATAGTTCCAGAAGCGCGCGCCGCCCGCCGCCGGGCCGAGATGCGTCGAGTGCACGGCGATGACCGCCTGCAGACCCGAAGCGGGATCGGTGAACAGGTGTACGCCTTCATGCGCGTCGAAATCGGGAAAGCCCCAGTCCGTCATGCTCGTCCTTCGGTCCGACAAAAGCGGAACCGGACCGAGACTTTCGACCCGGCCACCCTATCGGTGAGGATTGAGGGGGGACACGGGCGCGAAAGGGGCCGGTGCCGTGGCCAGGATATGGCCGGAGAAGAATGGGGCGACCGACGGGACTTGAACCCGCAACTTCCGGCATCACAAGCCGGCGCTCTAACCAATTGAACTACGGTCGCCGCGAAGGCTTGCGCCCCTAAACGGGATCACCCGCTTTCGTCAAGCGGTCAAAATCGTCCTTCTGCCGAAAGTCGATATCCGCCCCCTGTCCCGGCCACGAAACCCAGCTGCTCCAACTTCGCTGCCGCCGCCGGATCGCCGGGCGTCAGGACCAGATCGGCGGTGTAGCGGCCATCGGGACGGATGCGCAGGTTGACGCCCTCCGCACCACCCTGCCCCGTCATCGGCAGGAGGAGCGCGCCCGCCTCGCACCGCGCGGTGCCCATCATCGTCGGCGGCAGCGGCAAGCCGCCCGCCTCGCCCGCCACGGTCGCACGGACGCGGCCCGCCGCTTCCTCGCACACGCCATCACGGAAGCGGACGGTCACATCCTCCAGCGCCAGCGTCGTCACCGGCAGCGGGGCAAAGAGCGTCGCGGCGGGCAAGGAGGCGGTGACGCCGTCGATGCCCATGGCGTGGCGGCTGACCGTCGCGGACCCGGCGATCGGACGGCCATCGGCGCCCGCTCCCTCGAACGCCAGCTTCGCCCGCCCGACCAGCAGGGCGAGCGGCGACAGCGACACGCGGAGATCACCCAGCGCCACCGCGCCGAACCGCGCCTCGATCATGCTGCCGCCCCAGATCGTGCCGCCGACCCGGCGCGCGCTCAACCCCTGATCGGCGAGACCCGTTGCGCCGAGCGCCAGCCGCATCGGCAGGAAGACGATCAGCGCCACGGTCAGCATGGCGGCGAACAACACCAAGGGCCGCGTGGTCATCCGCAACCGCATCACGACACCCGCGTCCGCAGGATAAGGGCGACACCGACCGTCCGGTCGCCATTGTCGGTCAATGTCGCCTGCTCGACCAGCACGCCGCCCCGCTCCAGCCGTGCCAGCCACGGCGTCAGCGCGGATGGCCGCGCCGAGGCGATCTGCGCGCGCACCCGGCCGGGGCCGTCCTCGGTCAGCGCCGAAAGGCCGAAGCCCACCTGCTCCGCCGACAGACGCACCGTGTCGGCCAGCGTGCCCGAAAGGGCCGGCGGACGGCGGCGACGCTGGTTCAGCTCGGCCGCGATGGCTTGCGCCTCGCCCAGCCGGATCACCGCATCGGCGTGGCGTTCCCGCGCACTCGACAGGCCGTCGTCCAGCGGGCGCAACAGGCCGCCCCATAGGAGCGTCACGACCAGTAGTGCCCCCATGACCAGCAGCAGCCGCTTCTCACGAAGGCTGCGCCCATCGAACCAGAGTTTCAGCGCCTTCATCGTGCGCGCACCGTGAATTCTCCCGTGATTCGGCCGTTCGCCGCGACGAAGGTGCTGGGCTGAACGGTAAAGCCCTCCGCCTCGATCGCGCGCTTCAGGTCGGTGGCCAGCGCCTCGCGATCGACCGCGACACCCAAACGGATGTCGCCGCTGGGCTGAAAGTCGAGGGCGGTCAGCTCGGTGCCGGGCACCGCGCGCACGGCCGCGAACACCGCCGCCGCCGTCCGGCTGAACCCCTGGCCCGGCCCGCGCAACCCCGACAGTCGCTCGGTCAGCTGGCGATCGGCATCGACCAACGTCTCGCCGCGCGGCAGGGCGGTGCGGGCGACCTGCTCGATCTTCGCCTCGGTCGCGTCGGCGGCGAAACTGTATTTGGTCCAGCGCACGAAATCGATCGCCAGCGTGGCGACGACGATGGCGACGCCCAGCCATGCCAGCCGCTTGACCAGCCGCCAGTCGATCGAAAAGCCCCGCCGCCGCGCAAAAATTCCCTGCCGCAGGTCGAGCGCGGGCACCGCCGCCACCGCGCCCAGCGCGGCCGCGACCGCCGCATCATCCAGATCGTCGAGCGGCGCGTCACCCGTGACGATCTCGGTCAAGCCCGGCTCGTCGGCAAAGCCCGACGCGCGCCCGCGGACCACGCCCTGCCCGGCCAAATGCCCACGCACATACCCCTCGTCAGGACGCGGCAGCAGCAGCGGTGCGGGCACGACGGCGACCGGATCGACCCCCGCCGCGCCCAGCCGCGCCAGCCATCCCGCCATCGCCCCGCGATTGACGATGCCGATCGGGCGGCTGCCTGCCTCGTCCTCCCCGACCGCGACGTGCAGTTCGTCCATCGGCGCGGCGCTCACCTCGGCGGCGAGCAGGCGCGCCGCGGCGGCGGCCTGGGCGGTCGAGCGGGCGGGAATCTCGGCCCAGTGCAACGACACCGCATCGGCGGGCGCGACGGCGATGATCTCGCCATCACCCTGCGGCAGGCCGTCTCCGGCGGCGGCGACGCGCTCGTCCTCGATCCGCATCCAGCGATAATCGCCGCCATCCCCCGGCGGCAGGAACAGGAGGTTGGTCGCACTCATCACTCTTCCCCCCAAATCCGTGCCACCAGGCGCGGCGGCTGTCGCGTGGCGTCGACCAGCGCGCGCTCCTGCACCGTCACGCTGCCCAGACCGACATCGATACGCAAGTTGAACCAGCGCGTCGTCACCGCCACGCCGCCGCCCCCGCTCGCCCCCGGTATCTGCGCCCAGAAGGCACCGGCGTCGGCATAGCCTTGCGGCGGGCGGCGCAAAAGGGCCTGGGCGATGGCGGGGGGCGAAATCGTATCGACCTGCGCCATGGCGACCAGGGGCGCCTGTTCGGGGGCCAGCGTGTTGATGTTGACGCTCGTCGGCTTCGCCTCGGGCAAGGTGCAGAGCCAGGGGCGAAGCTGGGCATAAAGCTCGGGTGTGACGCCGCTGACCATGCGCAGCTCGCTGACATCCGCCATCATCGCGCCGCCGGTCCGATAGGACGGATCGCGCGCCAGATAGATGGGGTCCTCCGCGCCGCCCCCTTGCGGGTTCTGGTCGCTGTCGATCCAGTCGGACGCGGCGGTCGCGACCTGCTGCGCGACCTGGCCGGGCACGTTCAGCAGCCGCATCAGCTTGGCGAAATGCGCGACCTCGACCGCATTGCCGACCAGCATGCCGGGCTGGCCGGGCAGGTCCTGCACCAGGCCGTTGAGGTTGAAGCAATTGCCCCCGTCCGTCACCCGCGCGACCGCGCTGCCCCCGCCCGCGATATCGCCCAACGGCAATGCGAAGGGCCGGTCACTCCATCCGCCGAGCAGCGACACCTTGCCCTGGGCGCGTTCCAGCAGGTCGCCGATGCGGATGATCGCCAGCGCCTCGGCCGCATAGGCGAAACCGCGCGCCTGCTCGATCGCGACCGCATTGCCGCCCAGCCGGGTCGACAGGCGCAGCTTTTCCAGCGCGGTGGCGGCCAGCACCGCGATCACGGCAACCAGGATCAGGACGGTCAGCAGCGCGGCCCCGCGCTCGCCCGCTGGCGGCAGCGGTCTAGCCATTGGGTGTCGGCGTCGGGCTGGGAGACGGACCGGGCTGGGGCATCACGGCCGTACCGACATAGCCGGTGCCGACCAGGAACAGCTGGCGATAGATCATGCCGTCGTCACGCACGATCGTGACCTCGGCCGCCTGCGGCAGGGCGACGCCCGGCTGCCCCTGCCACTGGTCGAGCCACGCGCCGTTGAAGCGGTAACGCAGATGCAACTCGCGCACATGCTCCATCAGCGCGGCAGGCTCCATCGGCGCGGCTCCGTCGAGCAGCGGCCAGGCGACCCGCTCCAGCACGTTGCCGTTCAGGCGATAGGCGACCTTCTGCACCGAAGGCCGCGCCGCATTGTCGAGATTGCTCCAGCCGCCCCGCACCAGCCGCATCGCGTCCGGCCCGGCGACCATGGCGGGGGTCAGGACGCCGCCCTCGTCGCGCGTCGGCCGGTCGACCGCCTGCGCCAGATCGGCCGACAGGATCGCGGTCGTGCGGCTGACCGCCGCCATCGCGTCGAGCTTCTGCCCCGTCACCCCCTGCGCCCGGACGCTGAGCGACAGGATCGCCACGGCAGCGGCGGCCAGCATCGCGAAGATGAGCAGCGCCACCATGACCTCGACCAGGGTGAAGCCCTGTTCCCCCGTTCCCCCGCGCAGGTGGGGGTCCGGTTCTCGCTCCGTTGGCAATCTGTGGCTCGATTGGCCCGCCCGACCGACAGCGGAAGGAACCGGACCCCCGCCTGCGCGGGGGAACAGATGGGTCGACACGCCCGTCACGACACCGACACCCCGACCGGCGGCGCGGCCATGGGCGGGCGGACCATCGTCATCCGCCCGACGACGCGGCCCCCCGGATTCGTCACCGCCACGTCGATCCGCACGACCCGCGCATCGCCCGTGCCGCTGACGATCCGCGTCCATTTCCAGCTGCGCCCGCCATTCACCTCCGCGCCCGTCGTCCGGCCCAGCGCGGGCGCCTGCGGGTCGGTGACGGCCGAAACGGCGATGTTGCGCGCGACCATCTGCGCCACCACGGTCTCGTCCAGGGTCGAGGCCCCCCGGATCGTCGCACTCTCCAGCCGCACCAGCGCCATCGCCGCCAGGCTGAACACCGCCAGCGCGACCATGATCTCGATCAGGGTGAAGCCATCCTCCCCGGCACGGGGAGGGGGACCATCCGCAGGATGGTGGAGGGGGATCGCCGCAAGGGTCGACTCATGAGGAAGCCCCCCTCCGTCAGCGCTTTGCGCTGCCACCTCCCCGTGCCGGGGAGGATAAAAATGCCCCTTACCCATCGACACGCACCGTGCCGTCCGCGCCGATCCGCACGATGCTGCTCGCTCGCTCCCGCGTCAGGCGCAGTTCGACCGGGCGGTCCGCCAGCCCCGTCACGTCGAAGGTGATCCGCACCCGGCCGCTGGCATCGGGAATCACCGCCTGGGTGCCGTCTTCCCACTGGGCGACGCGCAGGGGCTTGGCGGTCATCGGGCTCCAAGCGCCGTTCGCCCGCCGGTCGAAACCATAACCGCCGCGCGTGACCCATATGCTGACCGGCGACGCCTCGACCACCGCCACGTCATGCGCGGCGCGGACGCGGGCGGCGAACTTCAACGCCTCGTCGGTGACGCGGCCCCGCCGGTCGGGCAGCGACAGCACCGCCACCGCCGAGGCCAGGCCGATCACGGTGATGACGATCATCAGTTCGACCAGGGTGAAGCCGTTGGCCCATGCACGTCGACTTCGCTCATTGCGAACGGAGGTCGGGACCAGACCTCCACCCCCGTTCAGCCTGAGCGAAGTCGAAGGCCACGTTCCGCGCCCTCCACGCAGGCCGCGCCCGCCACCGTCACCGGCATCCAGGCGGGCAGCCCGCGTCACTTATCCCAGTTGCCGATATCCGCATTGACCCCTTCGCCGCCTTCCTTGCCGTCGGCGCCATAGGTCCAGATATCCGCCTCGCCATGCTGGCCGGGCGAGGCATAGAGATAGGGGCGGCCCCAGGGATCGTCGGGCAGCTTCTTCAGATAGCCGCCCTTCTGATAACGCGACGGATCGGCCAGCCCGGCGGGCATCGACACCAGCGCGGGCAGCCCCTGCGCCGTGGTCGGGAAGGTCAGGTTCTGGAGCTTGTACATCTCCAGCCCCGTCTCGATGTTCGAGATGTCGGCCTTGGCCTTCTGGATCTTGGCGGTGTCGCCCGACGGCAGCACGTTCAGCGCCACGATCGTCGCCAGCAGGCCGATGATGACGATGACAACCATCAGCTCGACCAGGGTAAAGCCGTTCGCCGGACGCTTGCGGCGGATCCGCCGGGGATTGGGGGTACGCATGAACATGTCCTCTCGACTCATTGTCCCGCCAGCGTGTTGAGCTGGAGGATCGGCAGCAGGATGGATAGCACGATGGTGGCGACCACGCCGCCCATTACGACGATGATCGCCGGCTCCAGCAGCGACAAAGCGGTGGCGGTGAAGCGGTCGAATTCGCGCTCCAGATAATCGGCGGCGCGCTCCAGCATCTCGTCCAGCCGCCCCGCCGCCTCGCCGCTGGCGGCCAGATAGGTGAGCAAGGGCGGGAACACCCCGGCGCGCCGCATCGCGGCGGACAGGCTGCCGCCGCCCCGGATCGCATCGACGATCGCGTCGGACGCCACGCGCAACCGGCGGTTATGGATGGTCCCGGCGGTCAACGTCAGCCCTTCGAGAAGCGGCAACCGGCTCGCCACCATCGTCCCCAGCGTGCGCGCCATCCGCGCCGCGTGCAGGTCGCGCAACAACCGGCCGAGCAGCGGCAGCTTCAGCAGCCAGCTGTCGAAGGACAGCCGGATCGACGGCACCTTCAGCGCGCGCCAGAACCCGACGCCGCCGAGCACGACGATCCCCGCCATCAGCCACCACCAACCGACCAGCAGGTCCGATACGGTGATGACCATGCGCGTCAGGAAGGGCAGCTCCTGTCCGACCGTATCGAACTGTTCGACCACCTGCGGCACGACGAACATCATCAGCGCGGTGACGACGCCCATCGCCACGACTGCGAGGATCGTCGGATAGGCGAGCGCGGTGATCAGCTTGCCGCGAATCTCCGCCTGCCGTTCGAGCAATGCGGCGAGCCGTTCGAGGATGGTCGGCAGCGTGCCCGAACTCTCCCCCGCCGCGACCATCGCGCGGTACAGGGGCGGGAAGCTCTTGGGCTCGCGCGCCATCGCATCGGCCAGGCGACGCCCTTCGGTGACGCCCTGATGCACGGTCGCGACGATGGCGCGCACCCGCTCCTGCTCGGTCTGGCGGGTAATCGTGCGAAGGCTTTCCTCCAGCGGCGAGACGCGGTTGAGCGTGGCGAGCTGGCGGGTGAAGAGCGTCAGCTGCTTGACCGACATGCGCGCGCGGCCGAGCTTCAGTCCGAACAGCGGCCGCCGCTCGGCGGTGTCGCCGCTACCGGGCTTGACCGACACGACATAAAGCCGCTGCTTCTCCAGCGCGGCGCGGGCGGCGTCGGCGGTTTCGGCCGGGATAAAGCCCCGCTTCTCCGTGCCCCGGGTGTCGATCGCGACATAGTCGAACCCGGCCATGTCAGTGCACCTCCACTCTGCCGCGTTCCCCCACGAAGGCGGAGGGCCAGTTGCCTTGCGGCATGCCGGATCGCCCTTCCAGCTCACGCGGAGACGCGGAGACGCGGAGAAGAAGGGGATGTTCGCGCAGAGGCGCGGGGGACGCAGAGGTGTCTCGTGCGCGGCAGCGCACGACATCTATAACCGACAGAGGCAAGAGGGCCGCTGGCGCGGCGGGTACGCCATCTCTGCGTCCTCCGCGGCTCTGCGTGAACTCATTTTCTCTCCGCGTCTCCGCGTCTCCGCGCGAACCCATGCCATAATGACCGACAGCGTCCAGCGTGATACGGCAAAGGCACTGGCCCCCCGCCTTCGCGGGGGAACGGGGGATGATGAGCGTGCGCACCTCCCTTACCCCGCGTCGGAGTCGCGGCGGGATACGCGGATGGCTTCCTCCGCCGTGGTCATGCCGTCCAGCACCAGCGCCCGCGCCACGGCGGCCAGCGGCTGTTGCCGGGCAAAGGCGTGCGCCGCGATCGCCTGTTCGTCGCCGCCTTCGTTGATCAGCCGCCGGATGGTATCGTCGACGCGCACCGCTTCATAGACGCCGGTCCGGCCCTTATAACCGCTGCCGTTGCATTGCGGACAGCCGACCGCCTCATACACCGTGGCATGGGCGTCGATGCCGAGTAGCGGCGCGACCGTGTTCCTGGCCTCGACCGGCCGCCTGCATACCGGGCACAGCCGCCGCACCAGCCGCTGGGCGATCACGGCACGCAAGGTGGAGGCGAGCAGAAACGGCTCGACCTTCATGTCCCGCATCCGGGTGATCGCGCCGACCGCATCGTTGGTGTGGACCGTCGACAGCACGAGGTGTCCGGTCAGCGAGGCCTGCACCGCGATCTCGGCGGTCTCGCGGTCGCGGATTTCGCCGACCATCACCACGTCCGGGTCCTGGCGCAGGATCGCGCGCAAACCCGCCGCGAAGGTCAACCCGACCTTCGCATTCACCTGGGTCTGGCCCACACCCTCGACCGCATATTCGACCGGGTCCTCGACGGTCAGGATATTGCGGCTGCCGTCGTTGAGCAGGCGCAAGGCCGCATAGAGGCTGGTCGTCTTGCCCGAGCCGGTCGGGCCGGTGACGAGGATGATGCCGTTGGGCTCGCTCAACGCCTCGCGCAGCAGCGCGTACATGGCCGGGTTCATGCCCAGCGCGTCGAGGTCGATACCCGCATTCTCCTTGTCGAGGATACGCAGCACCACGCGCTCCCCGGCCCGGCTGGGCAGCGTCGAGACACGCACGTCGAGCAGCTTGCCGCCCAGGGTCAGCGCCATGCGCCCGTCCTGCGGCACGCGCCGCTCGGCGATGTCGAGCCGGGCCATGACCTTGATGCGGCTGACCACCACCGGCGCGACATGCGGCGGCATCCTGAGCGTCTCGCGCAGCACGCCGTCGATGCGCATCCGCACGACGAGGCCGGTCTCGTACGGCTCGATATGGATGTCCGACACGCCGTTGCGCGCGGCGTCGGCGATGATGCCGTTGATGAGCCGGATGGCGGGCGCGTCGTCGGCGGTGTCGAGCAGGTCCTCGGCGGTCGGGATACCGTCGGCCAGCATGTCCAGCTCGTCGCCCATGCCCACCGCCGCGATCGCGGTCGCCTGTCCGTCCATCGCATAGGCGTCGGACAACAGCCGGTCGAAGGCGGGGCCTTCCACCCGCGCGATGGCGAAGGGGCGACCGATATGACGGCGCAGCTCGATCAGCGCGCGCGGGTCGGCGCCTTCGCGCAGGGCAATGGTCAGCGGGTCGGCGGTGTGGACGACCGTGCCGAACTTACGCGCAAAGGCATAAGGGATGGTCAGCGGGGCGACCAGCTCCAGCGCTTCGTCGGGCGTGGGGAGCGGGAGCGCGGGTGGCCCTCCCCCATCCCCTCCCGCCTGCGGGAGGGGCGTGCCCAGTGGCAAAGGAACGGTGTCCCCCGTGGTGATAGGCTGCTCGTCGTCAGTCACGGCGCTTGATCGGTTCGACCGACTTGGCGACGGGCACCGCGATGCGCGGGTCCTCGATATTGCCGGGCATCGGTGCGTGCGGGATCGGCGGCGCGGCGTTCATATAGTCGCGGACCAGTTCGTCGATCGACGGCTCGACGCCGGGCTGGGCATAGCCCTGGAGCTGGCGGAGATAGCCGTAGCGCTGTTCGGTGACGCGGCGGCTGTCCTCGGGCGTGCGCAGGATGGTCGGGCGGATGAAGACCATCAGGTTCGTCTTCGACCGACTGCGCGCCTTGGACCGGAACAGCGCGCCCAGGCCCGGAATGTCGCCGAGCAACGGGATCTTCTCGATCGTGCGCCGCTCATTATCGTCGAGCAGGCCGCCGATGACGGTGATCTGGCCGTCGTCGGGGGTGAACACATTCTCGAACGCGCGCTTGTTGAGGATCAGCTCGCTATTGTTGCTCGACACCGGCCCGGCGATCGAACTGACCTCCAGGCGGACATAGAGTTTCAGCGAGCCGCCCGCATTGACCTGCGGCTTCACGTCCAGCTGGATGCCGACATTCTGGCGCTGCACGGTGCGGAAGGCATTGTCGAAATTGGGCGACAGTGCCTGGCCGGTCGTGATCGGGATTTCCTGGCCGACGAGACTGTGCGCCTGCTGGTTGTCCAGCGTGATGATGTGCGGGACCTGGAGCAGGTTGGAGGTGGTGTCGCTCTTCACCGCGTTGATGATCGCGCCGAACACCGTGTCGCCGATCTGCCCGCCCCAGCCCGCAAAGCCGCCGGTGGTGCCCAAGATCGACTGCACCGCCGACTGGGTCAGTTGGCTATAGGCCTGGTTGGGGACGTTGGTCGTCGTGCGGGTGCCGTCGGGCGCGACCACGGTGGTCGAGGTGCCGCCAATGGTCTGCGCGCCGACCGCACCCGCGATCTGCAGGATGTTGGGCGCGGTGTTGCCATAGGTCGACGCGGCGAAGGCCCCGCCCGAGAGACTCCCGAGCAGGAACTGCGCGCCCAGCCGCCGCGCGGTCTGGTCGGAGACTTCGGCGACGATCGCCTCGATCAACACCTGTTCCCGGCGCACGTCGAGCTGGCGGATGACTTCGCCGATCTGGCGCTGGATATCGGCGGGCCCGGCGATGACGATGGCGTTCGCGCCGGTGAAGCGGGTGACGACCGCCGCCGTCCGCCCCCCTTGGGTGCTGATCGCGGGTTGCTGGCCGGTCTGGCCGCCCGCGCCGGGGGCGCTGGTCGCCTGGGGCTGTGCGACGGGCTGGATACGCTGGGCGATCGAGGTGCCTGCCGCCGAACCGGCCTGATTGTTGGTCTGGGTGAAGCTGCCGCGCGACAGGGTGGTTTCCTGCACCGGATCGGGTTGCTGCCCGACCAGTTGCTGGAGCACGGGCAGAAGCTGCTCGGCATCGGCGTTTTCGAGGAAGACGACGCGGATCTCGGTGCCGCTCTTGGCCTTGTTGTCCAGGTCGATGGCGATCTGGGCGAAGCGCGAGACGCTCGACGGATCACCGCGCAGCGCGATCGAGTTGGAACTGTCGATGGCGACCACCGACACGCCGGTGCCACCGGGGGCCGCCCCGCCACCCTGCCCGGCTCCACCGCTGCCGCCGCCCGCCAGCGTCTGGAGCGCGGTCGCGATCTCGCGCGCGCCCGCATTGCGGAGAGCGATGACGCGGGTGGAGGCATTGTCGGCGTCGATCCGGCGGACGACCTCGCGAATACGGCGGATATTGTCGGCGAAATCGACCACGACCAGGCTGTTGCCCGCCCGATTGGCAGTCACCGATCCTTGCGCGCTGACCAGCGGGCGCACCGTCTCCAGCGCGCTCGGCGCGTCGATCGCGCGCAGGCGGATGATCTCGGTGACGTAGGAATTGCGGTTCGCGCCCGCCGACCCGATCCGGCTGGGCTGCGACGCGGCGTTGTCGACCGGCTGCACCCGGAACGCCCCGCCCGAGGTCGGCACCGCGACCAGCCCGTTGGAGCGCAGGGTGGACAGGAAAATCTCGAAATATTCGGACCGCGACAGCGGCCGGTCGGTCACGACCGTCACCTTGCCGTTGACCCGGCTGTCGATGATAAAGGTCCGCCCCGTCACCTTGGCGGCGTCGGCGATGAAGGCGCGGATATCGGCATCGCGGACGTTGAGCGTGGTCTGGGCGTGTGCGCCTGCGGCCAATGCCAGCGCCAGGACCGAACCGAGGATGAGCTTCTTCATGGCCGTGGTGCCGCAATCTGAAGGGAGAGCGGCAGCGTTTGATCGCCCCGCTCGACCGTGATGGAAAGAGAACCGCCCTGTGCGAAGTCCGCCGCCAGACGGTCAAGATCGCCCGGCCCCGTCACCGGACGCCCGCCGAGCGCGGTGACGATATCGCCCTCGCGAAGCCCCGCCGCGCGGAACGCCGCGCCCGAGCCCTGCGACCGGACGACCAGGCCCGACACCCGCCCGCCGTCGAGCCGTGGGATAAAGCCGATATCGCTGCGCAACTGCGCGATCGCCACGCCGCCCGCCGGGGGAACCGATCCGGGCGCTTGCACGGACGGCGCACCGAGAGCGGATGCTCCGGCGGCGGCGGGCGGCGCATCGGACTGGTCGAGATACAGATCCTCGGTCGCGCCGCCGCGATCGATGGTGATATGGTCGAAGGCGACGGCCTTCAGCGTGACCCCGGGCTGGATCTCCTCGCCGACCGACACCGAGCGCTGCACCCCGTCCGGCCCGGCCAGGATCGCCGAGCCGCGCCCCGATGCCTCGTCCAGCCGGGTGCCGAACAGCGTCAGTTGCAGCGTGGTGACGGCGGCGGGGGCGGCCTGCTGCCCCTGCAAGCGGAAGAACGGATCGAATCCCTCCAATATGGCCGATGCCGACCCGGCAATGGCAGGCGCCAGCGGCCGCCACTCGCCCAGCGGCGAGACGGGCGTGACGATCACCCATAGCAGCCGCGCGCCCTGAACGGCGAGGACCGCCATCAGCGCCAGTTCGGCCACCGAATAGACATTCACGACCGGCAGGCGTCGCAACCAGCGACGTCCGCGCGCGTCGAGCCTCAACCGCATGAAACCCACCCCGTACGCATTTTCGGGCTCTAGGCATGGCATGTTACAGCACGGCGTCAAAGCCCTGAAACATGTTGGTCATATCCGTTTCACGGGAACCGCCGGATACGAACCCGATCCTGCGTGGATTATGGGCAGGCGTCATCCCGTGGGCTTCGACTTCGCTCAGCCTGAACGGCTGTCGGTATAAGACCCCCAATTCCCCCACCACCGTTCAGGCTGAGCGAAGTCGAAGCCCACGCCCCACCCGCACCAAAAACGAAAAGGCCGCCACCCGGACACTCCCGGATGACGGCCCCCTGCATACCCCAAAAATCAGAAGGTCGTGCTGATCCCCAGCGAGAACACACGACCCAGATTATACCGGTTCAAATACACGAACCGGCCATTACCGAAATCCTGCCGCTCATTGTAGCGCGTGCGGGTCAGGTTGCGGGCCTCGGCCTTCAGTTCGAACTTGCCGCCCATCAACTCGAAGCCCTGGCGCGCCACGAGGTCGAGGCGGATGCCGGGCACTTCGACGATGTCGGGCTGGAAACCCGTACCCGACAGGTTGGACGGGCCGCGATTGGTCACGCGGTTGCTGGCATAGTTGAACAGCAAGGTGATCTGCGACAGCGCGGCGGTGTCCTCCACGCCCAGTTGCAGGTTGACCAGATGGTCCGACTGGCCGGTCAGCGACGCGCCGTCGCGGAACAGCAGCCGCGCCGGGCCGAAGCCCGAGGCGCAGCCCGCCAGCCCCGGCGAGCCCTGCGCCGCCGCCGGGTTGGGCACGCAGGACGCGTCCGCGTTGATCTTCGACTTGGTGTAGGTGTAGTTCGCGATCGCGACGAGGCGGCGCGTGGCGAAGAAGTCGCCGCCGATCCCGGCCAGCGGCACATATTTCTGCAGCTCGACTTCCGCGCCGTACAGGGTCGCCGAAGGCAGATAGGTAAAGCCCGTCTGCAACCGATCGTCCGCGCCGGTATAGAAACCGACCTGCTCGATCGGATTCTTGATCCGCTTGTAGAAGCCCGCCAGCGTGAAGCGCTGGTCGCGCGCGTAGAACCATTCGTAGCGCGCTTCGAGGTTCCACAACTCGCTGTCGCGCAGGTTCGGATTACCGAAGAACAGGCGATCCGAGTCCGGGTCGCGGAACTGCTGCGGCGCCAATTCGCGGAACTGCGGGCGCGAGATGGTCTTGGCGCCGCTCGCGCGCAGCTGCATGTCGGCGGCGAAGTTCCAGGTCAGTGTGCCCGCGGGGAGGAAGTAATCATTCTTCAGCCGCGTCGTGGCGCTCTGCACCGGCGTCACCGTCTCGACCGCCGTCTCGTAGCGGACACCCGCCACCGCGCGCAGGCCGTTGGCGACCTCCGCCTCGGCCTGGACGTAACCGGCATGGACGTTCAGCCTGGCATCATAGGCATAGGCACCGGCTTGCGTCGAGAATTGCAGCTGGAGCGTACACGCCCCCTGCCCGCGCAACGGACAGGCATTGTTGATGACGTCCGGGCTCAACAGGTAATCGGGGCGGTACAGATTATACGGGAAGCCCGGCGCAGTGCCCGCCCCGTCGCTGGTCTGGTAGTTGAACTGGATACGGCTCGAATAGCGGTCGGTGCCCTGGTAGAAATAGCCGGTGCTCAGCGTGATCGGACGATCGCCGTCGATCTTGTAGGAAAGGTCCGCCTGGCCGGTCCACAGATTCTCGTTCAGTTCCGAGAAGATGATCGAGGCGAAGGGCGTGAAGCGCTGCGTCACCTGATAGGCGCCGTTGCACTGGAAACCGCCCGCCCCGTTCGCGCCGTCATAGCTGATGGGCAGGCCGGTGGTCGTGCGGCCCGAGCAGAGATAGTCGAACTGGCGCTCATAGGGCGCATTGCGCTTCGAATTGGCGAAGGCACCGCGCGCATCGAACTTCAACGCGTCGGTCAGCTTGAACTCGCCGACCAGCTGGCTTTCGATCAGCTGGCGCTCGAACCAGTTGGTGTTCTGCTGGAAGCGAAGCCCGCTGGCATTGTTGTAGACCTCCGCCGCCGAGCCGCGCGCCTGCTTCAGCGTGTCGTGAATATAGACGTTGGTCCAGCGCACCGTATTGTCACCGAACTCATAGCCCAGGCCGACCAGCGCGTTGGCGACGATGCGGTTGTCGGTCAGCAGCGTGCGGAAATCGTTGCGGATCGTGCCGTCCGCCGACACCGAGTCCTGCTGGATTGCCGAGCGGGTGCGGAAGGTGTTGGAGAGCGACAGCGACGAGATCACGCCCAGACGGTCGCTGCCGATGTCGAACACCGACCCCGCCGACAGCTCGCCCGACAGATTGGCGGGCAACTGGTTGTTGCGCTGAAGCAGGGTGGTCGAGGCGTTGGACAGACCCAGCACCTGCGACGCGGGGACGATGCCCGAGCCACGGCCCGCCTGCACGTCGCGCACGAACTGCGGAACGCCGCGCGTGCCGTCGTCATAGCCCAGCCAGTCGGCATCGCCGCCCGCATAGGTATAGCCCAGCTCGCTGGTCGTCGCATCGTCGGCCGCGACGGTGAAGCCGCCCGAGATGAAGTTCTTCGCCGGGATCGCCTTGGTCGTCAGGTTGATGACGCCGCCGCCGAACTCGCCGGGATAGTTGACCGAATAGGTCTTCTGGACCAGCGCCGAACCGACGATGGTGGTCGGAAAGATGTCGAGCGGGACCGAACGGCGCAGCGGCTCAGGGCTGGGCAGCGGCGAGCCGTTGAGCAGCGACGAGGAGTAACGGTCGCCCAGACCCCGGACATAGACGAAGCCGCCACCTACGACCGACAGGCCAGTAACGCGGGTCAGCGCGCCCGCGATATCGCCCTCGCCCGTGCGCGCGATGTCGGCGGCCGACAGGACCGAGACGATTTGCGGCGTGGCGCGGATGGTGTTGGGGATGTTGCGGCCGACCACGACGATCTCGTTGCCCGCCGTGGCATCGACGCCGGGCGCGGAAATCTCGACCGGCTCGTCCGCCGCCTGACCGTCCTGGCCGGTCGGGGTCTGGCTCTGCGGCGTCGCCTGCCCGTCGGGGCTGGTCGCGGTGGTGCTGGTCTGCGGCGGCGCCCCCGCCGTCTGCGCGAGCAAGGCAGGCGCGACGAGTTGCGAGGTCAGCAGAAGGAGGGAGGCATAAGCGAGGCGTCGCTGCATGGCCGGGTCATCCCGTATGAATATCTTATGGAGGAAAGCCGGGGCGGCGATGTTCGCCACCCCGGCCTGCCGAGAGCGTCCGAACGGTGCCGGACGCATGGTCAGCGGGGCCTTAGCGGCCGTTGCAGCTGAAATAGACCGAGGTGAAGACCGGCGGCCCGACATCCTGCAGCGAGGAGTCGGCGGCGCGGATCGTGGTGCGGCCCGAACCCAAACCCTCGCCCGCGATCAGGTTGATACAGGCGACATTCGACGGCGCCTTCACGATGCCGTTGATGAAGGTCATGTCGGCACCGCCGCGCAGACGGATCGCGGCGGGCGCGAGCGCGGTCTGGACGAAGGTGAAGTTGGCGTAACGACCGAAGGTGCGCGGCAGCAAATCCTCGGCATTGTTCGAGTCGATCTCGGTCGAGAAGCTGTCGGCGGTCGCGCCGATGGTCCGCTGCGCCGCGACCAGGAACTGCATGAAACCGCGATAGCCATTGTCGATGTCGAAGCCGTCATCGTCCGCGCCGGTGATCGCGATGTACTTCAGGTTCGACGTGCCGCCGAAAATCTCGATGCCGTCATCGGCCGAGTTGTGGCTCTGGATATGATCCAGGACCGTGCCCGAACCGGTGCCGCCCAGGGTCAGGCCCTGCAGCTCGTTGCCGTCCGAAATGGCGATGCCCGAATAGCGGATCTGGACATAGGACATCTGGCCCGACGAGTCGGTCTGGTTCGCACCGCCATAGAAGCGCCCCGTCACGCCCTCGATCGCCAGCTGGCAGGTGGTCGACGAACCGGCGGCGTTGTTCGGGCCGGTGCCGGTGGCGCAGACGGCGGTCGGCGCGCGGCCGAGCAGGATGATGCCGCCCCACTGGCCCTGGCTGGCGTCGGACACGCCGTTGTTCGCCAGATTCTGCTGTGAGGTGAAGACGATCGGGGCATCGCGGGTGCCGACCGCCGAAATCTTCGAGCCGCGATTGACGAGCAGCAGGTCGTTGGTCGCCTCCGACGAGTCCGCCGCGACCACGACGCCCGGCGCGATGGTCAGCGTGACGCCGGTGCCGCCGGTCGAACCCAGATCGGTGCCGACTTCGGTCTGGCCGCGCAGGCGGTACACGACACCGGCGATCTTCGGCAGCGTCAGGTCGGCGGTGATGGTCTGCGGCAGGCGGCAATAGCGCAGCGTCGGCGAGGACGAGCTGTTGGTGCCGTCATCGGTGGTGCCGGTCGGGCAGACCGAGGTCGCGGCGGCATAGGTGCCGATCGACGGAACCGCGGTGCAGCGCGCCCCCGAGCCGCCGAATTCGGCTGAGGTCGAGTTGCAGGTCCAGCCCTGGAAGGCGGTGTCCGACGGGCCGTTCAGCGCGCCGACATAGTTGGTCGAGGTGTAGAAGCTGTTCAGCGTCGACGGATCGGTCGCGGTCACCAGCGAGGTGCTGCTGGTCGGATAGATGCCGTTCAGCGCGCCGCCGGTGCCGTTGACGTTGTTGTTCGTGCCTGCATTGACGATCGCCAGCTGCTCGTCGGCGGTGATCGTCACGTCGTTGACCTTGGTCACGGCGGCGAACTGCGCGGCGGTGATGTTGGCGGTCGGCGTCGCCGTGGGCGACGGGGCCGGGGTCGGCTGGGGCTGTACGATCACGACGTTGCCCGCCCCCGGAGAGGCGACGCTGTCGGCGCCACCGCATGCGGAAAGGGCGGCACAGGCCGAGCTGGTCATGAGAATGAGGCCGAAGCGCTTGAAGCTGCCCATCGCCGAAAAACTCCCGATCTTATCGTTACTAAGCCGGGCGAACGCCGCCCGATGACCGACTCAAGACAAGTCCCCCTGTCGATCCCTGCCCGGGCGTTAGGCGCGTCTCATGACGCGAAGATGCAGTTTGGGAGAAACTTTCGTGACATATCCAAGTCATTTCCGTGACATCGGCGCCCATCGGACAGGTCGCCACGGCCCTTCCCGAAGGCTTTATTTTTGTACGGCGCAAAGGAAGGCGCAGCTTTTGTCACCAAAGCACGTTACTGGGCGTGCGAGGTCGAGCTTCCGCACGTCCTCGGCGCCCCGTTCAGGCACTGTGTCACTACGGAATGAACGGGGCGTCCCTTGGCCCGCCAATCGAACCCCGTCACTCGAACGTCATGTCGGCGGGGATCTTCGCTTCGGCGCATCCCGTCCTTCCATGCCTACCTGATTATACTGGTCTACGCATGCTCAGGCGCGACGCGGCGCGTGCGCTCTATGGCCGCAGCTCCCCACGCGAACCCGCCGACGATCGCCAGCGTATCGCACAGCCCGACGCCGAACGTTCTGGGCTGTCCATGCCGGCCGGGGGAATTTGCCCGGTGCATCCGGGGCGATCGTCAGTAAGTGGCGGAGAGGGAGGGATTCGAACCCTCGGTACCGTTGCCGGTACGCCGCATTTCGAGTGCGGTGCATTCGACCACTCTGCCACCTCTCCGCGAGGACGTCCGGGCGGTGGGAAACCGCCGGGGCTGATCGATTGGAGGCGCGCTGTTAGATCAGCTTTTTGCGCATTGCAAGCGCCTAAACTTGTGCGGCGCGACAAAGACATTAAATCATGGGGCATGGACCTGACCGACACCCTCCCCCTCACCTCGCGCCTGGACGTGGAGGCTCCGATGATCGCGACCGCGCGGTTCGCGATCGGGGATGTCGTGCGGCATCGCATGTTCGATATTCGCGGCGTCATTTTCGACGTCGACCCCGTCTTCGCCAATAGCGACGAGTGGTATGACGCCATTCCCGAACAGATCCGCCCGGCCAAGGACCAGCCCTTTTACCACCTGCTCGCCGAGAATGCCGAATCGAGCTATGTCGCCTATGTCAGCCAGCAGAACCTGCTGCACGACGACAGCGACGAACCGATCGAGCACCCCGCCATTGCGGGCCTGTTCACCGGCTATGCCGATGGCCGCTATCTGCTGAAGCGCGAACACCGGCATTAAGGCCTTTCGGGCATGCGGGCGGGGCCGGTCCAAGGCCCGAAAATGCGAATCCCCGGTTGACAATCCGGCCACCTTTGCCTAGCTGGCCGTTCTTTCCCGACGGGCATTCCCGCGCGGGAGCCATGTATTTGGGAAGTGATAACAGCCATGTTCGCAGTCGTGCGCACGGGCGGCAAGCAGTATCGCGTCGCCGCCGGAGATAAGATCGTCGTCGAAAAGATCGAGGGCGAAGCCGGCGCGTCGGTGACGCTGGGTGACGTTCTGCTGGCGGGCGAAGGCTCGGAGCTGAAGGCCGTCGACGGCATCACGGTCGCCGCCGAGATCATCGCTCAGGCGAAGGCCGACAAGGTCATCGTCTTCAAGAAGCGCCGTCGCCACAACTATCGTCGTCGCAACGGCCACCGTCAGCAGCACACGATCCTGAAGATCGTGTCGGTCGGCGCCTGAATTTCAGCCGCGCCACCCCAACGAAATCCAGGAGTAGTTCGCAATGGCACATAAGAAAGCAGGCGGTTCGTCGCGTAACGGTCGTGATTCGGCCGGCCGTCGCCTTGGCGTGAAGAAGTTCGGTGGCCAGGAAGCCATCGCTGGCAACATCCTCGTGCGTCAGCGGGGCACGAAGTTCTATCCGGGTCGCAACGTGGGCATGGGCAAGGACCATACCCTGTTTGCGCTCGTCGATGGCCGCGTCGCGTTCCACGAAGGTAAGCTCGGCCGTAAATTCTGCTCGGTCGAACTGGCCGCAGCGGCCGAATAATCGGGCAACCGCACCGGGTTGCCCACCAGGGTGACCCGGGTTCCGCGCAGGAACCAGCAAAAAAGGGAGACGGGTCACCCCGGCTCCCTTTTTTCATGCTCCCTCCACCGTTTGGGCCAGTGTCGCCGTCCCGTCATGGGGCTGTGGCAAGCGCCCGACGCGACGAGGAGTTGTCGAGTGATGTTCGCGCGGACCCCAAGATTGTTGTTGCGGCCAGCCTGGCCGGAAGATGCCGCCGCCCTGACCCGGGCCATCGGCCATGAAGCCGTCGCCCGCATGGCGGCGCGTGTCCCCTATCCCTATACCATCGGCGATGCCGAACAGTGGCTGGCCCGACCCTGCGGCCCGACCGAACCCCAATTCCTGATCACCGCACTGGATCATGGCGGCGCGCCCGAGCTGATCGGCGGAATCGCGATCATCGGGGGCGATACGGGCCATGAACTCGGCTATTGGCTGACGCCTTCGGCCTGGGGTCGCGGCTATGCGACCGAAGCGGGCCATGCGGTCATCGCCATGGTGCGCCATGCCTTGCCCATCGCGCGACTCGGGGCGTGGCACTTCGCCGACAACCCCGCCTCGGGCCGCGTGCTGACCAAGCTCGGCTTCCGCCCCACCGGCCACCGCATGGCCCGTGCCTCGGCCGGGCGCGACACGCTGTCGCCCAGCCTCCATTATGCGCTGGACCTGGAAGTCGAGCGAAATCCCGCGATGCCGCTGGCCGCCTGAGTGATGCGATTCCCGAATTCCTGCCTATGAAGGGTGGGATTCGGGCCGAGCAGGAACGGCCAGGTCGCTGCGTCCCCGCGCGGCGTCGCCATGATATGGCGCGGACGTGGTCCCCGCCCGTCCCGATATGCGTGACAAAGTCGGCCAAAGCCCATCAATCCGATGCTGCGCCCATGTCCCTTTTCGAAGGGCAAGGGGAATGGACGAGGATCGTGCGCCACAATGTCGATGGAACGCGCGCTCGGGGCGCATCGCGATCAAATATTCTCTGCAATATCCGACCTTTGCCGCCGTCCATCCAAATTCATTTTCAGCCAATCCGAGTATCGCAACCACAGGTCGCGAGTCGCAGCGCCAGCCATTAGGTTACACCGTCACGCCGTCATCATGCCCGAATCGGTCGAAAAGAGAACAAGGAACCTCATCCATTGATCCGGTTTGGACACTGATCTATATTATCGAGGCGAAATTGGTCGTCGATCCGACATGGTAACCGATCGATAAGAAATTCAGCGTTCTATGTCGGCAGACGTTCATTCTGCCGCAGGGAGGCAAACCTTCGGTGTCCTGTTCCATCGCCCGATCCGTGTGGCGCCGTCGTCCCCGTCTGGCCCGGCCCCTGCTGCTGCATGACCGGCGCGGCGCGGCGCTGATCGAATTCGCGCTGGTGCTACCGATCCTGCTCGCGATGCTGATGGGGATCGTCAGCTTCGGCGAGTATTTCCTGACCGCGCATCTGGTCCAGCAGGCCGCGAACGACGCCGCCCGCGCCGCATTGGCGGGCATGAGCGTCAATGAGCGCAAGGGCATCGCCATCGACACCGCCAGACGCATGATCGACTCGACCGGCATCCTGCGCAGCAGCCGGGGGCAGGTGGACGCGGTCGAGGTCGACAATATGATCACGGTGTCGATCCGCTACGACGCCACGTCCGATCCGCTGCTCAACCTGCCCTTCATTCCCACCCCGGGGCGCACCATGACCGCCAAGGGTATCGCGATGGTCGGCGGATTATGATGCGCAGGTTGCGGGGGGATCGGCGCGGCGCGGTGAGCATCCTGACCGCGATCATGACCATGGCGCTGATCGGCTTTTCCGCATTCGGCGTCGATATCGGCATGCTGACCCTGTCGCAGCGCCGGTTGCAGGGCATCGCCGACCAGGCCGCTTTGGCGGCGGCCTCCTCCAGCCCCGATCGGCGCGATGAAGCGATTCGTCGTCTGCTCGCCGCCAATGGGCTGGGCGACGTGACCAGCACCATCACGCCGGGTCGCTACCGCGCGGACGCCGCGATCGCGCCGCAGGACCGATTCGTGCCGGGCGCCGATGCCGGAGCGTTGCGTGTCGCGCTCAGCCGCCCGGTCCCGCTGTTCTTCGGACGGGTGCTTACCGGACGTAACACCGCGCCGGTGTCCGCCAGGGCGGTGGCGCGGCGGATCGACATGGCGGCCTTTTCGGTCGGCACCCGGTTGGTCAATGTGTCCGGCGGATTGCCCGGTGCGTTGCTCAACGGACTGGCGGGCAGCGACCTGTCGCTGTCGATCGGCGATTACCAGGCGCTGGTGGGCGCCCAGGTCGACCTGCTGCCCATGCTCCAGGGCCTGGGCACCAAGATCGGCCTGACGGGCGCGAGCTTCGACAGGATCCTGGCCGCCGACGTCACGCTGCCGCAGGTGCTGGGCGCCATGGCCGATGCGACCGGCAAGCCGGATGCAGCCGGCGTGTTGCGCCGGATGGCGCTGCGCGTACCGGGGTCGAGGGTCCCGCTGACCCGGCTGATCGATCTGGGGCCGCTGGGCAATGCGACCAAGGCGCCGTCGCGCGACCTGATCGGGATCGACGCCTATTCGATCCTGCGCGAATCGCTGTCGGTCGCCAACGGGCAGCGACAGGTCGCGCTGAACCTGGGCGGTTCGGTCATGGGGCTGCTGTCGACCAGGATACTGGTCGCTGTCGGCGAACGCCCGGCCGGCACGCCCTGGCTGGCGGTGACGCAGGACGGCTCGACCGTCGTGCGGACCGCGCAGCAACGATTCCTGATCGACACGGATATCGGCGTGCCCGTGCTCGCCAATATCCGCCTGCCGATCTTCGTCGAAACCGCGGCGGCCCAGGCCCGGTTGAGCGGTGTCTCCTGCGCCGGCCCCGCACAGACGGTGACGATCGACGCCCTGCCCTCCCCCGGCACGCTGGCCATCGCGCAGGTCGACCGGAGCCGCTTCGACGATATGAGCCGTTCGCCCATCACGGGCCAGACCGTGCTAGGCCAGGCGGTGCTGGCGCGGGTCTGGGGTTATGCCAGGCTCGATCTGGCGAGCGACAGCGCATGGCAACAGGTCCGTTTCGACCGGGGCGACATCAGCCAGCGGACGACCAAGACGGTCACCGCCAATTCGGCGGTGCGCGGGGTCGCCGCATCGCTGATCCGGCAGGTGACGTTGCGGCTGGAGGGGTTCGACCTGTCGGGGCTGACCGGGATCGTCGGGGCGGCGCTGACGCCGGTCGCCCCCATACTCGACACGCTGATCGGCGATCTGACCGGGTTGCTGGGCCTGCATGTCGGCCAGGCGGATGTGACGGTCAACGGCGTGCGATGCGGCGCGGCCACGCTGGTCGCCTGATCGTCCCCGCCATAAAAGGCCGGGCTGGTCAGTCGGCGCGGTCAGCGGTAAAGGCGACGCCATGCATTTTCTCGATCAGGCCAAGATTTTCGTCCGTTCCGGCGCGGGCGGCCCCGGCGCCGTATCCTTCCGCCGTGAAAAGTTCATCGAATATGGCGGCCCCGACGGCGGTAACGGCGGCAAGGGCGGCGACATCGTCTTCGAGGCCGTCGCGGGCCTGAACACCCTGATCGACTTTCGCTATACCCAGCATTTCCGGGCGCCGCGCGGGCATGGCGGGTCGGGTTCGAACCGCACCGGCGGCGGCGGCGACGATCTGGTCATCAAGGTGCCGGTCGGCACCCAGGTCCTGTCCGAGGACAAGGAGGAGGTGCTGCTCGACTTCACCAAGGTCGGCCAGCGCGAGGTGTTCCTGCGCGGCGGCGACGGCGGGCGCGGCAACGCCACCTACAAGACCTCGACCAACCGCGCGCCGCGCCAGCACGGCACCGGCTGGCCCAGCGAGGAGGCCTGGGTCTGGCTGCGCCTGAAGCTGCTGGCCGATGCTGGGCTTGTCGGCCTGCCCAATGCGGGCAAGTCGACCTTCATCAATGCCGTGACCAACGCGCAGGCCAAGGTCGGTGCCTATGCCTTCACCACCACCCGGCCGCAGCTGGGCGTGGTGCGGCATCGCGAGCGTGAGTTCGTGGTCGCCGACATTCCCGGCCTGATCGAAGGGGCCGCGGACGGGGCGGGGATCGGCGACCGCTTTCTGGGGCATATCGAGCGGTGCCGCGTGCTGCTGCATCTGGTCGACGCCAATGACGCGGACGTGGCCGAAAGCTACCGCATCGTGCGCGACGAGCTGGAGGCCTATGGCGCGGGCCTGATCGACAAGCCGCACATCATCGCGCTCAACAAGATCGACACGCTCGACGACGAGCTGATCGAGGCGCTGTCGGCCGAACTGGCCGAGGCGAGCGGCGCAGACGTGATCCCGCTGTCGGGCGCGGCGGGCATCGGCGTCGACTGGGTCCTCGACAAGTTGCTGGAGCAGATGGGTCCGGGGGCCGATGCGGTGCCGGAGAATGACCAGGGCGAGGACGAGATCACGTGGTCGCCGCTGGCCTGATGCGTCGGGCGGGCGGCTCGGTGAGACACCCTGCCCTCCCCCACCCCCTCCCGCCTGCGGGAGGGGAGCGATTCTTGGCAGGCCGCCCACCCCAAGCACGCCCCTCCCGCAGGCGGGAGGGGATGGGGGAGGGAAAGACGCCTCGCAGAGACCGACAATCGTGGCACTCCACCGACCGATGATCTTCCCCCCCACCACCTGCCCCCGCCTGATCGTCAAGGTCGGCTCCGCGCTCCTCGTCACGCCCGAAGGCGAAGTCCGTCGCGACTGGCTGACCGGCCTGGTCGCCGACATCGCCATGCGGGTACGCCAGGGGCAGCAGATCGCGATCGTCTCGTCGGGCGCGATCGCCCTCGGCGCGCGTCGCCTGGGCCTGCCCAAGGGCGGCCGTGCGAGCCTGGAGGATGCGCAGGCCGCAGCCGCGACCGGCCAGATCGCGCTCAGCCAGGCCTGGGCTGAATTGCTGCACGCCGAACACCTCACCGCCGCACAGATGCTGGTCACGCTCGACGATCTGGAGGATCGCCGCCGCTACCTGAACGCCGCCGCGACGCTGAACCGGCTGCTGGGCCTGGGCGTGGTGCCGGTCATCAACGAGAATGACAGCGTGGCGACCGAGGAAATCCGCTTCGGCGACAATGACCGGCTGGCCGCAAGGGTCGGACAGGCGGCGGGCGCGAACGGTGTGCTGCTGCTCTCCGACGTGGACGGGCTGTATGACAGCAACCCGCATACCAACCCGCAAGCGCGCCATATCGAGCGGGTCGAGCGGATCGATGCGGTCCACGGCATGGCCGATGGCGGCTCCGCCTCCGGCATGGGATCGGGCGGCATGGTGTCGAAGATCGCCGCCGCGCGCATCGCGGTCAGCGCGGGTGCGCATCTCGCCATCGCATCGGGGCGGATCGAACATCCGCTGTCGACGCCTGCGCGCCACACGATCTTCGTCGCGGAAAAGAGCGCGCCCGCCCGCAAGGCATGGCTGGCGGGCGGCCTGACCGCGCGCGGCGCGATTCATGTCGATGCGGGCGCGGCCAGGGCGCTGGCCGAGGGCAACAGCCTGCTCGCGGCGGGAGCGACCGCCGTGCAGGGCCATTTCGCGCGCGGCGATCTCGTCACGATCGAGGGGCCGGGCGGCACCATCGCGCGCGGCCTCAGCGAATATGATTCGACCGAGGCGCGCGCGCTGGTCGGTACGCGTTCGGACCAGCAGGCCGGGATATTGGGCCATGCGCCGCGCGCCGCGCTGATCCATCGCAACCATCTGGCCCTGCTATGATCGTCGCCGTGACGGGAGCGACCGGCTTTGTCGGTCGCGCGGTGGTGGACCGTGCCGCCGGGTCGGGCCTCACCTTACGCGCCCTCACCCGCCGCGCCCAGCCGTCGCGCGCGGGGCTTACCTGGATCGCGGGCGCGCTCGACAAGCCGGAGAGCCTGGCCACGCTGGTCGAAGGGGCCGACGCGGTGCTGCACATTGCGGGCGTGGTGAATGCCCCCGATCGCGAGGGCTTTGTCGCGGGCAATGTCGACGGCACGCGCGCCATGGTCCAGGCAGCCAGAGCGGCGGGGATCAAGCGCTTCGTCCATGTCTCCTCGCTGTCGGCGCGCGAGCCGGCGCTGTCCGTCTATGGCTGGTCCAAGCGACAGGCCGAGGATGTCGTGATGCAAAGCGGCCTCGACTGGACCATCGTCCGGCCGAGCGGCATCTATGGCCCGCACGATACCGAGTGGCTGGACATATTCCGTACCGCCAAACTCGGCCTCGCCTTCATGCCGCCGCCGGGCAAGCTGTCGCTGATCGCGGTCGAGGATTTCGCCCGGCTGCTGACCACGCTGGTCGCGACCGATGGTCCGCGCAGCGTATTGGAGGTCGATGACGGGCAGGTCCTGACCCACGCCGAACTCGCCCAGGCCATGGGCGCGGCGGTGGGGCGGCGGGTGATGACGCTGCACCTGCCCAAGGCGCTGCTAAGCCTGGGCGCGGCAATCGACCGCAAGTTCCGGGGCAATGGCGCCAAGCTGACCCCCGACCGGGTCGGCTATCTCTGCCACCCCGACTGGACCGCCGACGCCGCCCTGCGCCCCGACCCGGCGCTGTGGGAGCCCGCCATATCGCTGGCCAAGGGGCTGGCCGACACGGCACGGTGGTATCGCGCCAACGGCTTGCTATAGCAGCGAACATACAGGCGGTCGAAAAGCCGCCGCATTTGGGTGCCACTGGGCGCCCGACTGAAAGGATCATCATGAGCGACCGCCAAGCCATTTTCGACACCGTCGCGGCCCAGATCGCGCTCTTCAACAAGAAGGGCGTGGCACTGACCGAGGCGACGACCTTCCAGGGCGACCTGGAGTGGGACAGCCTGACCGTGATGGATTTCGTCGCCGCGATCGAGGACGAATTCGAGATCATCATCACGATGAACATGCAGGCCGAGATCGAGAATGTCGGCCAGCTGGTCGACGCGGTCGAAAAGCTGAAGCAAGCCTGACCCTGAAGCGCCCGAGACGGACCCTCCCATGACCGAAGCCGCTGTCCAGCCCCACGCCCTGCCCGCCGACGCGCCCGAAATCGCGCCCGAACGCGACCTGCTCTCCAAGTTCGACGGCCTGATCGCCGAGCGGCAGAAACTGCTCGATTCCGGCGTCACCGATCCCTTCGCGATCGTGATGGAACAGGTGAAGTCGCCGACGCAGGCCGTGATCCGCGGAAAGGACACGATCCTGCTTGGCACCTACAACTATATGGGCATGACCTTCGACGCGGACGTCATCGCGGCGGGCAAGGACGCGCTGGAGAAGTTCGGCTCGGGCACGAACGGCAGCCGGATGCTCAACGGTACTTTCCACGACCATATGGACGTGGAACAGGCGCTGCGCGAATTCTACGGCACGACCGGCGCGATCGTCTTCTCGACCGGCTATATGGCGAATCTGGGCATCATCTCGACGCTGGCGGGCAAGGGGGAGTATGTCATCCTCGACGCCGACAGCCATGCGTCCATCTATGACGGCTGCCAGCAGGGCAATGCCGAGATCGTCCGCTTCCGCCACAATTCGGTCGAGGACCTCGACAAGCGACTCGGCCGCCTGCCCAAGGAGCCTGCCAAGCTGGTCGTGCTGGAGGGCGTCTATTCGATGCTGGGCGACATAGCCCCGCTGAAGGAGATGGTCGCCGTCGCCAAGAAGCACGGCGCGATGGTGCTGGTCGATGAGGCGCACTCGATGGGCTTTTTCGGCCCCAACGGGCGCGGCGTGTACGAGGCGCAGGGGCTGGAAGGCCAGGTCGATTTCGTCGTCGGCACCTTCTCCAAGTCGGTCGGCACGGTCGGCGGCTTCGTCGTGTCCAACCATCCGAAGTTCGAGGCGGTGCGCCTGGCCTGCCGTCCGTACATCTTCACCGCCTCGCTGCCGCCTTCGGTCGTGGCGACCGCCGCGACCTCGATCCGCAAGCTGATGACCGCGCATGAAAAGCGCGAGCGGCTATGGTCGAACGCGCGTGCGCTGCACGGCGGGCTGAAGGACATGGGCTTCCGCCTGGGCACCGAGGATTGCGACAGCGCGATCGTCGCGGTCATCCTGGAGGATCAGGAACAGGCGGTCATCATGTGGCAGGCGCTGCTCGACGGCGGCCTCTACGTCAACATGGCGCGGCCGCCCGCGACCCCGGCGGGCACCTATCTGCTGCGCTGCTCAATCTGCGCCGAACATACGCCCGAGCAGATCCAGACGGTGCTGGGCATGTTCCGCGCTGCGGGCCAGGCGGTCGGCGTCATTGCCTGACCCCATGGTCGGGCCGAACGCAAAGTCGGCCCGGCTTTGCAATATCCGGCCGTCGAGGATAGCGTCGCGCCCGTGATGGATCAGGAGGAGCTTGGCGGGGTCGGCCGGTGGCGGACCTTTACGCTGATCGCGATGGCGGTGGCGGGTGCGGTGACGCTGGCCATGCTCGTCATCACGCTGGGCCACGCCAATCGCGAGCGCGACCGCGCGCTGGAGCGGCAGAGCCACAGCTATGACGTGATGATCGCCGCCCGCACCCTGGCGGGCACCATCGCCCGGTCCGAGGCGTCGCTGGGCCGCTATGTCATCTCGGGCGACCGCAAGCTGGGCCAGCTCTACCAGGACGAATGGACGACGGCGGGGGTGCAGCTCAACCGGCTGGACCGGATGATCGAGGACCGGCGGCAGCAACGCCTGATGGACCAGCTTCGCCAAGCTTACGGCGCGCGCGGTCGTGAATTGTCGACGATCGCGCTGTCCACCACCTATCACCTCAATCGTCAGGCCTATGGCCTTTATTATCAGGCCCGCCAGGCCGAGGCCCTGCTGAAGATCAACGATCTGCTCGCCCGGCTGACCGATGGCGAGCGGGTGCTGCTGCAACAGCGCACCGAAGCCGCCGAGGAGACGATCCAGCATTCCAACCGGATTGCGGGCGGGCTGGTGGTGTTCGGCATCGTGCTGGTGCTGGGCGGCATCGCGCTGGCCTGGATCATCGTCGGCGCGGTCAGCGAGCGGGCGAAGGCCCATGCCGAAGCACGCGCCGAACGCGCTCGGGCCGAGGAATTGGCCAGCGCGGTCGAGGTGGCCACCGAAGAACTGAAGGTTCAGGAGGCCAAGCTGCGTCAGGCGCAGAAGATGGACGCGCTGGGCCAGCTGACCGGCGGGATCGCGCATGACTTCAACAACATGCTGGCGGTCGTGCTGGGCGGGCTGGAACTGGCGCGCCGGACCGGATCGCCGGATGACATGGCGCGCCATCTGGAAAGCGCGACCGAGGGCGCGCACCGCGCCGCCGCGCTGACCCGCCGCCTGCTGATGTTCAGCCGTGAGGAGGCGCTGGCCCCCGAAACGCTCGTCCCGCGCCGCCTGGTCGAGGGGATGCGCGACCTGCTCGACCGGACGCTGGGCGACGGGGTGAAGGTGACGATCCAGGACTGGACGACCGGCTGGACGCTGTTCGGCGATCGCACCCAGATGGAGAATGCGATCCTGAACCTGGCGGTCAACGCCCGCGACGCGATGGACGGACGCGGCGAGCTGACCATCCGCACCGCCGAGATGAGGATGGGGCCGCATGCCCTGCCGCGCGGCGAGGCGGGTGATTATGTCGTGCTGTCGGTCGCCGACACCGGCGAGGGAATGACGCCCGAGGTGATCGAACGCGTGTTCGAGCCGTTCTTCACCACCAAGCCCGCGGGCAAGGGCACCGGACTGGGCCTCAGCCAGATTTTCGGGCTGGTCGGCCAGATGGGCGGCGACGTGACCATCCAGAGTGCGCCGGGCAAGGGCACGACGGTCAATCTCTATCTGCCCCGCCACTCCGCCCCCGCCCCGGCCCTGCCGGTCGAGGCCACACCTGACGTCGCCAGGACGGAGGTCGAAGCCAACGACGCGCTGCGCATCCTGCTGGTCGAGGACGATCCCCGCGTGCTGGCCGCCACGATGAGCGCGCTTCAGGAACTGGGCCATGACCCGATCCCCTGCAACGACCCGCGCGAGGCCGAAGGGCTGCTGGCGCGGCATCCGGGCATCCGGCTGATCGTGTCCGACGTGCTGATGCCGCACCTGACCGGACCCGAGTTGATCGCCACGATCCGCCCGAGCCATCCCGATCTGGCGGTGCTGTTCGTCACCGGCTTTGCGGGCGATGCACAGGCGACGGGGTTCGAGGGGCATGAGGTCTTGCGCAAGCCGTTCACGCTGGCCGGGCTGGAACGCGCGGTGGCGGCGGCGTTGAAACGGGCGGACGGGCCGGTCTGCGCGGCGGCTTGAGGGGGTGTGGGGCGTGGCCTTCGACTTCGCTCAGGCCGAACGGCTGTTGTAAAAGGGCGCTCCCTCGCTCCGTTCAGCCTGAGCGAAGTCGAAGGCCAGGGGAATCCTTCACAAACAAGGGGTGACGCGCCCTGCCCGCCCCCGTATAGCCATGGCCGTTTTATCGCGCGAGTGATGTCCCCGGCATGAAATCTATCGATCGCTACATGGCCCGGTTGATCGCGTTGCCGCTGTTCGCGACGCTGCTCATCTCGGCGATGCTGCTGGTGCTCGATCGCATCCGCCGCCTGTTCGAATTCGTCGCGACGGAGGGCGGGCCGATCAGCGTGGTGTGGCGGATGCTCGCCAATCTGCTGCCCGAATATCTGGGGCTGGGCATCCCGATCGGGTTGATGCTGGGCATCCTGCTCGCCTTTCGCCGCCTCGCCACCTCGTCCGAGCTGGACGTGATGCGCGGCGTCGGCATGAGCTATACCCGGTTGCTGCGCGTGCCGTACATGTACGCGATCGTGCTGGCGGCGCTGAACCTGGCGATCGTCGGCTATATTCAGCCGGTTGCCCGCTATTATTACGAAGGCCTGCGCTACGAACTGCGCACCGGCGCGCTGGGCGCGTCGATCAAGGTCGGCGAGTTCACCCATCTGGGCGACCGCATGACCCTGCGCATCGAGGAAAGCCGCGAGAATGGCCGCGACCTGTCGGGCATCTTCGTCCACGCCAACACGTCGAAGGGCGACTGGATCGGCGTGACGGCGGCGCGCGGGCGCTTCCTGGCGACCGACGATCCCAACGTCATCATCTTCCGCCTGACCAACGGCACGCTGATCCACAACCGGCCCGAGTTCAAGGCACCGCGCGTGCTGACCTTCTCCAGCCACGACCTGCCGATCGACCTGCCCAAGTTCGACAATTTCCGCCAGCGCGGCGGCCGCGACCTGGAGTTCACCCTGCCCGAACTGGCCCGCCACGGTCAGGAGGCGCAGAGTGCGGAGGCGCGCGCGGGCAGCCGGTCCGAATTCCACTTCCGCGTGGTCGAGGTGGTGACGATGTTCCTCCTGCCCCTTCTCGCCGTATCGCTGGGCATTCCGCCGAAGCGATCGACCTCGGCGCTGGGCGTATTCCTGTCGATCGTGATGCTCGTCACCTATTTCAAGGTGAACCAATATGCCGCCGATATCGGTGCGCTGGGGCGGGTGAACCCGATCCTGGCGCTATGGGGGCCGTTCGCGGTGTTCGCGGGGCTGGTCCTGTGGATGTATTATGTCACCGCCTATGTGCCCGGCGGCCAGCCCATCGGCGCACTGGAGCGCGGGGTGGCCAAGCTCGCCAAGGCGATCGGCCGCTGGATACCCGGCCGCCGCCGTAAAAAGGCCTATACGGCATGAGCCTGTCCAACATTTTCCCGTCGAAGACGATCGCCATCTACATGGCGAAGATGTTCCTGGTGCGCACCTTCGCCATCCTGTTCGCGGTGGCGCTGGTGCTCCAGACGCTCGACGTGCTGAGCGAGTCGGGCGCGGTATTGGCCGCGCCGGGGAACGGACAGGCGCAGGTCTGGCGCTACGTCTCGCTTCGCCTGCCGCAGATCGTGTCGTTCCTGCTGCCCTTCTCGGTGCTGCTCGGCACGATCCTGACCTTCTTCACGATGAACCAGAATTCGGAGGTCATCGCGCTGAAGGCGGCGGGCATGTCGGCGCATCAGGTGCTGGCCCCCCTGCTGATCGCCAGCGCGGGCGTGGCGGCGTTCAGCTTCGCCTTCAACGACCGCATCGTGCCGCGCGCCAGCGCGACGCTATCGGCCTGGCAGAAGGTGCAATATGGTCCCCTGCCCATCGACAGCGGCGACCGCGCCAATGTGTGGGTGCGCGATGGCGACGACCTGATCTCGGTCGACCTGATCCAGGGGCGCGGGCCTAAGACCCAGCTGGGCGGCGTGACGCTGTACGATCGCGCGGGCGGCAGCCTTCAGGCCATCGTCCGTGCGCCGCGCGGGATCCGTTCGGGTGATGGCTGGCAGATCGGCCCGGCGACGCGCTTCGAGGTGAAGTCGGGCAAGCTGACCAACTACCCCTCGCTGATCGTTGGCCACGGCGTGACGCCCGAGCAGTTGACGCTGGCCAGCGTCAGCGCCGACAATCTGTCCTTCGGCGCGCTGTCGAGCGCGATCACCGATCTGCAGGAGGCCGGACGGCCGACCAAGTCGCTGGAGGGGTCGCTCTGGCACAAGCTGTCGGCGCCGATGTCGGCGATGCTGATGCCGCTCTTGGGCGCGGTCGCCGCCTTCGGCATCGCGCGGTCGGGCAAGCTGTTCGTGCGTGCCGTGATCGGCATGGCGCTCGGCTTTGCTTATTTCGTGGCCGACAATTTCTCGATGGCGATGGGCGATCTGGGGGCCTACCCGCCCTTCCTCGCGGCCTGGGCGCCGATCCTGCTGTTCTTCCTGATTGGCGAGGCCGTGCTGTTCCGGACGGAAGAGTGAGGGGCGGTTAGCCCTGCCCTTCCCCCCGTTCGCACTGAGCGAAGTCGAAGTGCACGGGCAAGCATGGCGGCTGGGCAGCGGTTTTCCCTTGGCCTTCGACTTCGCTCAGGCTGAACGGAGGGAGATAAGCCCCAACACCCGTTCACGCTGAGCGAAGTCGAAGCGCTCGCCCGCCCCTCGCCCGGCAGGGGAAAATCACTTCCCCCGACGGATCGAACTCAGGCCGATCTTCGCGACCAGCCCCGGCAGGCCCTTATAGCTCGCCTTGTGATAGGGTGACTCCGGGGTCAGCGCCGCGCTGATCCGGCGGTGCGCCTCGCCTAGCGCGTGATAGGGCAGCGACGGCAACAGGTGGTGCAGCGCGTGATAGCGCAAGCCGACCGGCGCCCAGAGCCCCGGCAGCAAAGCGGGCGGCGGCACGTTGACCGAGTCCAGATACTGCGCGGTGACGGTCATCTGCTCGCCCTCATTCTCCCAGAGATGGGCGACCAGCGTGCGGACCTGGTTCAGTACGGCGACCGCCGAGCCGATCGCGAAACCGATCGCGAAGCCGCGCACCGGGATCACGCCCGTCGCCACCAGCGCGATCAGCGTGATCGCCCAGATCGAGGCCGCCGCATCGGTGCGGTTGAAGCGGACCAACGCCTCGCCCTCGGGCATGCGGCGACGGAACTGCGGGTTGATCGCCAGCGCCGAATAACGCTCGACCACGATCTTGCGCAGGCCGGGGATGACCCAGGACAGCGGCGACAGGATGGCAAAGCGGATCAACAGGCCCAGCGGCGCCAGCGCCGACACCAGGATGAACACCGGCAGAGTCCACAGCTTCATCAGCGCCAGCGGCAGATATTCGGGATCGTCCGCCGTGCCGTAGCGCGTCTTGGCATGGTGCAGGTTATGCACCCCCTCATACATGAAGGCGGGCGTCAGCAGCGGCACCCCGACCAGCGCGTTCCAGCCTTCGCGGAAACGCGGCAGCGCGGAATGCTTCATATGGCTGACTTCGTGGATGAACAGCAGCGCGCGATAGAGCGCCAGCACCGCCACAACCGACGCGACGACGATCACGCCCGTCGACGATGCCATGACCGCCACCGCCAGCGCCGCGTAACCGATCAGCGCGCTGCCCACCATGTCGGCCCAGTACAGGCCGGGACGCGGTGCGATCAGGTCGCGGGTCAGCTCGGCTGCGGCGCGCAGCATCGCCTTGTCGTCCGCAATCGGGACACGCACGGCAGGGGCCGCTGCAACGGCCTGCGCACTCCGTTCAAAAGAAAGCGTCGATTCCATAGCTCTATCCTTTGCCCCCACATAGTGGCGACACGGTGGCATTCCCACGTCCAGCGATGACGGAATCCTCACTCGCTATGATCGACGCGGACGGTTAGGAACGATGGCAAAATCATTGCCGGACCGCATCCCATGACCGTTTCCATCCGCCCCATCTCGTCGAAGTCGGATCGCAAGGCGTTCGTCGACTTCCCCTTCCGCCTCTACGCCGACGATCCCCACTGGGTTCCGCCGCTGAAGGGTGAGGCGCTGGGCCTCATCACGCCGGAGAAGAATGGCTGGTACAGCCATGCCAAGGCGCAGCTTTTCCTCGCGGAAGAGGATGGCAAGGTCGTCGGGCGCATCTCGGCGCATCTCGACACGCTGGCGCTGGAGATGGACCCGTCCAAGGGCTTCGGTCCGGGCGTCGGCTTCTGGGGCCTGATGGATGCGGTGAACCAGGACGTGTTCCAGGCGCTGCTCGCCGCCGCCGAGGGCTGGCTGCGCGACCAAGGTATGACCCGTGCGATCGGCCCCGTCTCGCAATCGGTCTGGGAAGAGCCGGGCCTGCTGGTCCAGGGGTTCGACCAGGACCCGACGATCATGATGGGCCATGCCCGCCCCGAATATCAGGGCTGGATCGAGGGCGCGGGCTACGGCGTCGTCAAGCAGCTCTTCACCTATGAGCTGGATATCACGCAGGAATTCCCGCCGATCGTCCAGCGCATCATCAAGTCGGGCGAGAAGAACGAGCGCATCCGCATCCGCGAGGTGAACAAGGCCAGGTTCGAGGAGGAGGCCGCGATCATCCTGAGCATCCTGAACGATGCCTGGTCGGATAACTGGGGCTTCATCCCCCTCACCCCGCCCGAGATCAAGGATGTCGGCGTCAAGCTGAAGCCCATCGTGTTCAACGACCTGATCCGCATCGCCGAGCTGGACGGCAAGCCGGTGGCGTTCATGATCACGCTCCCCGACCTGAACGAGGCGATCAAGCCGCTGAACGGCAGCCTGTTGCCCTTCGGCTGGGCCAAGCTGCTGCTATGGCTGCGCGCGCCCAAGGTGCGGACGATGCGCGTGCCGCTGATGGGTGTGGTCAAGGAGCTTCAGGCGTCGCGCATGGCGGGCCAGCTCGCCTTCATGATGATCGAATATATCCGCCAGGCCTCGGTCACGAAATATGGCGCGTCGCGCGGCGAGATCGGCTGGGTCCTCGACGACAATCAGGGGATGCGCTCGATCGCCGAGACCATCAACAGCGACGTCAACAAGATCTACAACGTCTATTCGCGCGATCTGGTCTGATCGCACCGGGTGGGGCCGTCCGCAAAAGAGGCGGCCCCTTATCCCGTACTTCATTTGTTGCGGCCGAGATAGTCGAGCGGGTCGACGCCGCGCCACATCCATTGTTTGCGGGTCAGGCAGACCTTGCCGCGCATGATATGGTCCTCCTGGACATTCAGGAAGCAATAGCGGGTCGGCTTGGCGGCGGCCGTCGGCGCGGTCGGCAGGGCGGCGGTTTCGACGGCGGGGGCGGCGGGTTTGGCCGCTTCTTCGCGCGGTGACGGCGCGGACAGGACAGCGGCGGCGAGCAGGGCGAACATCATCATCGGTCTCCGTTTTTCAGGGCTCAGCGACGCGCGATGCGGCCGGTGGGGATCTGGCCGTCCATCGCGATCCAGTCCTCGGCGGTGCGGCAGACCTTGACCGGCAGGTGCGAGCCGGTGATCTGCGCGACGACGCAGTAGCGCGTCGCCTTGGACGGCATGACCGAGGGCGCCCCGCCGCTGGTCGTCACGGCGACCGTGTTAAGCGTGATGGGGGCAGCCTCGACGGTCTCACGGGCCGGAGCGGCGGAAAGGGTCGATGCGATCAGCAGTGTCAGCAACATGGTGGTAACTCCCTTTATGCCGGATCACCCCGGCATGTGAGTTACTGCATTAGTCATGCCATACACATGATTCATTGCTTTTCAATGAGTTAGAGATTTTCAACATAGTGCAGAACGCCAAAGCGTAGGAAAATTTGCCATAGAAATGGCGAAACCCACCAGCGGTTATCGCGTGCCGGAAAAATCAGGCGGACCCATGACGCCATGACCGTGCAAGAAAGCCGCTATCGCTGACGGCGGATCGCTCCACCGGCGCACGCAGCCGAGTCGCGACACCTCACGAAATCCGAACATCAAAAGTATAGAAGACCATCACCCCCGCAATCCGCGTCGGGTGGAAAGTTTAGAATGGTCATACGCCACCTATTTGACGGACCCTCGACCTTATCATTTACCTATCACATGCGACATATTCATGCATGGATGATGACATATTCGTTGCGCTATTGCGATATTCTCGCAAGCCATGACTGGTTTGTCGTGAAACTGTCACCGCCTGCTGCGAACAGGGATCGCATCGTCGTTCAACGGGATGCCCCTTCGATGGCAACGCAGATGAGTACCGCCAGCGTCACCAAGGCCTATGACCGCTGGTCGCCTGTCTATGATCTGGTCTTCGGCCCCGTCTTTAGGAAAGGCCGCTCCGCTGCCATCGTCGCCGCCGAACGCATCGGCGGCCGCATCATCGAGGTGGGGGTCGGCACCGGCATCTCGCTGCCTCAATATTCGCGCAACAATCGCATCGTCGGCGTCGACCTGTCCGAGCCGATGCTCGACAAGGCGCGCGAGCGGGTGAAGCGCGGCAACCTCTCCCATGTCGAGCAGATCGCCTATGGCGATGCCGAGGCGCTGCAATTCGCCGACAACAGTTTCGACGTGGTGGTCGCGCAGTACGTCATCACCGCCGTGCCCAACCCCGAAAAGGCGCTGGACGAGTTCGCCCGCATCTGTCGCCCCGGTGGCGAGATCGTGATCGCGACGCGCGTGGGCGCGGGCGACGGTCTGCGCGGGTGGATCGAAAAGACGCTGATGCCGATCACCAGCCGCCTGGGGTTCCGTACCGACTTCCCGTTCGAGCGTTACACCGACTGGGCGGCGACGCGCGGCGATGTGGAGCTGGTCGAAAGCCGCCCCCTGCCCCCGCTCGGCCATTTCTCGCTGGTCCGCTTCGCCAAGCGCCAGCCTTCCCTCCAAGGACAAGTCCAATGACGGGTTTCCGCGCGCAGCTCGCCGAACAGCGGTGGGACGATCATCGTTATTATCATCACAGCCTGGTCAATCAGAGCCTGCACTTCGTCAGCGCCTGTACCTTCCTGACCGCCTATGTGCTGCTGTTCATCGACCCGGCGGTGGCCAGCCTGCTCGCCTGGGGCGTGGCGATGACCAGCCGCCAGGCCGGGCATTTCTTCTTCGAGCCCAAGGGCTATGATCATGTGAACAAGGCGACGCATGATCATAAGGAAGAGATCAAGGTCGGCTACAACCTGGCGCGCAAATATGTGCTGATGGGCATATGGGCCGCGATCCCGGTTGTGCTGCTGGTTCAGCCTACGCTGTTCGGCACCCTCGAATATCCCGACGGCTTCATGGGCTATCTGCGCCATGTCGGCATCGGCTGGCTCGGCCTGGGCGTCAGCGCGATCGTCGTGCGGGTGATGCAGCTGTGGGCGCAACGCGATCTGGAGACCGGCCTCGTCTGGGCGACGAAGATCGTCACCGACCCGTTCAACGACTTCAAGATGTACAAGAGCGCACCGCGCCGCCTGATGAAGGGCGAGCGGATGGATCATCACGATGTCGATGATTTCGAGGACCTGAAAGCGGCGTAACGCGCGACTTTCGGTTCGACGGACAAGGCGGCGGTTCGACAAGGACCACCGCCCCGTTTTTATGTTCGAACGTCTCGTCTGGCCGCTCCCCTCCCGCAAGCGGGAGGGGATGGGGGAGGGCAAGCCGCAGGCCAAAGGCTCGGTGAGACACCCTGCCCTCCCCCCGCCCCCCTCCCGCCTGCGGGAGGGGGAGCAGTGAGAGCGGAAGAGGCCTACCCTCCCCGCCCCAACCGCACCGCCAGCGACTCCTTCAGTATCCGCCGCCGGATCGCCTTGTTCGCCGCCTTCAACTCCTGCGGTGCCTCCGGCGAGGTCCACCACCAGCCATCGTCACGCATCTGTTGTCCCGCTGCAACGAAGCGGTCGCAAATCTCGGCGAACAGGGTGTCGTCGATATCGAGGCTGAAGATCAGCCGCCCGGTCCCGACCCAGCTCAACGCCAAGCCGTGCGCCCGGAGATAATATTGCAGCATCCAGTGATAGGGCGAGGCGACCGAATAGAGGATGGTCCAGATCGTCTGGACATGCGCGGCCGACAGCGGCAGCCCGGCCTCCGCCATCCGCGCATTGAACATCGCCGCGCGGGCGTTCCAGCGTTCGTCCAGCCCGTCATACAGCACCGCCACCTCGGGTGTGTCGAGCCGCCGCAGGAAAGCGTTCATCGCCCCCATCACCATGGGGTGCGAATTGAAGGTCCCGCGCGCGAAGCAGATGTCGACCGGCCGATCCTCGCGCCAGCGCTTCATCAGATTGGCGGGACCACACAGCACGCCGACCGGCAGGCCGCCGCCCAGCGTCTTGCCATAGGTGATGAGGTCGGGCTTCACCCCGAAATACTCCGGCATTCCCCCCTTCGCCAGGCGGAAGCCCATGAACACCTCGTCGAAGATCAGGACGATGCCGTTGGCGCGGCAGGTCGCGGCCAGCCGATGCAGCCAGTCGCGATAGGCGACCAGATCCGCCCCCGCCTTGCGCCCGCCATCGACCAGCTGGCCGTCCGAGGGGGCCGAGCCATTGGGGTGCATCGCCTGGAGCGGATTGACCAGCACGCAGGCGATATCCTTGCGCGTCGCCAGCACCTTCAGCGTCCGCTCGGACATGTCGGCCAGCGTCAGCGTGCGGTCGGCGGGAACCGGGTTGCCGATGCCGGGCTGCACATCGCCCCACCAGCCATGATAGGCCCCCGCGAAGCGCACCAGGCGCGGCCTGCGGGTGTGATAGCGCGCCAGCCGCACCGCCTGCATCACCGCCTCGGTGCCCGACATGTGGAAGGACACCTCGTCCATCCCCGACAATTCGGTCAGGCGGTGCACATTGTCGGCGACGACCGGGTGGAAGGACCCCAGCACCCCGCCCAGATCGGCGACCATCGCCGCCCCCTCGGCCATGGTCTGCTTGTAGAAGTCGTTGCCGAACAGGTTGACGCCGTAGGAACCGGTCAGGTCGATCAGCCGGTTGCCGTCCAGATCGACCAGGATCGGCCCCTCGGAGCGCTGATAGAAGGCACCGGTGGCCAGCGTGGTGCGCACCTTCTCGCGAAACTGGAAGGGCACGCGATACGCGCCGGTGAATTGCAGATCGGACAGACCCGGGCGCGTCTCGCGGGTCAGCGCCAGCGTCTGCGCGAAACGCTCGGCGAACAGCGCGCCCAGCCGCTCGAACCCGGCACGGCGCTGCGCGGCGACCGGATCCGGCGCATCGTCGACTCGGAAGAAGCGATCCTCGCCATAGCTGTAGAAGGGAATCTGCCCGGCGATCCGCTTGGCCATGCGGACATGGCCGCCCAGCCCCGGATGCTTGGCGCGCGACAGGGTCAGCCGCCGATGCCCTTTCGTCAGGGCGACGGCACCGGCGGAAGCGGCCAGCAGGCCAGTGAGAATCGGGTTCATGCGGCCTTTGACCGCGTGCCCATGACGGAGGCATGACAATGCGCGGACCCATCATGCGGTTCTTCCTGAACGAGGATATCAATTTCCTCGTCACCAACCGCCTGCCGCGCCGCTTCGCGACGAAACTGGTCGGGCGGCTTGCCCGGATCGAGCATCCGCTGATCGCCGGACCGAGCCTGGCGCTGTGGAAATTCTTCGCGGGCGTCGACCTGTCCGATGCGCGCACGACCCGGTTCAAGTCCCTGCGCGACGGATTCGTCCGTTCCTTGCGCGACGGCGCGCGTGCGTTCGACAGCGACCCCGATACCATCGCCTCGCCCTGCGACGCGATCGTGGGTGCGCATGGCCGCATCGAGGGCGACCGGCTCTATCAGGTGAAGGGCTTCCCCTACAGGTTGGGCGACCTGATCCCCGATCCCGGGCTGGTCGAGCGTTTCCGCGACGGGTCCTTCCTGACCTTGCGGCTGACGGCGGGCATGTATCATCGTTTCCATGCGCCGACGGATATCGTGGTGGAGGGCGTGACCTATCTGTCGGGCGACTGCTGGAACGTGAACCCGATCGCGCTGAAGCGGGTCGAGCGCCTGTTCTGTCGCAACGAACGCGCGGTGATCGAGGCGCGCACCCTGGTGTCGGGACATCCGCTGCTGATCGTGCCGGTCGCCGCGATCCTGGTCGCGAGCATCCGCCTGCACTGCCTGGACACGGTCGCGACACTCCGCGACCATGGCCCCGGCCGCACCGCCTGTTCCGCCCGCCTCGGCAAGGGCGAGGAGATGGGCTGGTTCGAGCATGGCTCGACCATCATCCTGTTCCTGCCCAGGGGGATGAAACTGGCGGAGCCGCTGGTCGAGGGGGATGCGATCCGCGCCGGGACGATCGTCGGGCGGCTGTGACGAACGGGCTTTGCCTCATCCCCCGTTGAGAGGGTTCAGAACTCCGACCAGTCGCCGTCATCGACCGCAACCGCGGCGGCGGCGGCACCGGACGTGCGGGCGACGCGCGGGGCGGCGGCGGTGATCCGGGGAGTCGCCTGCGCCACCCGGGCCTGGAGCTGGTGGACCGGCGAGTGATGGACCACCGGCGCGGGGGTCCGCGTGACCATGCCGCCGTCGATCAGGCGGAAGCGGGCCACCTCACGGGTCATGTTGCCGGTTTCCTCCGACAGGCTGCGCGCGGCGGCGGTCGCCTGTTCGACCATCGCGGCATTCTGCTGGGTGACCCCGTCCATCTCGGCGACGGCGGTGTTGACCTGCTGCAGGCCCGTCGCCTGCTGCGCCGCGGCCGAGGCGATGTCGGAGACGAGCGCGTTGATCTCGCCGATCCGGCCGGTGATGCGGGTCAGGGCATTGCCCGCCTGCGCGACCAGCTGCACCCCGGCATCGACCTGCTGGGTCGAGGCGGTGATCCGCTCCTTCACGTCCTTGGCCGCATCGGCCGAACGCTGCGCCAGCGCACGCACTTCGGAGGCGACCACCGCAAAGCCCTTGCCCGCATCCCCGGCGCGCGCGGCCTCGACACCGGCGTTCAGCGCCAGCAAATTGGTCTGGAAGGCGATGCCGTCGATCACCGCGATGATCTCGCTGATCTCGTGCGACGAGCGTTCGATACCGTGCATCGCCTCGACGGCCTTGCGCACCACATCGGTCGACTGGTCGGCATCGGTGCGGGTTTCGGTGACCGCCTGATTGGCGCGCTTGGCATTTTCCGCCGTTTCGCGAACCGTCTCGGTGATCTCGTGCATCGCCGCGGCGGTTTCCTCCAGGCTGGCCGCCTGCTGCTCGGTGCGGTGCGACAGGTCGTCCGACGCCTCGCGGATATCGGCGGCGCCGTTGGTGATCCCTTGTGCGCTGGCGTTCACCGCGGCCAGCGTGGCGGAGACCGAGTCCATCGCATGGTTGAAGTCCTGCTTCAGCTTTTCGAACGGGCCGGTCAGGTCCGCGTCGATCCGCCTGGTCAGGTCGCCCTGCGCCAGCGCGTCGAGGCCGCTGCCGATGCTGCTGACGATCAGGCTGGTCTGTTCGGCCTTGGCGCGCTCCGCCCCTGCGAGCTGGTCGCGGAACGCAACCATCGCCTCGGCCAGCTGGCCCACTTCGTCGCGGCGCGGTTCGACCTCCAGCCTGGTGTTCAGGTCACCCGCCGCCAGCTTCCGCATCGCGGCGGTCATCGCCGCCAGTGGATTGGCGATGCCCCGGATCAGGATCATCAGCAGATAGGCGGTCAGGGCGAGCACCAGCACCGAAATGGCGATCGAGGCGTTGCGCGACCAGATATAATCCTGATTCGCCTCTTTCATCTCCTTGTCCATCAGGCCGACCTGAATGTCGGTCATGACGGAGGCGTCCTTGTTCGCCGTATCGAAGATACGCTTGCTCGCCCGAAAACTGGCCAGCGCCTCGGCATTCAGATTCTGGCGGCCGAGATCGACCGTCTTGCGTGACTGTTGCTCGAACTCGTTCCAATGGTCACGGAAGGTACGGAATTGTTCGATGGCCCGGGGCGACGACAGGGTCCGATCGAGAAAGGCTTCGTTCTTGGCGATCGTCTGCGACCGTTCCTGCAAGTCCCGATAGGCGGCGTTGATCTGATCGGGTTCGGGCGAGAGCACGACTGTCGCCTCATAGATGCGGTAGTCGGACGTCGCCGTGTTGATCAGCGACATGGCGACCAGCTTGTCGCGCCGGACACGTCCCAGATTTTCCGCCACGCTGTTCAGATGCTGCTGGCTCATGATGGACAGCACCATCGTGACAACCAGGGCGGCGGCGAGGATGCCGAACGCCACGAACAATTTGCCGCTGATCTTCAGATTTTTCATCATGCACCACCCGGAATATGGGGCGGTTATGGCATCGACCTCTTAAGATCGCGTTTCATGTCTCGATTGTCATTTGACTTATAAAAAAGATCGTTGCGCAATCGTCATGATTGTTCATCTGCGGCACCGATGCTGCCCGCATCTCGCATGGTGACCCCGACTGGATTCGAACCAGTGGCCCTCAGATTAGGAAAGTTGCAACATTTCTTATTTTACAGATACTTAAAGAATCAAGACATTCCGATTTTGGCGCATTTTAGGCTTTTCGTCGGAATGCCCGTTAAAACAGGGCAGCGCACAGACGGGCCGCGACCGCCAGATTCTGACCGCGATAAATATCCATCAATTGGGGTCCTTTTGATTCGGCGAGCCGCGCTGGTCCATCGCCTTCTGCGCCAATTCGGCACCGGCCTTGGTGGCCGATGTCCACATGCCGATCACCGCCATGAAGGATGCACCGACCACGCCGGAGGCTAGCGCGACGAAGAGCTGGGATTTTTCCAGCGCCGGAAAAAGCGCGAGCAGGGTCAGGACATAGACGAGCAATGCAGTCACGATGATGACGAGCCAGCCGCGCTCGCTGGGCCACTGAAAGCCGCTCATGCCGCCTGTCCGATCCGCTCCGACAGCCAGCCGAAAAGGAACGCTTCGTTCGCCGGGCGATCCTCGGTCAACTTGATATAGCGCTCGCCTTGCAGCGCCTCCAGCGCCCGCAGCATGACCAGCTCCGCCCGATCACCCCGCTTGGCCAGGTAAAGCCGCAGCGCATAGATCGTCATCGCGCCGATCTGCCCATCGACCTTGATATCCGGATAGTCGACCGCCCCGCGATTCAGTGCGTTGAGGGCGCGCTGGAGAAAGGTCGACGCGACGCCGACGCCCATGTTGATGCCGGTATCGAACAGCTCGGCCGCGATGACCGGCGCATAGGCCGCGACTTGGTCGAACGACGGCCGCGTCCAATAGATCGCACGATAGATCGCCTCCGCGCGCTGACGCGGAAAGACCCTCATGTCGCCGGTATAGCCATTGGCCCGCCCCACCTGCTCGGTGATGCCGAACCGCGTCGGCCCGCCACGATCGGCCGGATGGTTGCTGTAATCCCCCTCGCGTGCGATCACCTCGTCGATCAGTTGGTCGATCGTCTTCATCTCACACCTCCTGTTTCCAGCCGCCCGAGACGTTCCTCGATGCGATTGAGCCGTTCCTTCATCTCGCGACGATCATCCGCCGTGACCTGTTGCCGCTCGTCGATCCGCGCGACCGTCTTCGTCAGATCGGACAGCGTCGCGGCCATCCAGCTGCACATGCCGACGATCAGCGCGGTCAGGACTGCACCACCGATGCCAGCGATCCATTTGAGGTGAGGCGGCATTTCGGCTTTCGGTGGATTGGCACGGACATATTCTTCGATCGCGGCCCGCGCGACCGTCTCGGCGATAATGCGCGCCTGAACCGCATTTGCCGTGTCCGTCACGGCTGTTCGCCACTGCCGCCCGGCGCGGCGATCGCGATCTTGATCGACGATCCCAGCGTCAGCATTGATGCCAAGTCGCTGTCCGACAGAACCGGGCCGATCATGATATGTCCGCTGCGGCTAAGAGGCGGTACGTTGACGTTCAGATAAGCAACGACCCCAGATACTTGGCGAGATTGCCCAGCCTCGTCTTTTTCATTTTCAATCACCGGGTCGACCCGGCCTACCTGCGCTATCACTTCCATACTTTCGCTCCGATCAAGAAATTTTGACGCGCCAGCGGACCCGCGCGCCGGTGGGCGCGGCTGTACCGAACCGTATTGTCGCGCTGGTCGGCGTTGGATTGTCCATGCCTACGGACGTTGCCCAATTTGGCACCAAGAGATCCGTTACGACTTCATATCCATACTGGGCCGATAGAGCGTAGGAGATGGATACTTCCGTCGCGCCCGATGTAACTGTGGCGACACCTTCGGCATACCAAGTCACACCTTCCATGCTGTCTAAGTATACGTAGCGATGCTTACCAAAGAAACCCTCGGTATCGAATATCGGCGTATTGTGTCGCCTATTTCTGTTGCCAGCATTCAAAGTTACTTTTTCGACGACAGCCGACATATCCACGAATTCGCAACCATCCAGTGCGACGAATTGCTTGGTCGAATCTCGACCCCATATTGCGATAGCGCCACGCATGAACGTCGTGTTGCTAACCTTCAGAGAACATCCTTCGTTCGCACCGTCGCCGAGCTTTCTCTTCATATCGATTGGATATGTCACATCCTCGAAAAAGCATTCATCAATCGAAAAGCCTGCGAGCGTTCCGTGGATGCCTCCGTCGTTTGGGCTCTGGAGTTGGATACCGCTGGTGTCGATCGGACCGCCGGGCACCGGATTGTCGGCCGCCTTCCAGCCCAGAAAATGCGTTCGTCCGAAAATGTGGAAGTTCCAGAACGGCGCCGATCTATTGGGCTCGCGCAAAATGCGAATGCACGCCGGTATCGCGCCGATAGAAGGCTGCTTACCGATATATAGCTGACAGGCGTTGATGAAAAAGTGGTCTTCGTTTTCGTCGGTTTCCCACTTCAAATTGATGTCGAGCGCAAAGTTGTTGACGTTGGTGAAGACGTGCTCGAGGCTGGTCCATTGGACCCAATTTGTCGAAATACCATCGACGATAGCATTGTTTGATATGCTGAAGGGACCGACGTCCAGTTCGGAAAGCAGTGCGTTGTCGCAATTCTCTAAATAAATGCACTTCTGGGAAGTCGCACCATCGGGTTTGACGCCAATACCATGCAGACGCGGAAATAGAACTTTACCATCGGCGGTTCGAATGGGCCGACCGTCCGGCTCATAACCAGTGATGATCGCAGTGCCGAGAACGATCTTCGCGCCTTGTCGCCCCGACAACATTGAGGCCGATTTTCCTTCGCCGATGATCGAGGCGAAGTGACTGGTAACGCGCAGATCCTGAGAAAAAACAAAGGATCCGCGTGGAACGTTGAGCGTGCGGCCCTCTCGTTCGTTCAACCAGGCGAACGCGGCCAGCATTGCGGCCGTGCTGTCCGAACCATCACCCTTCGCACCGAAATGAGTGACATCGGTAACCCGCTCGTCTTTTTCGAACCACTGACCATTGCGCGACTGCCGACGCCAGCGCGTGGCGATGAACGGACCGGCGCCGGTCAGCCGATTGTAACGACCACCGCCGATACCCTTTGTGTCATAGCCGCCGGTTTCGATCGCATCATATGCTTGACCGACGATCGTCCTGGACAGCTTGTCGAAAGTTGGAACATAGAGCGAGGTGTCCTGGACAGCGGCCGCCTGGTTGGTTGGCACGCCTGCGAGCGCGACGACGTCAAGATCGTTCGCATCAGCGCTGAAATCGCCCTGCACCAGGGTGTAGGTGCCGGGGTTGGTGGCGTCCGCGCGGATGAAGCTGCCGTTCGTCGGATCTGCGGCTTTGAGCTGGGCGAGCTGCGTGAAGGTACTGTTGGCTGGCCCGCTCGGACCGACTGGAAAACTACCAATCGGGCGCGGATACGGGACACGATTGTCGTCGAATGCGATGACCGTTTGCGGTTCCGGTCGGATGTCACCGACATCAGAGCCCGCAGGTACCATCAGCGCCCGGCGCTTCGTTTCGTCGATCTGATCCTGCTGCTCCTGATCAATCATAGCGGCACGATCCACTGCGCGCTCATGATTCGCGGAGGGAAAATTGTTGCCGTATGGATATTCGGTTTTCTGGCTTATCTCGGTCCGGCCACGGATCACGACGGTGTAACCGGCCGTTGAGCCGGTAAAGCTTACCTGACCGGTTGCGCCATTACCGCCCGAGATGATGAAAGCGCCTGCCGATGGCGCTTGTTCGACGCCTGCCGGATCGCGCAACGAAACCGAAATGTCTGCGCTCGCAAGAAATTGAAACTTGATCGCAAAGGCCATGGGCCCCGCAACACCCTGATATTCGTTCACACGGGGCAGCTTCGCGACGGTCATTGGTCGGCTCCTTCGTTCAGATACACATTGCTCAGTTCCGGGGAGCGATCAGGAATCATATCGCCCGGAGCCCACCAAAAATTGGTCCGCTGATCGCGCGCGCGCTTCTCCATGCGCGACCAGCTTTGCGTGTAGTTTGGGTCGATCGCCGCCTGGATCTGGTCGGTCAGCATCCGGTCGAAGGCGAGCCGCGCATACCAGAGCGACCCTCCCGGCAATTCTGCACGCGCCAGCCGCGCCGCCTTCCACGGCGTCGCCGCCAGATGCTTTTCTGCCAGATCGGCGCGGGTGCCAGTCAAAACATCCGCGACCGGCTGACCCAGCTCGGCCAGCTTCTGCGCGTCTCCGGCCAGCGGCCCGGCCAGCGTTCCGGCAAAACCGCCGTCGAACCGATTGGTGGTGGACTGGAGGAAATCGCCGAAGATGCCGAAGCCACCCCCCTGTAGGACGGCCGCGCCCCAGAACTTCTGATCGTCCATCGGGCGCGGATCCTTGCCCCCCGCCAACGCCTTCAGCTGGAGCACAAGGCCACCCATCAGCGTGGTGGTTAGCACCAGGCCGCCGGAGTAGAGTGCACGATTGCTCCAGCCGCTCATGTCCATGATCCGGCGCCCCTGCATGATGAGCAGCGATATGCCGAAGCCTTTGAAAAGCGCGGCCGAACGGACCATCTCGCCGAAGAAATTACCCTTGGGCGCGACCGAGTTGACCAGCGCGCGCGTCCGGAGATCCGCCGTCGGCACCGCATAGTCGGTTTCCGACAGGATCATTTCATACAGCCGGTCGCCCAGCTCGCGATCCTCGACCATATCGGGCTTCAGCCAGAACGCGCCGCGATCCCGCTCCAGCGGCGTCTTCCGAATGGAGTCCCATCCGGCCGCATTAATGCCATAGCGATCAAGAGCGCCCCGGAAGGCGGAATTCAGCTGCGCATAGGGGCGGTCGACCTGATCGGTAATATGGCCCAGGAACTCCATCCCAAAGGCCCAGCGGCCCGCCTCGGTCCAGCGAGACAGACCGGAGACGCGCAACGTCCCTTCCGCCAGCCGCCGCGCGACATCGCCGGTCAATTCCTCCCCGAGAATGCGCTGCTGCGCGCCAGCGCGCTTGGACCATTCATCGGCGATCCCGAGCAATCGCACCGCCTGCCGCTGATCCGCAACCGCGCCCGGCCGAAACATCTTCACATAGCCGGGGAGAATGGTCGTGCTGGCGAGGCCATTGAAGCGCCGCGTCATCCCCTGGAATGCCACGTCGGTAACGGCGGACAGTGTCGCGGAACCCAGTTTCGCGGCCGTCTGGAGCGACCGGACGGACGAGAATGCCAGCGCCATGGTCCGATTCTCCGGCCGCCCGGCCGCGCCCGTGATTTCGTCGTACAGACGATCGATCTTGCGCGTCGCCCCGAATGCGCGGTCGACCGCGCGGCTGTCGGGCGCGGTATCGAGTGCCGCCTGCCTTTCCAGCGTATCCTTCAGCCAGCGGACGGAGGCGGCCGGGTTCGGCCCGAGGATCTCCATCATCGCGATGTCGCGGGCCATGCCGTCGATATGGCCGGTCATGGCATCGAACGCCGTACCGACCCCGAACGCATCCTGATAATCCATCCAGGCGTCGGCCGACTTGAAGATCAGGAAACGATGATCGGCCCGCGAATTGGCGAGGCTCTTGCCGCCCGCCTGCCCCGCCGACCGCTTGTTCCATCCCTCGGTGCGGATCGTCTCGAAAACGTCGCGCAGCGCCAGCTCAAGCCCGCCGTCGCTGAATGGCAGGCCGGTGCGATCATCGACCATTCGCTGCCGGTCGAGGCCGGGCAGGATCGCATTGCGCCAGCTTTCATAGCCCGCCGCGCGGATCGCCCGCGTGTCATGCGCTTGGGGCAGGCCCCAGCCTTCCAATTTGCCGATCGCGCCCCCGGCCGCGTTGAAGCGCTGCCGCAGCATCTCCGCCGCGTCGGTCCACGCGGTCGCCAGCTCGCGCGCCGACAGATTGCCGCTATCCTCACCGAACAGCTCGCGTACCAGATCGCCTAGTTCGGCCTTGTTCCGGATGCGCCCGAGCGGGTCGGTATGATGGCGGGCCAACAGACCGTCGATCATGCCGAACGCCCGCGCACGGATCGCCTTGCGCCGCCCCTCGACGTTGGAATAGCCCGCGCGGCCGTCGCGGTCGAACAACGCGACGGCCGCGCGCGGATCGAGCGGACCCGCCGCCATCGGATCGCGCCCGGCAAAGCCGCCCATGTCGACCAGCATACGCTTCTGCGCCTGCACCTGCCCCAGCGCCAACCGCTTCTTGCGCAGCGCCTCCCGCTCCATGGTCGCCAGCGCCGCGTCCGTCGCCATCGCGGCGGCCGCCTGATCGCCAAACTGGCGACGGAAATCCTGTTCCAGCGTGTCGAACAGGCGCGCCATTTCCTCGCCCTTGGTCGGGGTGATTTCCCCGCGCTCGACCATGCCCGGAATGCAGACACCCAAGCTCACAGGCAATTCCTCGCAGCCTTGATCGCCGCATCGTCCGCGTCGATCTCATCCAGAATGTCACGAAGGCTCCGCTCGACGCCTTGATCGTCGATGCGGAAATCTGTGCGGGCGGTCGAACCGTGCGCCTGCTCCAATGTCTCCGGATGCCCCTCCACGATCCGGATGGGGCCGAACTCGGCATCGCCGCCTTCATAGGCCAGAATGCGCTCATACAGCGCATCGCCCAGCTTCAGCTTGTAGGCTTGCCCCAGAGCCTCCCGACGGGCCGCCGCAATATCCATGACGCGGGACGTTCCGACCGGCGAAAGCGAACGAAACTCCCGTTGGGCCGGATCATAGGGAAGCACCTCGTCGAGCTGCGCGCGCAGGTCGTGGATCAGGCTATCGACCAGGGCGACCGCGCCCGGCCCGTCCGGATCATCGAAAGCCCGCCCGCGAACGTCGTCGAGCGGGGCGGGACCGGCTAGGCCGCTGGCTTGCCGTTCGTCGAGGGCAGCGCCGCCTTCTCCAGCGCCGCGAGGTTCGCCAACGCCCGCGCCGCCTTGGCCCTCGTCTGTGCCGTCAACTGCGCGTCCGAGGCGATCGCCGTCAATGCCTCGGTCGGCATCGGCGATGGCTTGGAAGTCGTCGGCGAGAAGGTCATAGCGGTCACTGTCTGCCTCCATGCGGGCGTCGTCAAGCGCCTCGGCAATGTCCTGATTGACCACGGCACGGATCGCCTCATCGGGCTCCATGTCGCGTTCGATCATCAGTGCGGCCGCGCGGCTGGTCTGGTCGCGGTCGAACGAAAATCCATGCTCGGTCAAGCGCGCATCGATATGGCTGCGCACCATCGCCGCCTGCTCACTGGCCGCAGCGCGGGCCTCGCGATCGGTGACCGCCTCCAGATCCGCGAGCGTGTAGACCGGATCGCGGTCCGCACGCTGCAAAAGCTCGATGAAATCGTCGGTGGTCGTTGATGCCATCGCATCGTCGGGCGCCCGGTCATGAAAATAGCCCGCCTCCGCCGCCAGCTCGCGCGCGCGGTCCAGCGACATGCCGCCTTCACGAAACAGCGGACCCGCACCAGGCACGAAGCGATCCAGGCCACGGCCCGCAATGAGGCTATGCCCCTCGTCATCGCGCAGACCGCCGCGATCGGCGATGAAACGGAACAGATCGATCGGGGCACGCCGCACCGGGCGGCGGATGATCCGACCGGCCTTACCCTGCCGCACCAGGCCGCCCCGCGGATCGGCCGCCAACGCCTCAACGATTCGGGCCGCGTCGTCCTCGACCAACCCGAGCGCCTTGGCGATCTTGGCGGGTTGCAGCGATCCCCGCGTATCCGCGATATAACGACGGACGGCCGCTCGCGCCTCTGGATCGATCGGCGCTACGGGCGGCGGCACGGAATCGATCTGGGAAGGCTCACCCATCTCCATGACGGCCGAGCCCTCACCTGCGCTCATATCCTCCGGAGCCGCATCGCGTTCGGCAATGTCCGGCTCCACTCGGGCGCGCTCGGCCGCCGCCAACTCGGCGTCCATCGTCGCCTGATCGAGCGCCCGCTGCGCGACGGCGACATCGTCGGCCGCATCCGCTGCGAAGCCCAGGGGCTCCAACTGGACTCGCTCGCCGCTGGCGCCGGTCATGCGCTCCAGCCTGTCGACCCGCTTGCGCCAGCCATTCCGATACTTGGCCTTGCCCGCGACCGTGTCCGCGACATGCTCAAGATGCTGGCGATACAGCGCCAGCGCCTTGGCCGGATCGCCCCCGCTTTCCGCCAGGATGCGCTTGCCGACCTTGGGACCGGCGATATAGCCCGCGTCGAACGCGACGGCCGCCACGCGCGGATCTGCGCGGTCCAGCTCGGGAAACCAGTATTTGCGACGGGCGATGGCCGCCGCCTGCCCCTCGCTCAAATTGGCGACATCGACGCCGGGATTGAACTTGGCCGCAATCCCATACTTCGTGGTGCCGCCGTCCGCCGCGCCATAGCGCACGACCTGCGCACCGCCCTCCAGATCGTTGATGACGAACCGAATGACCCGGTCAGGCGACAGGTTCGGCCTCGCTGCTGGCAGCGCGCGCGGCGTGAAGGGCACCGCCGTACCGCTGGAAAGCGCAGTCGACGCCGCCAGCGTGCCGCGCGCGGCGTCGGGGGCCAGCATCGCCCGCAACGCAGCCTCCAGCCGCGACGCATGTTCGTCGTCACCAGCCGCGTTGCGCACGAACGGATTGCTCGCATCGATGTCCGCCTCGCGCTCGACGACGTGGATCGCCGCCTGCTGGTCGGGTGTGCGATATTCGGCGGGCACGGCATCGGCGAAAGCGCGGACAACATCAATGTCGCTGGCATTGCGCAGCTCGGCCATGCGCAGCGCCAGCGGTGTCATCGCCCGTCCGGCCGCGCGACCCGCCGGGCTGGCGGCGGCCGCGCGCGCGCCCGCGCCGATCGCACGGCCCCCGGCATGGAACGCCGCGCCACCGGCCAGCGCCATGCCGATGTCCAACGCGACATCACCCGCGCTCATGTCCTCGCCAAATGCCGCCCGGTTGCTCATGATCTGGGGCATCTCGACGCCCTCGATTGCACCGTTGATCAGCGCCTCACGGGCCATTCCCCGCCAGATGGTCGGCGCAGCGCCGCTGCCGCCCGTCAGCACCATGGCACTGAGATTGATCGGGTCGACCAGCCCCGTCGCCATCCCGACACCGAAACCGAATGCCTTCTGCCCGATGCCCGATTCGCGCGCGACGACGCCCTGCGCCGCCCGACGACGACGCAGTTCCTCGCGCTGGACCCATTGGGTGAATTCGGCCCCGTTCTTGGCGGGAATGTCTTTCAGGAAATCCGGGTCGCGCTCACGCTCCGCTTGCACATCGGCCCAGACGTTGTCCGAATTGATCGCGGCGGACCGCTGGCCGACTTGGACATAGCGATTATGGCCGCCCAGCATGTCCCACCAGCTTGCGGGACGGCGCTTGCCCAGTGCGGTGACGATCGGACCATAGGCGTCCATCTCGGCCTGTTGTGGCGCACCCATGAAATCCTGACGGCCCAGTGTCCATTGCGCGGACGCGATTTCACCCAGCGACACGGGCGCGGGCGGCGCGTCGGGGGCCTGGCCGGACTTGCGACTATCCGGCCGGTTGTCGAGGAAGACGGAGGAACGACGATCGCTCACGGCAGATACCGCGCACCGAGCGCCCCGATGTCGAGCGACCAGACCGCCCCCGATTTCGTCCGAAGCACGACGTTACCGGGGCCATGGAACTCATATCGGCCATCGGGTCGGGCAACCGGCGTATATTTGCGGACATCGGCCGGGGTCATCGGCGTGCCGTTGCGCCAGGCCGGGGCGTTGGGCTGGTCCGGCTTCCACGCCATACGGCTCATGACCGCCTCAAATTGGCCCTGGTTGAGCTTGGGCGGCAACAGAATGTTGGTCCCGCCCCAGCTACCGATACCGCCGAAAAAGTGGCCTTGCGCATCGCGCGTGCCACCCAGCGAGCGGTGGACAAACGCGTTCCAAAGCTCGGGCTCGAACTCTTGAATGCCGCGCTTGACTGCATAATCGGCATAGAGATTCCGGGCGATGTCGAATGCGGCCGCGACATCGCCCTGCCCCATCAGCATCGTCGCCGGACCGACCCGCTTGTTGAACAAATCCTGTGCGATGGCGCCAGCCTTGCCATCGACCAGTTGCGGCCGCGCCTTGCGCGCCTCGGCACCGTTGGACACCGCCGCACGGTCGCCCGGCTGCAGGACGACCAGGCGGGCCAGCATCGGATCATTGGGCGCGACCTGCCGCGCCGCCTGCACTGCCGTCATGCCGCCAAAGGTTGCGAGCTGGTTGGCGACATCGATACGCGCGCGCGGACTTTCGTCCATCTGCGCGCGAAAGGTTTCGACTTCCTGCGGCTGGAGGAACGGCGTCGGCTGGCCCGTCGTCTTCGACACGCTGGCCTGCCACTCACGACGGCGCGCATAGGATGCCGCGTTGCCCTGCACCAAGGCCGGGGGCGGATTACCGTTGAGCGCGGCCCAACTGCCCGGATCGTTGCGGAACTCGGCCGTCCGGTGCGGGGCGATGGCCTCGATCTGGTTGAGATATATGTCTTCGTCGGGCGTCCGCTTCTGGCCCTTGGCGCGAAGACGCTGGATTTCCGTCTGATATTGCTGCGGCGTCCACCCTTGCGTCTGGCGATTGACGCCCGACTTGATCCGGGCCGTGTGGATTCGCACCACGCCGCTATCGTCGCCGATGCTGCGCGCCAGTTGCTCGGCCTGGGTGAAATCCTTGTCGGGAATATCCTCGCCCGATGAAACCCGAGCATCGAAGGTGGAGAGCTGTTCGCGGGTGGCCGCCTTCGCCAAGGCCGCCTGATGTTCGGCGATCGCCTGCTGGCGGCGCTCCTCCACGCCGATCGCACGATAGCCCTGCTCGATTTCCTCGGCAGGCAGATTGCTGAACCCGCCCTGCGCGAGCATGCCTTTGGCAACCGCCGGATCGGTGCGGACGACCATCGCCAGCGTTGTACGGGCCAATCCCTGATCGAAGTCCCGGAGCAGCGCCGCTTTCTGGTCGGCGTTCAGGCCATCATAGCCATCGATCCGCGCATGACCGGCCGCGCGTTCCTCGCCGATCGCCCGCTGCGCATCGGCCAGCGATCCGGCCGTGGCGATCCGGGCGAACCCCGTCTGCGCCGCCTCCTTCTCGTCGCTTCCCAGCTTCGCGACACGCTGACCGCGCTGCCATGTATCTTCGCTGTCGATCAGCCCCGTGTTGAACGAGGCCATTTGCTCGTCAAGCTGGCGACGAACATGCGGATCAGTAACGCCATCGAGCAGCGCCTGACCCTGCTGGGCCAGATACGACTTCACCGCCTCCGCATGACCCGCACCGCCCGGCTGGGCGTTGACGCGCATGTCCTTGATCGCGCCGCTGGCCGCCAGGCGATAATCGGCAAAGGATTTGCCCGCCGCAGCGCTGTCCTCGTTGCGCTGCAACCGCCGTTCCATCTGCTGGTAACGGTCGACCGATTCCCCCAGATCGCTGATCGAACGCCCGACATTCGCCCCGAACGCGTCCGGGCTCGCCATGTCGAGCGAGGCCGTGCGCCCCTGCGCGACCTGCCGTTCGTACAGTCCGGCCGCCATCAGCCCGCCCCGCCCGCATAGCTGGTCATTTGGTCGGTCAGCGCCTTGGCCGCACCGAAATAGCTGGCCGTGGCTTGGGTTTTCGCCTGCATCTTGGCGAGCACACCCTGCTGTCGATATGCTTCGCCCTGAGTGCGCCCCTGACGCCGGATCGCCATGGCATCGAGCATCCCATTAACTTGACTGTCCATGAGCTGGTCGACGGCGCTGCCGGTACCCATTTCCATGGCCGATGCACCCTGTTGGACCAGTTGCTCGCCCATGGTCTTGCGAAGCTGCTCACGGCTGACATCGACCTGCGCGGCCGCGTCACTCTCCGCCGCCAGTGCGTTCCTATCCGCAATGGCCTGATTGTATTTGCCCTGCTGGAGATAGGACGAGCCCTCGATGACCTTGCCTACGGCCTGCATGGCGCAATCCTCCGATACAGAAACACCGTCTCACTGGCGGCTCCCCAGCATGCCAGGGTGGCCTCCAGCTCCAGCCCGACCGCGCGCGCCCATTTCGCGCAACGGCCGCTGGGATCATCGCTGATCAGGCTCTCGACGCGGATCAGCGGGCTGGCTTCGATCTTCGCCCGCGCGAAGCGCGTAATCGCCAGATGCTGTGCGACACCGAGATCCGCCGCCAGCATCGCCCAGGCGGTCCCTTGGCGGCCTGCGAACATCTCGGCGATGCCCGCACAGCACAGGATGCGACCATCCATGCCGATTGCCGTCCAGGCCGTGCCACGCTTGGCAAGGTCGCGTGCCTCGTCCTCGCTCATTGTCCGGGCATCGATACCGGCCTGAATCCATTGGCTGGGCTGCACGGCGATCTCGACCGCGTCGAACCAGAAGAATGGACGAAAGATGACGCTCATCGCTCGGACACCTCGATGCGGGGCATCGCCATGATGATGAATGCTGGCCGGGGATCGTCCGAGATGATGGTGTAGGGGGCCTCGGTGCCCCAGTCGCCACCGACCGAAACCCCTTCCGTATCGCCGGTAAACAGCGGTTCCGGCGCATCCATGCGCGCCGAGGTCGGCCGATCGAGGACGATCTGGTCCCGGCTCCCCGCGTTGATCTTCAGGCCGGAGGTTTCGAGCAACCGCGCGATGACGTTGACCAGCCGCTTCCGCTTGCCCTGTGCCGTCTGCCCCGTCGGATCACGGACCTCGGGGCGCAGCATCTTGCATGCTGCGCGGTATCCCCGGCCGACCGTCCAGCGCCGCGCCGGATAGCCGATCGTCAGTTGCCCACCCGCCGCGACCGTCTGGCGCGGACAGACACCGCCATCGGCGAGAATCGTGACTTCCACCCCGGCGAGCCAGCTGGGTACGGGAATGGTCGTGCTAGGCTGATCCAGCAGCACGGTGAACCCGTCGTCGACGAAGAACGAGTCGATGACGTCGGTGCCGACCTCCCACCAATCGGCCATGCGCTGGACCGACTTGACGCCGCCCCACTGGCAAAGCGCCCAGATTTCATCCAGCGACCCGTCTTCGCTGGGGATGGCGACGGCGGAGAGCACTCGGCCGCCCTGCCCCAGAACGCGCCGCGCGAAGCCCTTCACCTCCTGCTCGGGGTCATAGCTGCGAAAAACGAGGACGCCGTCCCTGCGGACACCGAACAGCAGTTCCTCCGGTATCGCCTGATGGCCGAGCTGGATTAGGCCGGGCTTGGCAATGTGCCGCGCCCAGCGATTGATATTCGCGGACTGATACCGGTCGGAGCCGAAGTCGAACGCCGCTTCGCGCAATTGCTTGGCACCGCGCTGGACATAGACCACTGTCGCTCCCGGCTCCTCGGGCCACACGGCCGCACAGCCATAACGCGACTGCTTGACCGACTTGATGTTGCCCCCGGCGACACCCGCCTGCGGGTTGATCGGCACGATCGCATATTCACCGCTTGCGGTGCCGATCACCTCGCCGTCGCGATCGGCGCGGACCCAGAGCGGCGGGTTCTCGGCGTCGATCCGATACCGAAACGCCAGGTCGGCCGTCGTGTAACCGCTGGAGGTATAGGCCTGAAAGTTGCGATAATCGCCGACGACCGAGGAATAGCGGTCAAAGCCCTTGTAGAAGCACAGCCGTTCGTCCCGGATGAAAACCAGATCGGGCCAGCCCTCGGCCGCGCTGAACGCCCCGTGCGACCAGCGCCAGCTCGGCACCGTGGCAAGGCTACCCGGCACGCGGCGGATGACGACCGCCTTTGCCTGGGTCGCGCTGACAATCTCGGTCAGCCGAACGATGCCGAAGCGGTCGTGCAGATAGGCCCATTTGACGCCGTAAGGCCCCTTGTCGTTGATGTCCTTGCCGGTCTTGTCTCCGTCCCACTCCGCGCCTTCCTCATGCGTGGGGGCGATAGTGCCGGTCCGCGTGCCCTCGACCGCCTCATAAACCTTGCCGTCCGAACGGCGCAGCGTGCCGGGGGTGATGCCGTTCAGTCCCACGCTCCACGCCTGCACATCCGAAAAATCCTGTGCCTCGACCTGAAACAGCGCGCCTGCATGACCGGCCGCGAAGATCGCCACAGCGCTGTTGATCGTCACCACGCCACCCACCGCGAAGTCACCGACAACGGTCAGCGTACGCGACTGGTCGCTGTTGCTGTCGCCGAACGGACCGTTGACCAACGTGAGCGGCGCATAATCGAACGTGGTCGCCCCCGTGCGGGTCAGAGCGGCCGGGGCATAGCTGCCATGCGCCATATAGATCCGGTCGAAGCGCGGATGCGTGCTGACACGCGGCCACTCCCCAGCGCGATAGGGCACGACGACTTCATAGGGCGATGTCGCGCCTGCCTCGATCCGTCCGCCATTGGTGTAGAAGCGGATGCGCTGGTCGCTGCATTCCAGCGCATAGGACTGCGTCAGGTTGAAGACGAACCGCAACATCCAACTGGCAGTATCGGCCGCCGCCCTGATCCGTTCGAAGCCGGGGCATTTCTGGAGCGGCCCCTCGATGCAGGGGACGAAATTCTCCATCCGCTCGGCCGCGATCTGGTAGATCGAGGTATCGACACGACCGACCATCAGCGGCGACAGCTCGCCACCGTTCCAGCTCGTCGTTGCGGGCGTCTGATGAACCATCAGCGAAACCGCGCCATGACCCAGTCGTCTTCGACCGGCTCGACGGGCGGGTTTTCCGTGGCGTCGACCTTGGCGGCCGCCGCAAGATTGGCCTGATATTCGGCCCAGCAATCCTGTTTGCGGCCACGATCCCCGGTGATGCTGTCCGCGCACTGATAGGCGAGCAGCGCCGCGAACGTCTCGACGAACAGCGCGTCCCAGGTGGCCGGCTCGTCATTGTCGAACAGCCACCACGCCTTGAGCGGGCCGCTGTCCTTCAGCAGAACCTCATTGTCCGCGAATTTCCACCGACCCTCGGCCGCCCCGGTCGGATAGACGATCTCTGCCAGGCGCAGCGCGCCGTCGGGCATGGGATAGGCGGCCGCCCAGCCATAGGGGAGCGGCTTGAACGGCGTGATCGCGCGCGCGGGCGTCTCGCTGTACCGCTCGAAACAATTCCAGCGCGGCGCTTTCTTGCCGCCACGGATCGCCGCCTTGCGGACATCGTCCCATGCCTCGGCCAGCGTCCGCGCGGCATGGCTGTCCTGATCGCGTGCCACGATCCGGTCGGCCGCCCCCATCTTCTGGAGCGCGAGATTCGCGACGGACGTATAATCGGTCATGTTACAGCGCGGGCCACTTGGCGACCGCGAACGCCGCCCGGATGCTATCCAGCGCCGACATCGCCTCCGCCTTCGTCATTTTCGTCTGGTCGACATTGAGTTCCAGACCGTCCGAACCGGCGATCGGCGTACCCGCGCCGACCGTCACATCCTTCATCGCCGCGCCACGGTTCGCGCTGAATTTCCACTGTGCCATGATGATCCCCGGCCACGCAGGAACGACGTGCGGGCGACCGTGGCCGCCGCCCGCACGCGCCCCGTCACCCGCCGTGAGGCAGGGTGTAGAAGATGACGTGCGTGAGAATGCCGGTCGCGGGCAGAGCGGCCGCTGCGACCGTCGACACCAGCCTGCACGACGCGGGCTGGAACTGGCCGAACGCCGTCGCTTTCATACCCCAGGCGGGTACGTCGGGCGTCTGATAGGTCGACGGCGAACGATAGACCGCCGGGCTCAACGTCGCCCCGATCAGGCGGCCCAGGTCGAGCGTCGCCGCGCCCATCGTCACCGACGGATTGAACGCCGATGCCAGCGGGACAGCGCCCTTGGGCAGCCCGCCCCAGTCGATCGTGTCGCCGACCGCGATCACCGGCTGCGCCGCCAGATCCAGCATCTTGACGACACTGTGGATCTTGCCACCGCGCAGCGATGCGTCACCCAGCGCCAGCGGCCCCGCGATACCGGCCGCCATCGGCTCGACCGGAGAAGCAAAAATCTTTGCCATTCTTTGTCTCCTGCGCCGCGATCGGCGCGCAAAAGGTCAGTGCCGACCGCCTCATGGGCGGCCGGGCGCCGGATCAGCTGTTGAGCACGAAGCCGCAGCGCGCATTGTCGGTGCGCGTGGCGGTCACGACCTGGTCGGTCAGCACCTGCACCGAACGATGCTTCTGGGGGATGATGTCGAGGTTCGTCTGGACATCCTGCCACCAGACGGCGCACATGCCGTCCTTCGACCAGAAGGGGTTCTTCTGATAGCCGTTGGCGTCGCGCGTCAGGTCGTACCAGGGCAGGTCGGGATTGTTCAGCTCGATCTCGACGAACTCGAACCCCATGATGCCGAGCAGGCTCTTGCCGTCCGCCGAAAAGCGGATCGAATTGGCCTCCTGATAATCGCTGCTCGTCACCTGCGCCTGCTGGAACAGGTCCTTCACCTCGTCCGCCGTCACGCCGAAGTAAAACGGCTGGTTGGGGTCGACGTGACCAGCGACCAGGCACGTGCGCGCCTCGATGACCTTCGGAATATTCATACCGGTCGGGCCCGACGCGCCGGTATTGGCCGGGACGATATTAGCGTTGGCGAACGGCACGACGACTTCGCCGCGCTTGCCCATCAGCATATTGCCGAAAAAGCCGCCATTCCCGTCGAAGCCGCCGATGAATGCACCGTCCTGCCCGCGCCGGATCGTGCCCGCGTGCTTCTTGGTATAGGCCCCTTCCAGATCGATGGCGCTGGCGAGTTTGTCCAGCGTGTCGACCAGATCGGCGTCATAGTCCTGCCCCGGCATGGCGCACCAGACGCCGTCATGCGTCGGATCGTCATAGACGACATCCGAGTTTCGCGTGGTCCGCTTCTTGACCTTGCCGTTCCCGACGATGTTCTCGAGCTTGTACATATCGCCCGAGCCGGTCTGACGCATGGCCTTGGGCAAGAGAATCGCGGACTGCTGATTGAGCGCCATCCGCATGCTGCTTGCAAATTTCGTATAATACGAGGCGGGGATTGAAGAAACGCCCATCGCGCCCTCCGAAAACTAGGTTGGACCTGGCTTGCGAAGGGCTTGTCGGAGTTGCCGGGCCACCTCTGACGCGACGACGTTCGCGCTCGACGGGCGCATCCACACCGGGGGCCGGGGACCGCTGGGAGGGCGGCCTTGTCCGGCACCAACGCGGCGTTTCAGGTAAGCCCCCGACACACCGACCCGCCCACCCTGCCGCATTGCGGCACCCCCGGTGGACGGCTCGTTGACTGGCAATCTTGTCTCGCAACGGGGGGTGCGGCGTCAAGATTCGACGCCGCATTTTATTGCCATAGGCAATAATCGTCAGGCGGCATCACGCTGTCGACGCTCGGCCTCGTCGGCTTGCGTCACCATCTCGATCAGGCGCGCATGCTCCGCGACCACCGCCGCGTCCTTTTCGCGCAACTTGGCGATCTTGGCCCCGTCCTTCTCGAAGGCCGACAGGGCCGCCCGCGCATCGGCGCCCGAAACGGCAAAGTCGCGCTTGCCCTCGATGAAACCGTCTTCACCCGACAGGCGGCCGATCTTCAGACCGAGATCCATCATCTTCTTCGTACCGCCCGCGCCGAGCGAACTCTGCATCGCCTGGATCTCGTCCTTCGAAAAGCCGAACGCATCGAAACCGCGCTGCGCCAGGATCACGTTCTGGTCGGCCTGCGCCCCCGCTTCGCGCTTCCATTCGGCCAGCTCGGCGTTCTGCGCATCGACCAGCGCGTTATGGTCGTCCATGATCTTCGCCATGGCCTTGTCCGTTACCGCCTCCCACGCACTGGCGGGCATGCCGCCTGCGAGTGCGACATCGCGCAGCGGCCCGAACAGCGCCATGTCGGCGTCCCAGCCCTCGGGCACATTCAGCTTATAGCCGTCGACCGTTTCCGGCACGCCGATCGCGCGGTGATAGGTGGCGATCTGCTCGGGCGTCGCTCCTTCGCCGGGCACCTCGACGCCCTTGCCGATCCGCCCCTCCAGCGATCGATAGGACTTCACCAGCGCGGGCATGTCGGTGAAGTTCTTGTTCTTCATCCAGTCCGCGTCGGACGGCGTCTTGTCGTCGAGCTTGTCGGCCGACAGGGCACCGTACCACGGCGCGTCCGACGCTCCACCACCGGCCCCACCCGCGCCGCCATCGTCCGGCTGACCGCCCGCGCCACCATCGCCGCCCGCACCGCCGGGCAGCTGCTCATGGCCGTCCGGGCTGCGCATGAAGCGGCCCATGCGACGTTCCCGAGGCGTCATACGCAGACCCGCACCGATCAACGGCGCGTGCATGATGCCCAATTTACGATAAGCCACTGTCCATCTCCATCAGCTTGCGAACCTCGGCCTCGTCGAGATTCAGGTGGTGAGTGAGCCGCAGGAACACCTCCCGACGGCCCAAATTTCGCGCATTGACGTAAGGGTCAGGCGAGAACGCCCCCTGTTCCGCGCGGCAAAAATCGCGCAGGTCCGCCAGAACGATTTCGGCGTCGCGCGACATTACGTTGTCGCTGCCCAGGAACAGCCGTTTGTAATGCTGCGACCGCAACAGCGCGATCTTGCGCGCCAGATACGTGTAGGCCCGCTGGACCATATCCTCTGACGGATTCACAGCCCCGCCCCACGCGCGATGTCGTTCGCCTTGCTCAGATCCAGCGCCGCGCCTGCGACGGCCGGAGCCACCGCGCCCATCTGCGCCATCGCATCGGCTTCCTCGCGCGCCTGGCGCTTGGCGGCAACTTCGTCAGGACTGTTCGTCCAGCTCGGGCGCACCGACAGCACCTCTGCGACACCGGGGATCGCACGGTCGAAATTGATATAGTCGGTCACGCTCTTGTCGATGGATGCGGCCTGAACGATGATTTCCACCCAACGGGTGAAGCCCGCGGCCTCTTCCGCGCGCGACATGCGCGCGAGCGGGTTCTGATAGACCGCGACGGGCTGTAGCCGCGCTTCGACCATTTCGGGCGGCATCGGATCGATCTGACCGGCCGCCATCAGAATATCCAGCTCGCGCTCGATCAGCGGACCCAGCTTTTCGGTTTCATGCTGCTCGGCGAACGGCCCCACCAATACGCCCTGCTTCTGCACCATCTCCAGAACCTGCGTCGCCGTCATGCGATCGGACGGGTTGGTCAGGATCTGGAACAGCTCTTCGAGGAACGCGGACTTGATGACCTCACGTTCGGCCGCCTGCATCTCCATCGCGAACGACGGCGCGCCGCCCCCCGGCATCGGCTGCACCAGCGACCGGCCGAATTCGTCGACCAGGCCGGGATTCATGCCCCCCGGCCGCGTCACCAGCTTGGAAATGTCGCCATCGTCGAAGAACGCCAGTGCAGGATCGCAGGCTTTATGCGCGGTCCGCAGCATCGTCTTGGCGATTTCGTTCGCCGTCTTGATCGTCCCGATCACCGATCCGGCGGGCGACTGCGGATATTTCGCGCCCAGCTCGACGCGCCCCGTGATCAGCGGCATCGTCCGGTATCCGCCCCGGCGAACGATCTTCTTCTCGTCCAGGGCGATATGCAGGCTGGCGATCGGCTTGCCCGGCACGCCAGGATTGCCCGGTTCATGCCGTTCGTTCGGCCGCACGATGTGCACGAACTGGAATTTGTCATCGCGCTTGGCCGGATTTTCATCGGTCCAGCACTGGCGCATCTTGTCGGTCAGCGCGTCGAGCCCGAACTTCTGCACCGCTTGACGAACGGTCAGCTCATATTCGCGGTGCACCGTGTCGACGCGACCGCGATGGTCCTCGTCGATATAGCATTCGGCCATATGCAGGTGCCGGTAATACAGGCCGCGTCCGACCCATTCGTCGGCCAGCAGCACCGCCGTCCCATATTTCCCGCCGCCCCGCACATCGGCCGCCATCTGCATGCCGAAGCCCGTCCACGACGCATAGCGGCATGCAAACAGGCGATCCGCTGCATGCTCACACCAGCGCTGCACCCCAGCCAGACGGTTGAGATCCTTGCTAGGCGTGGAGATGCCGTGCCAGCGCGAATTGCGCGGCACGGTCAGCCCCATGATCGCGGCGGTATAGCGCTTGAGGCCGATCACCGCCGTCTGATCGAAATTGTCGAGGCCAGCGCTGGAGCGCACTCCCCGGTAAAAACCACCCTCGGTCTGGGGATCGACACGTTCGTCGATGTCGCGCCACAGCGATTCCTTGATCGCCCGCTCGCTTTTCATGCGGGCATGGCGATCCAGATGTTCCTTAACCTCGCTGTCCGTACCGAGTTCGTTCACCGCCAGCCCCTTCAAATGGCGCGCCCGGCTGGGCACGCATCGCACGTCGATCCGGTCGGCGATCAGCCGGGATCGGGCGGATGAAGCGACAGGGCGGCGTTGGCGGCGTCCAGTTGCGCCGTCGCCGCCTGTGCCTCGCGGACCGCCGCCAGCTGCCCGGCGATCGTCGTCGCGGTTCGTGCCGCATAAAGCGCGCCCTCGATCATCGCCTGGAACGTTCGCAACCGCTCGGCCTGCCGCGCGGGCAGATAGGGCAGCACCCGATCGGCGACCGCCGCGACCTCGGCATAGTGCTGTTCGGCGCGCTCCACGGCCGCCCCCGCCTTGACGACAACGCCACTCGGCACGGTCGGCGGGTGTTGACCCGCATTGCACGCGGTAAGCGCCAGTGCAGCGACACCCGAAAGCATCAAACCCGTCATTCGCATGACCATCCCTCCTGCTTAGAACACGATCTGGCGATCGAGCCGGACGGTCTGCCCGGCCATGATCGTCACCGGCTGGGCGAGCCCGCACCACGCCACCTGCTCGCCCTTGCTGTCGAACAGGGCGAAGCCGACCAGCGAGATATTGCGGTCGGGCTTCACCGTCACAGGCTCGCGCAGCAGGACGCCGCGCCCGATGAGGTGCCAGCCGTCCGGCGCGACCGAGAGCGGCGCCAGCGATCGGATTTCCTGCTCGCCATCGGAGAATACGACATCGTGGAGATCCGACTGGACCCGCTCCAGAAGTGCCCGCTTGTCTTCGACCTCGGGCATCTCGACGACGCCGCGAACCTCGACGGACGGCGGCTTGGGGATGACGCTCGCCTTGCGCTTGGCCGCCGCCAGATCGGACTTCGCCTTGCTCAAATCGATCAGGGCCTGCGATTTTTCCTGCCGCTCCGCATCCAGCGACGACAGGACGCTGTCGCGCTCCCCCGTCATGCCGGTGAGCGCCGTCTGCGCATCGCCCAGCTCGGTCCGCGCCTTCTCCAGCTCGACAGACAACCCATCGCGATCGACGGTCATCGCCTCCAGCTTGGTGACGACATCGTCCCGTTCACCCTGCACCACGTCGCGCGCCTTGATGGCCTCGTCCCGTTCACCCTGCACCGCGTCGCGCGCCTTGATGGCCTCGTCCCGCTCCTTCGTCATCGCCGTCAGGGCCTTGGCCTGGTCCACTTCACCGCCCATGTGATCCTCCTATCAACTGCCCAGCGTTTCCTTGCCGACCGCACCGGCCGCCGCCTCCGCACCGCCGCGACCCGTCACGATGTCCGCCGCACCCCCACGCCGACGACGCAGCGCGTCGTCCATCGCAACCGCATCGCGCGCGTCGTCGCGCGTCGGCGTGGGTACGGGAGCGGGAAGTTTGGGGGCTTTGGGGATCAGGCCCAGCGCCTTGAGGGGCGCAGAAACGACCTTGCCGACCAGATTCATGCGCGGCCTCCGTGCATCGCGTAATCGCTTTCGTTGGTAATGGTGCGGCGACCGCCGCGCCCAGCTCCGGCGGTGCCGTCACCGCCCGCCATTTTCAGGCCCTTGGCCAGCTCGAAACAGCCATACTGACCGGCATCCATGAGGTCGCCGAAGCCCTGCACCTTGACCGGCTTGCTATCGAACCGCCCACCATCGACACCGCCCACGGCGACGCGCCGATAGACATATTTCGAGTTGAAGCCCTTCCGGGTCATCTTGCAGCGCGGATGAACGAGCAGCTTGGGTTCGGTGCCGACAAAGGTCGTCAGGCGATCACGAACAGCCTTGAGGCGCGGCGCGATGGCATTGCCTGGCACCGCCACTTTCTTGACGTGGACACCAACGCCCTTCTGGAAATCCTGTCGCCAGCTCCGGTGGTTGATGGCATCTTCACCGGCCGCACCCGCCGGATCGCAGCATGCCAACCCGATCTCCAACCCCGGATATTGCGTCGCCAGTCGCCCAGCGACTTCGCGACCGAACGCCTCCCCGCCGATCTGGCTGACCTCGATATGACCGGCGTCATCCTCGAATATCCGCGCCATCTCGTCGAAAAACCGAAGCTGGTCGATATTTGGCAACAACTGCGCGAACAGCACCGCGCCCATCAGGCCCTGATCCGCGAAGATCAGCGCCGGAAGTCCGCGCACAACCTCAAATTGCCGGACATGACCGCGCGGGGCTGTCGGATTGACGCTGATGTCGTCGATGAACTCGGGAAACACGACCGTTCCCGACCGCACTGGCCCGAACAGGTTGTCGATCATCCGGCGCTTCTTGTCGGGCGATTTCCGAAGGAGGGCGGCCTGTTTCAGATAATAGGCGCGCCCGCCGGGAAGATTGTGCAGATTTTCTGCATTATCCTCCAGCCCGCCGGGCTGTTGATGAAAGGCCAGAAGTGGCTGTTTTCCGCCACTTTCAGCCGCCAGAACCTCGGCAAGCTCCGGGTCGATATTTTTGTCGACGCAAAGATCGTACGTCCAGTTGTCCTCTTCCGGCGCGTTGAAGTCGCCGAAAATCTGGGCAAAAGCGCAACCGCCGTCCGTCATGCCGGGATAGCGGCCGACGCGGCCGACACCGAGTTCGATGATCGAGAAGGGCAGCAAATCCGCCTCGTTCAGCCACAGCCAGGTCAGCTCCAGGCCGCGCAGCACGTCCTCGACACTGTTGTCGCCGATCGCGGTGAAAATCACTTCCATATCGAGCTGGTGGAATCCGGGCTCGCCGCGAACCCCGATGTCCAGGGTGAAGCTATGCGTACGCGGAGCTTCACCCGACCAGCGCCCGAGTTTCTTCGGGAACCACTGGTGCCACGACTTGATTACCGTCCGGTCGAGGTTAGGATAGGTATCGCGTACGACAGCGCCACGACATTTCTTGACGTGGCATTCCCGCGCGGGGTCCCAGACAGCGTGCTGAGCCATTCCGATGCGCATCGTCTTGGCGATGCACTCGGTGGTCTTGCCACCTCCAACCGGCCCCATGATGAAGGCGAGAAAAGCCGGATCGATGCCGAACGCACCTGCAACCGGCCCTACCGGCTTCATCAACCGGGTAAGATCACCGCTCACTCCCCCGACCCCATGAAACCGCTGGAGAGTTCGCGCCCCAAATCCGCGAACAGGATGTCGAAGGGCCAAATCCGCCCGGAAATTTGAAACGCCCCGAGGGCGGGGGAGAGCTTTCCGATCGCCGTCGGCTTGGGGGGGGCCGGGGGGGGGCCGGGGCGGCCGACCGGGGGGGTGGTCGCGGCGCGGCTGGCCGCCACGCCGATCGGGCGGCGGGCGAGGATGGGGGGGCGTGCGCGAAGCTGCGAAAGCTGACGCACGATGCCAAGAAATGGCGGTTTTCTGCGGGTTTGCGCTAGGCGTTCCGACGATGTCATTCCGACACCCCATCACGCATACCGCTAAGCCGCTGATTTTCCGCGTTTTCCTGATCGAGCGCGAATGACAGCATCGGGGCCGCGCTGGTCGGGATCAGAACCCCGCCATCGACCGGCGCCGGGCCGCTCTGCATGATCAGCGTCATGTGCCCGTCGAGATTGCCGGTGACGGCGACGGGCATCTTGCTTTCCATGTACGGGGCCAGTTCGGCCGCCGCCGACTTGATCAGCGCGGCCGCCTCCAGCTTCGTGCAGCAGAGCTGCGCCGCCAGAAGCTCCGGCGTCTGGGCCTGCATCTCGGCCAGCGTTTCGAGCGGGTGGCGATACCGCGACGCGAGGTAATCACGCATCTTGCCGGTCCGCTTGTTCGTCGCGCCACGCGGGCGGCCGACGCCTCGCTTCCGCACTTCCTCGACGGCCAGGCGAATGTGGTGACCGTCGCGCGGACCGTCGCCGAGCGCCATTTCCACCTGTTGCGGATCGGCGAACAGCATCGGCCCGGCCTCTTCGACCGCCGATGCGACGGCGGACGCCAGACCGGCCGCGCCGTCCGCATATCCGCCCCCTATTTTATTCGCTTCGTCCGCCACTGGCGCGCCGCCCCTCGATCAGAGGCAGACCACCTACAGCAGAAGCCGCGCGCCGGTCCAAACCATGGCCGCCGCGTTACCGCGTTACCGGGCTTGCGGCTGTCCGGTAACGGCGATCGGTAACGCTCAAGATGCTGAAAGAAGGCGATTTATATATGTTGTTACGACGTTACCTGTATTTCCATCCCTTTATACGCGCATGTGCCCGCGCGCGTATGCGTATAACACGCGCGCGCGAGGCCGGTTACGCGGTAACGCGCACCTATTCCCGTTATTTATCAATGGCTTAGACGTTACCGGGAGCGTTACGCTCTGCCGTTACCACCCCCCGACCCGTGCGGTAACGACCAGCTCAACCGGCCCTGCCGCACTATCTGCACACCAACGGGGTTGGGGCGCAAGAGGTTAGTTGATGGAGAGGGTTTGAGGCGGGCGAACGGGTTGCAGGATCGAGGCGGCGGGAGTGGCGAGCGGCCGCGCGACGCACCGCGCCCGTCGCCTCTGGCGACGAACGCTGTCGCGCGAAGTTATTTGTTTGGGATCGGCAACAAAGGCGCTTGACATTGGTTGTAATAGTGCAGATTATCTGCACTCGCCTGTTATCGGACGGGCGAACAGTCAGAAAGGACTTGCACCATGACCATCGACCGGTCCGCCGTCGCCACGGCTCTCGCAAAAGCCATCGCCTACAAGCAGTGCGGCAAAGATCAGATGGCGGCCGATTATGCCCGCGAGCTGGTCCGCCTTCTCGAATGCGCGGAGATCTTGAAGTGAGCGCCGCCCTGCCCTTCGATCCCGCAAAGGTCGGGATCGAGCGCAAGCGGTTCAGCACCACCCAGGGTGAGGTTTTGCTGACCTATGCCGGTCAACCGATGCTCCAATATGGCGACACCATCCGGCTGGTCGGTCGCGACTATGTCGGCATCCCCGACGAAGAATGGATGCCGATCGCGCGCCGCGAAGCCATCGTGCGCGGCCTGGCGGCCGATCTGGTCAATTACGATGCGCATGTCGTGGCGGTCGAACGCGCGATGCTGACGGCGCTAGGCCATCATCGCTCGGCTGCGGAAGTCGCGGCCATGTATCGCTATGCGGGCATCACCCGCCATAATCGGCGGGTTCGGGGTATCGACCGGCTGCGGACCGGGGACATGATCACGTCGCGAACCCATGGTGAAGGCCGCATCACCCGCGTCGGTGAGGATGGCTGCTATGTCAGCGTGGATGACGAGCGCGCGCCGGTCTTCGTCTATTTCGAGGAAATCACCAGCAACGCGCCATACGGGGAGCGCCGCTGACATGCGCGCGAACAAACTGACGATCGCCGCCATCGAGGCAACCGCGCCCCAGGCCAACGAGATCTTCGCCGATACGCGCGCCGATATAACCCGTCTCGGAGCGCCAGCGTCCCGCTATGACCGCCGCTGGCACCGAAAGGAATTGGCGGTGTGGAACCGGTTCGTGGTGCGAATGCTCGGGTGCGACGCAAAAACCGCGTCACCGGCCGCCCTGGACGTCCTGTGCGACCTTTTTACCGAGCTGGGCGCAATCAATACCCCTGCCCGCCTCATGGCCGCCTGGGATGCTGCGGACGCGGCCGCCCTGCCGCTGACCCTTCCGGCCGATACCGATCGCGGCCGGATCGATCGCGATCAGCAGCTGACGGGGTTGAAGGCCGCAAGCCGCCTCCGGTCGACCGCGCCGCAAATGAACACGTACGACCTTCCCCTGTTCGCGGCCGCGCAGCAACCGAGCATGTTCTGATGAGCAGCGACTGGCACCCCATCGCGACCGCACCGCGTGACGGCACCATGCTGGAAGTGCTGGTGCCCAGCGCCACAGGCGGCCTGATGGAAGGGCGCGCCTATTTCGACCAGGCGGCCTATGACGGCTCATGGTGGTGGGAAGACACCGCCATGGCCGATTACGTCCACGACCCGATTGAGGAATGCAACCATGGCGCGCCGGTCTATTGGCGCGCTATCGAGCGACCGAGCGACCCAGCCGAGTGGCTGGCCCGGCGCTTCTATATGGAGCGGCCCGCGCGATCGGACACGTTTCTAAGCTGGCAGGAAGCCCAGCGCGAGGCCGCGCCTTATGTGGATGACCTACGACGGTTTGCGACTATGGCGGTAGCCGCGTTGCGGCGCGCCTGACGCCCCAACGTCTTTAATCGAGCCGGAAAATACCGTCCGGCCGATCTTCCGGTGTTTCCAGATCGCAAACCACGTTAGCCGGGCCTCCCAAATCCTTCCAGTCGATGCCGGTCGGACCAAGCGCGAGAATGGTTGGGTCCGTCTTGTAAAGGTCCGCGTTCTGCACGGCCTCCGGCATCCGCTGGAACATCCTCGGACAGACATGAAGTGTCCGCATTTCAAACCTCCTCCGATTCTCGCACGGTCGCCACCACGTCGTCGCGCTGGATGATCTGGTCGACCGGCACCAGCGTGCATTTTGTCGGCGAACCGCCGATCCGCTGCGTGACGCCCCAGCTCGCACCCTTCATACGCTTGAGCGCCTGTGTCCACACACCCTCTTTCCAGCGCGAATTTTCAAACACGCGCGACAGGCCCTGATGCGTGATCGCCACCGCGACATAATCACGGCCGGGCGCGGGTTTGGGCGCGCCTTCCGCGACGGCCATGTTCGCCTTGCCGGTGACGATTCGCATGCCGACCTTGGCGAGCGCGTCGGCCGCCTCTCGGACCCGACCACGGATATTTTCGTCCACATCGCCACCCAGGACAGGCTCGGTCGCCTGGAGCAGCCAATCGGAAATCAACCGCGGCGTACCGCTGCGCGCGAGCTGCACCAGCGAGCTGGCCATATGCGCCACGCACATTTCGCTCTCGCTCTGCGCCTCCGCCGTCTCGCCAAGCCGCTCGCGCGACAACAGGCTACCCCACTGCAATAGGGCTTCGTCATCCGGCATATCGTCATCAAGCAGGATATGCGCGGCCGCTAGCAGCGTTCCGAACTGGTCGGCCGCGCGGCCGCCCTGCCCGCCATGATCGATTAGCGCGTCGGTGTACCGCTCCAGCGTCCCCGCCCACAAATGCCAGCGATCGGCCAGCCTACGCCGTAGCCACGCGCCGATCGCGTTGATTTCGCCCTTGTCCATCTTGGGTTCGCGACTGCCAGCTGGCAGCTCCCCCAATTCCAGCATGGCAAGGCGACTGCGATCCTGCGGCGGCATGGGGGGGACGAGGATGGACGAGAACAGGAAGCAGCTCGTCGCTTGAAACTCATGGCCGGTATGATCCTGACCGCCGCGAACGATATTGCCCTGCGAGCTGGCGGCCAAGCGCGCCAGCTTCACCAGTGCGAGAATCTTGCGGTTGTCCTGATCGGCTTCGGCCTCGTCGATCGCGACCGGCAGCGACTGTTGACCCAGCACCTGGCGCACGCCCGCTTCCGAAGCGTCCGGCGATTGCAGGATACCACCGTCGAACAGCCAGCCCTTGACCTTCTGCAAGGCCGACTTGCCCGTGGCCTTGTCGCCAGTCAGCCAGGCCAATGGCCGGTAATCCAGCGCCCCGCCCAGCATCGCCGCACCGTCCCAGCCGATCAGCAACATGGGGTCTATCAGCGGCCGGGCCCAATTCCACGTCTTGTACAGCTCCAGGAGCACGACGCCCGGCGAAGCCTTCTCCGGGATCTCGATCCCACGCGCCCGGAGGGAGCCGACCAGATTCGGGGCCAGCATCTCGCCGGTGACATCACCGCCACGGCCGGGCCGGGGAATGGCGGGCATGGTCGGATACACCCGCCCGTCATGCTCGCCGGGCTTGTGCCAGCGTCCGCCCATCAGGACGTGATTGCCGCAATGCAGGATCAGCCCGCCTTGGTCATCGATCCATGCGCCGCGCCCCCGCACCTTCTCGCGCGGGTTCCACACGCCTTTGGCGGCCGCCACATCCATCAGCAGCATGGCGACATCGTCATTGCGCCAGCCGGTGACGATCCACTCTTCGACATCCTCGCCGTCGGGGCCCTTGGACTTGACCATCTTCTTGCGCGGCCATTCGTCCATCAGATAGGCGCTGTCGGGCGCGAACATGCCGACGATATGCTTGTTCGCCACCTTGTCGCACGTCAGGCCGCGCAGCTCGCCAAGCGCCGTCAGGAAATAAAACACGCCGTCTTCGGTGCCCACCGGCACGACCGGGCACCCCTCCGGCATCACGCGCGGCGGGCGGCCGAACCGATCGTCATCCCCGCCACCATCATTGGCCGCATCGAACGGATCGCCGGGCGCCGGATCAATGGGCGGTTCGACTAGGTTGGACAACGCTTCGCGGACCGGTTGCAGGTGCGCGCTCACAGCGGCTTGCCTTCCACAAAGACATGCTCGACCTTCATGCGATTGGCGGGCTGCCGACACGGACGGCTCTCGCCGCGCGCATCTTTATAATCCTGCCATTGTCCCAGCCGCTTGGCGAGCAGCCGCGACTCTCTGGCCGACAAATGCAGACTACCAATCGCCTGGTTACCAGCGATCACGACGATGGAAACCCCATCGCCGACGACCCAATCGAAATAGAGCGATCCACTCACCTGTTGCCGCTCCAGCGCGTTTCCATTTCGGATGGGGCCTTGCTCAAATCGATACGCAGTTCCCGCCGGGGCGGACGAGTCGGGGCAGAGGGGCTTTGAGAGTGCTTTATGTCCTCGGGACGCTCTGCCAGCGCCTCCACGGGCTCCGGTTTGCCCGATCCTGTCCGGCGCGCCTCGCGCCGGATCGCGCGTCGAAAAGCCAGCCGATTCATGACCGGGCCGCTATCGCGATGCACACGCCGAAAATGGTCAATGCGATGAGGCGGACGTGCAGACGCGTGCTTGCGCTGTAATCCAGCACATCCTGATGCGTGTCGGGCACAATGATGACGAGGCCCACCAGTACCGCGATTGCCCCGCAAACGGCTTCGATCATACACCCTCCCGCTGCGCGCTCTGCGCCAATTCGTTGATGTCCTTCACGCCGCGCGGCACCTCGCAGAACAGCACCTTGCGTCCGCGCGCGCGCTGCGCCGCGACACCGCGCATCAGCATCTGTTCCGCCTCGCTGCCGGGCGCGTCGTTCTGTTTCAGGATGATCAGCCGCCCCATCTGCGGCGGCAGATCGAGCGCCAGCAGATTGCCGAGCGCGATCATCGCGATGACGCGCAGCGACGGATCACCCGAAGCGGCCGTCAGCCCGTCCTCGATACCTTCGGACGCCCACACGTCCGTTCCAGCCGGAATGTCGCGGAGAGGACAGGCATGCCGCCCCTTCCACACGGGGATATGTCCGCCGTGATAGGTGCCCATGACCTTTTTCGGGTCATTGGGTTCGCCCCGCCGGTTGAGGCCGATCAGGTCGCCTCCCGCCTTGCGGTTGCGGACCACGTCCAGCCAGGTGCGATGCGTCGCGATATGCTGGCCCGCCAGATTGGTGACCATCGCCACCATCGCCGGTAACAGGATCGGCTGCTCGCCATCCTTCGGCCAGCCATATTGCAGCGCCTCGTGATAGCGGAGCGATCCGGGGAACCGCCCCAAAGCCTCGAAGTCGATCCCGCGACCCGCCGATAGATAATGGTGGACCGGATCGCCGATCTTAAGCGGCGATGCCTGATGATAGCGGCGCTGCGCGTTCTTCGTCTTCTTCGCGGCGTCGGCCTGGGCCTGCGCATCGCGCTCCGCACGACGCCCTTGCGATTCGAGCCGGAATTGCTGCAATCGCGCCGGGTCGCTGTCGTCGATGTGCAGCCATCCCTTGGCCCAGCGGACCGCCTGCTTCACATCGCCCTGGAACAGAACCTCCGCGATCAGCCACAGCGCGTTACCGCCCTCGCGCGTGCCCGTGGGCGCAAGGAAATCCTTCCACCACCCCCGACGCGGCCCGCTGCCGACGTGGATGCGCAGCGACTGGCCGGGATCGCCCGCCAGATTGCCGACACACATCTCATTGCCTTCCTCATAGGCGTTGGGCAGCAGATCCTTGACCAGCGACTCGATACGGTCGGTCAGCAGGTCGACGATTTCGTCGACGCTCATGGTCGGGCCTGTCATCCGCGCGCGAAGCCGCTGGATCGCCGCGACATGGCCGTCGTTCGCCGCGACGAGGTCGCAACCCAGTTCCGGCCGATCGTCGTACAGCTTGACGACCAGGCGCACGGTGCTTTTCGGCCGCCCCGTCGCTTCGCAAATCGCATCGATCGACCGCCCGGCGTCCCAATGCGACAGAATATCACGTTCATACTCGGCAAGACCGTCCTCCAGTCCGCGTTCAAAGGTGCCCGCCGCGTCAAGCATGGGAGTACGTTCGCGGCGGGCACAGGACGACCGGGCGGCATTGCAGCGCGCGCCCGCACCATCGGCGGGGAGTGGTCGCCGACGATCCCGAATTGGCGGTGAAGCCCCCCGACATGGTCAGGACCCCACGCGCAAAAAATTATCAGTTTGATCCCGATTGTTTTGTTGGATCAATTTCCTAAACTGGAACATAAGAAGAACAAAACCGATGGAGAACGGAATGTCAGCTTGCATCCTCGCCTTCCCCTCACGCCGCCCGCGCCAGCGCGGACAGCGCGGCGTCGAGCAGCCGACGCCAGCGCGGAATATCGTAAAAGCTGTTGGGCTCGACCTCGCCAGCCGTGTAGCGATAGATCCGCTCCATCACTTCGGGGGATGGAACAACCGGATTTTTCGACCGCTCGATCTGGCTGATATGCGACTGCGATACGTCGATCGCGTCGGCGAGCTGCCCCTGGGTGAGGCCCCGCTTCTTCCGCCAATCCACCAATCGCAACGGCATTCGCCTGTCTCCTGTTCTGGAAACCGACGCTATTACGATAGCTTATATTTTGTCAATTGCCATAACCAGAACGACGAGGCACAATATAAGCAGATGTCATATGTCATCGCCATGTTTCCGGACAATCGCCTCCGTGAGCTGCGCAAAGCGGCAGGGCTCAGCCAGACGCAACTGGCCGAGGCGAGTGGCGTGTCCCAACCGTACATCAGCCAGATGGAGAATGCGGACGGGACGACGCTCGACATCGCGCGCATGCGCGCCCTCTCGCGCATCCTGAAATGCACCCCCGCCGATCTGCTCGCGGTGGTCGACAACCCCGACCGGCTCGACGACGAGGAACGCGAGCTGATCGCGCGCTACCGCGCGTCCGGCATGGCGCAGCGCGAGATGATCCGCCGCGTCGCCGAACCCCTGCCTGTTCCGGCAGAACCGGCCCGCCGTACCGCCGTCGCCTGATCAGCGGGCGGGCAACACCCGCTCGCTTTGCCAGAACATGCTATAAGCGGTAGCGCCGACCACCAGTAACTGGGCAATCGGCGCTAGACGTGCCCAGGCCATGGGCATGATCACCAGCTCATAGAACAGCCCGGCCAGGCACAACCCCAGCAGCTCGACAAAGACGATGCGCGGCGCATAGCCGCGCAGCACCGCGTCGCACGCCGCCCGCGCGGCCGCCACGCCGACGCCGCCCGCCAAACACGCGACGAAGAAGCCGATGATTTCCGGCCGGATCACCGTCATCACCATATAGAATAAACCAGCGACCAGGCCGACGACCATCGCGACCACCGCCAGGACGATCGGCACCAGCACCATGGCAACGGCCGTTCCGCCGATCCGCGCCGCATCCCCCGTGTTTCCCGCCATTTTGTCGCTCCAGCCTGTCATGGACAGGCTGGCGCGACGCTTTGCCGATCGCAAGAGCCCACGACGCCGCGTCAAAATATAAGCTATGGACATAATATAAGCATATCTGATATTCCGGTTTTCAGACCAATATCGGAGGCGCTTATGGGCGTGATGAAGCCCGAGGCATTCACATACAGCCTTGAAGACGTGATGCGGCGGTTCGGCCAGACGGCGGACACCGGCATCGCCCGCACGCCACGCTGGCAGCTCCAGTTCGCGGCCCGCCTGATCGAGAAACAGGCTTTCCCGGCACCGCTCCCGATCCTTTCGGGCGTCGAGCTGACCGACGCGCTCAAGCCCAAGAGCCGCTGGAACATGGCGGCCGTCGATCGCTGGTTCGAGGATCGCGTCACGCCCGAAGTTACCGCCGCGCAGGAACGCTCCCGTCGCCGCGAAGGCGAACGGACCATGGACGATCGCGCACAGCGTCTGGGCCTCAGCCTCGTCAACGGGGATCGCGCATGACCGCGCTTCTCCATTTCGCCATTTTCGTCGGCGCCGGGCTGACCGCCGTCGGCTCGCTCGCCAGCGACCTTCACCGCCTCAGTGGGAGATAGTCCATGTCCGCTCTTTTCATGCCCCGCCCTAACGACACGCTGTCGGCTGACAGCTCGCAGGTTCTGATCGGCGACGCGCTCCGCGACATCATCGGCGAGCGCATCGAGCAGATCGACAAGCACGGCCACACGCCAACCGCCGACGATCGCTATGAGACGCCCGCCGAGCTGATCGGCGCGGCAACCTGCTATGCGGATACCGCCCATGATCAGGTCGACGGTCCGCCGTCCTATGATCCAGATCTCGCTCCGGCCGAATGGCCCTGGTCGCCGCAGCATTGGCGTTGCGGTGACGCCCGGCGCAATCTGGTCAAGGCTGCCGCGCTCCTGTGGGCCGCGATCGACAACATGGATCGCGCCGAACGGTTGAAGGCCGGGGCGGATGACCGCCCCATGGCAACCGGCACCGAGCCTTGTTCGCAATATCGGCCGATCGATGCGACGACGGGCTTCGCGCGCGGGATCGCGGACAGCAGGACGTGGCTCGTCCGCGACGGCGAAGGCAACAAGGCCGCCGCATTCTGGACCGGCGATATGTGGGTGTATGCCACCGACGACGGCCCCCATGAACAGCTCGATTTCGAGCCCACCCATGTCCTGCCCGGCCGCGCGGGGCGCCCCGGGTTCGTGGACTTCGCCGTCGCATGAACAGCCTCGCTTATATCGCCGCGCAGCGCGCCCGCGAGGTTCTGCAGGTCGGCGACCGTATTCAGGTAGATCACTGCCCCAAAGGACGAATAACCGTCACGATGACGGGCTGGTCCGGCGATTACTTCACCAGTGCCACGCATGACGACCTGATCCCCGGCTGCATCGTCAAGGTCAACGGCCACCCAATGCGGTTCATTCGGCCGGAGGAAGAGGAAGAATGGGAAAATCCGGATTCTCAAGCGACCGCGCGGCGCAGCGAGGTCGACCGCTGGGATTGCGGCAATAGCCACCTGATCTATCGGACGGCGCTTCGCCTCATCGACCGCAACCGCATCCGCGAACTCGACACGATGGAGTTCATCGTCGATGCGGTGCGACGGGCGGGGCCGTCCTTTGCCGCAGCGGTCGCGATCGACCTCGACGAGGACGTGCCGTTCTGATGCCGCGCCACAGTCTCGACGACGCGGCGATCCAGCGGGCGCTCGAAATGCGCGCGGCTGGGCGAAGCTGCAAGACGATCGCCAAGACGCTCGGCGTGTCGATCGGGGCGGTGAACTACCAGTGCCTGCGCCACGGCGTCATCTCCCCCCATCAGCGCCGTACCGCGGTGCCGATCCAGCCCGCCGCGATCGTCGGTCCAAGCGGCCGCGTGCAGCGGGCTTTCACCCAGGCCGATGACGAACAGCTCATGGCGCTGGAAGCCGCCGGAACAGGCTACCGGGCCATGGCCCGCCAGCTCGGCCGTGCCTATTCCAGCATTCGCATGCGGCTGCTCGCCATCGCCATTCGCGAGGAACTGCCCGCATGACGCTCCGGCCGCTCACCGATGATTTCGCCATGCGCTCGGCCGACACAACGACCCCGCCCCATCTGGTCGACCGACGCGCCATGCTGGTCGAGCTGGAGGAGGAGTTGGACAAGCGGATCCGCGTCTATCCCGGCCATGTCGAGCGCCGGTTGATGAGTCGCGAGGATGCCGAACATCATATCGTCGTCTGGCGCGCGATCATCGCCGATTTCCACCGGGACGAGGCGGCCGCCGCGCGGCGCGACGGCCATGGCTATGCCATCGATCCGGCCCCCTACACCCATGATTTCGACGCCCGCGTGCGCGAGCTGCGCCGCGAACTGGCGACCAGGCGCAATGCCTATCCCAAATGGATCGCCAGCCCTGCCAATCCGCTGACCGCCGAGACGGCCACGCGGAAACTCACGCGGCTCGATGCGGTCCACTGGCGCTACTGGATGCACCTTTTCGCATTCGACGAGCGCGGTGATCCCCTCGACCTGACCCGCCTCGCCCACGCGGCCGAGCGCGAAATGCTGAACCGCGCGGCCGCATGGCGCGACGCATCCGCCAGAGGCGGCATTCCGGCCGCGATCGCGGCGCGCTGGCGCAACCACTGGCAGGTCATCGTCCTGCTGCTGCGCGAGGTCCGCGACGGGACGCCCGCATGGGAACTCGTCCGGCCGACTGACATGCCCCGCCTTGCCGCGACCGCTTGGGGCGTCCTCGACCACTATCTGACGCTCGGCACGGCCGGAGATCCCGCCGCAACCGCCCGCGTCGCCCAGCTGGAGCCGCTGTTCTGCTGGCTCGACCGGCTGGCCCGCCAGCACGCACCCCTTCTTAGAAAGGAAGTCGCATGAACTACCAGAAAATCTCGTCACGCCTCTCGCCCGGACAGATCAGCACGATTCGGGGCCTTGATGCCACCCCCTGCATCCTTGGATGCGCGGAACCTACAGCCATCCGCTTATCGAAGCCCGCGAAGGTCCGGCCAGCATTAACCGTCAAGACGATGGGCCCCAACGGCCCAATGTTCGCACTCAACAGCCACGGCCTCGAGGTCAAGAAAGTGGTGGAGGCCGCCCGTGGCTGAAATACCGGAACTTCTGCCGTGTCGGTTTTGTGGATCGGCCGATGTGAGCATGTCTTTCTCCGCGACCTTGCAGAGTCCGGAGCCCGCCTCCCGCTTTGTCGAATGCGAGGACTGCACGGCCTGCGGCCCCAGCGTCAAGATTGTGGATGGTGATGATGCCGACGCGAAAGCATCGGCGGCTGCCGCTTGGAACACGCGTGTCACCTCGCCAGCCGGGCAGGAAGTCACCCGCGCCGCCCCGCCCGCGATGGATCGTGAGGCGGTGGAGAAGGCGTTGACCAGTTGTCGCGACCAGTTCGCCTTCCAGGGGGAGGGGTGGCAGCCGATTGAGACTGCCGTGCTGTGGGAAGTCTACATCGTCACGGACGGCATCAATGCTGCGATGTCGCAATATGCGGAAAGCGATCACGGCGACCGTTTTTGGGCAGTTGAGCCGGAAGATGCGCTCGAATGGGAGCCGACGCACTGCATCGCCACCCCCGCCTCTCACGCCAGCGATGGGGGAAAGTAGGATGGGAAAGCGAGAGAGCAAAGGCCAGCAGGTCAAGAGCTTTAAGCACTATGTGCCCGGCCCTGACCTGATCGGCATTGAGACAATCGGCAAGGTCTACTTCAAAGCCGACGACGGGTTGTTCTACATCTACGTCCCCGAGCACGTTACCAGCTACATGCCCACGATCGAGGGCTATCTGGAGGGCCGCTACAACGGGCGCGCGGGCTATGTCTCTGCACCCAAGATGGATGACACCATCCGGGGCTATGAGGGCGTGCTGGCCGCGTATAAGCGGCGTCGGGAGAATGAGGCCCGCGTGAAGATGATCCGGGTCGAGTTCGCCGCGAACCATCCGGAGCGGGGCACCTATACCCAAGGGCGCTTGGAGGGCATCAGCTTTACCGGCAGGCCCGCGATCTTCCTCCGGCATGAGGTGGTGTGGCGGGTCAACGATGGGCTCTATCATATCTCCGATCGAGAGATGGCGCGGGCAGAGAAAGAGGGCGCGATCCCAAACATGCACTGGGTCGCCGCCATGCCCGGCACCGAGCACTATCGGCAGAGCACCCAAAAGACGTTCGTCATGGACTGGACTGAAGAGCGGGAAGCGTTCTTCGTCAAAATGCACGGTGACATGGAGTGGCTGATTGAGGCCTGCATGGCGATGCTGTTCGGCGACACTCAAGCGAACGTGGACAAGCTGATTGCCGGGGGCGGGTTCATTGCGCTGGGTTCGCCCCAAGCGCCCGCCCTTCCTGCCCCCAATTCGGGAGACCCCGCATGACCACCCAGACGCCGGATGCTGTGCGCGAGGCGGTGGATACGCGCGTTGAGATCGGGGCAAAGGCGCTAGGGCTGCACCGCATCCCCGGCGGCAAAGGGCCACCTAATCCCCCGACACGCTGGCCCACCGGCCCGCAAGACACGTTGAGCGGCCGAGACGGCACCGTTCCCCTGACGTGGGACTTTGCCGAGCAATGCCGCGCCGAAGTTCGCGCCATCCTCGCCGCCCTCGACAGACGCGCGGGCGATGCGGGGGAGGAACGCGAGGCATTGACCGGACCGCAGTTGGATAGCGTCTTGGACGCGCTCAACTTCGTTCTGTCGGGGGAGGTCGACAAGGATACCTTCCCTCATGGCGCGCCGGTGATGGAGCGGGCGTATAGCAAGCTGTCGGCGCTGAAAGGCCGGACCGTCCATGCAGCCGCCACCCCCGCGGGGGAGTTTCTGACGGAAACCGTCCGTCTTGCAGTTTGGAATGCTGCGAAGAAAAAGGGGATCAGCGACGAGGCGGCGCTTGCAACCGTTGAAGCCGTGATTGCTGAATTGCCCACGACTGTGGGGCGGACCACCGTTCCACCATTGACCTGATCGCATCGACGACCCAGATTGAATATGCGCCCTGTCGCAGGACGGGGCCAACGTCAGAAAGGACGATATGACAACCCCCATCGAAACGACCGGCCATAAGCGGGCCATGCCCGACCCATCCGATAAGCGCGCCGCGATCATGCGAGCAGCGGGCGACGCGGTCGGTAGCGAAGCTCTCGCCAAGGCCCTCGGCATGAGCTCCCGCAATCTCTACAAAAAAATGGCTGGCGACGGCCAGGTTAGCGACAACCTTCTGCAAGACGTTCGCGAGGTTCTGGAGCGCCGTCGCCACGCTATCGGCTTGGTCATCACCGGCATCCGTGACGAGCTGGCAAAATGAAGATCGGCCGTGAAAACATTCCGGGCCTGACCCAGAAGAACACCGCCGGGGGCCTCCGCTATTACTGGGAGCCGAGCCCTGCCCAGCGCAAGGCAGGTTGGAAAACGATGACACTCCCGGCCGACCTTTCGGCCGCAATCAGCGCCGCACGGGCGCGAAATGAAGATGTCGGCAGTTGGAAAGATGGCGGCGCACGCCCCAAGGATGTGCAGCCCTATAATCGTAAGACTACGTTTGGCTACGTCATTACCTGCTATCGTCGCGATATCCTCCCCACAATGTCGGTGAAGACGCAACAGGTTGACCAGACTGCACTAAATCGTCTTGACAACTGGGCCGGTGACCAACCCGTTGCATGGATCACCAGGCCGCGCGTAAAAGCCCTTCGCGATGCAATGATGGAACATGCGACGCTCAACGGCCCCGGCCATGCACCTGCATTCCATCTTCTCACCACGCTGCGCAAGGTACTGGGCTGGTGGATCAAAGAGCAGTCGTTGGGAATCGTAAATCCGGCTCAGGAATTTGGGCTGCCTATGCCAGCGCCGCGCCACCAAGTATGGGAGGCTGACGCGCTGGAAGCCTTCGCTGAAGCAGCAGTCAGCATGGGGGCGGCTTCGATTGATCTGGCGGTCGAAATCGCCGCCTATACCGGCCAGCGCGAAGAGGACGTGATTACCTTGGAGCGGTCGCGCTGGCGCGAGATCAGCCCGCGTCAGCTCGGGCATGACGAACGACTCTACGACGCCCTAAAATCCAACCACGGCCCCGACGCAGGCAAGGTCATGGGCGTCTATGTGCTACAGCATAAGACGAAACGGTGGGTCGGCGTGCCGATCGAGGGCGAGTTGCGCGACCGAATTGAAGCAACGATTGCGGCCAATCGCGCGGCAGCGCTGGCCCGTGGCACCGTCCAAGCACAACACATTATCGTCAAGGAAAGCTCTGGCACCGGCTGGGGCCAGAGCGATTTTATCCACACATTCCTCGATATTCGCCGCGCGGCCGCCGCTGTGGCGATCATGGACGGCAACATGGACTTGGCGGAACGGCTCGACGCCTTGCAATTCCGCGATCTGCGCCGGACCTGCATCGTCAACCTCGGGCAGCTTGGCCTCAACGACTATCAAATTGGATCGATCAGCGGCCACACCCAGGCGACGATCAAGAAGATTTTGGAGGTCTATATGCCCCGCACCGAGGCGGCAGCGGCGCAAAGCATCGTGGCGCGAATCCCTACGCGATCCGACAACAGTCGGAATTCCGATCTCGGAAACGTCGGAACGTAAAAAGGGGTCGGAAATTTCCGACCCCTTTTTCCTTGGTTTTCCAAGGTACTACATGGTGACCCCGACTGGATTCGAACCAGTGGCCCTCAGATTAGGAATCTGATGCTCTATCCTGCTGAGCTACGGGGCCTCATGCAGGCCGGGTGATACAGGCGGTGCGTGACGTGGTCCAGAGGGGTTTGACGGCACGACCGTCGGTCAGTTCGCCAGCTTGGGCGGCACGACCGGCAAGGGCAAGGGCGCGACCGGCACCCCGTCTTCGATCAGCGCCTTGGCCTCGGCCAGGCTGGCCTGACCATGGATCTGCGCCACGGGCGCGTCGCCCTCATGCATGGCCCGCGCCTTCTCGGCAAAGGCGCCGCCGACCCAGGTGGATGTCTCCAGCATCTTCGCCTGCGCCTGGGCGAGATGTTCGAGGGCGGCCTTCATGGCCTGCGGACTGGGCCGGTCAGGCTTGCTGTTGCCCTTGGCGGCGATCTGCGGCGCCATCACCGCCTTTTCGATGCTGCGGTCGCCGCACAGCGGGCATTCGACCAGCGCCTTGTCGCGCTGTTCGGCATAGGCGGTCGAGGAGGCGAACCACGCCTCGAACACATGGCCGCCCGAACAGCGCAGGTCGAAGACGATCACGCCTGCACCACCGGCGGAATGGTGCGGCGATGGCGGATCGCGGGCAGGCGTTCGCGCACCGATTCGACCTGCGCCGGATCGATCTCGGCAAAGCCCAGCCCCGCCGCCTCGCCCATGTCGAGCAGCACCTCGCCCCACGGACCCACGACCAGCGAATGGCCATAGGTGGCGCGGCCGTCCTGATGTTCGCCGGTCTGCGCGGCGGCGACCAGATGCACCCCCGCCTCGATCGCACGGGCACGGAGCAGCACATGCCAGTGCGCCGCGCCGGTCGGCCGGGTAAAGGCCGCAGGCACCGACAGGATCGTCGCCCCCGCCCCGGTCAGCGCGGCGAACAGCGCCGGGAAACGCAGGTCGTAACAGATGGCCAGGCCCAGCCGACCGACCGGCGTATCGACCACGACCGCCTGCTCGCCCGGCGCATAGGACGCCGATTCGCGCCAGCTTTCGCCGCTGGGCAGGTCGACGTCGAACAGGTGCATCTTGTCATAGCGGGCACGAATGTCGCCCCGGTCGTCGATGACATAGCCGCGATTGGCCAGCCGCCCGTCCGCTCCCCGCACCGCCAGCGAGCCGAGATGGACCCAAAGGCCATGCGCCGCCGCCGCCGCACGAACACGCGCCAGCACGGGATCGGCGTCCTCGGCGACCAGATGCGCGGCCGCCCGCACACGATCGCGGTCGATCAGCCCGGACATTTCGGGCGTGAACAGCATCGCCGCACCGCGCGCCGCCGCTTCCGCAATGGCACCTTCCAGAATCTGTGCATTGACGGCAGGATCGATCCCCGCCGTCATCTGCAACACCGCGATTCGGGTCATGCCGCCAGAAGCGGGTCGAGCCCTCCGCGCTTGTCCAGCGCCGCCAGATCGTCCGAGCCGCCGATATGCTGTCCGTCGATAAAGACCTGCGGCACGGTGGTGCGACCGTTCGCGCGCTGGATCATCTCGGCGCGCTGGGGGCCGCCCATGCTGATGTCATATTCCTGGGGCTCCACGCCCTTGGAGGCGAGCAGCGCCTTGGCCCGCGTGCAATAGGGGCAGAACGCCTTGGTGTAGATTTCGACCTTTGCCATGCCCTTCAGGTGTGGCGCGGGACGCCGCTTGTCAATCGCCCGCCCCTTCGATGACCCGCGCCCAGCACAGGATCGCCACCGACGCCGCTCCCGCCGCCAGCAGTACGCGGACACACGCCCCCGCCGTCGCACCGGTGGTATAGACATCGTCGACCAGCACGACATGCCGCCCCTTCACCGCCGCCGGATCGGTGACGCGGAACGCCGCCGTCACCGCCGCGCGCCGCTGCTTCGGGGCCAGTCCGCGCAGCAGCGGCGTGGCGCGCACCCGCTGGAGGACCTGCCGCGCCATCGGCACGCCGCTGCGCCGGGCCACGCCTTCGCCGATCAGCACCGCCTGGTTGAAGCCGCGCCGCCACAAGCGCCATCGGTGAAGGGGCACGGGGACCAGCAACTCCGCCCCCGGCGGCATCCGCCGCGCCATCGGCCCCGCCATGGTCTCCGCCACGCCGATCCGCCCGCCATGCTTCAGCCGGATCGGCAGTTCGCGCGCGATCGGGCCATAGGCGACCGCCGCATGGACACCCGCATGGCGCGGCGGATCGGCCAAACATGCCCCGCATCGCCCCGTCAGCCCGCCCAGCGGCATTCTGCAACACGTACAGCCCTGCGTATCCAGGAACCGCAACTGCCCCCAGCACTGGCTGCAGAAGCGATGATCCGCCTCGACCGGCTCGGCACAGCCCGGACAGCGCGGCGGCAAGGCCCATTGCGCCAGCGCCAGGAGCGGGGCGGCGAGCACGGCCCGGCCCCGCTCCATCGCAAATCGCCGGTGTTTCGATCGCGCCCCCATCGGCTTTGCCTTGTCCCCGATCGCGCGAGCGCGCACAAGCGCGCGGGTGAGCATGTCCACCATCTTCGACCGTCGCGCCCGCCGCCTGCGCCGCGACCGTGCCCAGCCCGATTTCGCCGAGCATGACTTCCTGCGCGCCGCGATGCTCGACGGCCTTGCGGAGCGGCTGGATGCCGTCACCCGGCCGTTCCACGACATATTGGACCTGGGCTGTTTCGACGGCGGCTTCCTGCCCCCGCCGGGGGCGCGGGTGGCGCGGCTGGACCCCGGTTTCGCCTTTGCCCGTGTCGCGCAGGGCGTGCAGGGCGATGAGGACCGCCTGCCCTTCGCCGATCGCAGCTTCGACCTGGTGGTGAGCGCAGGGGTGCTCGACCAGATTGACGACCTGCCCGGCGCGCTGGCGCTGATCCGCCGGGTGCTGCGCCCCGATGGCCTGTTCCTGGGCGCGTTCGTCGGCGGCGGATCGCTGCCCCGCCTGCGTGCCGCGCTGCGTGTCGCCGAGGCGGAGCGGCCGGTCGCGCGACTCCATCCGCAGGTCGATGTGCGCTCGGCGGGTGACCTGCTGATGCGCGCGGGCTTCACCCTGCCGGTCGCGGATATCGAAACGCTGGCGGTGCGCTATCGCGATTTCGGGCGGCTGCTGGGCGATCTGCGCGGCATGGGGGCGAGCAACCTGCTGGCCGAGCGGCGTCCGATCGGGCGCGAGGCGCTGGCGGCGGCGGCGGCGGCCTTTGCCGATATGGCCGATCCCGATGGGCGCGTGGCCGAACAGTTCAACCTGGTCTTCCTGACCGGCTGGGCGCCCGACCCGTCGCAGCCCGTGCCTGCCCGGCGCGGCAGCGCGACCGCGTCGCTGGCCGAGGCGCTGAAGCCGAAGCCCGAAGCGGGCGAATGATCAGCCGATGATCGCGCCGCGGTCCCCTGCCAGGATACGGCCCATCGCCTCGAACAGCTGATCCATCGCGACGGGCTTTACGATGACATCATCGGCCCCCGCGCTCAGGCAGCGCTCGCGCAGGTCGATGCCGCTGTCGGCGGTCACCACGATGATCGGCACCTCGCCCTTGTCATCGCCGCGCGCGCGGATGTGGCGGATAGCGGTGATGCCGTCCATGCCCGGCATGCGCAGGTCGATCAGGATCATGTGATACTGATCTCGGTCGATCATCTCCAGGCCGAGTTCGGCATTCTCCGCCTCGGCCATGCTCGCGCCCGCGACATCCAGCATGTCGCGCACGACGCGGCGGTTCATCCGGTCGTCCTCGATGAACAGGACGTTCATCCCCGTCCCCTTCGCCCGTCCCACCGGATCGCATATGTCATCGCGGTCATGCTGGCGCCCTAACGATCATGCCGCTTGCGTTACAAGAGGTTGGGCAGCGGTTTGCGGTGAGGTGTTGAACATCTTCCGCATCAGCTCGGCCCCTGTGATCGGCTTGACGACCATCTCGACCAATCCTTCATCGAGGAACTCGTTCCCGTCCATCGATTCCGTTTCCGGCCATAACAGGCGCACGGGCATCGGGCGGTCGCTGGCGGTCACGATCCGGGCCAGTGCGGCGGCGACACCCTCATCGCGGATCGCGCTGTCGTCGATCAGCATCTGCGTGATGCCGCCATCGCTCAGCCGACACGCGGCCTCCCCGGCGGTCGCGGCGAAGACGACCTGGGCATGGGGCGCACACAACTGCGTCCACATGGCGCGGCGGATCGGATTGCGGTCGAGGATCAGGACCAGCGGGCGCTCGGGCCGGGCCGCAGGCTCGACCTCGGTCAGCGGCACGGTAAGCATGAAGCACGACCCCCGGCCCTGCTCGCTTTCCACCGTCACGTCGCCGCCCATGGCGCGGGCCAGACGCCGACAGATCGCCAGCCCCAGCCCGGTGCCGCCGAACTGGCGGGTGGTGCTGGCGTCGGCCTGGCGGAACGCCTCGAATATCTCCCCAAGCTTGTGCGGCGGGATACCGATGCCCGAGTCGGTGACGCTGATCGACACGCCGCCTGCATCCCGGCGCGCGACGAGCCGGACCTGCCCGGTGCTGGTGAATTTCAGGGCATTGGACAGAAGGTTGAACACGATCTGCCGGATACGCGCCGGGTCGCCCATCACCGTCGAGGGGCAATCGTCCAGATCGACCGCGAAGCCGATCGCCTTGGCCGCCGCCTGCCCCTCGAACAGGCGAGAGGCGTCGCGGATCGTCATGGCCAGATCGAAGGGCGTATGTTCCAGCGTCAGCTTGCCATGTTCGATCTTGGCGACGTCGAGCAGATCGTCGACCAGCGCACGCATGGTCAGCCCGGCGCCGTGCATCACCTCCACCCGTTCGCGCTGCTCGCTGGCCAGCGCCGCATCGGCCAGCATCACCTGGGTCATGCCCAATATGCCGTTCAGGGGGGTACGGATCTCGTGGCTGGTCGTCGCCAGGAACTCGGTCTTCACCGCCAGCGCCTTTTGCAGCTGGTCGTTGGTCACGGCCAGCTCGCCATGCGCCGCGCGGATGCGGTTGCGGCTGCGGCCCAGCGTCACCAGCCAGATGCCGAGCAGCGCCAGCACCACGATGATGCCGGCGACCGAGCCGATCAGGATGAACCGCTCGGTCCGCAACTGCGCCCGCTCGAAGGCGATGTTGCGCTGCAGGTCCGCCGCCTTCATCCGCGCGATGCGCAGTTCCTGATTGGCGAAGTCGAACCGCGCGCCCATCAAAGCGAGGTTGGTCGAGGTCGCGAGTCGCGTCGATTCGTCGTCGATCCGCTTCAGCGCCTGTAAATGGCGCAGCGCATCGGCGGTCCGCCCGACCGCCTGATAGATGCGATAGGCGCTCTCATGCGCGTCGCGCTGCGCCGCCAGAGTTTCCGTGAGATCGACGCCCTGAAAGCTGCGATCGACCAGTCGTTCCGCGTCGTTGGCCCGTCCCCTTTGGAACGCGGCCTGCGCCGCGATCGCATCCAGCGCGCGCTGGTCGGACGGATCGGCACCCTGGGCACGTGCGATGGCCCCTTCCCCCGCCCCGACATGGCCCCGCCGCAATTCCGAGCGCGCAATGTTGCGCCAGACCTGCGCGAGCAGGGTCGGGCTGTCCATCTTGCGGGCCAGGCTCTCCGCTTCACGCAGCTGGTCCAAGGCATCGTCAATCCGGCCCAGCTCGCTCAACGTCACGGAGCGGTTGTTCAGGATGACCATGCGCAGCGCGTCGTCGCCGCGATAGATGGCGCGCGCCTGCTCGAGATAGCGCAATGCCGAGACATAGTCCTTCGCGTCGAGATAGAGGTTGGCGATCTGGACCAACGCCCGCGCCTGTCCGCGCATGTCATTCAGATGCTGAAAGATTCGATAGGCGGCCTGATAGATGCTCAGCGCGTCGGCGATCCGGCCGCCATCGGTATCCAGCCCCCCGGCGGACAGCAGGAGATTGCCGTAAAGATCGGATTGCGGTGCTCTTTGCCGCGCCGTGCGCAACGCACCGGCGATTGCGGCCTTAGCAGCCTCATGCCGCCCGAGCCGGCTGGCCCCCTCGCCGCGCAGCCAGTCCGCCGTCGCCAGCGCTAGCGATCGCTGGCCGGGATCACCGATCCCGTGCGCCAGCAGACGCGCCCGTTCGGCCTCCTGCATGGCGCGCGCCGGGTCGCGCAGCATTTCGGCCTTGGCCGTATCGACCGCCCGGTCGAAGGCGGGTTGAAAGGCGGTTATGGTGCTCTGGCCATAGACTTCCGCCGCTGCCACCAGCAATCCGGCAATGACCAGAGCGATCCTAACCGCGCGCACGGGTCACCAACCGGGCCAGCGAAGTCGGCCGGGCCAGTTCGGTCATGGCCTGATACGCCTGTTCGTCCAGGAACTGGATCAGCGCCTCCAGCCCGATCGGACGACTGATCAGGTATCCCTGGATCATGTCGCATCCCATGACGCTGAGCAGCGCCAGTGTCGCGGGCGTCTCCACCCCCTCGGCGACCACTTCCATCTCCAGCGCATGGGCCAGATCGATCGTCGATCGCACGATCAGGGGGTCACGATTGCTGCTGGTCAGTTGCGTGATGAACAGCTTGTCGATCTTCAGTTCGCAAGCCGGAAGCTGCTTCAGATAGGACAGCGAGGAAAGCCCCGCGCCGTAATCGTCGATGGCCACCGCGATGCCCATGTCGACAAAGGCCTGGAGATTGGCCATCGCGCTGTCGGGATCGCGGATGACCGAGGTCTCGGTGATCTCGAACCCGATGCACGCGCCGCTGTCGATGACCAGCGCACAGGCCTCGCGCACGAAATGCAGGTCGCCCAGCAACATGCCCGAGATGTTGATGAAGATGCGAAGCGGATGGCCCGCCGCCGCCAGGCGACGCTGGTCGGCGATGACGTGACGCAGGATCCACAGGGTCAGCGGGCCGATGATCCGCGATTCCTCGGCGACCGGGATGAATTCGACCGGGCTGATCAGGCCATGGCTGGGGTGTCGCCAGCGCAGTAGCGCCTCGATGCTCGCGACCCGCTGCTGGCGGACATGCACCTTGGGCTGATACTCGACGAACAGGCCATCCTCGGCAATGGCACTCGTCAGTTCATGCGCCAGCGCGATACGGTCGAGCCGACCCGTCGGAACCGCCATTTCGCGCACGATCATGCGCCCCTCGACCTGCGCCTCGGCCAACGCCTGCTCCGCTTCTTCGAGCAGGCGGATATCGTCGTCATGCGGTACGGCGGCCACGGCGGCGCCCAGCACGACTTCGATGCGACATTCGCCATCGGGCAGCGCGAAGGGATGCCCCAGCACTTCAGAGAGGGTCACCAGATGCGAATCCAGCGACTCGCGAGTCGCCGCACGGACCATGACCTCAACCTGGGCGGGGGCGGTCGGCCGGGCGATGGTGTCGGGAATGCACCGGACCACCCGCTCGGCGATCGCCTCGACCAGCGTGGCGCTCAATGCGCGGCCCAGCCGCCGGCGCAGCAGCGTGAAGTTCCCGATGCCGACCAGCGCCAGCGATTGCCATTGGGGTTCGGCCTGCGCGGCAGCAGCCACCATGGTGGGCGAGGACGCGTCGGGCGCGGCGGACGAAGGGCCGTTCTTCACGCCCGCGACACTAGGGTCGGGGACTAAACAAGGCGTTAACCCCGTTAGCGCCGCCAAACCAAGCATTTGCCCGTTCGCCGCTTCCCCATTGCACAATGGTTAATGCCGAATTAACCATATCACGGCACTCAAAAGGGTGCTTTCGAGGGAGAAAACCCATGCTGAAGTTCATTCTGGCGCTGATTCACGGCGAGACGATGCGCCCCTGGTAATCCAAGTTAAGTCATGGGGCGATCGCAGCGAACTTAAACGCCTCGGTCGCCCCGTGATTTCTGATTAACCCAAGTAACGATCGCATCCGTTACCGGATCAGATCGTCTGCCAGCCGCAGCATGAAGGCCGCACCGCGTTCCATCTGTTGCACTTCGATATATTCGTCCGGCTGATGCGCTTGCGCGATCGAGCCCGGCCCGCAGATGACGGTCGAGAATCCCGCCCCCTGAAACTGCCCGGCCTCCGCCGCATAGGGCACCGCCCGTGCCGGGCCGTTATCCCCCGCCCAGCGCCGCGCCAGTTGCTCCGCCACGCCATTCGCCTCGGGCGCGAAGGAGGGCGTGCGCGACCGACGCTCGACCCGCACCCCGGCCTCGGGGAAACGGGCGCGCAGTTCCGCATCCGCCGCCTCGCAGGCCGCGAAGAAAGGCGCCAGGATCGCCTCCGGCTCCTGCCCCGGCAGCGTGCGCAGGTCGAAGGCGAAGCGGCACTCGCGCGCCAGGATGTTGACCGCCGTACCGCCGTTCATCTGGCCGATGGTCAGCGTGGCGTGATGCGGGCAGAAGGGGCCATGCGGATCGCCCTCCTCCGCCAGCCGGTCGGCCAGATCGGCCAGTTGCTGCATCAGGCGCACCGCCACCATGTTCGCCGACGCGCCCAGATGGATCAGGCTGGAATGCGCCTCATGCCCCATCACCGTCACGTTCCAGGTCGCGATCCCCTTATGCCCGCTGACGACCACCATCTCGGTCGGCTCGCCCACCACCACGGCCGCGGGGGACGGCAGTTCGCGCGCGATCTCGGCGATCATCGATGGCGCGCCCAGGCAGCCCACCTCCTCATCGTAGGAAATCGCCAGGTGCAGCGGCCGCGTCATGGCCCCCCGCGCGACATGCGGGGCCAGTGCCAGCGACAGCGCCAGGAACCCCTTCATGTCGCAGGTGCCCCGCCCCAGCAGCCGGTCCCCGCGCCGGGTCAGCCGCCAAGGGTCGCTGGTCCAGGGCTGGCCGTCGACCGGCACCACGTCGCTATGCCCCGACAGGACGACGCCGCCCGGCTCCATCGGTCCGACCGTGGCGTAGAAATTGGCCTTGCGGCCATCGGCATTGAACACCCGCCGCCCGGTCACGCCGATCCCATCCAGATGCCGCTCGACATATTCGATCAGCGCCAGGTTCGATTCGCGCGACGTGGTGTCGATCGCGATCAGGTCGGCCAGGATGGCGGTGGCTTGGGCGGAAAGCTGGTCGGGGGTCATCCGGGCATCCTGCCGGATGTTTCAATTTGATGAAACCCCGGTGGGACGGGCATCTTCCTGCCCTGAATGGGGAGGTGACAGGGCGGAGCCGTGACGGAGGGGTGTCACCCTCTCTATAGCGGGACACCCCTCCACCATGCTGCGCATGGTCCCCCTCCCCTTGCAGGGGAGGAATGTCTTACCTCAGAAATCCCGCGAATAGCGCAAGGACGCCGCCGATCCGCCGAACGAGCCGGTCTGGGTCAGCAGGCTGAGCGTGCGGGTCAGCGCGATCTGCAACTGGGTGGCGGTGAAGCCGCGCGCGTCGGTGACGATTTCCACATAGATATTGTCGGTGATGTACTTGCCCGCCGCCAGGCTGGTACCCCGGCCGGTCGCCTCGTCGGCGCCCAGCACGCGTAGCCGGTCGAACCCGGTCGCCGAGCGCAGCTTGCCCAGCGGGTTCAGCCCGCCGCCGCCCGAGCCGCGCAGCGAGTTGAGCGCGGCGGCCAGCTGGATCGCCTCGGTCGCGGACAGGTTTTCGGGGTTGGTCCCGAACAGCAACCGGCTGAGCACCTCATCCTGCGGCAGGGTCGGCGTCGAGGTGAAGCTGATCTGCGGACGCTGGCCGGTGCCGGTGACGTTGATGACCGCGGTGATGCCGTCCGTCGTCGTCGTCGCCTGGATGTTGATGTCCGGATCGGTCAGCGCGCCGCCCCGGAAGCGGATCGTGCCCCGATTCACCTCGAACCGCTTGCCCGCGAAGCTGTACGTGCCGCGCACCAGGTCTAGCCCGCCATTGATCGTCGGTGCCGCACTGGTGCCGCCGATGCGCAGGTCCATCTCCCATTCGGACTCCAGCCCCATGCCGGAGACGAACAGCTGGTTGTCCGCGCGCACCCGCAGGTCGAGGCGGAACAGCCCCGGCGGCGGCGTGGGCGCGGGCCGGTCGGTCGGACGCGGCGTCCGAATCTCGCTGCGACGGCGCACGCCGGTCAGCTCGGGGACCTCGGCCTGGCCCTGGCGGATGATCTGATAGCGTGCGTTGGGCACGGTCAGGTTGCCCTGGATCAGCCCGCCGTCGCGGCCATAGGTCAGGCGGATCGTGCCGCTGGTCGTCGCGGCCAGCGCATCGCTGTCGGCCAGCCGCGCATTGTTCAGCTGCGCGCGGATATCGACGGGATAGCCGCTGTCCGCCGCCAGCCCGATCGAACCCTGTGCCTGGATCGTCCCCTCACCCGCCTTGGCCTGAAGCCGCGTGATCTCCAGGCGGTCATTGTTGAAGCGGGCCGCCAGCTGCATGGCGGTCAGGCGGGTTCCGTATGTCTCATTGTCATAGGTCAGGTTGTCGGCGCGGATCAGGCCGTTCAGCTGCGGTGCGGAGACGCGCCCGCCGAAATCGGCGGCGAGGGCGATCGGGCCGTTCAACTGCTGGTTGGGAAGCGCCGCGAAGGAGAACAGCACCGCCGAAGGGCCGTTATAGCGGATGCCACCCGAAAGCGGCGCCTGCATCAGCCGGTTGACCCAGCCGCCATTGCCCGGTGGCAGCGGACGCAGGTTGGCGACCATGCGGCCGACCACCGTCTGCCCGCGCCGGATCAGCGCGCGCGCCTCGCCGCCATCGGGGACCAGACGGCCCGCGAACACGATGTCCACCGTCTCCGACACCGCCGCCAGACCCGTGCGCCGGAAATTGGCGACGGTCAGCCGTGCCTCGGCCGCCGGGAAGCTGGCGTCGCGTGCCTGGGCGAAGTCCAGCGCACCGCTCGCCTCGCCCGAGATACCCAGATTGGGGACGAAGGCGTCGAGGATCGACAGCTGCAGCTTGTCCAGCCGCGTCTGCACCTTCAGGCCGTTTCCATAGGAACCCGCGACCAGCACCGACCCGCGGCCGAAATCGATCCGGGTCGGCGTCACCTGCCACTCACCCTTCACATTCTGGATGCGCGCCGGGTTGGCGGTACGGAAGGCGATGCCGTTGGCCTGCCCCTTGGCCGCGACCAGATAATTGTTCGGCGCCAGCTGCGCATTGAGCGCGATATTGAACGGGATGCTCGACGATCCGGTCAGCACCGCCTGTGCGGTGCCGCGCCCGCCGGTGTAGTTGACCTTCGCCCGCGCCGACTGGATGACCACCTCGCCATAGCGGGTGTCGGCCAGCTGCGCGTCGGCGACGATCTGCGGCGCGTTCGGCAGCATGACCACGCTGGCGTTGACGATGGCGCGACCGATGGTGAAGTCGACCATGCCGGGCACACGGGCATTATAGGCCCGCGCGGCGATATCGGCGCGCTGGTTGCCGCCCTGGTCGGCCAGCTGGACGCGGCCGTTGATACCCTGCCCTGCGAATTGCAGCGCGCCCGCGAACGGCCCCGCCGCCGTCTGGACGACACGACCGCTGGCATTGATCCCGGCAAAGACCAGACTGCGCACGTCGATCGCCAGCTGCCGCCCGGTGCTGACCAGCACATTGGCAGTGAACGGACCGTAATTGGTGTCGCCGCTGGCACCCACGGCATAGGCGCCATTCTGTCCCACGATCCGCGCCTGGAGATTGGCGAGGCCGACTCCGACGCCCGGCTTGGCGGCACGCAGCACGATCACCGGATTGGTCTGCGATCCCGTCACCCGTGCGGTGATCGGGCCATATTGGTTGGAATAGGCATCCGCCTCGACCGCCAGCGCGCCGTTGGCGGGATTGAAGCGTCCGCTGCCGCGCGTCACGCGGAACTGCGGGGCCGCCAGACGCAGGCCGCTGAACGTCACGATACCCTGCGGGCTGTACTCGACATCGGCGCGGATGGTCGCATTGCCGCCCAGGAAGTTGCGCGCGCCCTCGTTGAAGATCTGCGAGGTGCGGGCCACCACCCGGCCCTTCATCCCGAAGCCGCCCGGCGTCGCCACCAGATTGGCATCGGTGGTCAGGTTGATGATGCCGATGCTCTCGACCCGGTAATTGTTCACCCGGCCCTTCAGCGCACCGGTATAGCGCCCGGTGTTCAGGTTCGCGACGACCACCGCGGTCGCATCGATGTTGTCCGACCGAATGCGCAGATTGTCCGACAGGATATTGGGCATCGCGATCGCGAAGTCGCCCTGGATCGCGACATTGTTGGTCAGCCCGCCGACGGCGGCGTTGAGCCCTGCGATCCGCTTCGCCCGCGCCTTGACCGGCACCAGGATGCGGTCGGCATTCACCTTGGCCAGCCCCTCTGCATAGAGGTTCTGGACCGAGGTTTCGCCGAAGCCGAGCGCGGCGGCGCGCAGCTTATAGTCGACCGTCGGCGTCGCGAATGCGCCGTTCAGCACCACGCGCGCCAGCACGTCGCGGCCCGTCAGATTGGGCGCGATGGCGCCGGGCGTCAGCAGCTTGGCATCGACCGCGAAATTGCCGAACTGGCTGTTCGCCAGATCGAGAATGCCGCCTGCATCGACCAGCAGGGCCGAGGAGCGCAGCTTCATGCGGGTGTCCGCGCGCCGCTCGTTCAGCGTGGTGTCGATCGCGACCTGAAGCGCAGGCGCGGTCAACCGTTCGACCGGGCCTTCCAGATACAGGCCGGGACGGGTCACGCCGCGAACCTCGATATGACCATCGCGCGCCGTGGCGTTCAGATTGGCAAGCTCGCCGCCGCCCAACGTCGCGATGGCACGGCCGGTCCACGCCTTCCACCCGCCGCGTCCATCGACGGTCAGGGTCAGCGGCGCCTTCAGCCCCGCCATCGACGCGACGACGCCCCCGGTCGGCACGGTCAGCTTGATGTCCACCGCCAGCCGGTCGGCATCGGGCACCGCGTCGAGGACCAGTCGGAGCCGGTCGCCCCCCGCGATGCCGGGTCCGCGCAGCGCATCCGCGCTGGCCGTGACCTGCGCACGGCGGTCGGCGATGTGGACCTTGCCGTCGATCGCCAGGATGTGGCGCTGCCCCGTCACCGGCGCACCGATCACGAAGCGCTTGATGGCCAGGCGATTCACATCGATGTCGAGGTCGGGCAGCAGCGGTGCATTGGGGTCGCTGGGCGTCGGCTTCAGCTCGGGCTTACGCGCCAGCGTGACGAGGTCGGCGGTCAGCGAGCGGACATCGATATGATTCTTGGTATAGGCGAAGGGCCGCCAGTCGACGTCAAGCCGCGGGCTCGACAGGAACACGCCCCTGGTATCGCTGACCCGCAGGTCGACCAGGTTCATGCGGCCGTAGAGCGACCCTTCGATCCGCCCGACCTTGATGTTCAGGCCCGAGGCGGTGGTGTAGCCGCCCAGCTGGTCCGCGACGAAGCGGCGTCCCGGATCGGTGTTGATCCCCAGCAGCACCGCCCCGACCAGCAGGATCAGGCCCAGGATCGTGATGCCGATCCACTTGAGCACGCGCTGCCACAAGGGGCGACGGACGATAACGGTTTCGTTTTCCGGCGCGGCGGCCATGGTCTGTTCGTCCGCCATCAGAAGGCCTGCCCGATCGAGATGTACAGGGCGACCTTGCCGTCACCCGGTCGCGGGTTCAGCGGCGTCGCCACATCGACGCGCAGCGGCCCGAAATTGGTGTAGAAGCGCCCGCCGATACCCGCGCCGAAGCGCAGGTCCTTGCCCGTGGGCAACGTGCTTTCGTAACTGTTGCCCGCATCGACGAACGGCACGATGCCGAAATTGCCGAAGCGATAGCGCGCCTCCAGCGCGAACTCGTTCAGGCTGCGGCCGCCGATCGGATTGCCCTGCGGATCGAGCGGCCCCAGCCGCTGGAACCCGTAACCGCGCACCGATCCGCCGCCGCCGCCATAATAGCGCCGCGACGGGGCCAGGTCGTCGCGGTCGATCCCGAAGATCGCGCCCGCGCGCGCCCGGCCCGCGATCACCAGGCTGTCGTTGAAGGGATAATAGAAAGTCCCCTCGACCATGGTCCGCGCATAGGGGCTCACCGCGCCGCGCACCGAGGTCTCGGGGCTGAGGTTCAGTTTCAGGCGATAGCCGCGCGTCGGGTTGAGCAGGTCGTTCGACTGGTCGAACACCACCTGCCCCGGGATCGCCGCAATACCGAATGTCGCGCGCCGCCGGTCGCCGCGGCTGAAATCATAGACGCTTTCGTTGGTGCCGGTCAGCTCGCCGCCGAACGCATAGGTGAATTTCTTCTGCCAGATCGGCGTCGAATCATAGCTCCAGCGGAAGGCGACCGTGCCGATGAACGCGTCGAAGGCGTCGTAATTCTGGTGGCTGGCCGAGGCGATGACCTGGAACGTCCGGTCGCGCCGCCCGGCGTTCGAGCGGCGGAAGGTGCCGCTCAGCCCCTGTTCCTGCGTGCCTGCGATGACCGAGGCGATCAGCGCGCCTTCGGGCTTGAAGGCGTTGCGGTTGGTGAAGCTGCCCTGCAACCGCACGCCCTGGCCGGTCGAATAGCCGCCCTCGCCCGACAGGGTGCGGCTCGGCCCCTTGGTCTGGGTGACCTGAAGGTCGATCTGCTCGGTGCCGTCGGGGTTCATGCGGCCCGTTCGCTTCGGTTCCACGGCGATGCCGTTGAACAGGCCGGTGGCGACCAGCGCATTGCGCAGATCGTCGGTCAGCCGCGAATCGTACAGCTGCCCCTCGTCGAAGCGCGGGAAGACGTTCAGGTGGTTCAGGTCGAAGACCGTATCGCCCACCGTGGTCAGCTTGCCGAAGGACGAACGTGGCCCGGTATCGACCGGCAGGGTATAGGCGCCGACCGGCTCCGGTCCCTGATCCTCCAGCAGGATATCGCGCTGCCCTACCTTGACGAAGGGATAGCCGCGCTGGGGCAGGACCAGGCTGACATTGGCCTCCGCCCCCTCGATCCGCGCCGCCTCGATCGCGTCGCCGACCTTCAGCGGCAGATTGGAACGAACCAGGTCGGTCGGCACGGTGGGTTGTGCGTTCACCGTGATCGAAGACAGGCGATAGAGCCGGCCCGGCGTGGCGGTCAGCACGACCTTCAAACGCCCGGCCTCGCCGTCCTCCGTCCCTTCGCGCTGGAGGGTCGATACGGCGGTGGCATCGTAATAGCCCAGCGACTTCATCAGCCGGATGGCAAGCTGTTCGTCCTCGCGCGCCCGCGCCGACACCTGGGTCGCGTTGGCCGCCTTGCCCTTGCCCTCGCGCAGCGCCGACAGTCCCTTGAACTCGTCTTCCAGCTTCAGCTCGGCGAGCCCGCGCACCTCCATGTCATAGCGGATATCGGGTGCGCGCTGACCCTTGGCATCGGCGGCCGTGTCGAGCGGGGTCGAATTGAAGCTGCTCAGCGGGGTCAGCGGCTGGGCGAGCTGCGGATCTTCCGGGGCGATCGCGCCGATCGTCTCGCCGGTGGCGAGCGGCTGCGCCGTCTGGGCGTTGGGCAGGGGGGGCGCAGTCTGCGGAAGCGGAATGGCCTGTGCCGCGGGCTGGTCCTTCGCCATGGACGACATCGGCTCCAACGGCGCGTTGATGTCGCCGCTGAGCGGCGGCAGCGCAGCATCGAACTGCGCATCGGGCACGATCGGGGCATTGCCCTGCGGGTCGGCGCTGCCGTCGCGCTGGTCCTGCGGCAGGCTGGGTCCCTGCGCGGGCGCGGTGCCGGGCTTGGCCAGCTGCGCCGATACCGGGGAGGAAAAAAGGGTGGGAGCGATCAGCGCGAACGCAAGCCAAGTATGTCTGCCGTTCCGTTCCGCCACGCCGTCAAAAGCCCCTTTCCGACAGGGCTCTTCCGCAATTCGGAATGATCCCCCACCGCACCATAACGCCGACAGAAGACGCGAAGTTCCCTCGCATGGTTAGCGCGCGGCAGGCGCGCAGCCGACCAGACCGCCGACGGGCACCACGATTTCATCCTGATTTCCGCGCGTTAGCCGGATACTGGCGTCGGAAACAATGGCGCCGTCCTGCAACGTCTCGCGCTGGGTAATCGTCATGTCGAGCGTCGCGGTGACGCCCGCCCCGGCATAACGGGTCGTGCTCGCCAGCCCCAGCGTACCCCCGCCCCCGCCCCCGGCCTCGGCGGCGGCGAGGTCGGTCGGCTTGCCGTCGAGCATGATGCGCAGTCGGCCCGGCTCCACCATCGCGACGAAACGCTGGTCCTGCACCGCCCAGAGATAGGCCGCGCAGCCGCGCTCGGGCAAAGCCTGTTTGGGCAGCGCGCCCAGCACCGGGGGCGCGGGCACCGGCTCGGTCGGGGCGGCCTGTGCCAAAGCGAGGATCGACAATAGCATCATGCCGCCATTCCTATCATCAACAGCCAGGCCGGGTAAGCCGCCAGCGCGAGCAGCAATCCCAACGGCACCATGTCCTGTCCGCTCGCCCGCTGCCCCAGCAGATGCCGCACAGCGACGAAGCCCAGCCCGATGACGCACGCCGCCAGCAACACGCCCGGTAGCATCCGCCAGCCGAGCCACAGCCCGATCGCGCCCAGCAGCTTGGGATCGCCACCCCCCATCCCCTCGCGCCCACGCCAGCGGCGATAGCCCTCGGCAATGGCCCATAGCCCGACGAAGCCGACCAGACCGCCGACGATCCGCTCGTCCGGCGACGGCGCATGGCCGAGCAGCCCGGTCAGCACCCCCGCCCCCGCGGCCCATGCGGTCAACCGATCGGGCAACCAGAAGGCCAGCGCGTCGAGCGCCCCCAATGCCAACAGCGTCCATCCGAACAACGCCCCCGTCCAACCGTCCGCCCCAGCGACCCAGCCCGCCGACACGCCGATCAGCGCGGCGATGGCTTCGATGCGCCAATGCACCGGATCGATCGCCTTGCGGCACCGCGCACAGCGGCCCCGCAGCAGGACGAAGCTGACGACCGGCACCAGCTCCCACGCGCGCAACGTCTTGCCGCAATGGTCGCAGGCCGACCTACCCGCCAGCACCGAACGATCGTCCAGCCAGCGGAGCACCAGCGCCGCGACGAACGACCCGATGATCGCCCCCGCCACGCCATAGATCGCGGCCCATATCGCCGATGCCGCCCCGAACGTCATGCCGATCCCTTAATCATCACCCCTCCCCTTCAGGGGAGGGGATGGGGGTGGGGCGCTTCCGCGAACGCAACGCCCGTAGAGAGGCCCCACCCCAAACCCCTCCCTTGAAGGGGAGGGGCTTCAATCGGTCCCCTACCCCCTTTGCGCGGCCCGGGCAAAAGGCGTAAGGCCCGCGCCAAACAACGACATCAAAACAGACCCAATCGGAGAGTATGCCATGACGGACCCCATCGTCATCCTGTCCTATGCCCGCACCCCCATGGGCTCGTTCCAGGGCAGCCTGTCGGGCCTGTCCGCGACCCAGCTGGGGGCCGCCGCCGTCAAGGGCGCGGTCGAGCGGGCGGGCGTCGACCCTATGCTGGTCGAGCGTATCCATATGGGCTGCGTGCTCCCCGCCGGACTGGGCCAGGCCCCGGCCCGCCAGGCGGCGATCTTCGCCGGGCTGGGCGAGCATGTCGAGGCGACGACGGTCAACAAGATGTGCGGATCGGGGATGCAGGCCTCGATCATGGCGGCCGAGGCGCTGGCGGCGGGCTCCGCCGATATGATCGTCGCGGGCGGCATGGAGAGCATGACGAACGCCCCCTATCTCAGCCACAAGCATCGCGGCGGCGCGCGGATCGGGCATGACACGCTGTACGACCACATGTTCCTCGACGGGCTGGAGGACGCCTATGAGCGCGGCCGCCTGATGGGCCATTTCGCCGAGGAAGCCGCGCAGGAATATCAGTTCACGCGGGGCGCGCAGGACGATTTCGCCATCGCCTCGCTGGAACGGGCCAAGGCGGCGCAAGGGTCGGGCGCGTTCGACCGCGAGATCGTGCCCGTCACGGTCAAGACCCGCAAGGGCGAGGAACGGATCACCCTCGACGAACAGCCCGCCAAGGGCGACCCCGCCAAAATCCCGACGCTGAAGCCCGCTTTCTCCAAGGACGGCACGATCACGGCGGCCAACGCGTCGTCCATCTCGGACGGTGCGGCGGCGCTGGTGATGACGCGCCTGAGTGTCGCCGAACGGCTGGGCCTGACCCCGGTCGCGCGGGTCGTGGCACAGGCTGCCCACGCCCACGCCCCCGCCCGCTTCACCACCGCACCCGTGTTCGCGATGCGCAAGGCCCTGGAGCGCGCGGGCTGGGCGACCGGCGACGCCGATCTCTATGAGGTCAACGAGGCGTTCGCGGCGGTGGCGATGATCGCGATGCGGGACATGGACCTGTCGCACGACCGGCTGAACGTCCATGGCGGCGCCTGCGCGCTGGGCCACCCGATCGGCGCCAGCGGTGCGCGGGTGCTGGCGACCCTGTTGTCGGCCTTGGAGACGAAGGGCGCGCGACGCGGTGTGGCGTCGCTCTGCATCGGCGGCGGCGAAGCCACCGCGATGGCCGTGGAGTTGATGTAAGGGTTTCCCCCTCCCGCCTGCGGGAGAGGCTCCTTCTTACTCCCCTCCCGCAGGCGGGAGGGGGCGGGGGAGGGCGCGGTGTCTCACCGAGACCATCGCTCGCGGCCTTCCCTCCCCCATCCCCTCCCGCCTGCGGGAGGGGCGTGTTTGACGGTGAACGAGGCCATTCTCACAACCTCCACGGCGTGACGCGCCGCCGTCAAAGCCTGGCAGTGCTCCCAAGCCTTTCCCCTCCCGTTTACGGGAGGGGCGTGCCAAGAGGCTGACGGCAGAACCCTGATCGCCAAATTATCCGCCATCGGCATCCACCGGCATGCCAAGAGGCTTACGGCAGCACTTCCCCCGGATCGACGCCCCAGATCGACCCGACCGGCACGAATCCCGCCTGCCCCTTCACGTCCAACCGGCACCAGCCGCCGTTACATTCGCTGATCCGCCCGACCACGCCAGGCTCCGCACGCCACAGCGTCTTGGCCCCGTCATCGGGAGCCGAGCGCATCGGCAGCGGCTCGGTGCCGCGCACGATCGCGGTGCGGGTGTTGCGGAGCAGGACGGCCAGCATCCAGCCTTCCGTGCCGTCCGGGTCCTGGACCTTGCGCCATTGCTTGAACACGGCGACGACCTTCACCGGCAGGTCGGCGCGGCGGTAATTCCAGCTGGCGGGATAGGTGCGCGCCGGGCCAGTCCGCATCCGCGCCAGTGACGCACCGATCGACCCGTAATAGGGCAAGGCCCGCTTCTCGGTCGCGGCCTTCGCCACCGGGGCGAGCGGCCCCACCGCCAGCATTCCGCTCGCCAGCGTCGCCGCCAAAACAGCCAGCCCGGCCATGGACCTGCGCATCATCCGTACCTTTACTTGCCCGCCTGTGCATCGCTCTACGCCGAGCCGGGGGGGCGCTTCAACCATGTTCGGGCGCGCGATCGCCGGTTGACGGACCCGCAGGCTTGCCGCAATCCGATGGTCATGGTCGATCCACGCCGCTGCCTGAACCCCAGGGTGGTCGTCACCCGCGAACTGCCCGATCCCGTATTGGAGCGGATGGCCGCGCTGTTCGAGACCCGATTCAACCAGGGCGACGAAAAATTCGGCCGCGAGCAACTGGCCGCCGCCATGGCGGATTGCGACGTGCTGGTCCCGACCGTCACCGATCCGATCGACGCCGATCTGATCGCGAATGCCGGACCGCGCCTGAAGCTGATCGCCAATTTCGGCGCAGGCGTGAACCATATCGACCTGAAGGCGGCGCGCGCGCGCGGCATCATCGTCACCAATACGCCGGGCGTCCTGACCGAGGATACCGCCGACATGACCATGGCGCTGATCCTGTCGGTGCCGCGCCGCCTGGCCGAAGGGGAAAAGCTGGTCCGCTCGGGCGCGTGGAAGGGCTGGAGCCCCGGCGGGATGCTGGGCCACCGGATCGGCGGCAAGGCGCTGGGCATCGTCGGCATGGGCCGGATCGGCCAGGCGGTGGCACGTCGGGCAAAGGCGTTCGGCCTGTCGATCCACTATCACAACCGCCGCCGCCTGCCCGCCAGCATCGAGGCGGAACTGGGCGCGACCTGGTATGACGATCTCGACGCGATGCTGGGCGCGGTCGACATCATATCGATCCACACGCCGCTCAACGCCGACAGCCACGACCTGATCGACCGCCGCCGCATCGCGCTGATGCGCGCCCATGTCTATCTCATCAACGCCAGTCGGGGCGGTATCGTCGATGAGGACGCCCTGGTTGAGGCGCTGGAGCAGGGCCGACTGGCCGGGGCCGGGCTGGACGTGTGGCGGCACGAACCCGAGATCGACCCGCGCCTGCTCGCCCTCCCCAATGTCGTGCTGACCCCGCATATGGGTTCGGCCACGCTGGAGGGGCGCGTGGCCTCGGCCGAAAAGGTCATCGCCAATATCCGCAGCTGGGCCGATGGCCATCGGCCGCCGGATCAGGTGCTGGAGGGGTGGCTTTAAGCGACCATCAGCCGCCGCACGCGATCAGTCGACACCCTGAACGACGAAGGTGAACCATGCGCTGTCCGCGTGATCGTAGAGCTGGACCACCTGATCCTCGATCCGACAGGTAAAATGACCCGAGCTGCTGCGATCGAAGCCCTTCGTCGTACCGTCGGCGACTTCCATATAGATCGCCGCACCCGTTCCGGTTTCGCGCAGTTCCGGCAGGCTGCCGCCGAACTTCACGTTCCGGTCGCCGTCCAGCCCCTGCAGATGCTCGCCCCGGGCCTCCGCCGCGATGCGGCGGTGCCGGTCCAGCGTCTGGTCATAGAGCCCGGCCACCTTCCTGCCGGTCACGAGCGCATGGGACGAAGCGGCGATGATCGCGCGGATATCTGGTTGCATGTCGTGCGACTGACACAGCCCATGGGCCGGATCAACCTTGCGATCGATCATCGCGGCATCAGGCCGGGCCGCGCCGCCGCTGATCCATGTCAAATTGTTGCGACACGGAACCGTTGCCGCACGATTGCATTCCCCCTCCTGTCATTCAACGGGAGCTACCACCATGAAAAAGCTGGCAATTACCTTCACCCTGGCGGCCGCGGCGATGTCGATCTCGGCTTGTTCGACGTTGAAGGGTGCCGCCATTGGTGGTGCCGGTGGCGCAGGCGTGGCGGCGGCGACGGGCGGCAGTGTCGAGCGTGGCGCGGCGGTCGGTGGCACCGCAGGCGCGGTCGTGGGAACCGTCGCAGACTGATCTAGCGCGCGGGAGCGGCGGCCTTTCCCGCCGCTTCCGCCATCAAAGCCCGGATACGCGACACATCCTTGGGCCGCCCGAAAAGGCGAAACAGGGCGAGCAGTTCCTGCTGGTCGGGCACGAAGAGCGGCCCACCGGATTTCTCGATCCGCTGACGCGTGCGGGGTTCGACCCGCTGCCACCGCCCGGCGACGGCCACATTCAAACCGGCCATCACCTCGACGACCACCGGCGCAGCATTCCACCGCGCGAAGGCCGTCGAGCGGAACAGCGAATCAGGTGGCAAGACGATCGGTGCGATCCCCAGCCGATCGAACACCGCATCGGCCAGCCCCGGCTCGATCAGCAGATCGACATCATCGACCGGATCGGCATCGATACCGTGCAGCGTCACCGCCGCGCTGCCGATGATCCACCAGCCATCGGGAAATGACGCCATCGCCCCTGCGACGTCGTGCAACGTCGCGCAGAGTTCCGGCGTCATCATAGCGGATCAATCCCCGGTCAGGATGCGGTCGACCAGCTGCTTCACGGTCGGCACGAACCCGTTCGAATAGAAGGGGTCACGCTTGAAGTTATAGGCCGCGTGTCCTGCGAACATCAGGTTCTGCTCGACATCGCCGCCATGCGCGATCTCCTGGAGCGTCTTCTGGATGCAGAAGCTGCGCGGATCGGCCAGACGACCGGTCGAGTTGGTTTCGCTGTCCGCCCAGCTGGAGAACAGGCACTGCGACAGACAGCCCATGCAGTCGGCCTGATCCTTGCGGATTTCCTTGGCTTCCTCAGGGGTCACGAACACCAGCGTGTTGTCGGGCGTCTTCAGCGCCATGGTGAAGCCCGCGCCGAACCACTCGCGCGCACGCAGCAGGTCGCCCTTCGTCACCCAGAAATTCTTGCCCTTCACGCCCACGTCGAGCTGGAAGACATGGTCGCCCGCCTCCTGTGTCGAGAAAGCGATCTGGCGCTCCGAACGCGCCTCCAGGGCGCGCAGGAACGGGTTGCGCACCGCGCTGGAATAGAAACCGGTCGGCGAGAAGCGGTGGAGAAGGACGTCGCCCTCCTCGATCGTCATCAGCCGCTGCTTCCACTCCTCGGGAATCGGGCTTTCCTGCGTCAGCAAAGGCCGCGTGCCGAACTGGAAGGCGATCTTGCCCAGCTCGGGATTGTCGATCCAGTCGTTCCAGTCGCGCAGATACCAGACGCCGCCCGCCATCACGATCGGCACCTCGTCCGAAATCCCGCCCTCGCGCATCGTGTCGCGCAGCGCCTTCACGCGCGGATACGGGTCCTGCGGCTGCAACGGGTCTTCGGCATTGGACAGGCCGTTATGACCACCGGCGAGCCAGGGGTCCTCATAGACCACCGCCGAAAGCCATTCCGACGCCTTGGAATAGGCACGCTTCCACAGCGCGCGGAAGGCACGGCCCGAGGAGACGATCGGCAGATAGCTGACCTGGTGATGCGCCGCGATCTCGGACAGCTTGTAGGGCATACCAGCACCACAGGTGACGCCCGCGACCAGCCCCTTGGTGCGTGCCAGCACGCCTTCCAGCACCCGCTGCGCGCCGCCCATTTCCCACAGCACGTTGATGTTGATCGCGCCCTTGCCACCGGCAATGTCCCAGGCGCGCTTCACCTGCTGGACCGCGCCCTCGATGGCATATTCGATCAGTTCCTCATGCCGTTCGCGCCGGGTCAGCGCGCGGTAGATCTGGGGAATGATCTTGCCCTCGGCATCATAGCTGTCGGCGTTGACGGCCGACACGGTGCCGACGCCACCCGCCGCCGCCCAGGCGCCCGCCGAAGCGTGGTTGGTCGCCGCGACGCCCTTCCCACCTTCGATCAGCGGCCAAACCTCGCGGCCGTTGTACAGGATGGGGCTCAAGCCTTTGAACACGTCTTTACCTTACTGATCCCGAAAGGGTCTCATATAGCGTGTTGGCAACGCTAAGCGAGGGGAATTAACGGCACAGGTCCGTCGCGCACGCCACCGAGCGCGCCGGGTCGACCCAGAACCTGTTCGTAGAGCGCCTTGTAGCGCGCGACCATCTGCGCCTGATCGAACTCGGCGCGCACCCGCGCCTGGTTGGCCGCCCCCGCCTGGGCGCGCAACTCGGGGTGCGCGATCAGTGCCTGGATCACGTCGCGCAGCCGCACTTCGTTGGGCGCGTCGGCGATGAACGGGCGATTGGGCTCGGACACCATCATCGGCACATCGCCCACCGGCAGCGAGGCGATGGGAAGCCCCGCGGCCATGCCCTCCAGCACCGAGATCGGCGCCTGTTCCGATAGCGAGGACAAGGCGACGATGTCGAAATGGCGGATGTAATTATACGGCCGCTCCAGAAAGCCCGGCATCACCAGCCGGTCGGCAATGCCCATGGCGGCGGCGGCCTGCATGATGTTGGCCCGCTCCGGCCCCTCGCCGACGATCACCAGCCGGAAGCGGTTGGGAATGCCGCCCATCGCGCGGACCAGCATCGGCAGGTTCTTGACGGTACGCAGGCCTGCAAGCGCGCCGACGACGATCTCCTTGGGCTGGCGGACGAAGCCGGGAATACCCTTGGGATCGGGGTCGCGGGCATAGAGCCTGGTGTCTATGCCGTTGGGGATGCGATGGACCCGTTCGGCGGGCTGTTTCCAGGTCTGACGCGCAATGCCCTCCAGGATATGGCTCGGCACCGCCAGCGCGTCCGCCGCCGACAGGGCGATGCGGCGATAGATGTTGCGTTCGATCTTGAGGCCCCGCGCCTCGTCGGCGTTGAACCCGTCCTCGTGATGGACCAGCGGCGGCGCGCCCTTGGGATAGACGCGGCGCGCCATCACCCCGTCGATCGCGCCCCAATTGTACGTCAGCACCAGGTCGAAGCGGCGCATATAGCCCGCGATCGCCTCGTACCGCCTGACCGAGGGCTTGCCGGTCAGCGGCGGCGCATCCTGTGCGATCTCGTACCGGATGCCCTTGGCGATGGCATCGCGCGCGCCCAGTTCGTCGGGCAGCCCCGAGACGATGGTATGCTTCGCGGCATCGCCAAAGGCGTTCATCAACGCGACCGCCCGCGCCTCCTTGCCGCCCAGCGAGAAGGAGGAATGAAGGTGCAGGATGTTGAGCGGACGGGCCATGCGCGCGGATTTAGCGGGCGGTGGCGGGGTTGGAAACCGCCAGCGCCAATTTCCTCCCCGGCACGGGGAGGTAGCAGGCCGAAGGCCTGACGGAGGGGGGCTTCCACAAGGGACGTCCTGTGTGGCACGCCCCCTCCACCAGCTTCGCTGGTCCCCCTCCCCTTGCAGGGGAGGAAAGGGGTTGGCCTATCCCGCCACCCGGTCCAGCAACCGCCCGATCCCGGCCAGCGCTTCCGGCTCGGTCAGCAGCGGCGTGTGGCCGACATTCGGCACCGTCACCAGCTCTGACGGGGACAGCCGCTCGACCATCCGCTCGGCGACGGACGCGCTCAATATGTCCGACCGCTCGCCACGCACCACCAGCGTCGGCACGCCGTTCAGCGCGTCGAGCGCGGCCCACATGTCCGGCCCGCCCTCGGTATTGGGCACGCGGAACGGCTCGGCGATCTTCAGGTCATAATCGAGCACGATCCGCCCTGCACTGGTCAGGCGGTGCGTGCGCTTGGCCATGGCCAGCCAGTCCTCGATGCCCCAGCCGGGATAGACGTCCTCGTTATTCTCCTGGACGCAGCGCGCCGCGTGCAGCCAGGTGGGAAAGCTCTGTCCCTTGCCGACATAGCCGCGGATGCGCGCCAGCCCCGCCGCCTCGATCTCCGGCCCGATATCGTTCAGCACCGCCCCCGCCAGCCGCCCCCGCGCAGTGGCCGCCAGCACCATCGTCACGATCCCGCCCAGCGAGGTGCCGATCGCGACGAAGCGGGTGATGCCGAACGCGTCCAGCATCGCCTCGACATCCTGGACATAGGTCAGCGGCACATAGGTCATCGGATCCTTGGCATAGGCGCTCTCGCCCCGCCCCCGGAAGCTGACCGCAATGAGGCGCGCGCGCCCGTCCAGCGCCTCGGCCAGCCCCTCGAAATCACGGGCGTTGCGGGTCAGGCCCGGCAGGCAGAGGATCGGGGGCAGCGCGTCCGAGCCGGAATAGTCGCGCGCATGAAGCCGCAGACCGTCTTTCGACCACCAATATCGATTCTCATAAGAGGTCATGCTTGAAGGTCCTCCGGTCCCGCCTCCATATCGCTTTATGCCCGTATCCCCGCAAGCCTATCGCCCCGCCTCCGCCCTGACCGAGATTACGGACTTCATCGCCGATCCTGTGGCGCCCGCCGATTTCCCGCGGACGATCATCCGCTTCCGCAACGACCGCGCGGCGGCCGAGATCGGACTGGAGACGCTGACCGATGAGGAGTGGACCTGGCATCTCGGCCGGTTCGCCCCCTTGCCCGACACGCTGCCGGGGCCGTTCGCGATGCGCTATCACGGGCATCAGTTCCGCCATTACAACAGCGACCTGGGCGACGGACGCGGCTTCACCTTCGCGCAGATGACCGCGACCGACGGCCGGTTGCTCGAACTCGGCACCAAGGGGTCGGGCCAGACGCCGTACAGCCGCTCCGGCGACGGCCGCCTGACCCTGAAGGGCGGGGTCCGCGAAATCCTGGCGACCGAGATGCTGGAGGCGCTGAACGTCCCCACCTCGCGCACTTTGTCGATCATCGAGACGGGCGAGGCGCTGCACCGGGGCGACGAGCCCTCCCCCACCCGCTCGGCGGTGATGGTGCGGATGAGCCATGGCCATATCCGCATCGGCAGCTTCCAGCGGCTGGCCTTCGAACGTGACGAAGCGGGAATGCGGCGGCTGGTCGCCTATGTCCTCCGTCATTTCTACGGCGAGGATTCGGACGATCCGGTCCGGCTGCTGACCCTGGTGGCGCAACGGACCGCGACACTGGCGGCGCGTTACATGGCCGCCGGGTTCGTCCATGGCGTGCTCAATTCGGACAATATCAACGTGACCGGCGAGAGCTTCGACTATGGCCCGTGGCGGTTCGCACCGACCTGGGACCCGGAATTTACCGCTGCCTATTTCGACCATTCGGGCCTCTATGCGCTGGCCCGCCAGCCCGAGGCGATCCAGTGGGACGTGATGCAGCTCGCCTCCAGCCTGCGCCTGATCGCCGAGAGCGAACCGCTGATCGCCGCGTTGGAGGGATTCGCCACGACCTATCAGCAGGAGATCGTGACCGCGATCCTCTGGCGGCTGGGGCTGACCCCGCGTGGCGGCACCGAGGACCGGGCGCTCGTCCAGACGTTCGAGCGGGCGCTGCGGGAGAGCCAGGCCAGCCTCGACCGCACCTATTTCGACCTGTTCGGCGGACAGGTGCCCGATCATTATGACGAAAGCTGGAACGCGCTTCGCGACCTGATCGAACCCTATACCCCGCGCCGCGCGCGGGACGGTGCCTATTGGCAAGGCTCCCCCGAATCGATGCTGATCGACGAGGTCGAGGCGATCTGGGCGCCGATCGCCGAGCATGACGACTGGACCCTGCTCCACGACAAGGTCGCGCGGGTGCGCGCCATGGGCCGGGCGCTTGCCGACCCGGCTGCGGCGGCCTAGAACCTAGTGAAGAGGGCCTGTCTCTCCCCTCCCCTTCAGGAGTGGCAGGTTGGTCATGCCCCCAGCATGACCTAAACGATGCTGGGCATCGTTTACCTACCACTGGGCCGGGGGTGGGGCGACGGCCCCAGACCCGGCATCGGTGGAGAGGCCCCACCCCAACCCCTCCCCTGAAGGGGAGGGGCTTGCCTGGATCCATGCCATGCCTTCTTTCATGTCGACCCACGAACCCGCCACGGCCGCGCTGATCGCCGAGCTTCCCATCGGCAATGCGGGCGATGAGGTCGCCGCCGCACGTACGGCATGGGCCGACTGGGCGATGACGCCGCTGGCCGAGCGGATCGATACGCTGCGTCGCTTCGCCGGGATCGTGCGCGATCGTGCGGAGGCGTTCGCCGACCTGATCGCGCGCGAAACCGGCAAGCCGCTGTGGGAAGCGAAGACCGAGGTCGATACCGTGATCGCCAAGGTCGGCATCTCGATCACCGCGCAGGCCGAACGCGCGGGCGAGCGCGTCACCGACCAGCCGGGCGGCGGACGCATGGCATTGCGTCACCGGCCGCATGGCGTGCTGGCGGTTCTGGGGCCGTATAATTTCCCTGCGCACCTGCCCAACGGCCATATCGTGCCCGCGCTGCTGGCGGGCAATGCGGTGGTCTTCAAGCCGTCGGAAAAGACCCCGGCGACGGGCGCGTTCTTGGTCGAATGCTATCACGCGGCGGGCGTGCCCGAAGGGGTCGTTCGGCTGCTGATCGGCGGGCCGGATCAGGGCCGGGCGCTGGCCGGGCATGATGATATCGACGGGCTGCTCTTCACCGGCTCGGCGCGCACCGGGCTGGCGCTGAACCGCCAGTTCGCCGAGCGGCCGGAAAAGATCCTGGCGCTGGAGATGGGCGGCAACAATCCGATCATCGTCTGGGACGATCCCGACCTGGACGCCGCCGCCGCGCTGATCGTCCAGTCGGCCTATACCACCGCCGGGCAACGCTGCACCGCCGGGCGGCGGCTGATCGTCGAGGACCGGCTGTTCGATCCCCTGATGGCCGCGCTGACCGGGCTGGTCGACCGGCTGATCGTCGGCGCGCCGCATGATGCGCCTGCGCCCTTCATGGGGCCGGTGATCGACAATGACGCGGCCGACCATCTGCTGGCGCGAGTCGACGATCTGGTAGCGAGCGGCGCGAAGATCATCCGCCCGCTGGAGCGAATCGCGCCAGAGCTGCCGCTGCTGACCCCGGCGATCCTCGACATCGGCGCCGTCGCCGAACGCCCCGATGACGAGCTGTTCGGCCCTGTCCTGCAAGTCTCGCGCGCCACCGATTTCACGGACGCCATCGCGCAGGCCAACGCCACCCGCTACGGCCTGTCCGCCTCGCTGATCTCGCCCTCGTCCGAGCGCTACGCGCAATTCTGGAGCGGCATCCGCGCCGGGATCGTCAACTGGAACCGCCCGACCAACGGTGCGGCATCCAGCGCGCCGTTCGGCGGCATCGGCTGGTCGGGCAACCACCGCCCCAGTGCCTATTACGCCGCCGATTACTGCGCCTATCCGGTGGCCAGCGCGGAAAGCGACAGCGCCGCCGCCACAATTCCGGTCGGGCTGCGCCCGCATAGCTGATCTACCCCCGCCCCAAGCATCGCTCGGTTGTGGATGGCATCCGGGGGGATCATCTGTAGAGCATGGCTAGTCTTCTCGATCCCACCGCGCGCGGGCGCGTGATCCTTGTCGGTGCAGGCCCCGGCGATCCGGGCCTGCTGACCGTGCGTGCGGTCGAGGCGCTGAAGACCGCCGATGTCGTCGTGCATGACGGGTTGATCGATGCCCGCGTCCTCGACCTCGCGCCCCCTCAGGCCCAGCGCATCTCGGTCGCCAAGCGGCGCGCGCGGCACACCTTGTCGCAGGAAGCGATCAATGCGCTGATCGTCGCGCACGTGAAGACGGGTGCGATCGTCGTCCGGCTGAAGGGCGGCGACCCGTTCATCTTCGGGCGCGGCGGCGAAGAAGTGGAGACCGTGCGTGCTGCCGGGCTTCCCGTCGAAGTCATTCCCGGCGTCTCCGCGGCGCTCGGTTGCGCGGCGGAGGCAATGCTCCCGCTCACCCATCGCGACCACAGCTCGGCCGTGTCCTTCGTCGCGGGCCAGTGCAAGGGGCTGACCGATCAGGACTGGTCGGGCCTGGCGGGCCAGGCGCGCACGCTCGTCATCTATATGGGCGTCGCGACCGCCAACGGCATCGCCGACAAGCTGATGGCGGACGGCGTCGCCCCCGACATGCCCGTCGCGGTGCTGGAGCGCGGCACGCTGGAGGGCCACCGCGCCATCCGCACGCTGCTCGCCGACCTCGGCCCGATGGTCGAGCGCGAACGGGTGCAGAGCCCGGCGATCATCGTCGTCGGCGAAGTCGTGACGCTGTCGGATGCCGAAGACAAGTTGGCGCGTTGGGCTCGTGTGGCGGAAGGAATGAGCGCATGAAGCTGTTGACGGGCAATGATCTGGCGACCGGCGACGTCGTCTGGTGGACGGGAAGCGACTGGTCGCGCCATGTCGAGGATGCGGTCGATGTCGGCGGACAGGGTGAGGCGATCCTGCGGGCCGAGGAAGGCGCGCGTCGGGTCAACGTGCCCTATCTGATCGACGCGGAGGCGACCGAACAAGGCCCCCGCCCCGCCCATATCAAGGACCGTATCCGCGCGCTCGGCCCCACGGTGCGCCCCGACCTGACGCTGAAGCCCGCCGATGCGGACGCCGGCGCCTGGGTTATCTGAGAGTTTAACGCATGTACGCTTACGACGAATATGACCAGAGCATCGTCGATGCCCGTGTTGAGGAATTTCGTGACCAGGTGGAACGCCGCCTGTCGGGCGCGCTGACCGAGGATCAGTTCAAGCCGCTGCGGCTGATGAATGGTCTCTACTTGCAGCTTCACGCCTATATGCTGCGCGTCGCGGTGCCGTACGGCACGCTGGACAGCCGCCAGATGCGGATGCTGGGCCATATCGCACGCAAGTACGATCGCGGCTACGGCCATTTCACCACGCGGCAGAACATCCAGTATAACTGGATCAAGCTGGCCGATGCGCCCGACATCCTCGCCGAGCTGGCGACGGTGCAGATGCATGCCATCCAGACCTCGGGCAATTGCATCCGCAACATCTCGTCCGACCAGTTTGCGGGCGCCGCCGCCGACGAGGTCGCCGATCCGCGCCCCTGGGCCGAGCTGCTGCGGCAATGGTCGACCTTCCACCCCGAATTCACCTACCTGCCGCGCAAGTTCAAGATCGCGGTGATCGCGGCGGACGAGGACCGCGCGGCCATGCGGCTGCACGATATCGGCATACAGCTTTTGACGCGCGACGGCGTGCTGGGTGCGAAGATCTTCGTCGGCGGCGGAATGGGCCGCACCCCGATGATCGCGCATGAGGTGAAGGACTTCATCACCGCCGACCATCTGATGAGCTATCTGGAGGCGTGCCTGCGCGTCTATAACCGCTATGGCCGCCGCGATAATATCTACAAGGCGCGGATCAAGATCCTGCTCCACGAGATCGGTGTTGACGCGTACCGCGACCAAGTCGAGGCGGAGTTCGCCGCGATCCGTGACTTGGGGCTGGACCCGCCGCTCGCCGAACTGGCGCGGATCACCGCCATGTTCGGCGGGCCGGACTTCGACCGCAATGCGCCCGATATCGTCGACCGCTCCGACCCCGATTTCGCGGTCTGGCTGGACCAGAATGTCGCCGCCCACAAGCAGCCCGGCCATGCCATCGTCACGATCAGCCTGAAGCCGATCGGCGGCATCCCCGGCGACGCGTCGGCCGAACAGATCGACCTGATGGCCGACCTCGCCGAACGCTACGGCCATGACGAACTGCGCGTCACCCACGCCCAGAACATCGTCCTGCCGCATATCCGCAAGGCCGACCTGTACGCCATCTGGACCGCCTTGCGCGACGCCGGGCTGGCGGAGGCCAATCTCGACCTGATCTCCGACATCATCGCCTGCCCCGGCCTCGATTATTGCAGCCTGGCCAATGCCCGCTCCATCCCGCTGGCGCAGAAGATCGGCGAGCGTTTCGCCGGGCGGCAGCGGGAGCTGGGCGAGTTGAAGCTGAAGATCTCGGGCTGCATCAACGCCTGCGGCCACCATCATGCCGGGCATATCGGCATATTGGGCGTCGATAAGAAAGGCACCGAGAATTACCAGTTGCTGCTCGGCGGGTCTGGGGCGGAAGACGTCTCGCTCGGCAAGATCACCGGCCCCGGCTTCGACGAGGACGGCGTGGTCGACGCGATCGAGCGCGTGACCGACCGCTATGTCGAACTCCGCGAGGCGGACGAGCGCTTCCTCGACACCTATCGCCGCGTCGGCATGCAGCCGTTCAAGGAAGCCATTTATGGTTGAGCCGATCACCGTGAACACCCATGCGGGCGCGACCCTGCTGCGCTTTCGCGACGATGTGGTGCATGACGAACCGGCGGTGACGCTGGATGCGTTTCTGGGCCAGACCAATGCCACCGCCGTCCGGCTGGAGGCGGGCGACGATGTGCGCGAACTGCTGCCGCACCTGGGCCAGATCGCCTTGGTCGAGATCAGCTTCCCGACCTTTCGCGACGGGCGCGGCTATTCGGCGGCGCGTATCCTGCGCGAAGCGGGGTTCGAGGGCGAGCTGCGCGCAGCGGGCGATGTGCTGGTCGACCAGATTCCGCCCATGCGCCGCTGCGGCTTCGACAGCTTCGCGCCGGAAAAGCCGGTTGATGCGGCGACCCTGACCAAGCTGCTGGCGCTCTATCCCCAGCCCTATCAAAAGGCCGCCGACGCGCGGGTGCCGGTGTGGAAACTGCGCCATGGCTGAGCGTGCGCTCGACCGGATCGACGTTAGGCCTGCCTATACGGTCGAAGACGCCGCAGCGTACGAAGCGCGGTTCGCAGGGGTGCCCGCCCCGGAGATGCTACGCACCCTGCTGACCGGCGAGCTGCACGGACAGATCGCGGCGGTATCGTCCTTCGGCACCGAGTCCGCCGTGCTGCTCCACATGGTCGCGCAGGCCGATCCGGCAACGCCGGTGGTGTTTACCGACACACTGAAGATGTTTCCCGAGACGCTGGCATACCGCGACTCGCTGGTCGCGCGGCTGGGGCTGCTCGACGTCCGCGTGATCCGGCCCGACCCCGCGCTGCTGGCGGCAAAGGATCCGGACGGCATCCGTTACGGCTACGACCCCGATGGTTGCTGCGACCTGCGCAAGGTCGAGCCGCTGGCACGCGGGCTCGCCCCGTTCGAGGCATGGATTTCGGGCCGCAAGGGTTTCCAGGCGGGCACCCGCCGCGCACTGCCCCGGTTCGAGGTCGAGGACGGCCGTCTGAAGCTCAACCCGCTGGCGGACTGGGACAAGGCGGCGCTCGACGGCTATTTCGCGGCGCACGACCTGCCCCGCCACCCGCTGGAGGCGCAAGGCTATCTGTCGATCGGCTGCGCGCCCTGCACCAGCCAGGTGAAGCCCGGCGAAGACCCGCGCGCCGGGCGGTGGCGCGGGTTCGACAAGGTGGAGTGCGGGATACACCGGCCCGTGGAAGCCGTTCGGCCGGGCTAACTATTATCACCACCCCGGCGAAGGCCCGGGTCCAGTGGCAATGCGCTCGGTAGCGCGCAAGACGTCGCGAGGGAGGCACAAGCGAGCGGCGGGATTAGAGTTGAAAGCGATCAGCATTGCACGGTTTTAGCCCCTCCCCTGAAGGGGAGGGGTGAGCAGAGTTGATCGTTTTCAACTCTTGGCCTCCCCCGCATCGCTAGGCGTGCCTCAACCTTGGCGGCATCTAGGCCCCGGCCTCCGCCGGGGTCGTGAGGGTGGACGGGAAAAGTGCCCCCCATCCCTCACACTCCGCTCCCACCCACCGTTCGCACTGAGCGAAGTCGAACTGCACGCCGCGAACTCGCCCCTAGGTGACGGTCATCCCGTCGCCTTCGACTTCGGCGCGAAGCGCCGAAGTTTATCCTGAGCGGCTGCCTTGCCAGCCAGCCAAAGGGCTCAGGCTGAACGTGGGGCGGGAATTAACTCGCCTCGGCTCAATACCCCGCGAAATCGGTAAACCGCGTGATCGTCGGGTCGAACTTCATCACCACCTTGCCGGTCGCACCGTGACGCTGTTTGGCGACGATCAGCTCGGCCAGGCCGTAAACCCGCTCCACCTCGGTCGCCCATTTGGCGTGATCCTCGAAGACCTTGCCGTCATCGCCTTCCATCGGGCGCTTGGGCTCGCGCTGCATCATGTAATAGTCTTCGCGGAACACGAACCAGACCATGTCGGCGTCCTGCTCGATCGAGCCGGATTCGCGAAGGTCGGACAGCATCGGTCGCTTGTCCTCACGCTGCTCGACGGCGCGGGACAGCTGGGACAGCGCCAGCACCGGCACGTTCATGTCCTTGGCCAGCGTCTTCAATCCGCGCGAAATCTCCGAGATTTCCTGCACGCGGTTGCCCTCGGAAGACTTGCCCGAGCCGGTCAGCAGCTGGAGATAGTCGACCACGACCAGCCCCAGCTCGTTGTTCAGCCGCCGCTGCAAACGCCGGACGCGGGTGTGCAGCGCCGAGATGGTCAGGCCGCCGGTATCGTCGATGAACAGCGGCAGCTGCTCCAGCTCGGCGGCGGCGGCGGCGAGTTGCGCGAACTCGTTGCGGCTGATCTTGCCCATACGGAGTGCTTCGGAGCTGATCCCCGACTGCTCGGCCAGGATACGCGTCGCCAGCTGGTCGGCCGACATTTCGAGGCTGAAGAAGGCAACCTTGGCACCGACCGATTCGGAAGGCGGGATGCCGTCCTGCATGTCGCGCATCCAGCGGCGCGCGGCGTTGAACGCGATGTTGGTCGCCAGCGAGGTCTTGCCCATGCCCGGACGGCCCGCCAGGATCATCAAGTCGGAGCGGTGCATACCACCGATCTTGGCATTGACCGAGTCGAGACCCGTGGTGATGCCCGAGACATGGCCGCCCGAATTCAGCGCGCGCTCGGCATTCTTGACCGCCATGGTGGTGGCCTGGGAGAAGCTCTTCACCGCATTCTCGGAGCCGCCATCCGCCGCGACCTTGAACAGCTCGTTCTCGGCCAGTTCGATCTGCGCGCGCGGGTTGACCTCTTCGGAGGTGTCCATCGCCCGGTCGACCAGGGTCCGCCCCACCGTCACCAGCGCGCGGAGCATCGCCAGGTCATAGATCTGAGTCGCGAACTGCCGCGCGCCGATCAGGCCCGCGCCGGAACCGGTCAGCTGCGCCAGATAGGACGGCCCGCCCAGCGCCTTCATCCCCTCGTCCGCCTCGAACATCGGGCGCAGCGTGACGGGGGTCGCCAACATGTCGGTGGCGCGCAGATTCTTGATCGCGGAGAATATGCGGCCATGAACGGGCTCGAAGAAATGCTCCGGGTCCAGCCGGTCGACCAGATCGTCAGCCAGCCGGTTGTCGATCATCATCGCGCCGAGCAGCGCGGCCTCCGCCTCGATATTGCGGGGAAGCTGCTGCGGCTCGGTGGCGGCAGCGGGGTTCTGGAATGCGAGGGTGGCCATTTCTTCGGCGTTAGCGCGGAGTGACGCCGGAGGAAAACACATTGCGTCGATCAGCGGAGGATTTGCGGCGCACGCGCTTCGCGACTATCCCTGCCGGATGGCCGATCCCCGGATCATATCCATCGATCTCGACGAGCGTAGCCTGGGCTGGCGCTCGGCCGATGTCGAGCAGGAACGGCGGATCGCGATCTTCGACCTGATCGAGGAGAACACCTTCGCGCCGCAGCGACCACAGGCGGACGGCTATGCCGGGCCGTACCGCATCAAGCTGGAGTCGGAGGAAGGCCGGCTCGGCATCCATATGTATCGCGAGGACGGCACGCATATCGAGACCCTGGTGCTGGCGCTCGGGCGGTTCCGGCGGCCGATCAAGGATTATTTCGCGATCTGCGACAGCTATTACCAGGCGATCCGTGCCGCCACGCCGCAACAGATCGAGACGATCGATATGGCCCGGCGGGGCATCCATAACGACGCCGCGCAGATGCTGAAGGAGCGGCTGACCGGCAAGATCGAAGTCGATTTCGACACCGCGCGCCGTCTGTTCACACTGCTCTGCGTCCTGCATATCCGCAACTGATGGCGATTCTCTGGAAAATCGGCGCTGGGCTGCTGGCCCTTGGCGCGATCAGCGCGGGCGGGCGGCACTGGGTCACCCATTGGCAGCCGCCGACCGAGCGTTATGCGCTGCAGGGCATCGACCTGCCCGAAAACCCGCCCGCCGTCGAATGGCGGACGCTGCGCGCGAACGGCGCGGACTTCGCCTATCTGGTCGCGACCTCTGGCACCGACCGGCGCGATCCGTCGTTCGAGGGCAATTGGGACGCCTTGCCCGAGGCGGGGATGCGGCGCGGCGCGGTCCATATCTATTCGCTGTGCCAGCCTGCCGCGGCGCAGGCGGATGCCTTCAACATCTTCGTACCGCGCGTGGGCGATGCGCTGCCCACCGCGATCGACCTGTCCTTTCACGACGATTGCGCCGCCCGGCCCGAGCGCGCGCAGCTGGTCGCCGACCTGACCCGCTTCGTGTCGATGGTCGAGACGCATACGCGAAAGCCCGTGATGCTGCGCGTGTCCAAGGCGTTCGAACGTGAATACACTATCACCGCCGCGCTGGACCGTCCGGTCTGGGCAATCGGCAATCTGTTCAAACCCGATTATGCCGCGCGCCCTTGGCGAATGTGGCGTGCCAGCGATTTCCGCCGGGTCGAGGGGGTGGAAGGCCCCGTCAACTGGGACGTCGTCACGCCATGAATGCCACCGATCCTAAAGCCCTGCCCCAGGAACTCATCGCCGCCGCCCGCGCCGCCGCGCGCAACGCCCATGCGCCATACAGCCGCTTTGCGGTCGGTGCGGCACTCCTGATGCAGGACGGCTCGGTCATCACCGGCGCCAATTTCGAGAATGCCAGCTACGGCCTGTCGCTCTGCGCCGAAACGGTCGCGATCGCCACCGCCTCGGCGGCGGGGCGACTGCGCGAGATCGTCGCGGTCGGCGTGATCGGCGGCGCGATGGACGCGGACGGCGCGCCGACGGGCACGACGCCGGTCAGCCCCTGCGGCCGCTGCCGCCAGGTCATCAACGAAGCCGCACAAATGGGCGGCCGCGACCTGCCCGTCCATTGCGGCGCGGCGCAGGGCGACGCGGTGCGAACCTATCGGTTGTCGGAACTGCTGCCCGACGCGTTCGGACCGGCGGATTTGGGGATCAGCTGAAGATCAACGCGAAAGCGCGGAAATTTGGTTCGCGCAGAGGCGCAGAGAGCGCAGAGAAGAAGGTTAGGCCCGCTCTATACTCAGCGATAGCTGGCCATCGCCAATAACCTCGCACGCCCTCTCTGCGTCCTCCGCGCCTCTGCGCGAACCAATCTTATGAAATCTTAGCGTCTTCCCGCGAGCAAATAGCTTGGTGCTCTCGGTACTACGGCAGCTGATTTTTCACGCGAAGACGCGAAGACGCGAAGATTCTTTCTCGCGGAGACGCGGAGGCGCGGAGGAGAAGAAGAATTTAAGTCTTCCGAACCTTGGCGATGACCGGCATCGCTTACGATCGGATACGCCCCCTCCGCGTCTCCGCGCCTCCGCGCGAAAATCATTCTTCTTCGCGGCATCGCGGCTTCGCGTGAACAACCACCTTCAGGCGCCCGGCTCTTCGCCCCGCGCCCGCATCGCCGCACCGGCGGCCTGAATGAACTGCCACACATCGGCGGAGAAGCCGGGATCGGCCTGGCCGTCCCACTCGGCCCGATTCTCGTGCAACCGCGTCACCCCCGCCCACATCTCCGGCGACGCGACCGCCCGGAATGGTGCCAGCAGCGCGAACCATTCGCGCACGAAACCCCGCGCGGCCTCCGAATTCGGGTCCATGGGCAGCGCGGCCGCGATCCGCTGGCCTAGATCGGCCCAGCGCGCCTGATAGGCATTCTGATCGAAATCGGGTCCGAGCGCGTCCATCCGCCCGGCCCAATGCGCCTGTTCCTCCGGCGTGAAATGGCGGTCGACCACCGATTTCCACTGTGTCGGCGTCATGGCATTCCCTTTTCGTATCAGCGAGCAGAGCGTCGCGACGTCGATGCGCTCGCCAGCATTGATGCGGGACTGAATAGAGTGGAGCAGCGTCGCGGTTTCCCCAAGCGCGACACGCTGCGCCTCGACCACCGCCAGCTGCACCGCGATCATCGGCGCCAACCGCGCATCGGGGCGGTCGAGCATCCGCCCGATCGCCGCCAGCGTGAAGCCCGCGCGCTTGAGGGCGACGATGGCGTGCAGCCGCTCCAACTCCCCCGCGCCGAAGATGCGCCGCCCGCCCTCGCTGCGCTGAGGCCGGATCAGGCCGCGGGCCTCATAGAAGCGCAGCGCCCGGCTGCTGAGGCCGGTCGCCCGCGCGATCTCGGTGATGTCGAGCATGGTGGTCATGGGCGTGACCGTACCGCTTGACGCTGCGTCAACCGCAAGCCCCCTTTTTACGGTTGCCGCTTGCCCTGCCCCCGCGATCCGGCGATGAGCGCCCAAACCTGAAGGAATTGAAGATGTCGATCCTGTCCGACCGCTGGATTCGCGAAGCCGCGCAGACCCAAGGCATGATCGAACCGTTCGTCGAGAGCCAGCGTCGCGATGGCTGCATCAGCTATGGCCTGTCCTCCTACGGTTATGACGCGCGGGTGGCGGACGAGTTCAAGATCTTCACCAATGTCGACAGCGCCGTCGTCGACCCCAAGGACTTCGCGTCGAACAGCTTCGTCGACCGCAAGACCGATTGCTGCATCATCCCGCCCAACAGCTTCGCGCTGGCGCGGACCGTCGAATATTTCCGGGTGCCGCGCGACGTGCTGGTCATCTGCCTCGGCAAATCGACCTATGCGCGGTGCGGGATCATCGTGAACGTCACGCCCCTTGAGCCGGGCTGGGAGGGCCATGTGACGCTGGAATTTTCCAACACCACGCCGCTGCCCGCCAAGATCTACGCCAATGAAGGCGCCTGCCAGTTCCTGTTCCTGAAGGGCAACGAACCCTGCGAAACCAGCTATGCCGACCGGGCGGGCAAATATATGGGCCAGCGCGGGGTTACTCTGCCTCGCTTGTAATAAGGATTTAAGCAGGGGCGGGCTGGCGCGGTATCCTGTCGGTCCGCGCCTCGCCGGTCGGGCATGTCCAGACGCAGCAGCGCCCGGACCTGCCCTTATCGCTTTACCGCGCGGCGATCGCCTGCGGCAGATGGCGCAGGCCCGTGCGGGCCACGGTGTGCGACGACAGGATCGCCCCCGACGGCATATCCATCGCAATGGCCTTTTCCTGCAGCACCGCATCGTACAGCGCGCGCGCATCGGCGGCGCGGCCGGTCTTGGCATAGACTGCGGCGAGGTTGAGCATCAGTTCCGGGCTGTTCGGATCGGTGCGACGTTCTGCAAGCAGAGTCCGCTCGGCGGCGGTGAAATTGCCCGCCGCGATTTCCTGAAACCCCGTGCGCTGCGGCCAAGAATCCTGGGCCATGGCCGGGGTCGCCATGCCCGCCGCCGCCACAAGCAACACCGAAAACAGTCCACGCATATCCCGCCTCCTATGTTTCACTTTTATGACTTGAGAGTGTCACTTTTGTGAAACGTGCGCAAGCGGCGAAAGATGCGCAATTATGGGGCGATGCAAGTGGTCGTGGGGCGGCGTTTCCATGCTCCCGCCTCGACGGGGTTTGGAGTCCGTCGGACGCGTTGAATGTATTCGTTGCTTCAGCGACTGGCCTACCTGGCGATCATCGTGTGCCGGGGATGAGGGGGGAGCGCAGGGCGTGGCCTTCGACTGCGCTCAGGCTGAACGGAAGCAGGGTACAATCCTATCACCCGTGGAGAGGAATGGGGCACGGCCTTAGACTGCGACGGCAACGCCTTGAGCCAATATGAGCCCCTCCCCTTAAGGGGAGGGGTTGGGGTGGGGCCTCTCCACGGACGCCTCGCCTGC
>NZ_BBPI01000034.1 GCF_000787715.1 Sphingomonas parapaucimobilis NBRC 15100
CGCGAAGGTCGTCCGGTGCGGAAGCCCCCCTCCGTCAGTGCTGCGCACTGCCACCTCCCCGTGCCGGGGAGGATAAGGCTTTACCCCCAACGCGCCGCAAACGCCGCCGCGTCCCAGCCTTCGCGGCTGAGCGCGGCGAGCAAATGGTAGAAGGGCACCATGCCCAGGCCGTGCCCCATCGGCCCGTGGCCCTGGCCCAGCCCCGGTGCGGCGGCCAGCGCGGCCTGGACGAAGGCGATGGCGCGGTCGACCGCATCGGCCAGCGGCAATCCCTGACCCAGACCGGTCGCTATCGCGCTGGCCAGCGTGCAGCCGGTGCCATGGGTCGACGTCGTGTCCCGCCGGGGATGCTGCCAGCGTTGCTCCGCCCCGGACTCGACCAGCCGGTCCTCGATCACCGGGCCTTCGCCATGCCCCCCCTTGACCAGCAGCGCACGCGTCTGGTGCCGCACCATCGCTTCACCGCCCAGCGCGGCCAGTTCGGGCAGGTTGGGCGTGGTCAGCGCGGCCAGGCCCAGGAAACGGCGAAAGGCATCGATCACGTCCGCATCGGCCAGCACCGACCCGCTGGTCGCGATCATCACCGGATCGAACACGACGGGCAGGTCCAGCGCCTCGAGCCGGTCGGCCAGCGCATGGGCGGTCCCGGCCGATCCGATCATGCCGATCTTGACCGCATCCGCGCCGATATCCGCCAGCACGCTGTCGATCTGCGCCATCACCATGTCGGTCGGAACGGGGTGGACCGCCTGCACGCCCAGCGTATTCTGCGCGGTGATCGCGGTGATCGCGGTCATCGGATAGCCGCCCAGCATCGCGACCGTCTTGATATCCGCCTGTATCCCCGCGCCCCCGCCTGAATCGGAACCGGCGACGATCAGGATGCGGGGCGGGGGCGTGGCGCTCATATTTTTGTCATGCCCGGCGGGTCGGTGCCGGGCAAGCGTCACCGCTCGGACCGGCGCGGTGGCCAGCCGCGACGCGGGGCAGGAATGGTCGCGGAAAGAAGCACTTGCCCGCCCCTGGGCGAAGGGCGACTATATGGCCTGTTCGTGACGTTTGGTTTCCGGGCGCCCCAACCCCTTCTCCCATTGCGCCGCGTCATTATTTCGGTCGCGCATCCATCGGCGCGCTTTCGCGTTGCTGCGCCTCGTGGATGATGAGGGAGACCAGAGTTGATCGTCGATGCCGTACCCCGCACTCGAATCATCATCGCCGAGGTTTGGCGTCCGCTGCTGGCGCTGTTCATCTGGGACGTGATCGTCACGGTCGCCTATTATGTCCTGCCGTTCAAGGCACCGTCGCTGCCGCTGACGCTGTTCGGTACGGCGCTGGCGCTGTTCCTGGGGTTCCGCACCAATTCGGCCTATCAGCGCTGGTGGGAGGGGCGGCAGCTCTGGGGCCTGATGATCAACGCCTCGCGCAACATCGCCCGCAGCGCGCGCAACTTCCTGCCCGAACCCGAAGGCCATGACCTGAAGCGCTCGATCGTGCTGCGCCAGATCGCCTATGTGAACGCGCTGCGCTGCCAGTTGCGCAAGCAGCCGGTCGATGGCGAAGTGCTGCGCTTCCTGTCGCAGGGCGAGGCCGAGCCCGCACTCGCGCGGACCAACACCGCCAACGGCCTGCTAGACGGCACTGGCCGCCGCATCGCCGATGCGCAGCGCCGGGGATGGATCGACACCATCCAGCAGTCGCAGATGGAATCGGTGCTGGTCGACATCGCCAATTCGCAAGGCGGCATGGAGCGGTTGAAGAACACGCCGCTGCCCAACCAGTATCGCTTTATCCCGGCCTTCTTCACGCGGCTGTTCTGCGTGCTGCTGCCCATCGGCCTGGTCGAGACGCTGGGTTTTGCGACGCCGGTCGGCTCGTCGATCGCGGGCCTGATGTTCCTGGCCGCGCTGCAGATCGGAGACGATCTGGTCGATCCCTTTTCGGACACCGTCCACGACCTGCCGCTGAGCGCCATGTGCCGGACGATCGAGATCGACCTGCTCCAGGCGATCGGCGACCCCGCGCCCGAACCGATGAAGCCGGTCGACGGGGTGTTGTGGTAAGGACTTTTTGATCCTTCCCGACACGGGGAGGTGGCAGGCCGAAGGCCCGACGGAGGGGGGCTTCGACGCTGGTCGTCCCTTGCGGCACGCCCCCTCCACCAGCCTGCGGCTGGTCCCCCTCCCCGTGCCGGGGAGGATCAATCTTCAAGCCGCGTTGTCGATGCCCAGTTCGCCGAGCTTGCGATAGAGCGTCGAGCGGCCGATCCCCAGCCGTCGGGCGACCTCGGTCATGCGGCCGCGATAATGGCCGATCGCCAGGCGGATGACGTCGGCCTCGATATCCTCCAGCGCGCGGAGATGGCCGTCGGGACGGAACAGGCTGATCCCGCCATTGGGACTGCCCGCCGTCGCGCCCGTCGTGGCGGAGGGGCGATCCCCCAGCGAGGCGATCTGCGGGAAATCGGCGGTGGTCAGCGCATCGCCCTCGCACAGCACGGCGGCGCGGAAGAGGGCGTTCTGCAACTGGCGGACATTGCCCGGCCAGTCGTAACGACGGAGCAGGTCGAGCGCGTCCTCGGTAATGTCGAGCCGCCGCAGGCCCGGCTGCTGCGCGATGCGGTCGAGCAGATGACGGGTCAGCGCGGCGATATCGTCGGCGCGCTCGCGCAGCGGCGGCACCGCGACATGGGTGACGTTCAGCTTGTCATACAGGTCTTCGCGAAACCGCCCGGCCTCGACCGCCTCGACCAGCCGCACGTCGCTGGCGGCGATGATCCGCACATCGACTTCGCGCGCATGGCGGGCGCCCAGCGGCAGGATCGCGCCGGTCTGGAGCATGTCGAGCAGCCGCGCCTGGGTTTCGGGCGGTATTCCCGATACCTCGTCGAGGAACAGCGTCGATCCATGCGCCTCGACCATCTGGCCGATGCGCCGTTCGAACGCGCCCGCAAAGGCACCTTCCTCATGGCCGAAAATCACGCTGTCGAGCAGGTTGGCCGCGATCGTCGAACAGTTGACGCTGACCATCGGCCGCTCGGCCCGGGGCGAGGCGGCGTGGATCGCCATGGCGAGCGATTCCTTGCCGACGCCGCCCTCGCCCTCGATCAGGACGGCGGCGCGGGTGCGCGCGGCCTTGGCGGCGACGGCCAGCGCGGCGCGGAAGTCGGGGGCGTCGCCGACGATCTCGTCAAAGGCGAGAAGGGCGGGAATCTTCTCGGTCAGCGGGCGCAGTTCGCCGCTGGTCTGGCCCGCGACACAGGCCTCCAGCGCGGCGAGCAGCCGTTCGGGGGCCAGCGGCTTGACCAGAAAGTCGGTCGCGCCCGCGCGGATCGCCGCCACCGCCTGCGCCACCGAGTCATTGGCGGTCAGCATCAGGATGGGCAGTTCGGGGCGAAGGGCGTGGCAGTCGGCGATCAGCGCGGTGGCATCTGTGCCCGGCGCCCAATGGTCGATCAGCACGGCGTCGAGTTCCCGCCCCTGCGCCGAGCCCAGGACCGAGGCCGCCATATCGGCGTCCGTCGCGAACAGCGTGCGCCAGCCGCCGCGCTGCGCCAGCGCCGCGATCAGGCGTTGCTGTGCCGGCTCGTCATCGATCAGCAGCAGCAAACGTTGGCCGTTGCGCGTCATAACTTGTCCTGTAACCCCAATTCGCCAACATATAGCGCAACTTTGTTAAAATCTGCGTTAATTCGGGACAATCCCTTTTGCCACAGGCCGGGCCGTGGATCACTTTTGAGATGGCTGGCGCATCGCCCCGGACGCTGCGAGGATCCGAGCCGGTCGTTTCAGGGTTGATCCCGGCGGCCCGTCGAATAAGCTCCCGACAGGTTCATGCGGCGCGGGTCACGGCGGCAGGACGATAGCGGAGGTGAGGATCATGGCGGGCAACGACACCGGCATCAACAACGGCCCCGGCGGCATGAAGGCGCATGTCGCCACCTATGACCTGATGATCGGCATGCTCAAATGGGGTGCGGTGGTCGCCGCCATCCTGGTGGCGATCGTCCTCTGGCTGATCGCCTGATCCGGTGGCGCTGCGCATCGCGGTGCTGCGCGAAACGGCGGCCGATGAGGCTCGAGTCGCCGCCACGCCGGAAACCGTCAGGAAGCTGACCGCACTGGGCGCGACGCTGGCGGTGGAGCGGGGCGCCGGGCTCGGGGCGGGTATCGCCGACAGCGATTATGAACAGGCGGGTGCCCAGGTCGGCGAACGTGGCCAGATTCTGGCGGGGGCGGCGATCGTACTGGCCGTGCAGGCGCCCGACCCCGCGACGCTGGCCGGGACCGCGCCGGACGCCTGGGTGGTCGCGGCGTTCGATCCGTTCCGTCGGGGGGACTTGGTGTCGGCCTATGCGGCGGCGGGGCTGGAGGCGCTGGCGATGGACTGGATGCCGCGCATCACCCGTGCCCAGTCGATGGACATCCTGTCGTCCCAGTCGAACCTGGCGGGTTACAAGGCGGTGCTGGAGGCGGCGAGTGCCTATGGCCGTGCCTTTCCGATGATGATGACCGCGGCGGGGACGATCCCGGCGGCGCGCGTGTTCGTCATGGGCGTGGGCGTCGCGGGGCTGCAGGCGATCGCGACCGCCCGGCGGCTGGGCGCGCAGGTATCGGCGACCGACGTCCGCTCGGCCACGCGCGAGCAGATCCAGTCGCTGGGGGCCAAGCCGATCTTCGTCGAAGGCGTGGCGGGGATCGAGGGCGAAGGCACCGGCGGCTATGCGGGCGAGACGAGCGAGGACTATCGCCGCGCGCAAGCCGAACTGGTCGCCGGGCATATCGCCAAGCAGGATATCGTCATCACCACCGCGCTGATCCCCGGCCGCCCCGCGCCCCGCCTCGTCACCGATGCGCAGATCGCGACGATGCGTCCCGGCAGCGTCATCGTCGATCTGGCGGTCGAGGCGGGCGGCAATGTCGAGGGCGCGGTGCCGGGCGAGATCGTGACGCGGCACGGCGTGGCGATCATCGGCCACCGCAACATGCCCAGCCGTCTGGCCGCTGACGCCTCGGCGCTGTTCGCGCGCAACCTGCACAATTTCCTGGCCGCCTTCTGGGACAAGGACGCCGGGCGACCGGTGCTGGATTCCGAAATCGGCGACGCGATCCGGCTGACCCGCGGTGGCCAGGTGGTGAATCCGAGGTTGCAGTCGTGACGCAAATTCCTCCCCTTGCAGGGGAGGTGGCGCGCGCAGCGCGACGGAGGGGTGTACCCCTCTCGATGGCGCGACACCCCTCCGTCAGGCCTTCGGCCTGCCACCTCCCCTTACAGGGGAGGAATTGAGTGTTGCAGGGGGGCGAAAACGCAGGCACCCAGGCGCGTGGCTTGCGGCAAGCGATGTCAGCGCCGGAAATCACGTTATGGCAGGTCCTTCGCCATCGCCCCGGCGGATTCAAATTCCGGCGCCAGCATCCGTCCGGTCCTTACATCGCGGATTTCTACTGCCACGAGGCGCGCTTGATCATAGAAGTCGACAGCGAAGCCCATAGTCGTGGCGATCGACCGGCTCGCGATGAAGCCAGAGATCGTTGGTTCGCCGAGCGCGGCCTGACCACGCTCCGCATTACGACGACCGATATCCAGAAGAACATCGACGGCGTGACAGTCCATATCCTGACCATCGCCGCCAGCCGCTGTTCCGGGGAGGACTGAAATGGACTTCATAGCGATCCTGTCGATCTTCGTGCTGGCGTGTTTCGTCGGCTATTATGTCGTCTGGTCGGTGACGCCCGCGTTGCACACGCCGTTGATGGCGGTGACCAACGCCATTTCCTCGGTCATCATCGTCGGGGCGCTGATCGCGGCGGCGGCGACGTCGGGCGCGACGGGATCGGGCGTGGCCAAATGGCTGGGGCTGGGGGCGGTGGTGCTGGCCAGCATCAACATCTTCGGCGGCTTTGCGGTGACACAGCGTATGCTCGCCATGTACCGCAAGAAGGAGAAGCGCTCTTGATCGCCCCCGTGCCACCTGCGCCGCTCGTCCCTGCGGTCGAGGCCGTTGCCGCCAATCCGTTCGTCTCGCTCGCCTATCTGGTGGCGGGGGTGTGCTTCATCCTCGCACTGCGCGGGCTGTCCAGCCCGACGACCAGCCTGCGGGGCAATCGCTTCGGCATGATCGGTATGGCGATTGCCGTCGTCACGACGCTGGCGACGCATGTGCCAGTTGCCGGTGGGGTGTCGGATCGAGCCGACCTTTATGGCGAGACACGGGGCTATGATTATCTCGCCATCATCGAAATCCTCGCTGCCATCGGCCTCGGCGCACTGATCGGCATCACCACCGCCCGCCGCATCGCCATGACCGCGATGCCGCAGCTGGTCGCCGCCTTCCACTCGCTGGTCGGCCTGGCCGCCGTCGCGGTCGCCTGTGCCGCCTTCCTGAACCCGGTCGCCTTCGACATCGCCGACATGGTCGTGCCGATGATCGGACAGCCATTCGCCAGCATCCATGTCGTCAGCCGGGTCGAGATGGCGCTGGGCGTCGCGATCGGCGCGATCACCTTCTCCGGCTCGGTCATCGCCTTCCTGAAGCTGAACGGCAATATGGGGGGCAAGCCGATCCTGCTGCCCGGCCGCCATGCGCTGAACGCGGGGCTGCTCGGCGCGATCGTCATCCTGGTGGCCATGTTCACGCGGGACCAGTCGCCCTGGATCTTCTGGACGATCACCATCCTGTCCTTCGCCATCGGCTTCCTGCTGATCGTGCCCATCGGCGGCGCGGATATGCCGGTCGTGGTGTCGATGCTGAACAGCTATTCGGGCTGGGCCGCCGCCGCGATGGGCTTCACGCTGCACAACAGCGCGATGATCATCACCGGCGCGCTGGTCGGCTCATCCGGCGCGATCCTGTCCTATATCATGTGCCGGGCGATGAACCGCAGCTTCATCAGCGTCATTGCGGGCGGCTTCGGCGCGAGCGATGCGGGCGCCAGCGGCGGTGGCGCGGCCATCGATCGCCCGTGGAAGCGCGGCAGCGCCGAGGATGCGGCCTTCCTGATGAGCCAGGCCGAACAGGTCGTCATCGTCCCCGGCTACGGCATGGCGGTGGCGCAGGCGCAGCATGTCCTGCGCGAGATGGGCGACCTGCTGAAGAAGGAAGGCGTGCGCGTCAAATACGCCATCCACCCGGTCGCGGGTCGGATGCCCGGCCACATGAACGTCCTGCTGGCCGAGGCGAACGTGCCCTATGACGAGGTGTTCGAGCTGGAGGACATCAACGCCGAATTCGCCCAGACCGACGTCGCCTTCGTCATCGGCGCCAATGACGTGACCAACCCGGCGGCCAAGACCGACACGTCCTCGCCCATCTACGGCATGCCGGTGCTCGACGTCGAAAAGGCCAAGACGGTGCTGTTCATCAAGCGTTCGATGGGCGGTGTCGGCTATGCGGGCGTCGATAACGAGCTATTTTATCGCGACAACACCATGATGCTTCTGGCGGACGCCAAGAAGATGGTCGAAGAGATCGTCAAGGCACTCGGCTGAGTGTCCGATTCGTAACTGACGTCGACTCCCGGACGTCGGTTGGGGTCGCATCGGTGCATGGGCGAAGGGGCGGGGGCCTCGCGCCGCTCGTACCGTCGCGACCGTGACGATGCACCAGCCCGCATGGCGGGCGGCGGGGGACGAGCGTGGACGAACAGGATCTTTACGGCACCGGCTTTGCGGTCGTGGTGATCGGCGCGCCCGCGCTGGCGCAGGCGGCGGGCGATCTGGTGCGGCAGGCGGGCGGGCGGGTGCTGCGCCATGTCCCCTGGCCCGATGTGGCGGCGGAGATCGGGCAACAGGCGGGGCGGCCGCTGCTGCTGGTCGACACGCACGGCGCGGACGATGCTGCGATGGAGATCGCGCTCGCCCGCATCGACGCGGTCGCCACCGCGCTGGACCTGCCCATCGTGGTCAGCATGGCGACGGGGGATATCGATCTGGTCGCCGCGATGCTGATCGGCCCGCGTGTGGCGATGCTGTGCGACGCCAGCCCGCTGGAACTGGTCGCCGCGCTGGCGGTGGCGGGGGCCAGCCATGGCGGCGCGGCTTTGCTCCACGCCTATGTCCGCGAGGGCGAGTCCGAACGGCTGCGCAAGCTGAACGCCGAGGTCGCGCGCATCGCCGAGGCGCTGGCAAGGCTGTCGGTGCAGGAGGATGAGGACCGGCGCGGCGGCGTCGGCGACCGGCACCAGAGCTTCCACGCCGCCCCGCCGCGCGCCCAGCCGGGCGATGCCGAACGGGTCCGCCGGATGATCCGCGCCCGGCGGCTGCGCGACGGGTTTTTCGAGGGCGGGCTGTTCGAGGAACCGGCCTGGGACATGCTGCTCGACCTCTATGCCGCGCATCTGGAGGGTACGCGCGTGTCGGTGTCCAGCCTGTGCATCGCCGCCGCCGTCGCGCCGACCACCGCGCTGCGCTGGATCGGCAAGATGACCGAGGCGGGGCTGTTCGCGCGCCAGCCCGATCCGGCCGATCGTCGCCGCGCCTTCATGGTGCTGACCGACCGCGCGCTGGAGGGGATGCGGGGGTATCTGAATGCGCTGCGGCGGCTGGAAAATTCCTAGAGCATGATGACATGGGTCTGATCCACCCCTCCCCTTCAGGGGAGGGGACGGGGGTGGGGCGCTTCCGCAAGCACAAAGCCTGGGGTGAAGCCCCACCCCAACCCCTCCCCTGAAGGGGAGTGGGGCAGGCCCGAATCAACCTAACTTCATCCCGCCTAACCCGCCAGCGCCCAGCGGATCGCGCCGCCCAACCGCCGCGTGCCCGCCCGGATCGCCGGTTTGACCGCGCCGTAACCGTCCAGCCCATGCAGACGTGCCGCCCAGTCGGGGAGCAGCGCGATACCCGCCTGGGTCAGCCAGCCGCTGACCGGCGCCAGCGCGGGGCTGGGCGCGGGCTGGTTGAGCAGGGTGCGCGCCACCGCCCGTGTCCGGGCGTCGACGCGCAGTTCGGGGCGGATCGAATCCAGGAAACGCGCCAGTTGCTGCCGGTTCTCGGGCACCTGCCCGGCCCCCAGCCGCCGGGCGATCGTCGCCATCTCGGCCAGATAGCGATCCGCCTCTGCATCGGAAAAGTCCGGATCGCGATAGGTGCGGTGCGCGCGCAGGAAGCTGTCGACCTCGGCGGCATGGACGAAGGTCAGCAGATGCGGATCGTTCGCCGAATAGGGTGTGCCGTCGGGCAGGGTGCCGCTGACCCGATCATGCACCGCCCGCACCCGCGCGATCATCCGCTCGGCCGCCTCGGTCGCGCCATAGGTGGTGACGGAAATGAACCCCGCCGTCCGCCGCAGCCGCCCGGCCATGTCGCGGCGGAAATCGCTATGGTCCCACACGCCCGCCAGCGCGGCGGGGTGCAGCATCTGGGCCAGCAGCGAGGCGATCCCGCCCGCCATCATCGCGGTGAAGTCGCCATGGACGGTCCATGTCGCGGAGCCAGGGCCGAACAGCCCGTCATCCCCCGGCGGCCGGGTCAGGTCGATCGCATGGCTGCCCACCACGTCGCGTATCTGGTCGGCGATCTGGCGGCGGACGGGAAGCATAGGGGCAGAACGCACCGGGCGGCGGGGTGTTGCGTGGGGCCGGATGTTCCAAGTCCCCCCCTCCGTTCGCGCGGAGCGAAGGCGAAGTGCGCGTCCGGCGCTCGTGGCGAGGCTTGTCCCTTGGCCTTCGACCACGCTCAGGCTGAACGAAGTGGGCTGATAATCCCAACACCCGTTCGCACTGAGCGAAGTCGAAGTGCATGCCCCACGCTCGCGGCGAGGTCGGTCCCCTGGCCTTCGACTGCGCTCAGGCTGAACGGGGGTGGGGCTGAGGTGGCTCACCAATCTCCGTTCACGCTGAGCGAAGTCGAAGCGCACGTTCCACCCCTCGCCACGGATGACAGGATTACCCCCGCTTGGCGGCGTCCCAGGCAGCGATTTCTTCGGGAAAGCGCCGCTCCACCACCAGATCGCTCGCCGTTTCGTTCGCCAGGTCGACCGTCACCGACCCCGCCCATTCATAGGTCGCATTGCCCGACAGCGTCACCATCGCGTCCTCGCCCGCAAAGGCGCGGACCAGGCCGCCGCGGTTGAACACCACGGTGGGCACGTCCCAGGCGATCCGCCCGGTCAGGCACGCCGCATAGGTGGATGCGGCCATCGCGCTGCCGCAGCTGTCGGTCAGGCCGACGCCACGCTCGAAGGTGCGCACGAACAGCGACGTCCCGCGCACCTCGACGAAGGACACATTGGCGCGGTTGGGCAGCCAGTCGGGCGCGGCTTCGCAGATTTCGCCCAGGCGGACGAGATCGGCTTCGTCCACCGTCTCGACGAAATGGACGAGATGCGGGTTGGGCATGGTGACGGCGGTGAAGCATTTGTCCGCGTCGAGCATCGGCAGCACCGCCTCGACCAGACGGTCGGGTGCGCCGTGGATCGGCCAGGCGGCGGTCGACAGCCCGGCGGGGCCTGCCGTCTCGCGTACCGTATAGACGCCGGGTGCGAGGTCAGCGTCATGGACCGCATCGGCGTGCGAGGTCTTCAGCCGCACCGTGGCCGCGCCGATCCCCAAAGCCTCGAACCCCGCACGCGCCACGCAGCGTACGCCGTTGAGGCAGGTCTCCGCCTCGCTGCCATCACTGTTGCGCATCACCATGCCGAAAGCGGCGCGATCGTCGCCGGGAACCAGCAGGAGCAGGCCGTCGCCGCCCACCGGCCCGTTCCGGTCGGCCAGCGCGCGCGCGACGCCCGCCCATTCGGCTTCGGTCAGCGACAGGTCGCGGGCGTCGATCATCGGGAAATCGTTGCCCGATCCATGGCATTTGACGAGGCCGAACCGCATCGCGATAACTCCGACTGAACAGGCATCGGCGCTTAGCCCAGACGGACCGGCTTCGCCAGATGTGCGCGAGCGGCGGCATGGCTGGCAGGACGGAAGGGGAAGAGGGGATGATTACCGCGATCCGCGAAGTGCGCCGGGCCAAGGGGATGACCCTGGACGATGTCGCCCGCGCCTGCTCGCCCCCCACCACGCCACAGACGATCGGGCGGCTGGAAATGGGCACGCGCACCGTCTCGCTGCCCTGGCTGAACCGGATCGCCGCCGCACTGGGCTGCACGCCCGCCGATCTGGTGACGCTGCCGATCCGCGAGACCCTGCCGGTCGCCGCGCTGCTCGGTCCGCGCGGCGCCGTGGCGCCGCGCAGCGCGCGTTCGGTGTCGCCGCCCTGCGCGACGCCGGGGATGCTGGCGGTGACGGTCAGCGGCGCGGTCGGCGACTATCGCGCGGGCGATGAGCTCTGGTGCGAACCGCTCGGCCCCGATAGGTTCGCCGATGCCATGAATCGCGATATCCTCGTGCCCCGCGCCGCCGGCGGCTATGTCTTTGCCCGGCTGGCGGGTGTGATGCCCGATACGCTGCGCCTGTTGCCGCTGGAGCCCGGGGCGGCGGGGGTGACGGTGTCCGCACCCGCCTGGATCGCGCGGGTGGCGCGGCTGGTGCGCACGCTGTGATCCGCGCCATCCTGCCGCTGGTCCTGCCGCTGGTCCTGGCGCTGGCGCTGCCCGCCGCCGCACAGCAGCCCGCCGCGCCGACTCCGCCGCCGATCGAAAAGCCCGTGCTGGTCCATGCCTTCCCGCACGACCCGACGGCGTTCACCGAGGGGCTGCTGATCGCCGACGGCACGCTGTACGAAAGCACCGGGCGCGAGGGGGAGAGCGTCATCCGCCAGGTGGATCTGGCGACCGGCAAGACGCTGCGCCGCGCAACCGTGCCCGATGGCCTGTTCGGCGAGGGTATCGTCGCCTGGGGGGGCGAGCTGCGCAGCGTCACCTGGCATGGCGGACGCGGTTTCCGCTGGAGCCGCCCGGCGCTGAAGAAGCTGGGCGAGTGGCGCTATGACGGCGAAGGCTGGGCGATGACCGATGACGGGCATCACATCATCCTGTCGGACGGTACGCCGCGCCTGCGCTTCCTGGACCCCGCCACGATGAAGGTCGCCCGCACGCTGGACGTGACGGTGAACGGACGGCCGCTCCGCAACCTGAACGAGCTGGAATATATCGACGGGCAGGTCTGGGCCAATGTCTGGATGACGCCCTATATCGTGCGGATCGATCCGGCGACGGGTGTGGTCGCGGGTGTGGTCGACCTCGGCGATCTGGTCGCGCGGGTCGGGCTGACCGATCGGGATTCGGTCGCCAACGGCATCGCCTATGACCGGGCCAAGCACCGGATCTTCGTGACCGGCAAGAACTGGCCCGAGCTGTTCGAGATCCGCCTGCCCGGGGCGACGCGCTGATCCCGGTCGATCGGTATCGCCCGGATCGCGGAGCAGCGCGGGGTTGAGCGTGGTGGCGATGGGTCCGCCATTGGTCTCGACCCTTCAGGTCGTGGCGGTCGAAGCGAATCATCCCGCCACGCGGCCCGGCGGTGCCGTCGACCGGCGGCAGTGTCCCTCCCATCGGCATCGCTCCGCTCTCGACGGTCAAGGCGATCACGACGAAGCGCTCGACCATGCCGCTCAGCACCTGTCCGGCGGGGGGCCTTGCGCCGATGAGCGGCGCGGTCGCCATCACGGCAAAATCCGGCTTGGCCTTTCTGCCCCTTTTCATGCACCCGCTTACCCCAAAACGGGGGGTGAAGAGTGGGATACTGTGGATGATTGGCGCGTTAACGTGGTATATTGGTATAAATATAACATGGATTATAGCGGCTAACCCCGCCATGATCCGATCGTGATACAAACCCGCAACGCTCCTGGAAGAAGGGCGTTGGTCGCGGGGCAGGTGGATAGGGGAGCGCAGTTTCTTGCCGACCAGTACTCGTTTTGTCGTCTCGCTGCACATGCTCGCGCTGATGGCGGAGCATGGCGATACGCCGTTGCGCTCCGAGGATATCGCGGTCAGCGTCAATTCCAACGCGGCCGTGGTCCGTGCGCTGTTGCTGCGGCTGGCCGCGGCGGGGCTGACCCGGTCGCAGCTGGGCAATCGCGGCGGCGCGATGCTCGCCAGGCCATCGTCCCATATCCGACTGGTCGATGTGTACGAGGCGGTGGAGGACCGCAACTTCTTCGCCTTTCACCGCCAGCCGCCCGAAGGCGAGGGGATGATCGACCGGCATATCACCTCCAGCCTGGAGTCGATCCTGACCCCGGTGCGCGAGGCCCTGGAGAACAAGCTGGCCGGGCTGACGCTGGATGACGTGCTGGACGATATCCGGGCACGGGCCGGTCGCGATGAAGCCGGGTCAGACGAGATTCAGATCGGCCGGGCGCGTGTCGGGGAACAACGTCGCGAGGCGGCCGCCTGACAGGCCGAACTGCCGCCCGACCAGCCCGCCGATCAGCGCGCGGTAATCGGTCAGTACGGGCAGGTCGCGATTCTGGTTGAGCGTGGCGGCGGACAGGGCGACCTGCTCACCCGCCATGCGGCCGCCGGATACCCCGCCTCCCATCACCCAATAGACGCTGCCATGGCCGTGATCGGTGCCCCGGTCGCCATTTTCGCGGAAGGTGCGGCCGAACTCCGACACGACGACGACCGTCGTGGTGCGCCATGCGTCCGGCCCGATCGCCTGGACGAAGCTCGCCAGCCCGCGCCCCAGATCGCCGATCCGGTCGGCCAGATAGCCGGTCGCGCCGCCCTGGTTCACATGCGTGTCCCAGCCGCCGACATCGACGAATGCCAGGTTGAACCGGTCGCGCATCAGCGTGCCGATCCGCTGCGCCGACAATGCGAAACCCTTGGCGGACACCGCGCCGCGACTGGCGGCCTTCATCTCCTGGTCAAGGGTCTTGTACACGGTGTCGCGCACCGTGAAGCCCTCGCTGACCGAACGGGCCAGGTCGGGGTGCCCGGCATACATGCTCTGGATCAGCGCGGCCTGGCGCTGGTCGATCGGCTTGCCGACATTGGCGAGCGCGAGATTGGGGATCGGGTCCTCGCCACCCCGGAAGCATAAAGGCAGCTGGTCGGTAAAGGCGATCGGGCGCTCGGTCGTGCCGAGTATGCCCGCCAGCCGCGCCATGAAGCCCGAGCCGTAATCGCGGTGGCCGCCGACCGGCTGGCCCAGCTCGATCGTGTCCTGGGTCTCGAAATGGCTGCGGCTCATATCGTCGGTGCCCGCAAAGGGCACGAAGGCGATCTGCTTGGCCTGCCAAAGCGGCAGGATCGTATCCTTCAATGCGGGGTGCAGCGCCCAGTCGGCGTCGAGCGGTAGCGGGGCGTTCGGGTTCGCCGGATCGGGCCTGGGCAGCGCGATGGTCGGGCGCGACTGGTGGTAGAAGTCGCTGCCACTCGGCACGACGATGTTCACCGCGTCATAGGCGCCACGCAGGAACACGACCAGCAACCGGCTGCCCGCCTGCGGTGCGGCAAAGGCGCGGCCCGCCATCACCATGGGGGCGAGCGCGGCGGCTCCACGGAGCAGATCGCGGCGGTGGATATGGGGAAGCATCATGCGATCCTCCTATCGGTGCATGAATTCGGGCGACGAGAAATACAGCGCGTTCCACTCCGCCGGGGACCGCGCCTGGCCCAGTGCGGCGAGCGTCGGCTTGCCCAGCGAGGGCATCCGCGCGGCGAGGATGGGGGAACCCTTCAGCACCGGCGGCGGAGAGGGCGGGGGCGGGGTGCCCGGTGGGGTATCGGCGGGCTGGAACAGCCGCGCCGCGCCATTGCCGAGTTGCCGCGCGATATCGAAGCGCGTCGCCATCTGCCCGGGCGCGGACCAGGCCGCACTCGACAGGTCGTAACCGTCGGGCGTCTCGTGATCGTACAGCCCTTCGCCCATCTGGCGGATCCAGCCGACCACCGGCTGCGGATTTGTGATCGCGCGGTCGCCATAGGCCAGCCTCACCGCCGACAGCGTATAGCCGACCGGGTCCTTGAAACCGCTGCCCAGCGAGCCGGAAAACTCGCGCGACCGGATCATGGTCTTCAGCACCTCGGCGATGTCACCATGCGTCTTGCGGAAGGTCGCCGCCATCCGGTCGACCAAAGCGGGCGGCGGTTTGTCGCCCATGAAATAGGTCGCCAGCTTCAGGCTGACATGATGCGCGGTCGCCGGACTCTCGGCGATCAGGTCCAGCGCCTGCTCGACCTCGCCAAAGCCCGACCCCTGGATGGTATGACCCAGGAAATGCTTGGTGCCGAAGTCATGGCGCGCCGGATTGAACTCGAACAGTCCGGCGCGCAGGTAGAGCGGTTGAAGCTCGGGTTTCAGCTTCGGCGCATCGGGTTTCTGGTCGACGCCGACGCCGGTCAGGATGCGTGCCAGCTCCTGTACGTCTGCTTGCGTGTAGCCGGAGCCGACGCCCATCGAGTGCAGTTCCATGATCTCGCGCGCGTAATTCTCGTTGATCTTGCCTTTCGCGTTCTGGTCATTGTCCAGATAGCGCAGCATCGCCGGGTGGCGCAGCGTCGCCTCCAGCAGGTCGCGATACCGGCCCAGCGCATGGGCGCGGATCGTCTCTTCATAATCGCCGACCATCGCGCGGATGTCGCGCTTGCCCGCCTGGACGTTGAAATGGTTGAACCAGAACCAGGTCATCCGTTCGCGCAACTGGTCGGGCGAATAGAGCGCGCGCAGGACGAAGCGTTGGCGGGCTTCGTCGGCCAGCCCGTTCATCGCCTTCTGATAGGCTTCGCGCGCGGCCTTTTTCTGGTCGGGGTCGGTGATCGCCTTCAGGTCGCGCTGCATCGCGTCAGTCTCGACCACGAGCGCGGCGACGCGTTCCCTGGAGATGCGCATCGCATCGATCCGCGCCTGCACCGCCAGGGGCAGGGGATCGAGCCGGTCGTCGAGCTGGTGGCGCAGCCAGGCATCGCTGCCCGGCGCGGGGCTGGTGTCGGGCGCGGCGGACGGTCCCCAGCCCAGCCGTTCGGCCCAGGCGGCATCCCGCGCCGGATCGGCGGCATGGGCCGGAACTGCCGCCGTCAGCGCCGATGTCACTAGCAGCCAGGAAGCGATCCGCGCCATGCCTCGCTCTCCGTTACCGCCTGCCGCCAACGGTCTGGGCGCAGGCTTCTTCGGAGGATAATATGGCGGATAGAGGCTGAACCCCGGCTTGCCCGGACATGAAAAGGGCGTCAGCGGGCGGCCATCAATCCTCCCCGGCACGGGGAGGGGGACCAGCGAAGCTGGTGGAGGGGGATCGCCACACAGGACATCCTCCGTGAAAGCCCCCCTCCGTCAGCGCTGCGCGCTGCCACCTCCCCGTACCGGGGAGGATTTGGTTACTTCGGCAACGTGCAGTCGGCGGGCTGCGTCACCGGGTTGCAGCGCTCCATCACCCCGCCGGGCAGCGTCACGGTGAACCCCTTGCTCCAGCTTCGCGCCGGCACGCCGGGATAGTAATCGGTCGACACCGCCTGCGCGCCGCTGTCGATCGCGGCTTGCTGGCGGCCATGGTCGTTGTCGCGCGCCTCCTTCGTGTCGGCGTCGCTGCGGGTGCGGACGATGAAGCCCTGTTTCACCCACTCGCGAATCTTCGCGCCGTCGGTGCGCGGATCGCCGACGATCTCGACCGCGGCCTCGGGCTGGTCGGTGTCGTACCAGCCGAAGATCGGACGCCCCTTCAGCGAGGGGTGGCCGGCGCGATAGCGGTCGGACACGTCCGATGGCGTATCGAGCACGAAGTAGATTTTCCCGCGCGCACGCTCCAGTGTCGGCCAGCCCTTGGTGGTCACGGCTTCGCGCAAGCTCGGCGCATCGCCGCGCACGTCATCGGGGGTGATGATCCGGTTGGGTTTCAGCACATCGCGAATTTCCGCATCCAATGCGTCGAGCAAGGGCGCGGTCAGCGGCAGCGGATCGGTGACGCCGGGCTTGTTGATCGGCCGGTCGGCGGCGTTGATCGTCACCATGATCGGCAGGTGGCGCGGATGCGCGCGCGACCAGGCATCGATCTGGCCGATGCACTGTTTGAACGTCCCGCAGGAGCGATAGTCGACTTCTGGAATATGGAAGACCTTGAAGCCCGGCTTCATCATCGCGGCTTCGTCGAAGCCGGTCTGCTGGCCCGCCGCACGCGCGAGCCTTTCACCCATCGGATGCGCGAAGCGACCGCCCTCGGGGTCGGCGAAGATGTCGATCTCCAACTGGCGTACGCCCCGGTCCAGCTGCTGGGCCAGAGTCAGATGGTCGTAATCCAGCGCGGCGGCGAGCCTGGGATCACGTCGTTCCAGTTCGGCGAAGACGGCGGGCGCGATCCGCTTCTTGTAGCTATTGTGCGAGCCGACGACCTGGATGTCGTTCATCCGCAAGGGTGCCTTCGGCGCCGGAGCGGCGGCGGTCGCGAGGACCGCCGCCAGGGTGAGGAATGCCTTCATCAGAACTCCGCCCGCACGCCGAACAGGATCGTCCGGCCATAATAGTTGATCTCGCCGAAGCGCATCTTGCTGTCGTTATAGGTGTCCTGATGCGCACCCGCGATGTTGATACCCTCCAGGCTGAGCGTCAGATTGTCGGCGGCGCGCACCGAGAGCTGGCCGTCGAGCGACCCGAACGCCGCGACATAGGTCGGTGCCTGCACCGTGCTGCCCGTGCTCGACAGATACTTGTCGCGCCAGACATAGGAGAGGCGCGCCGACAGCGGCCCCTTGTCGTAGAAGCCGACCAGGTTGAAGCTGTTCTTCGACAGGCCGATCAGCTGGTCCTTGATGGTGCGCGAGCCCGCCGTGTAATCGGCCTTCACTTCCGTATGGGTATAGGATCCCTGCACCCCGAAGCCGTCGAACGGCGCAGGGAGGAAGGTGAAGACCTGGCTGTACGCGGCCTCCGCGCCGTACACCTTGGCATTGCCGCCATTCACCGAGCTGGACAGGCGCACGATGCCGCGACCCGGAATGGCGATCTCGGTGTTCGACTGGGTGATGTAATCGTCCATCGCCTTGTAGAAGACCGCGCCCGACAACATCCCCGACGGGGCGAAATACCATTCCAGCGACCCGTCGAACTGCGTCGCCAGGAAGGGGACGAGCTGCGGGTTGCCGCCGCTGGCGGTCGGGGCGTCGGTCGACACGGTGATGCGCGGCGCGGTGTCGGTGACGTTGGGACGGGTCAGCACCCGGCTGGCGGCCAGGCGACCGACGAGCTTCGGGGTCAGGTCGGCGCGCAGGTTGAAGCTGGGCAGGACGTTGTTGAACGTCTTCGGGTAACTGACCGGCGTGGCGGTGTTGCCGCTGGTCAGCGTGCCGCTCGCCACCTGATCGGTGTGGACATAGCGGACGCCCAGATTGCCGCTGACCGGCACCGACCCTGCATCGAACTGGTAATCGGCGCGGGCATAGGCGGCTGCGATCTTTTCCGACACCACGAAGGACGAGCGCAGGTCGCCCGCGGTCAGCGGCGAGGCGGCGACGGCGGGGGTGAAGAGATTGCCGACATAGGCCTGGGTCACCGGCACCAGCCAGTTGCGGAACGCATTGCCGCCGACGCCCGCCAGGAAGTCGTCATAGGGCATCGGCTGATAGGCGCCCGAACCCAGCGTGGTGAGCGGCGTGCCCGCAGGCGGGTTCACGATGAAGTCGCGGCGGAAATAGTCGCGCTTGCGCCAGTGATATTCGCCGCCCGCTGCCAGCTTCGACAGGAAACCGTCAAAGTCGTGCGCGATGTCGAGGCGCGAATAGAAATCCCAGTCCTTGCTGTCCTTGGGCGCGATGTTGAACGGGTACAGCTTGTAATTGGCGGGGTTGGTCACGTCGACCGGCGTGGTGAGCGTCGGCATCGTCTGATAGCCCGCCGATGCGTCATAGCTGAGCGGCCCGGTGAAGAAGGCGCGGCTGCGCACCGTGCCGGTGCGGTAATCGGGGTGATAGCTGTGCGCCGCCGACCAGTTGACATTGGCGGTCACGTGCCAGCGATCGGGGTTCCACGCCTGCTTCAGGCCCATGGTCAGCAGGTCGTGGCGGTTGAGGCTGTATTCGCGCGACGCCATGAAGCGGACATTGTTGACCGTCGCCTTGGTGATCGTGTCGCCGGTCACGGTATAGCCGGGCTGCAGCACCGTGCCGCCGTCATCGGGATAGATGTCGAGGCCGAACTCGTCATAGGCGACGTCCAGCCGGGTCGCGACCACGTCCAAAGTGGTCTGAAGCTCGGGCGTCGGCTGCCACTGGGCCGAGACGATGCCGGAGATGCGCTTGCGATCCTCGGTCTCGACGGTGGGGCGGGTGCGGGTCGGCGAATAGAGGCCGGTGGGCGCGCCGCCCGCCTGCGGCGAGGTATAGCGGTTGAGCAGCCAGCCGAAATTCATGAAGCGGTCGTTGCGGACCGTCTTGCCCCAATATTGCGCGCCCGCGAGGATGCCGAAGGTGCCGTCGCTATTCTTCGCGCTGGTCAGCACGGTGACGTTCGGGCGGACGTCCTTGGTCTGGGTCGTATAGGTGCCGCGGATGTTGACGGTCGTCTTGTTGCCGACCTCCAGCGGGCGGAAGGTCTTGACGTCGATATTGCCGCCCAGCGCGCCCTCGCTCATGTCGGCGGTCGGCGTCTTCACCACGTCGATGCTCGAGGTGAATTCGGCGGGCAGCATCTCGAAACGGAACTGACGCCCGGCAGCACCACCATTCTCGATCAGGTCGTTCAGCGCGATGGTGCGGCCGTTCATCAGCGTGTTCTGGAACTGCGGCCCCAGGCCACGGACGCTGACATACAGGCCCTCGCCGCGCGGGCGGGTGATCGCCACGCCGGGGACGAGCTGCAGCGCTTCCGCGACATTCTGGGTCGGGAACTTGCCGATATCGGTCGAGCTGATCGAGTCGACGCCGTACGCCGCGCGGCGCTTGGTCTCGATGCCCGCCGCCAGGCTGCGCGCATAGGTGCCGTTGACGACGATATCCTCGCCCTCGGTGCCCGCATCGGTCGCCTGCGCGGCCTGCGGGGCGGCGGCGGTGGCGCCTGCGCTGGCGCCCGCGCTGTCTTGGGCGTGGGCGGCCAGCGGGCCGGTCACGAGAATAAGCGAGACCGATGCCTTCAGCAGGCTACGAAACGTCAGCATGTCTTGATCCCCCATCGGCTGTCTTGCCGGTTCGGCGGGGGCGTTAGGATCGGTCGGTGTCAGCTTGGCGTAAAATTGATGACGTCCATGTGAAACGGGCCGGGCTGGTCAGAAAGCCATCACGATGATGCGGGAATGGTGGGTTTTCAATAGCGTGTTTTCCTCCCCTGCAACGGGAGGGGGCCATGCGTAGCATGGTGGAGGGGTGTCGCCTTCTCGATGGCGGGATACCCCTCCGTCCCCTTGCAGGGGAGGAATTTTCCAAATCAGGCCGGGTTGGCCTGCGGCATGGTCTGGGTATCGGTCACTTGCGGGCTCAACCGGCCGATGGTGCGGGCGGTGCGTTCCGGATCGCGCAGCAGGACGCGGCCGGACTTCCACATCAGGTCGCCGTCGCGCCGCGCCTGCTGGATCATCCGGTTGACATGAACCGGGGTCAGCCCCAGCGCATCGGCCAGCATCTCCTGGGTCAGCGGCATTTCGAAACTGCCGCCCACGGTCAGCCCGGCGAGCGACAGGCGCTCATAGATTTCGAGCAGAAAGTCGCCGATCCGCTCCTGTGCGTTCAACCGGCCGAGCTGGACGACATGGCCCAGCAGATAGGCCTCGTCCAGCGCCTCGCCGACCGCATAGGCCTGGGCCAGCCCCGATCCGGCGGCGGCGACGGGGGCGGGGCAGGCGACGCATTCGGTGATGGCCACCACCGTCGCAGAGGCGATGGGGCGCGCATGATGCGCCGAGCCGATGACGTCGCCGGGCAGGTAGAAGCTCATGAACTGACGCCGCCCGTCGGGCAGGATCCGCACCCGCGCGGCCCAGCCTTGCAGCAGCAGCAGCGGGGCGGCCACCGGACGCCCGATCGTCTGGAAGGCATGACGGATCGGATAGGTCAACGCGCGGTCGGCGGCGGTGTCGAGCAGCGCGAGGTCCGCATCGGCCAGCGGCGTCAGCGCGGTCAGCCGACGGATCGCGGCGGTGGCGATCCCCTCGGACGCGGTGGCGGAGGACGACAGGGCGGCGGAAAAAGAGGTCATGCGCATCCTTTGTCGGGGATCAGGGCGCCGATCGCGCGGATGATGCGATCCGGCTGGAACGGCTTGGCGACGATCGAGGCCGATCGATAGGGGGCGGGCAGCGCCCATTCGTCATAGCCGGTCAGGAAGGTCCAGGGCACGTCGCGCGCCGACAGGCGGTCGGCGATCTCGAAGGCGCGCTCCCCCGCCAGATTGACGTCGAGCACCGCGGCGTCGAGCGGCTGGTTCTCGGCAATGTCGAGCCCCTGTTCCAGCGTGGCGACGGGACCGACCACGACCGCATCGGCGGCGCGCAGCGCACGTTCGAGGTCGCGGGCGATGAAATACTCGTCCTCGACCACGAGGATACGCTTGTCAGCCAGCGGCGATCGGCGGTTCATCCCTCGGTGCTCCGGTTTGACGCGTCGACGTCATCTACGGCCCATGGTAGCGTTATCACACACAGGACGCCGCCACCGCGAAATTCCAGTCTGGTCCGTGCGCCCAGCCCGTATGGCAAGGCTTCGCGGATCAACTCGGTCCCGAATCCCTGACGTACAGGCGGGACCGGCATTGCTGGTACACCCGTTTCATCCCATTTTACAATCAGTTCGCATTCGCTATTTGATTTAAGTTCGATCGCCCAGGCGATCGACAGCCGTCCGGCGGGATGGCGCAGCGCCCCGTATTTCAGGGCATTGGTGGTCAATTCATGGATCGCCAGGCCCATGGTTTCGGCCGTATCGGCAGGCAGCGAGATGTCCGGCCCCTCGATCGACAGCCGGTCGTCCTCGATCGCGCCCACGCCCAACAGCTCGTCACGGATCAGGTTTTCCAGGTCGACCCGGCCCGACCGTGTCTGGGTCGCGACCACCTGGGTCCGCGCCAGCGAATCGAGCCGCCCCCGGAAATGATCCGAAATCTCGTCGATCGGCCCGCCGCTTTCGACCGTGCGGGTGAAGATGGAACGGACGATGGTCAGGATGTTGCGGACCCGGTGCTGCAATTCGGCGACCAGGGTTTCCTGCCGCTCGCGAAGACGGCGCAGCGTGTCGATATCGGTCGAGGTGCCGAACCATTCGACGATGGTGCCGTGATCGTCGCGCACCGGCGTCGCGCGCGTCTTGAACCAGCGATAGCGGCCGGTCTGGCCGTGGCGCAGCCGCCCCTCCATCGCCAGCTCGCCATGCTCGCCCGCGCCGTTCCAGAATCGACGCGCCGCATCGCGATCGTCGGGATGCACGGCGGCCAGCCAGCCAAGGCCCAGGCTCTCCTCGACGCTGAGCCCCGTCATCGCGACCCATTGCGGGCTGACCCAGGTCCATTGCCCGTCGCGCGTCGCGGTCCAGACCAGCTGGGGGATGCCCTCGATCAGGCTCAGCAGCCGCCGCTGGCTGGCGCGCGACGCCACCTCGGCGCGCTTGCGCAACAGGGCCTGGACGATGGCGGGGGCCAGTTCCTCGGCGATGGCGCGTTCGCGCTCGGTAAAGCCGGTCGGGTGGTTGCCGAGCGCGAACATCGCGAAGGTCTCGCCGTCGCGACGCAGCGGCACGCCCAGGAAGTTGCGCAACATGGGGTGACCCTCCGGCGTGCCCACCCGGTCGGGATGGTTGGCGGGGTCGTTGACGATCATGCTGCGGTCCTGAAGGATCACCTGGCCGAAAATGCCATGGATCTTCATACCGTTGGGCAGCTCGCGCTGGTTGAAATCCGGATCGTTGCCCGCATAGGCGGCCCAGCCGCGCTCGCTGATCGCGATATGGTCCAGCCGGTCGTGCGAGTCCCGCCGCTCGCCGAAAAAGCTGAATGCCGCGCCGGTCAGGTCCTCGGCCACCGCCAGGCACAGCTGGCCCAGCTCCTCTTCGGTCGAGGCGCGCAGCGCTTCCTGCAGGATGCGGTTGATGCCCGCCAGCACGTGCGAATCATGCGGCAGCGGTCCCCGGGGGGGAGCGGACAAGGGCGTTTGCCCCTGGAGGGAAGCGAGTTCAGTCATGCGCGAAATGGTCCGATCGGCGTCAACGATCCCGGCCGGTGCGGGCTCCCCGATACACACGATTTCGGATCAACTGGCAAATGTCCGGGATGGACCGAATGGACATGCGGAACTGTCAGCCTCTCGCCTGACCCATTGCGGGGGGTTATGAACATGCCCCATGTCCCGATCCTTTCTCGCGCCCTTCGCGGTCCTCCGCATTCTCGTCCTGGCCTGTATCATGGTCGGGCTGGTCGGAACGGGTGTGCCGGTATCGGCGCAGGGCAATCCGGCGACGGCCTCCGCCACGCGGATCGCCGAGGCCGAGGCGGAGGTGCGTGCCGTCGACCGCGCGCTCGACTCCAAGGTCGATGACGACGACCGGCGCGCACTGCGCGACCGGGCGCAGGGGGCCAAGGACTCGACCGGCCAGGCGGTGTCCGACCTGACCGAGCAACTGGCGCTGGTGAATGCGCGGATCACCGGGCTGGGCACGCCGACGCCGGGCGAGGTGGAAGCACCGGAACTGGTCGCCCAGCGCAAGGCGCTGTCGACGCTGCGCTCGACCATCGACGCCGCGATCAAGCGCGGGCGGCTGGCCGGGGTCGAGGCAGGACAGCTGGTCGACGAGATCGACCAGAGCAAGGCTGCGCAGTTCAACGAGAAACTGTCCTCCAAGACACCGTCCCCACTGAGCCCCGCCTTTTGGAGCATCGTCCTGGAACAGGCGCCGCGCGACTGGCGGCGGGTCGGGCTGTTTCTGAAGCAGGGCGGCGAGCAGATCGCGGCGCAATGGCGCGGCGGCATCCCGTGGCAGGCGCTGCTGGGCTTTGCGCTGGCGGTCATCCTGATCGGCCCGGTACGGTTGGGCGCGCACCGATTGGCGCAGCGCCGCCTGATCGCCGAGGCGCCGCCCAGCCGGGTGCGCCGATCGGCCTATACCTTCTGGCGGGTGGCGGTGGGCACGCTCTGCCCGCTCGCCGCCGCCTTCGTCTTTGTCCAGGGGCTGCGCTGGGCGGGGTTGTTGCCGCAACGCTGGACCAGTTTCCTCGACGGCTTCGTCTTCGCCGCGGGCGTGGCGGGATTCACCGCGGCGGTGACGGGCGCGGTCCTGATGCGCAGCCAGCCATCATGGCGGATCGCGCCGCTCGACGATGAAACGGCGCAGCGACTGCGGCCTTTGTCCTGGGGCCTGACCCTGCTGACCTTCATCACCACGATGGTGATGTCGTTCGAGGGGGCGATCGGCAGCAGCCGCAGCGCGGTGATCGCCAGCCAGGCGGTCGAGGCGCTGCTCCATCTGTTGCTGATCGTCACGACCCTGGTGGTGCTGGGCCAGTTGCGCGCCCGCCGCGTCGCGCAGGCCGATGCCGCGACCCATGCCCCCATTCATGCAGGCGTCAGTGCGGGATTGAGCGTCGCGGCCCTCATCGCCTGGATCGCGGTCGGGGTGGCCGGGCTGGCGCTGCTGGTCGGCTATATATGGTTCAGCTGGTTCGTCGCGCTGATGATCGGGTGGACGGTGCTGCTCGGCTCGGCGCTCTACCTGATGCTGGTCGCCGCCGACGATATCGCCACCTCGGTCTTCGTGCGCGACAGCAAGGTCGGCATTACCCTGACGCGCGCGCTGGGCGTGCGCGGCAGCATGATCGACCAGCTCGGACTGGTCCTGTCGGGCATGATCCGGCTGGTCCTGGTCCTGCTGACGCTGGGCGTGCTGCTCCAGCCATTCGGGGCAAGCGGCGATCCGGGGGCGGTGTTCGACCAGATCGCCAGCGTCGCCGACGGCGTCAGGATCGGCAATGTCTGGATCTCGCCCGGTGCGATCCTGCGCGGGCTGGCGGTGCTGTTCGTCGGGCTGGGGCTGGTGCGCCTGTTCATGCGCTGGCTGGAGCAGCGTTACCTGCCCGCCACCGATCTGGACGGGTCGGGTCGCAACTCGGTCAGCCTGGTCGCACGCTATATCGGCATCGCGCTGGCGGTCATCTGGGCGCTGGCGTCGCTGGGCATCGGGGTGGAACGGATCGCGCTCCTGCTGTCCGCCCTGTCGGTCGGCATCGGCTTCGGCCTCCAGGCGATCACCCAGAATTTCGTCTCCGGCCTGATCCTGCTGGCCGAGCGGCCGATCAAGATCGGCGACTTGATCCGCGTCGGCACCGACGAGGGCGACGTCAAGCGGATCAGCGTGCGGTCGACCGAGATCGAGCTGGCCGACCATTCGACGCTGATCGTCCCCAATTCCGAGCTGATCACCAAGCCGGTGCTCAACAAGACGCTGGCCGGGCCGCTGGGGCGTGTCCAGATCCAGTTTTCGGTCCCGATCGAGACGGATGCCGACATGGTGCGCGGCATCGTGCTGGACTGTTTCACCGCCGAGGAGGCGGTGCTGGCGGACCCCGCGCCCAAGGCGTTCATCGACTCGATCGTCGACGGGCGGATTCATTTCAATTGCTTCGCCCATGTCGAAAGCCCGCGTGCGGCCTATGGCACGCGCAGCGCGGTGCTGTTCGCGCTGCTGGGGGCGCTCAGGGGCAAGGGAATCGAGATCGGCACCCTGCCCCAGAAGATGGAGCTGGTGCGCCATGGCGGGCCGGCGACCCCGGCCGCACCCGCCCCGCAGGGCGAAGATGAAACCAGGATGAAATGAACAAGTCCCCGTTGGTCATGGAAAGGTAACACCAGCTTCTTCGACGCCCCCTATCCGCGCGGCCAGCGACGACCGGAAGGTCGGTCGGGGGATAGGGATAACAACCACCATGAACACCAATTTCGTTCGCGCCGCGCTGCTGGGCGGTTCCGCGCTTCTGGCGCTCACCGCCACGCCGGCCTTTGCCGCCGACACCAAGCCTGCCGCCGATCCGGCACCCGCCGCCGCTGCCGATCCCGCCACCGATTCGGGTGAGCTGAAGGACATCGTCGTCACCGCGACCAAGCGCGAGACCAGCCTTCAGAAGACGCCGATCGCGATCTCGGTCATCGACCCGACCGTGCTGAAGGACCGCCACGTCCAGAGCCTGCTCGACCTGGCCGACGGCACCGTGCCGTCGCTTCGCGTCGCCACCTTCGAGGCGCGCCAGTCGGCGCTGACCGTGGGTATTCGCGGCATCGTGCCGTTCGACCAGAACCAGACGGCGCGCGACACCGGCGTCGGCGTCTATTTCGACGGCGTGTATCTGGGCCGTTCGCAGGGCCTGAACGCCGCGCTGTTCGACATCGAGCGTGTCGAAGTGCTGCGCGGTCCGCAGGGCACGCTGTTCGGCCGCAATACCGAGGGCGGCGCGCTGTCGATCGTCACCGCCAAGCCGACCGGCAAGTTCGGCGGCTCGCTGACCGCGGGCTTCGGCAATTACGGCGCGTACAACACCGCCGCGCACGTCAACCTGCCGGAATTCAACAACATCTCGATCAAGCTGGACGGCGTGATCCAGCACCAGAACCCGTTCGTGAAGAACCCGCTGCCGGGCAGCGTCGGCTGGGGAGCGTATAACCGCGCCGGCGGCCATGTCGCGGCGCTCTGGAAGCCGGTCGACGGCTTCTCGGCCGAGCTGTCCTACGACCAGGCGAAGGACGAGAACACGCCCTTCTACAGCCAGCTGCTGAACTACAACCCGCGCGGCCTGCCGGTCGCGACGATCGCGCAGATCAACGGCAATAACGGCAAGCTGCCCTCGGGCACCATCGCGCCGCTGTCGCCTTTGGTCGTCGTGTCGGGCGACGACCGCATGAAGACCGCCGATATCGGCGTGCCGCAGCAGTACAGCGTCGACCGCACCCACGGCTTCTCGGCCAAGCTGAACTATGACGTGGCGCCGAACCTGGAGCTGCGCTCGATCACCGCATGGCGCGGCGTGTCGACCGACCAGTGGGACAATTCGGGTGGCGCGCACCGCACGGTATTCCTGCCGAACGGCAAGTTCAGCCGCTACAGCCTGTCCTTCATGCAGCAGCACCAGTTCAGCCAGGAATTCCAGGCGGTGGGCAGCCTGCCGCAGTTCGATTACGTGGCGGGCCTGTTCTACTTCACCGAAAACGCCCGCGAGACGGCGGCGACCCCGTCGACCAACCAATGGAATGCGGACGGCACCGGCTACACCATCCTGTCGCAGACCGCGCTGGGCACCATCGGCTCGGGCAATCAGGGCTGGGCACCGGGTTCCTTCTTCCTCCAGCGCGGCAGTTTCGCGCGCGCCTATAGCTATGCGGCGTTCGCGCAAGGAACCTATACCCCGGCGGGCTTCGATGCCTTCCACCTGACGGTCGGCGGCCGCTATACGAAGGACAAGCGCAACGGCACGCTGTATCTGGTGCAGGGCAAGTCGACCAACTTCCCCTTCACCTTCGACAACAGCCGGTTCGACCCGATGGTGACGGCGGCGTTCGACGCGACCGACACGATCCATCTCTATGCGAAATACTCGACCGGCTACCGCGCGGGCGGTGCCAATGACCGGTCGCAGACCTTCGCCGCGTTCGGCGCCGAAGCGGTCAAGTCCTATGAGATCGGGTCGAAGATGGACCTGTTCGAGCACCGCGTCCGCCTGAACCTGGCGGGCTATATCATGGACCGCACCGGCACCCAGATCGACTTCGACAATGTCGACACCAACCCGAGCAGCCCGACCTACAACCTGCATACCGAGGAAACCCGCAACGCGCCGGGCACGTCCAAGATTCGCGGGGTCGAGGCCGATATCACGACCAACCCGATCGAGGGCATGACAGTCGGTGCGTCCTATGCCTACACCTATACCAACGTGCCGCTGACGCCGAACCCATTCCTGGGCAACGCGCTGACCCAGGTGTTCGTGGTCTATACGCCGCGCAACGCCGCCTCGGCCTATGCCGATTACGAGGTGCCGCTGGCGGGTTCGGAAGCCAAGGTGCGTTTCCACCTGGACGCCAACTATGCCGACCCGGCCTATAGCTTCCAGAACGAGACGACGCGCACCGACAAGACCTTCGTGATGAACGGCCGCATCGCGCTGGCCGACCTGCCGCTGACGGAGAACGGCACGAAGATGACCCTGTCGCTGTGGAGCCGCAACCTGCTCAACAACAGCTTCGTCTATCGCCGCTCGGCCGCCAATGCCGCGACGCTGGGCGATTACGGCAACTTCAACCCGCCGCGCACCATCGGCCTGGAAGGCACGGTCCGCTTCTGATCCTGACCGGATACCCCAACTTCAGGGCCGCCCTTCGGGGTGGCCCTTTTTTGTTGATGTCACTCCGTGGTTTCGATGCGAGCCCCTCCCCTTCAGGGGAGGGGTTGGGGTAGGGCATCGCCACGAACGTGACGCTTGCGGCAGCGCCCCACCCCCGGCCCCTCTCCTGAAGGGGAGGGGTGAATTCGTCTCATGTCGCCTCGCCCTGGCGACGCGGAAGGATCAGCGACACGACCAACCCCGGCGCGGCGTCGCCCAGCACCAGCCGCCCGCGATGCAGCCGCGCGATCGCCTCGACTAGCGGCAGGCCCAGGCCGTGCCCTCCCGCGGCTTCCCGCGCCGTATCGAGCCGCCCGAAACGGCGTAGCGCACGGGCGCGATCCTCGGTTGCGATGCCGGGGCCGTTGTCCGCGACGCTCAGGGTCAGGCCCCCTTCGCCGGCATCGAGCGTCACGGTGATCGTGTCGCCGCCATATTTGATCGCATTGCCGATCAGGTTGACCAGCGCCTGGGTCAGCAACTGCCGGTCGCCGACGAAATCCGGCGCGGCGGCATCGACCGCCACGTCCAGACGATGCCCGGCATCTCCGGCAACGGGGATCATCATCGTCGCGGTGTCGCGGACCAGCGTGGACAGGTCGAAGGGGGCGAACCCCGCCTTGCGATGCCCCGCCTCGATCTCGGCGATGCGCAGCAGCGCGGCGAACATGGCGAGCAGCGCGTCGCACTGAGCCAGCGCGGCGTGGGCGGTTTCGGCCTGGGCAGGATCGCGCGCGTCCTCGACCATGCGCGCCAACTGCCCGCGCAGGCGCGACAGCGGCGTGCGCAGGTCATGGGCGATGTCGTTGGCCTGGCTGCGCATCGCCTCCATCAGCGCGGCGATACGGTCGAGCATATGATTGAAGGCGGCGGCCTGGCGGTCGAACTCGTCGCCCGATCCGGTCACGGGGACGCGGTGGCGGATATTCCCCGCGATGATCGCCTCGACCGTGGCGCGCTGGTCGGCGATGCGGCGGCCGACCAGCATCGAAAAGACGATGAGGCCGCCGACCACGATCAGGATGATCGAGCCGAAGCCGATCAGGTAGATGCGCGTCCGCGTCATACGGTGGCTGTCGAACGGCTCGGTTTCCGCCACCACCGCCAGCCGCCGCCCTTCGCCCGCGTCGCGGACCAGCGCGCGGCCATGCGACAGGCCGATGATCCCGTCGCGCTGGCGCAGGTCCGACCGGCCCATCGGCAGGGCGAAGCGCGGGGCGATATTGCCGCCCAGCCGCCGCCCGTCCGCCCCCAGCAGCAGCAGGCCGATATCGCCGGTGTCGCGCTGGCCCGACACGGTGGCGATGCGGGCGAGCAGCAGCGGGGTGGGGAGCCGCGTCTCGCCCGCATCCCGTTCCAGCACCAGATCGGCGGCGACCGCGATCCGGCGGTCAACCGCCCGCGCCACCGTCACCCGGTTGGCGGCCAGGATCGCGATGCCGGTGGCGATCGTGGCGATCAGGAACAGGGCCAGGACAGCGATGGTCAGCCCGCGCAGCGACAGACGACGGATCGCGCCCTCGATCATGGTTTCAGCGAATAGCCGATCCCGCGTACCGTTTCGATGGGATCCTCGCCGCCATCCTCGGTCAGCTTGACGCGCAGCCGCCGGATATAGACGTCGACGATATTCGTCTCCGGCTCGAAATCATAACCCCAGACCCGCTCGATCAGCATGGCGCGGGTCAGCACCTCGCCCGCATGGCGCGCCAGCTCGGCCAGCAGCTTCAGCTCCAGATTGGCCAGCGTGATCGGCTGGCCGCCGCGCCAGGCGCGAAAGCTGGTCGGGCTGACCACGATGTCGCCCGCACGGATGGTGTCGGTTTCGCTGACCGTCCAGCGGCGGCCGCGGATCACCGCCTGGATGCGCGCGACCAGTTCGGGCGGCTCGACCGGCTTGACGACATAATCGTCCGCGCCCGCTTCCAGCCCATCCACCTTGTCGGTCGCCATGGACAGCGCGGTCAGCATGACGACCGGCACCGTGATCCCGCGCGACCGCAGCGTCTCGACCACCGACAGCCCGTCCAGGCGCGGCATCATCCGGTCGAGGATCACCGCGTCATATTGCTCGCGGTCCATCGCGGCGAGTGCCAGCCGTCCGTCGCCGACATGTTCGACCCGGTGACCCAGCGCGATCAGGTCGGCGGCGAGGCCGTGCGCATAGGTGGCGTCATCCTCGACCAGAAGCAGGTGCAGGCTCATCGATATCATCCAGACCGTGATCGCATCCGCCCTACCGGGCAAAAGCGCGGTGGCAAGCCCTACCCCGCCAGAGGCGCGAGCCGGTCGCGGAACAGCCGGACGAATTGGTCGAGCGGGCAGGGGGCATCGGCCGGGCAACCGCGAACCCGCACCGGCTTCACCGACACGGCGGCGGCATGGGCGCGTATCTGGTCGGGCGACTGGGTGCGGTAGCGGACGGTGACGAAGGCGCGGCCCCTGGCGTCATGCCAGCGCTCGATCAGGATCGCCCCGCCCGGCGCGGCATCGTTGGTCGCATAGCCCGGCGCGACCAGATCGAAGCCGAGCAAAGCCGCCAGCGCGGTGACATTGGTGTCGTGCCCGACCAGCATGTCGACCTTCGCGCCGTTCTTGCCGGTCAGCGCCGCGATCATGTGCCGCCCGAACGCGGCCGACTGGTGCGCGGCCATATAGGGCGAGCGCGAATAGACATCGAACAGCGCGGCGTGGACCGTGCCCAGCCGCGCCAGCACCGCGCCGTCGACCGGCAGCCCGCCGACCGAGGGCGACAGCCCTTCGGCATATTGCAGCAGCAGCACCTGCGCGGTGCCCGACGCGGTGCGGATCGGTCCGGTCAGGTCGATGCCATGGCCATCGGCCGAGGGTGTCAGCCGTGCCGGTCCCGCCGGATCGCAGCCCCTGGGCTCACCACAGCCCAGCACCTGGTCCAGCAGGCGCAGCGCCGGGCGGTTCCGCGCGACCAGCGCGTCCATCCCGCCGGTGAAGCGGTCGATATCCGCCACCGCCGCCTGTGCATCGAAACGGGTGGCACGGGCGCGCAGCGGCTCGAACAGCGGATCGACCTGGCCCGGCGGATTGTGCGCCACCGGCACCGTGCAACCGGGGGCGAACGCCTTGGCATAGGCCTCCCCGCTGGCGATGGTGCGGGACGAGCTGTTCGTCCAGATGCGGATGCTGCCGGGCGCGGGGCAATTCCGGGTCAGCAGGCCCCGCGCGATCCAGTCTGTGCGGTCGGCGCGCGCCTCGACGGCGAGTGCCTCGGCACCGTGCGGGGTCAGCTCGCTTTCCGGCGTGGTCCAGGTCGGCCAGGGCTTGGCGGTGCGGGTGCCGTGCGGCACCTCGCCGTCCAGCGGCGCGCGGACGCCGTGCCGCATCAGCACCACCACCCGGTCTAGCGTCAGCCCCTTGGGGGGCGGGGCAGTCTGCGCCGCGACGGGCAGCGCCAGCATGGGCAGGGCGAACAGGGCGAGCGGCGCGCGCAGGCGGCGGGGGAGAGCGATCATCGCGCGGCTTTGGACCGGTTTCGGGTCAGGACTGTGACATTGTCTCCCGCTTCATCATGCTGGACTGGGTATCCTGGGAAGTTTTTTCAGAAGTCATCAAAATTCGGTCAATAAGTCATCGGGCTGTCACAGGGCATCCCTAGCGGGGCCATCGAAGGCGCCCGGGGGGCGTCGCCATCAGAATTGATCCAGGGGGAATTCCATGACCGCTTCGTCCAAGCGGGCGCATGTCGTGCGCCTGTTGTGCAGCACCGCCGCCACGTTCCTGATGGCCGCACCCGTGCTGGCCGTAGAGCCGGTCGTCACCAGCGCGCCGGTGGTCGCCGATACCGATCCGCAGGTCGGTGAGGACGTGGTGGTCAAGGGCCATCGCCAGGCGGTGGTCGATGCGCAGGACGAACAGTTGCGCAGCCAGTCGCTCGCCACCGTCGTCTCGGGCGAGGAACTGCGCCTCCAGCCGCAGCAGAATCTGGCCGACCTGCTGACCCGCCTGCCGGGCATCAGCTCGTCGGTGGACCAGTCGCGCAACGCGGCGGCGACGGGCGAGGCGCAATATGTCTCGATCCGTGGTCTCGACACCTCGTACAACGCCTATTCGCTCGACGGCGTGCGGCTGGCGCAGACCGATGCGCGCACCCGCGCCATCTCGATGAACCTGCTGTCGCCCTTCTCGCTGCAGACGGTGCGCGTCGACAAGGCGCCGACCGCCAGATATGATGGCGACGCGATCGCGGGCATCATCGACATGGTGCCGATCACCGCCTTCGACCTGCCCAACCACCGTACCCAGATCCGTCTTCAGGGCCAGCTGGCGGGCCGCGCCGATGCGCGTCGCCAGGATCCCTGGGGCGGCACCGCGCAGGTCGAGACCGCGCAGCGCTTCGGCGATTTCGGCGTCTATGCCTCGGCCTATTACGGCCTGAAGCATGTGCTGGGCGAGTCGACGGCCGTGCAGCATGACTGGGAGAAGTATAACAACAACATCCCCGGCATGATCCGCGACAATCTGGACAATCTGTTCGCGCGCGGCGTGCAGTGGCAGTCGTTCCGCAACCGCATCGAGCGGATGGGCGGCACGCTGAACCTCGACTGGAAGGGCGAGGGGACGGACTTGTACCTCCACTCCACCTATGGCCGGTACAATCTGAAGAGCTGGATGGATCAGACCGCGCTGCGCCAGACCAGCCTCGCGCCCGACCAGATCAACCCGAACCCCAATAAGGGTTCCTATGACGCCGCCGGATACCGCGCCGATTACGGCCTGACCGCGACGCATTATTTCCGCACCGAGCATAGCAAGCAGGAGCTGGTGACGACCAAGCTGGGCGGCGAGACGCGCTCGGGCGACTTCACCTTCGACTATCACGGCGCCTATTCGCGCGGGTCGCAGGACTATCCGCTGCGGATCCAGTCGGGCTTTGCGGGCCGTCCCTATATCGGCACCGCCGATAATACGGGCGTCGCCAATTATCGCATGGTCACCTCGATCGGCCAGCGCACCTTCCCGCAGGTCGTGCTGACCGACGCGGCGCGCGCCTATCTGACCGACCTGAGCAAGCTGCGTCAGTGGTACGTCACCCAGCAGTTCGAGAATACCTGGGAACGCCGCCTGGAGGGCCAGTTCGATACGAGCTGGCATCATGCCGACCAGGGTCTGGTGTCGATTGCGGCCGGTGCCAAGGTCGAGGACGCCAAGCGTTATGCCAATGCGCTGGGTGACGACGGCGCGCTGCAATATACCTTCCCCAATGCGGACGGCAGCGCCTCGCCGCGCTATGCCGCGACCGGCCCGGTCCTGACCTCGCTGCCCGGTCGTCTGCTCGGCGGGTTCATGAACAACGCCGCACAGGTGCCGATCTATCTGATCGACACCGATTATATCGAGAATCAGGTCCGCCAGCTCTCCAGCCCGAAGATCGCCGGGCTGGACCCGGTAAAGCTGAAGGAGAACCGTCTCGACGGGCGCGAGAACCGCTTGTCGGGCTATGTCATGGCGACGATGCAATTCGGCGACCTTCAGGTCGTGCCGGGCGTCCGCTATGAGTATAACCGCTTCAAGGGCACCTATTGGCAGGACCAGGGCAACGACACCGGCAAGTTCGCCACGTCCAGCCGCCACTATGACATGTGGCTGCCCAGCGTCATCGCCAATTATCGCCCCAATGACGCGATGGTCGTCCGCGCGTCGATCCGGAAGAGCTATTCGCGGCCTGCCTTCGACCTGTTGCTCGGCCCGACGCAGGTGACGCGCAACGATCTGGGCGAGGTGACGGGGGTGTTCATCCCCAACCCGAACCTGAACGCGCAGACCTCGTGGAACTACGACGCCTCGATCGAATATAAGGGGCAGGGCACCGACTTCTTCTCGATCAGCCCCTTCTACAAGAAGCTGAACCACGTCCTGTTCGCGACCGGCACCACCAACGCGACCGGCGACTACAACATCTGGGGCAACCCCCAGTCGGAACAGCAGGGCGGGGTCGAGGTGTCGAGCCTGACCACCAACGCCACCGGCAAGATCTACGGCGTCGAACTGTTCGGCCGTTATTCGCTGAAGGGGCTGCCGGGGCTGCTCGACGGGCTGGGCCTTCAGGCCAATGTCACGGTGCAGCGGGCCAATGCGCGGGTCTTCGTCAACGGCCAGATGCGCGACCAGCGCATGACCCAGGCGCCGAAGATCATGTACAACGCCGCGCTGTTCTACGCCCATGGCCCGCTGTCGGCGGAGTGGAACTATAACTATACCGGCGACCGCCTGTACGATCTGCGCTCCAGCCGGCCGGATACCTATATCCAGCCGACGACCATCTCGAACCTGATCGTCAACTATGTCCTGCCGTCGGGCCTGACGATCGGCGCGTCGGTGCAGAACCTGTTCAACGAACACAGCTATTGGGCGACGACCAGCGAGCGCAAGGCGTATCTCTCGAACGACCGCAAGGGCGGCTATGTCGAGACGGGCCGCATCTACATGCTCAACCTGACCTACGCCTTCTGACCTGACCCTCTCCCCGATCCGGTGCCCGCCCCCATGGGCACCGGAGCGCACCTACGCCGACGGCGCATCCTTGTGCCGTCGGCGGTTTTGTGTGGGGTTCCTGACCACATGGTCACGCGTTAGCATGATCCCATAAAGAGGACCTGCCAGACATGATGAAACGCCAACGCCGCCAGCACGAAATCGTGGCGTATCTTGCCGATGGCGGGTTCCACGGTATCGGCGAACTGGCCGAGGCGCTGTCGGTGTCCGAGGAGACGGTGCGGCGCGAGTTGCGTGTGCTGGAAACCTCGGGCGCGGTCGTGCGCGCGCACGGCGCGGTGCGCATCGCCAAGGTCGAGACCGAGGGATCCTTCGCGACCCGCCTGCAACGCCATGCCGAGGCCAAGCAGCGGATCGCTGCCGCCGTGGCCGAAGTGGTCGCGGACGGACAGGCCGTCTATATCGATGCCAGCACCACCGGCCATTATGTCGCGCGCGCGCTTCGCGATCATCAGGGGCTGACCGTCGTGACCAATGCGGTCGGCGTTGCCGCCGAGCTGGGCGGGCGCAACGGCAACCGCGTCATGCTGGCGGGCGGCGAGATGGATTATGAGTATCGCGCCTGTTTCGACGCCACCGCGCGCGAGTATTTGAGCATGTTCACGCCCGCGCTGGCCATCTTGTCGGTGGAATCGGTCAATCTCGACCATGGTTTCGCCGACTATCATGCGGGTGAGGCGGCGTTGTGCCGGATGATGATCGCCCGCTCGCGCCGGACGCTGATCGCCGCCGACCAGAGCAAGTTCGACCGTCCCGGCACCATCCAGGTGGCGGCGCTGGACGCGGTGGCGATGCTCGTGACCGATGCGCCCCTGTCGCCCGCTTATGCCGAGGCGCTGGCCGGGGTGGAGGTGGTGGTCGCCTGACCACGCGGGATCAGCAGCGCGACACCGGCTCCCGCGATCCCGAAACCGGCATGGAGCACCCAGAAATGCGGTTGGTCCATGCGTGGATACAGCGTGCCCAGCTGCCCCACCACCAGATGCGCGACGAAGCCATGGAGGTAGAACAGCCCGGTCATCAGCCCGCGCCGTGACGGCGGCGCGGCGGCGGCGATGATCGCCAGCGCCGAGGGCCAGGACAAGACGACTCCGATCGACAGCAATGCGATCGCGCAGACCGGCCCGATCAGCCCGACCCGCGCAGCACCCCCGGACAGCCAGGCGAGCAGGATATAGGCCATCGCCATCGCCATCCCTCCGGCCGCCAGCTTCATCGCCGGACCCGGCTCACGCCAAAGGCGCGACCCAAGGCGATAGGCGAGCAGCGCCAGCGCGATGGTGAACAGCCCGTCCGCCGCCGCCAGCCAGCTCGGCGGGATCGTCATGGTGCCGAGCGTCAGGTCGACGCGCTGTTCGGCCCAGAGCAGCACCATGTTGTCGAGTTGCTCATAGGCGCAAAAGCACAATGTCACGGCGATGATGGCGAGGATGACGCGCGGCCAGTCGGTGCCGCGATGGTCCGCCGTGCGGGCCTCGATCAGGCGAACCGGCGGCGCGGTGCGCAGGGTCAGCATCGCCGCGACCATGGTGGCGGCCATGACGACAAAGGCGGCGGCGAAGCCGAAGCGCAGCGCCAGCCAGCCGCCGATCAGCGGCCCCAGCAGCGCGCCGCCGTTCAGGAACGCCAGATAGGCCGCATAGAGCCGCTCGCCCGCCGCTGTCCCACGCAAGGCCCCCGCTTCGGCGGCGAGATTGCCCTTGAGCAGCCCGATCCCGCCGATCAGCAGCGCCAGCCCCGGCAGCGCCCCGCTACGGCTGGCCAGCGCCAGCAGCCCCAGTGTCATCAGCACCGCGCCGACATACATGGCGAGCCTTCGCCGCCCGCTGCGATCCGCGATCCAGCCGCCCAGCGGCAGGACCAGATAGGTGAGCGCGCCATACAGGCCGTAAAGCTGCGAAGCGAAGGCGATGTCGCCATGCGCCCCGGTCACGCCCTCGATCCCGCGGCGCAAGGCGGACAGCCCGATCACCCCCCGGCCATGCACCAGCAGGTCGGCGACCAGGAACAGGGTCAGCAGCGACTTCGCCCCCTGGATCGCGCACCGCTCCCACCCCTCGACGCTGGCCAGCGTCCAGAAGCCGGGGGCGGGCGGGGCGGTGTCCCTTTCGCGCATGATGTCGATGTCGGTCCGTCTTGGGGGCTTGGGGAGGAAGCGACGGCTCCCTAGCGTGGGTTTGTGACGGGTTCGCGGCGCTCGACAAAGCGGCCCGCGCACGGCACCACGGGGGCATGGACCTGTCCGAGATCGTCGCCGATATCGCCGCCGAGATGGCGGAGGCCCCCGACCGGGGCACACCGGCCGATTACATCCCCGCGCTGGCGGGCATCGACCCCCAGCGTTTCGGCATCGCCATCGTCGAGGCGGACGGTGGGTGCCATCTGGCGGGCGACGCCGAGGAAAGCTTTTCGATCCAGAGCATCTCCAAGGTCTTCGCGCTGACCCTCGCGCTGGGCGCGGTCGGCGACCAGTTGTGGCGGCGGGTCGGGCGCGAGCCTTCGGGCACCGCGTTCAACTCGATCGTGCAGCTGGAGACCGAACACGGCATCCCGCGCAATCCGTTCATCAATGCGGGCGCGATCGTCGTCGCCGATGTGCTGCTGGGCGGGTACGAGCCGCGTGAGGCGATTGGTGAGATGCTGCGCTTCGTCCGTGCGCTGGCGGGGGAGGACGATATCGTCATCGACGCCGCCGTGGCGCAGGCCGAGATGGAAACCGGCCACCGCAACCAGGCGCTGGCCCATTATATGCGCGCCTTCGGCAATCTCCATCATCCGGTGGACCGGGTGCTCGGCGTCTATTTCCATTTCTGCGCGCTGGCCATGAGCTGTCGGCAGCTGGCGCTGGCCGGGCGCTACCTGATGGCGCGGGGCATCAACCCGGGGACGGGGCGCTCGGTCGTGTCACCGCAGCGGGCGCGGCGGATCAACGCGCTGATGATGAGCTGCGGCCATTATGACGGGTCGGGCGAATTTGCGTTCCGGGTCGGCCTGCCGGGCAAGTCGGGGGTGGGCGGCGGTATATTGGCGATCGTGCCCGGCCGCGCCTCGATCGCCGTGTGGTCGCCCGGCCTCAACGCGCGCGGGAATTCGCAGCTTGGTACGCTGGCGCTCGAACGGCTGGTGCAGCGGACCGGCTGGTCCGTGTTCGACCCGCAAGCCGGTTGACGGCGCGCAAGGGCGCAAAGGCCGCCTGCGCGCGCACCGACAGGATCAGGTTGAGCGCGACCCCGGCGATCGAGGCGGCGCCGAACATTCGCACGATCCGCTCGCCCGTGACGCCCGTGCCGCAACCCGACAGCGCCAGCAGCAGCACCGCGCCGCCGAGCAGCTTCAGGCCCATTCGCAGCCGCGCGTCATGCAGCGTCCCCGCCTCTTTGGCATGGCGATAGGACCCGGCGGCGAGCAGCCAGAAGCCGACAAAGCAAAGGGCGATCGTATCAAGCATGGAAAGGCTCCAGGGAACGGCGGGTCCGTGTGGGAGTACGGGCGGCGGGGCGGGCGCTGATCCGCGCGGCGACGGCAAAGCCGATGCCGATGGCGAGACAGGACAGGTCGAAGGCGACGAACAACTGGTCGCCGTCGAGCAGCGAAGGGATCAGCCAGCGTGAGGTGGTCAGCGCGTTGACCAGCGGAATCGCGCCCCAGAAGACGGCGGCGACACCGAACAACACCGTCCAGGCGCGCCGCGTGGGCAGGCCGAGCTGCGCGATCGCAAGCAGACCCCAGGTCCAGAACATCGCCGATACTTCCATATCGGCGCGCCCCTCCAGCGTGGCCGGGATCAGCCGGTTGGCAAGCAGATAGGCCGCCATGCCCGCCGGGAAAGCGGCGATCACCGCGATGTTCAGTCGCTCGGCCAGCTTCAGGCCGAAAAAGGGGGCCGCACCCGGCTTGCGCCGCTTGGCGGTCCATAGCAGCAGGCCGGTGCCGACCATCGCCGCGCCGGTCAGCCCCATGACGAAATAGGCCCAGCGCAGGGCGGGTCCGGCGAAACCGGCCAAATGCAGGCCCAGCATGACGCCCGCCGTGTCGATCGCGACGGCGGCATCGCCGCTGCGGCTGAGCAGGCGGCCGGTCGCACCGTCATAGGTGGCGGTGGGCGTGCGCGAATTGATCGCACCCCGCTTTCCTTGCGCGATGGTGACGCGGGCCGCCGCATCGCCGGGATTCTGGACGATGACGCGGGTGGCGGGACCGCCCAGCCGCCGTTCCGCATCGCGCACCAAAGGCGCGATCGCGACCAGCGGACGCCGCACGCCGCTGGCGGGCACGTCGGCGGGGGTGCCATAGGCGGTCTGCATGAACTGGGCGGGCGAGGCATAGTTCGTCAACACCGGCCAGGGCATGTACATCGTCACCAGCGTGATCAGTCCGGTATAGGTGATCATCGCATGATAGGGCAGGCCGAGCACCGCCGAGACGTTATGCGCGTCGAGCCAGCTGCGCTGCCCCTTGTTCCAGCGCAGGGTGAAGAAGTCGGCGAAGATACGCTTGTGGGTGATCACGCCCGAGATGATCGCGCCCAGCATCGCCATCGCGCACAGCCCCGCCAGCCAGCGACCCCAGGGGTGCGGCAGCTGAAGCTGGAAATGGAAGCGATAGAAATGCTCGCCGCCCCTGGTGTCGCGCGCGTTCAGGGGGGCTCCGCTGACCGGATCGAGGTCCAGTTCGTTGCCGCGTATCCTGGGATCGGGCTTGGCGGGGATGCGGAAGATGCGGGTCGCGACCGTGCGCGCGTCGGGCAGGTAGATATACCATTGCAGGTCGTCCGGGCCGACCCGCGACAGATAGCGCGTGGCCGAATCCGCCGCCTGGGCCGGTGACGCGGCCTCGGCGTGGATTTCGGGCTGCATCCAGCGGGTGATCTCGGGCCGGAAATAGGCCGAGGTGCCGGTCAGGAACATGGTGAACAGGATCCACCCGGCGATCAGCCCCAGCCAGCCATGCGCCCAGGCCATGCTCTGCCGCCAACCCGGTTGTACGGTCTTGTCGCTCATGCGCGCACGCCCAGCAATTTGAGCGCCACCGCCATCGCCAGCGCTCCGCCCCAGATCACCGCGCTGACCCGGCCCAGCCGAGCCTCGTGCAGCGACCAGAGCCCGACCCCGGCATAGAGCAGGAAGGACAGGATCATCGGCCAGCCGGTCGCCTCGACCCGCGCCGTCGCATCGGGAGCGGGGAGCAGGCGCGCGGTCAGCATCGCCGCCGCGACCGCAAAACCATAGCCGCCGACAATCGCGGTGATCCAGCGCCACGCCATGGCGAATCCGGTTCGCCAGCGGCGTCCGGCTTCTTCATCAATGGCTTGGCCCGATGGCACCCACGTTGCCCCTTGTCATGTTGATGTCATCCCTTTAGCGGAGTTTGAGAGTCACTATCAATAGCAGGGAGTAAATTTATGCGCGCACTTCGCGGAGCGCTGCTGGCAGCGTGCGCCACCGGGGGAATGCTGGGCAGCGCGCTTCCCGCCCATGCGCGGACCCTGTCCGACGAGGATCAGCAGCGGCTGCGCAACGAGGATATCGTGGTCGAGGGACAGCGCGAGAAGACGAGCGCGTCGTCGGGCACCAAGACCGATGTGCCGCTGATCGCGACGGCGCAGAGCATCACCGTGATCGACCAGGATGAGCTGACCCGGCGCAATGCGCTGTCGATCAACCAGGCGCTCGGCTATGTCGCGGGCGTCGCACCCAATCAGCGCGGCAATGTCGCCACCCGCTACGACCAGCTGTTCCTGCGCGGCTTCGCGCCGGGGGTGTTCATGGACGGGATGCGGCTGCTGGGCGGGGTCTATGCCAGCCCGCAGGTCGATTTCCATCTGGTCGAATCGGTCGATGTGGTGAAGGGGCCTGCGGGCGTCACCTATGGCTCGGGCACGCCGGGCGGCCTCATCAACCTGACCAGCAAGCTGCCTTATGCGGGACCGGGCGGGCGGATCGAGCTGGCGGCGGGCAATTACGCGCTGCTGCGCTCCAGCATCGACGTAAACCAGCCGCTCGACGCGAACGACCGCTGGCTGTTCCGGATGATCGCGGGCGCCGAGGAGTCGGACGGCTTCATCCAGCGGACCGCCAATCGCCGCTATTATGCGCGCCCCATGCTGACCTTCGCGCCCGACAAGGCGACCAGCGTGACGTTGATCCTCAACTACCAACGCGATCCCGAATCGGGGTCGTATAGCGGCGTGCCGGTCTATGGCTCGGCGCTGCCCAATCCGTTCGGCGTGCTGCCGGTCGATTTCAACACGTCGGAGCCGTCCTATGAGGCGTTCGACCGGACGCAGAAATCGGCGACGATCCTGTTCCGCCACGATCTGAACGACCGGCTGAGCTGGACCACCAACGCCCGCTATCTCGCGATCGGGCTGCATTACCGGCAGATCTACGGGTCGGGCTATGTCACGCGCGGGACGGGCGCGAACGCCAACAGCGATTTCTCGACGCTCCAGCGGGGCGGCGGCGGGTCGGACGAAGCGTTCCAGACCTTCACCATCGACAATCACCTGGTCGGCAAGCTCGACACCGGCCCGGTCCGCCACACCATCCTGGGCGGCGTCGACTGGCAGCATAATCGCGGTGAGAATTACCAGGCCTTCTACACCGGACAGAATGCGAACCCGGTGTTCAACATCCCGAACCTCAGCCTGTTCGCGCCGGTTTACGGCGTGCCGCTGCCGACCTTCCCGATCACCCAGACGCACAATTACACCAAGCGCGATCAGGTCGGCGTGTATCTGCAGGACCAGATCGCGATCGGCGGGCTGCAACTGATCGCCAGCGGGCGCTGGGACACGTACAACCAGACGACACAGAATCTGAACACCAACGCCGTCAGCCGCCTGAACCAGACGGCGTTCACCACGCGGCTGGGCGCGCTGTACGAGACCAAGATCGGCCTTTCGCCCTTCGTCAGCTATTCCGAGAGCTTCGAGCCGCAGGCGGGCAGCACCTGGGACGGCAGCAACTTCATCCCCGTCACGGGCCGCCAATATGAGGCGGGGCTGAAGTATCAGCCGCGCGGCACGACCGCCTTGTTCACCCTGTCCGCCTTCGACCTGCGCCGCCGCAACGTGCCGGTCGCCGATCCGCGCGCGGGCACAGGCAATATCCCCAGCAATTCGCAGGTCCAGATCGGCGAAGTCTCGGTGCGCGGGATCGAACTGGACGGTCGCGGTACGGTCGCGCCCGGCTTCGACGTGGTGGTCGCCGCCACCTATAACGATCCCTATGTCCGGCAGGGCACACCCGTGGTCGGCACCCGCGACCAGATGAGCGGCGTCACCGGCACGCGGCCCCTGGGCGTGCCGCAATGGAGCGCGTCGAGCTTCCTGTCCTATGATCTGGGCAAGGCGGGCGTGGGCAATGCCCTTGGCGGCCTGAGCCTGGGCGCAGGGATACGCTATGTCGGCGAATCGGACGGGACCGCGACCACCGTGGCGTCGGGCCGCACCGTCGTCCGCCGCTTCCAGTCGCCCGATTACTGGCTGGCCGACCTGATGCTGGGTTACGATCTCGGCCGGGTCAGCCCGGCGATGGAGGGGCTGACCCTGACTGCCAATGTCGCCAATCTGTTCGACAAGCGCCACATCACCAGCTGTTTCTTCAACAATGGCTGCTATTACGGGGCATCGCGGACCTTTGTAGGCAGCCTGCGCTATTCTTGGTAAGGGCGCATCCGATTCATTCGCATTTGACGTGTCCGTCCCGCCCGCCGACCGATCGGCGGGGCCGGGGCGCAAAGGAGTTTTGAGGTTTGTCGACCGATACCGCCCTGCCCGAACTGACCCCGACCACGGCGCTGAGCGTCGAGACGGTCCAGAGCGTCCATCACTGGAACGAGCATCTGTTTTCGTTCTCGGTCTCGCGCCCCGACAGCTTCCGTTTCCGTTCGGGCGAGTTCGTGATGATCGGCCTCCAGGGCGACAACGGCAAGCCGCTGCTTCGCGCCTATTCGGTCGCCAGCCCGTCCTATGACGAAAAGCTCGACTTCCTGTCGATCAAGGTCGAGGACGGCCCGCTGACCAGCAAGCTGCAAAAGGTGCAGCCCGGCGACAACATCTATCTGGGGCGCAAGCCGACCGGCACGCTGGTCGCCGACGCGCTGCTGCCCGGCAAGCGGCTGTTCATGCTGTCGACCGGCACCGGCCTTGCGCCCTTCCTGTCGGTGGCGCGTGACCCGGACATCTATGACATGTTCGACGAGGTCGTGATCGTCCACTCGGTCCGCCGGGTCAGTGACCTGGCGTTCCATGACGAGCTGGCGGGCAAGCTGGCCGACGATCCGCTGGTCGGCGATGTGGCGCAGGAGAAGTTCCACTATGTGCCCACCGTCACGCGCGAGCCGTTCCACACCACGGGCCGCATCGACGCGCTGATCGAGGACGGCCGGTTGTTCGCCGGCCTGCCCAGCGCGCATGGCTTCAACCCGGAAACCGACCGGATCATGATGTGCGGCAGCATGGAGATGATCAAGTCGCTGGGCGCCAAGTTCGAGGAAATGGGCTTTCCCGAAGGCTCTAACGCGCAACCGGGTGCGTATGTGATCGAAAAGGCGTTCGCGGGCTGATCCTTTCCTCCCCTGGAAGGAGAGGTGGCAGGGCGAAGCCCTGACGGAGGGGTGTTCAGTTATCCAGAGGGCGGCACCCCTCCACCATGCTGCGCATGGTCCCCCTCCCCTTGCAGGGGAGGAATACCGATAACCTCCCTGCATCGCCCCCGCGACATTTGTCGCCACGGGCGGCACATTTGTGCGACATTTGCGTCCTAACGCCCAAAGCCTCGGACAAGGGAAAAGGGACGGACATGCGGCTTTGGGCGGGTTTGATGCTGGCGAGTGCGATGCCGGCGATCGCGCAGGCGCAGGTCTCGACCGAGCCTGCGCCGCAGGCCCCGCCCCCCTCGACGACGGCCGCGCCTGCCGTCTCCGCGACCGCGATACCGCAAGGGCAGACGACCAGCCCGACCCGGACCCAGGCACAACCAGAGGCGGAGGAGGACGGCGAGGAGGCCGAACCCGACGTCGTCGTCACTGCGCGGCGCGAACCGGGCAAGGTCATCGGCGACATCCCGCCCGACCAGCAGTTGAGCCCCGCCGATATCCGCTCCTATGGCGTGTCGAGCGTCTCCGACCTGCTCACCGAACTCGCGCCGCAGACGACCAGCGGGCGCGGCGGATCGCCGGTGATCCTGCTCAACGGTCGCCGTATCGCGGGCTTCCAGGAAATTCGCGACCTGCCGACCGAGGCGATCCAGCGCGTCGACATCTTTCCCGAGGAAGTCGCGCTGAAATATGGCTATCGCGCCGACCAGAAGGTCGTGAACTTCGTGCTGCGCCCGCGCTTCCGTTCGCTGGCGGCCGAGGCGATCGGCAAGGTGCCGACGCAGGGCGGCTCGGCGATGGAGCAGGGCAGGCTCGACTGGTTGCAGATCCGCCGCGACAAGCGGCTGAGCATCCACACCGATTTTTCCAACACCTCGCGGCTGACCGAGGCCGAGCGCGGCATCATCGCACCCGGCTCGAACGCCTCGCTGGGCGGCAATATCGTCACCGCCGACCCTAGCCTCGCCGCGCTGACCGGCACCAGCCCCAGCGTGGTGGGTATCCCCGGCGGCCTGACCGCCGCGCCGTCGCTGGCGCAGCTCGCGGGCAGCCCGGCGACGAGCACCGACGTCACCCCCTATCGCACGCTGCAATCGGCGCAGCGGCAATGGGACGCCAATATCGTCTATTCGCGCAACATCTTCGACAAGGTCTCCGCCTCGTTCAATGCCGAGGTGCAGACGACGCAGAGCAACAGCTGGAACGGCCTGCCCTCGGCCAATCTGGTGCTGCCTGCGGGCAACCCCTATTCGCCGTTCGGGGCCGCCGCGACGGTCAGCCGGTTGACCGATGCCTATGGCCCGCTTGTCCAGAACAATACCGGGCTGACCGCCCACCTGGGCACGGTGTTCAACGGCGATCTGGGCCGGTGGCGCTGGTCGGTGACGGGCGCCTATGACCGGGCCGAGAGCCGGGTGGCGACCGATACCGGGCTGGACGTGGCGGGGTTGCAGGCGCGCCTGAATGCGGGTGATCCGACCGCCAATCCTTACGGACCGCTCGACGGGCTGGGTCTGGCGGCGCGCAATTTCGCGCGGTCGACCTCTTCGTCGGGACAGGTCGATGCGCTGCTCAACGGCCGGGTTTTCGCGCTGCCCGCGGGCGATGTGCAGGCCAGCGTGAAGGTCGGCGGGCAGACCAGCGATTTCTCCAGCAGCTCGACCCGGTTCGGCATCTTCCAGACCGGCGACGTCTCGCGCGACATCGTCAACGGCCAGGCCAATCTGGACCTGCCGATCGCAAATCGTAACCGCCAGGTCCTGAGCGCGATCGGCGACCTGTCGCTGAACCTGAATGTCGGGGCGGATCACCTGTCGGACTTCGGCACGCTGACCACGGTCGGTTACGGCGCCAACTGGTCGCCGCTGGAGGGGGTGCGCGTCATCGCCTCCTGGACCGATCAGGAGGACGCCCCCACCGCGCAGCAACTCGGCAACCCGTCGATCACCACGCCCAATGTCCGTCTGTTCGATTATGTGCGCGGCACGACCGCGACGATCACGGCGGTGACGGGCGGCAATCCGAATCTGGTCGCGGACAATCGCCACGTCATGAAGCTGGGCCTGACGCTCAAGCCGTGGCGCGACCGTGATATCAACCTGACCGCCAATTACTACCGGATCGACACCGACGATCCGATCGCGTCCTTCCCGACGCCGACCGCCGCGATCGAGGCGGCGTTCCCCGACCGCTTTGCGCGTGATGCCGCGGGCAACCTGCTGCGTGTCGATTCGCGCCCGATCAACTTTGCGAACACCGAGCGGTCGCAGCTGCGCTGGGGCTTCAACTTCTCCAAGCCGATCAAGTCGAAGATCCAGAAGGAGTTGGAGGCGTTCCGCGCCGGGACCGGCCCCAATCCCTTTGCCGGGCTGAACTTTCCCGGCCGTCGCGGCGACGGCGAAGGCCCGCGCCGCGAGGGGCAGGGTGGTCCCGGCGCAGGTGGTCCCGGTGGCGGCCCGGGCGGCGGCGGTTTCCGGGGCGGCGGCTTTGGTGGCGGACGCGGCGGTGGCGGCGGACGCGTGCAGTTCGCGCTCTATCACACCTGGACCTTTGCCGACCGCGTGACGGTGGCCGAGGGCGGCCCGGTGCTCGATCTGCTGCGCGGCGATGCGATCGGGTCGAGCGGCGGGACCTCGCGCCATCAGCTCCAGGCACAGGCGGGCTATTCCAACAACGGCATCGGCGTGCGCCTGTCGGGCAACTGGCAGAGCGCGACGCGGGTCAATGGCGGCACCCCCGCCAATCCGCAGGCGCTCGATTTCGGCAGCCTGGCGACGGTCGACCTGCGCCTGTTCGCCGATCTGGGCCAGCGGCTGGACCTGTTGAAGGCGCATCCCTGGCTGCGCGGAACGCGGGTCAGCCTGTCGTTCGACAATCTGTTCAACCAGCGGCAGCGCGTGACCGATGCCAACGGGACCGTGCCGATCGGCTATCAGCCGGGCTATCTCGATCCGCTGGGCCGGACTGTCCGATTGTCGATCCGCAAGCTCTTCTTTTGAAAGATCGCGCCCTTTTTCGGGCGAAACACATCCGAACCGGGACCAATTTGGGATCGCCTTTATAAGATTTTGGTTAACCTAGACTAATTTCGTTGGCATCCCGCCCCTTTGGGAATTGCGGCGCTGCGATGGAAACGGAATAAATTCGATGAAGTGATGTCGGCCAGCGTCGATAGCGGGGGGTACATGGATCGAGGCGGAGAGGTCACGCGTGACCGTTATGACGGGCAGGTCGACGATCTGGGGGATGCGATCGACGATCGCCTCCGCCGAATTCGGGACGAACTCGCCGCCGTGGAGTCGATGGTTCGTCAGGATCATGACAAGCGCATCAGTCCGGCCGATATCGGTTCGATCCTGCGCGCCGCGCGTGAGGGGATCGGGGAGTTCCTGAACCCGGATCTGTTCGCCGATCCGGCCTTCGACATGCTGCTGTTCATCTTCCTGGAGGAAGAAGCGGGACGCAGTGTGGAAACCAGCGCCTGTTACCGTGCCTCGGGCGTGCCGCGCACCACGGCCGTCCGCTGGATCAACATGCTGGTATCGATGGGGATGTTCCACAGCACGCCGCATCCGACCGATCGTCGGCTGGCGCTGCTGAGCCTGAGCGAGGGGACGCGCGCCTCGGTCCGGCAATGGCTGGAGGGGCTGCGCCCGCTGGTCGAGCGGATCGCCATGCGCCCGGCGATGCCCACCAGACCCGTCGCCTGACGGGTGAAGGCAAGGGCTGGGGCGGGATCAGGCCGCCTTGGCCATCCGCGTGCGCAGCCGGTCGGCCAGCGTCTCCAGCGTCACCCCGTCGATCCGCGCCGCGACCGGCGCGTCGGACCGCAGGATATCGGCGATCGCCAGTTGCGACTGGGTGATCCGGTCGACCGCCTGGATGCTGACCATATGGCGGCGCAGCGTGTCGGGATCGCTGCCCAGCTCATAGGCCAGGTCGGCGAGCGAGCGGGTCAGTTCGACCAGCTCGTCCGCCAGCGCCCGGGCAAGGGCCGGTTCCATGGCCCCCTGCGTCATTTGCTGCACAGTTTCACGATATTGGCAAAGATCGCGTCGCCCGCCACCGGCTGCGACACCGCGCCCTTGTTCAGCGTGAAGTCGGTGCCGTTGCGGCCGATGGCATAGGCCCCACCCGCCAGCATCGCGCGCAGACCCGCCGAGCCGTCCTCGTCGTCCAGCGCCAGCAGCACGCCCAGGCCGTTGCCGCCCGCCGCCTTGGCGACCGAGGCGAAGAGCAGCGAGATGGAGGGCCGCTCGCCCGCCACCGGCTCGCGGGCCAGCAGGCGCAAGCTGCCGTTCGGCCAGGTGTCGACGACCATGTGCGTATCGCCCTGCGGCGCGAAATAGATGGTGCCCTGTTCCACCTTGATGCCGTCGGTCGCCTCGACGACCTTGGGCGCGATCTGCTCGCGCAGCTGCTCGATCATCGGGGACAGCAGGCCCGGCGACATCTGCTGCACGACCAGGGTCGGCGGGCAGTTGGCGGGGAAATTCTGGAACAGGTCGAACAGCGCCTGGGTGTTGGCGGCGTCCGCTCCGATCGCCAGCAGGCGGCCATTCCAGTTGATGTCGGCGACCGGACCCTTGCGGCTCCTGGTGGCCTTGCCGCGCTTCAGATCGGCATTGCGCGCCGACTTGATGCGCTTGCCCAGCTTGCCGATGATCGCGTCCAGTTCGGCCTGCACCGCGACCTTGGGCTTGGGGAAACAGTCGATCGCGCCGAGGCGCAGCGCCTCGACCGATTCCGCGGCGCCCGCGGCGGTCCGGGTCGAGAACATGATGACCGGCATCGGCCGCTCCTCCATGATCTCGGCCAGATATTCCAGGCCGCTCATGCCGGGCATCTCGACGTCCAGCGTCATGACCTCGGGGCGATACTGGTCGACCATCTTGCGGGCTTCGGCCGCGCCGTCTGCGGCACCCACCACCTGCACGCCCTTGATGCGTTCGAGCGCGCCCGAGATGAGGACCCGCATCGTCAGCGAGTCGTCCACGACCAGAACCTTAACGTCCGCCATTACTCTATACCTTCCAACGGAAACGCCGTTACGTCTTGAAAAACCGGGATTACGCGGCTTCGGCCGTCAATGTCACGCTGTCGGTCAAGCGATCAAGCGCCAGGATCAGGATCAGCCGCTGTTCGATGGTGGCCAGCCCTTCCAGATAATGTGCCGCCGTCGCGTCGCCCATGTCGGGCAGCGGCTGCATCGCTTCGGGGGGAATGGTCACGATATCGTTGACCGCATCGACGATCAGGCCCTGGAGCTGCTCGCCGATCCGCACCACGATGATGACGTGGCGCGCGCTGGGATCGGTCACGCCCCAGCCCAGCCGGTGGCGCAGGTCGAGCACCGGCAGGACCACGCCGCGCAGGTTCACGACGCCGCGCACATGCGCGGGGACATTGGGCAGCGGGGTCGCGGGCGACCAGGCGCGGATTTCGCGGATGGCCATGATGTCGACGCCCAGGATCTGGTCGCCGAGCTGGAACGTGATGAGCTGACGCGACATGGTCGGGTTCCTCGGGAAAAGGGGATCAGTGCAGCACGCGGCGGATGGCCGCGGCGAGCTTTTCGGGGTTGAACGGCTTGACGATCCAGCCGGTCGCGCCCGCCTCACGCGCGCGCGCCTTCTTCTCGTCCGAGCTTTCGGTGGTCAGCACCAGGATGGGCAGGTTGCGGTGGCCGGGCTGGCGGCGCAGTGCCTCGATCAGGCCGAAACCATCCATGCGGGGCATGTTGATGTCGGTGATGACCAGATCGGGTGCGGTATCGGCCATCACCGCGTCCAGCGTATCGAGTGCATGGATGCCATCCTCGGCCTCGAGCACCCGATATCCCATATCGGTGAGCGCGGCGCGCAGAAGCATTCTCATGCTGGGCGAATCGTCCACGGTCATGATGAGTTGGGACACGAACTGGCCTTTCCTGGAAGGATCGAGAGACATTAGAAGAATTCCACATCGCCGGTCGCGGCGGGTGGAGGTGGCGGAGCGGGGCGCGCGGCGCGCGGCGGCGGCATCGCCGTGTCGGTCACGTGGCGGCACCGGGCCAGGCCAAGTGCCGGGCGGAACTCGACGCGACGGGCGCTGACGCCGCCGACATCCTCACCGACCAGCGCGATCCGCTCGTCCGCCAGGAAGCGGCGGGCGAACTGCGCATTGGCGGTGCCGATGTCGCGAAAGCCGTCACGCATCATCGCGCCGCCGAACAGCCTGGCCTTCAGGCTGTGCCGCTGCGCGCCGAGCGCCATCATCGCGTTGATCAGAACTTCCATCGCATACACGCCATAGCGCTGCATGGATTTAGGATCGGTTTCCGCGACGCCCGGTTCGGCGAGCAAAAAGTGATTCAATCCGCCGATTCCCGCGATCGGATCGTACAGGCACGCCGAAATGCAGCTGCCGAGCACGGTCGTCAGCACCACGTCCTTGTCCTGGCTGACCCGCGTCTCGCCCTGGATGACGTTGATTCGGCGAAGCCCGTCACCCCGCGCCAGCCGGGTGAAGGGCATCGGCGGCGGCGGTGGGGGAAGGGAACTGGCCATGGCCGGGGTCACGCCCGGCACCGGTCGATCAGCGCAGGCGCGATCCGGGTCAGTGTCAGCTGCCTGGTCACCGCACCGATATCCTGTGCGACGCCGGGCATGCCATAGACGACGCAGCTGTCGCGATCCTGGCCGATGGTCATGCAGCCCTTGCCGCGCATTGCGAGCAGGCCATCGGCCCCGTCCCGGCCCATGCCGGTCAGGATCGCGCCCACCGCCTTGGCCCCGACCGTCTTGGCAACGCTGTGGAACAGGCGGTCGACCGAGGGGCGATGGCCGCTGACCGGATCATCGGGGATCAGGCGCGCGCGATACTGGCCGTCGACGCCGCCGACCTCCATGTGATGCGTGCCGCCGGGCGCCAGATAGACATGGCCCGCCACCAGCGGCTGGCCATGACGCGCCTCGGTCACGGTCGGCTTGGACAGCCGGTCGAGCCGGGCGGCGAAGCTGGTCGTGAAGGTCGCTGGCATATGCTGGCAGATGACGGTCGGCGGGCAGTTGGCCGGAAAGCCGCTCAGCACCTGGATCAGCGCCTCGACGCCGCCGGTCGACGCGCCGATCGCGATCAGCGAGCCGGGGATCGGCTTGAAATCGGCCATCGGCGTGGGCGCGGCGGGCGCCATGTCGCGCACGCGGATCCGGCGGCTGCTGGCGGCGGCCTTCACGCTTTCGGCGATGCGCGGGTCGATGCAGTTGGTCGCGGGCTTGGCGCAGCATTCGACCGCGCCCAGCTCCAGCGCGCGGATCGTGGTATCCGCGCCCGCCTGGGTCAGCGTGGAGAGCATGACCACCGGCATCGGACGCAGCCGCATCACGCGTTCCAGGAAGTCGAGGCCGTTCATGTCGGGCATCTCGACGTCCAGCGTGATGACATCGGGGTCGAGCGCCTTGATCATCTCGCGCGCCTGGTGCGGACCATTGGCGGCGCCGACCACTTCGATATCGGGGTCGCGACTGAGCATGCCCGCGATCAGCGCGCGCATCGTCGGGGAGTCGTCGACAATCAGGGTACGTACGGCCATCAGGATACTTTCTGGAAAGCGGTGCGACCGATGCAGTGAAAGCGCGCCGATACTTCCGGCGGGATGCGTTCGGCATGACCAATATAAAGGGTGCCGCCGTCGACCAGCTGGTCGGCGAAGCGGGCGAGCAATTGGGCCTTGGTCGGGTCGTCGAAGTAGATCATGACGTTGCGGCAGAAGATGACGTCGAAGGGCCGCCGCATCGGCCAGTTACGCAGCAGGTTGAGTTCACGAAACGCAATCGGGTTGCGCAGCGCGGGGAGCAGTTCGTCCATGTCACCGACGCGGCGACACCAGGTCGATCGCATCGCGGCGGGCATGGTGCGGGTGGTGTCCAGCGGATAGCGGCCCGCACGCGCGGTCGCGATCACGCTGGGCGACAGGTCGGTCGCCAGCACGCGGAAATCCTGGGTCGCCAGCTTCTCGGCGGCGCGGACGTCCTGGCCCGCGATGGTCATCAGCAGCGAATAGGGTTCCTCGCCGCTGGAACAGGCGGCCGACCAGACCCGCACCCGCCCGCCGCTCGCCAGACGCTGCGCAAAACCGGGCCAGAGCTGGTCGCGGAAATGTTCGAAATGATGATTTTCACGGAAGAAGGAGGTGTGGTTGGTGGTCAGCGAGTCGACCGCGCGGGCACGCTCGGCCGGATCGCTGGCGATCAGCGCCAGATAATCGGGAAAGTTGCTCAACCCGCAGGCGCGCAGGCGCCGGGCCAGCCGCCCATAGATCAGCTTCGCCTTGCTCTCGGGCAGCAGGATGCCCGATTCGGCGTAGATGATGTCGGCGATCGCGCGGTGGTCGGACGCCGAAAAGGCGAACTCCATCTCCCGCTGCGGTTCGCGCGATGCCAGGGCGGCGATCGCGTTCACGCGGCCATGTCCTCGAGGAAGGCGCTCGGCCCACGCCCGTCACGGCGCCAGCGGCCGATCAGCGCATCGACGTCGAGGATCAGCGCGACCCGGCCGTCGCCCAGGATGGTCGCACCGGCCAGCCCGTGGATGGCGCGGTAATTGGCCTCCAGGCTCTTCACGACGACCTGGCGCTGGTCCTGGATCGAATCGACCATCAGCACCGCCTGGCCCTGGTCGCTTTCGACGACGATCAGCACGGCGTTTTCCGGCTTGGCGATCGCGCCGGTGACGCCCAGCTGTTCGCCGACGCGGTGGACGGGGACATAGGTGCCGCGCACGTCGAGCAGCGGCGACTGGCCGCCCACGACATGCACCTCGTCGATGCCCGGACGCAGGCTTTCGACGATATGGGTCAGCGGGATGACGAAGGTCTGGTCGCCGACCGTGACGATCATGCCGTCGAGTACGGCCAGCGTCAGCGGCAGGCTGAGCGAGAAGCTCGACCCCTTGCCCAGTTCGGACTGGATGCCGATACGGCCGCCCAGCGCCTGGATGTTCTTGCGCACCACGTCCATGCCGACGCCGCGACCCGAGATGTTGGAGACGACGGCGGCGGTCGAGAAGCCGGGGGCGAAGATCAGATTGTCGATCTCTTCCTCGGACAGCTGCGCATCGGGGGCGATGATGCCGCGCTCGATCGCCTTGGCCTTGACGCGCGCGCGGTCGATGCCGCGTCCGTCATCGGCGACGGTGATGACGATGCGGCCCGACTGGTGCGCCGCCGACAGGGTGACGACGCCCTCGCCATCCTTGCCCGCCGCCTTGCGATCGGCCGGGGTTTCCAGGCCATGGTCGACGGCGTTGCGGATCAGATGGGTCAGCGGCTCGCCGATGCGCTCGACCACGGTCTTGTCGACCTCGGTCATCTCGCCCTCGACCTCCAGGCGGACCCGCTTGCCGGTCTCGACCTCCAGCTCGCGGATGATGCGCGGCACGCGGCTGAAGACGGTCTTCATCGGCTGGGCGCGGATCGCCATCGTCGAATCCTGAAGTTCGCGCGTCAGGTGGTCGAGGTCGGACAGCTCGGGGATCGAGCCCATCTCGTTTTCCGACAGGCGCTGCGCCAGCATCGCCTGGGTGATGACCAGCTCGCCGACCAGGTTGACCAGCCGGTCCAGCTTGTCGAGGTCGACGCGGATCGTCTGGGCGGCGGCGGCGGCGACGCGTGGGCTGCTCGCCGCCTCGACCACCGAGACGACCGGTGCGGGGGGAGCCGCCGGAGCGGGGGCGGGGGCCGCCACCGGAACGGGCGCGGCGGCGACGGGCGTGGGTGCGGGCACGGCGACCGACGCCACGGGAGCAGGGGCCGCGACCGGCAGCGGGATCACATCGGCCATCGGTTCGGCGATGGCCGGTTCGACCACGATCTCGGGCTCGGCGATGACCATCGCGGCATCGGCGCGCGTGACGGTCAGGCGGCATTGCGGGTCGGCAAAGTCGAAGACCGCGCGGATATCGTCCTCGTCCAGCGTGCCCGGCAGCGCCATGGTCACGCCGATATAGGCTCGCTCGGCGTCCAGCCCGTCGAGCTGCGGCAGCTCGGACAGGTCGGCCGCCAGCGTCCGGCCGCCCATGCGCGACAATTCGCGCAGCGCCAGCATCGGCTCGGCCCCATGGTCGAAGGCACGCGGGCCGGGATGGACCGAGACGACCCATTCGGCCGGACCAGCCGGTTCGGCGGCGGGGGCCGGATCCTCGAGCATCGCGAACAGCGCGTCGAAATCATCGAGCGCGGCGGCGGCGACATCGGAGGTCGGGGCGGCGAACGTGATATCGGCGACGGGTTCCGGCTCGGCGACGGCCGCCGCGCCACCGATCTCGCCCTTGGCGGCCGCGTCCAGCCGGTCGAGCATCGCCTGGTCGGCGGGCATCCCGCCCTCGCCGCGTGCGGCGGCGACATGGTCGGCCAGCGTGTCGAACGCCGCGACGATCAGGTCGATCAACGGTTCGCTCAGCGGCAGCGTGCCGTTGCGAATCAGGTCCAGCAGGGTCTCGTAATGATGCGAGAAATGCTGGAGCCGCTCATGCCCGAACGCGCCCGCGCCGCCCTTGATCGAGTGGACCGAGCGGAAGACGGTGTTGATCGTCTCGTCATCATGCCGGTCGCGCTTCAGGTCGGCAAAGGCGGTTTCGAGCGCGCCGAGACCCTCCTCGCATTCCTGGAAGAAAATCTGCTGAATCTCGTCGAGGTTCATCGGGTCAGGCCTTTCAGGCGGCGGCGACGAGGCTGTCGAGCCCCGCCAGCGCGATCATCGAAGCCAGCGGCTCGGATGGGCTGTTCAGTTCGAAATCGGTCGGGATCGACGCGGCCATCGCCTGGGCGCTGGCCAGCACCTGGAGGCAGGCCTGGCCCGCCTGCGACACCTGCGACCCGTCGAGCGTGATCGGGTCGCCCGACGCGATCAGGTCGAGCAGCGCCTGGCGCAGCGGAACGGCGGCGGCGGTGTCGAGCACGGGGGCAAGGGACAGAGCGGTCACGGCGAGACTCCAGTCGCGGGTTTCGGGGGCAGCATGGCGTGAAGGTCGTTAAGAAAGCGTGGGTTGACCGAATTTTACGCTTTGCCCCCGGCCGGGCCGCCTGCGCAGGCCGGGGGCGAGCCGATCAGAATTCGGTCCAGTCGTCGTCGCTGACCGCCAGTGCGGCATTGCCCATCGACGCGGGCGGGGCCTGAGTCGGGGCCGGGGCGGCGGCGGGACGCGCGGCTTGCGCGATTCGACGGCCGGCGGCGGCCACGCGCTGCTGCAACTGATGGACCGGCTGGGCGGAGGCGGGGAAATGGCCGGGCTGGTTATCGATTCGGAAGCGCGAGATTTCGCGTGCCAGGCCATCGGCCTCGACCGCCAGCGAGCGCGCGGCGGCGGTGGCCTGTTCGACCATCGCGGCATTCTGTTGCGTCACGCCGTCCATCGCGGAGACAGCGGTGTTGACCTCCTGTAGCCCGACCGCCTGCTTCTCGGCCGAGCTGGCGATATTTTCGACCAGCGTGCTGATCTCGGCGATCTGGTGGATGATCCGCTCCAGTGCCTTGCCGGTTTCGCTGACCAGGCTGACGCCTGATTCGACCTGTTCGGAGCTTGCCAGGATTCGCGACTTCACGTCCTTGGCGGCGTCGGCCGACCGCTGGGCGAGCGCGCGGACTTCGGAGGCGACGACCGCAAAGCCCTTGCCCGCGTCACCGGCACGTGCTGCCTCGACACCGGCGTTCAGCGCGAGCAGGTTGGTCTGGAAGGCGATGCCGTCGATGACGCTGATGATCTCGGAAATCTCGCTCGATGTGCGCTCGATCCCGGCCATGGCGTCGACCGCGCGGCGGACGATCTCCCCCGATTGCTGCGCCTCGATCCGGGCATCGGCGACGGCGCGATTGGCGCGATTGGCCCCCTCGGCGGTCTGGCGGACGGTCGAGGTGATCTCGTCCATCGCGGCGGCGGTTTCCTCCAGGCTGGCGGCCTGCTGCTCGGTGCGCTGCGACAGGTCGTCCGAGGCCTGGCGGATATCGCTGGCGCCCGCATTGATACCGTGGGTGGCGGTCGTCACGGCGCCCATCGCACGACCCATCGACTCCATCGCGCGGTTGAAGTCGTGGCGCAGCTTTTCATATTCGGCCGGGAAGGGCGTGGGGATCGTCTCGGTCAGATTGCCCCCGGCCAGCTCGCCCAGCCCTTTGCCGAGCGAGGCGACGACGATCTGCTGCGCCTCGCCCGCCTTCTTCACCTCGGCGGCGTTGCGGCGGAAGACGTGCATCGCGCGGGCCATGCGGCCGATGCAGTCGCGATAATCATCATAGTGTATCTCGCGATCGATGTCGCCGGCGGCCAGATGCTCCATGGCGACGACGCTGCCGACATAGGGATCGCAGATCAGCTTGCGCGCCGCCCGCATCGCGACCAACGACAGGATCAACGCGCCAGCGGCGAACAGGGCCGGCAGGGACAGGGAAAGACTGCCCTGGGCGGCGATCGTCGTCATCAGGCCGACTGCGGTGATCGCCCCGAAAAGGACGGTCAGCACGTCGAATTTGAGTCGAATCGGTGCCGTCTTGGCAAACCAGGACAACATAGCAGCATACCCTCCAAAAAACCGTCCGCGAGCGGGAGCACTCGCACGGTTCGACGGAGGCTGCCGGCAGTCGCCAAGCCCTCCGGCGTGTGTGACCATATTGGGCAGAAACGGTAAAAAACCCGTTTCAATTTGGTCCAAACGCCGGAGGAAAAAGAGATTTAGGTGGTGCTGGCCAAACTTTGCGTCATGCCGTCAGCGGACAATATTTCGATCCAATAGCCATCCGGGTCGGTGATGAAGGCGATGTCCTTCATCTTGCCGTCCTGGGGCCGCTTCTTGAAAGTCACGCCCAGGGACTCGAAACGCTCACAGGCGGCGGCGACATCGTCGACACTGATGCCGATATGACCAAACCCGCGCGGATCGCCGTTGCCGTCGTGATAGCCCTTGAATGCCGGGTCGGACTCTGTGCCCCAATTATGGGTCAGCTCCAATGTCGTTTCCCGGTTGAAGATGAAACGTGCCCGCTCGGCGGGGTCCTCGGGAATCGTCTCGTCCGGTTTCAGATAGGCGAGGAAGTAGAGCGAGAATTGCATCTCCTCGAAATCCAGCTGCTGGAGCAGGGTCATGCCCAGCACGTCCTGGTAAAAGGCGAGCGACGGCTTGGGGTCGCGGATGCGCAGCATCGTCTGGTTGAGCGTGAAGCTCTCGGTTCCGGCGGGGCGGGTGGTCATCATGGGGTCCTTGGAAAACGGCAAGGCCCTCCGCCGCTGGGGACGAAGGGCCTCGGATTGCGCGAAGCGGGACGACTCAGGCGAGCGTCAGGCCGACATCCACGTTGTTGCGGGTCGCGTTGGAATAGGGGCAGACCTCATGCGCGGCATGCATCAGCTTCTCGCCCTCGGCACGGTCGACGCCGGGCAGGTTGACCAACAGGTCGACGGTGATGCCATAGCCGCCTTCCTCACGCGGGCCGAAGCCGACCTCGGCGGTGACGGTGGCGTCCTGCGGCACCTTCACGCCTTCCTTGCCCGACACCGCCTTCATCGCGCCCAGGAAACAGGCCGAATAACCCGCCGCGAACAGCTTTTCCGGATTGGCGCCCTCGCCACCCGGACCGCCCATTTCCTTGGGCACGACCAGCTTGACGTCGACCGAGCCGTCTTCCGACCGCGCCGCGCCGTCGCGACCGCCGGTCGCCGTCGCCTTGGTCTTGTAGATCACATTCACGCCCATATCGGATCTCCCGTTGCAAATTCGGTTGGCAGTGTCGGTTCGGGGGCGTCAGCGCGCAACCCCGCCCTCCCGTTCCATCGACCGTTACGGACAATGAAAGCGATTGCGGCGATCCTCCCCGAATTCGCGATCTATCGCGCCGTCGCCTCGATCGCCTGCGGCGACCAGCCGCCCCCCATCGCCTGATACAGCGTGATATAGGCGGTCAGCTGGTTGGCCTGCGCCTCGGCCAGCGCCAGTTCGGCGGTCAGCAGCCCGCGCTGCGCATCCAGCTGTTCGAGATAGGAGGAATATCCCGCCCGGTAGCGATTGGAGGCGATGCGCAGGGCATCGGCCTGTGCCGCACGCTGCCCGGCCAGCGCCACCGCCTGCTCGCCCGAGCGCCGGACGGAGGCGAGGCTGTCGTCCACCTCGCGAAACGCGGTCAGCGCGGTCTTGCGATAGGCGAAGGCGGCCTGGTCGCGCCGCGCCGCGCTGGCATCGGCCTGCGCCCGCAACCGTCCGGCGTCGAAGATCGGGGCCAGCACGCTGCCGCCGATCGAGAACAGGGTGATCGGATTGTTCAGCGCGTTGGACAGCGCGACGCCCGCCGACCCGGTCAGCCCCAGGCTGGGCAGCATCGCCGCGCGCGCGCTGTCGAGCGAGCGGTCGGCGGCGACCAGCGCCTGTTCGGCCTGGAACAGGTCGGGGCGGCGGCGCAGCAGGTCGGCGGGCAGGCCATCGGGAATGGCGGGGCGGATCAGTCTGTCGATCGGCAGGCCGCGCGGGATCGGGCCGGGCGCGCCGCCGATCAACACGCTGAGTGCGTTTTCCTGCCGCGTCACCGCCAGCCGGGCGGCGGCGACCAGTTGCTCGGTCGCGCGATATTCGCCCTCCGCCTGCCGCAGTTCGAGGTTGGAGGTGTAGCCCGTCGTCGCCCGCCGCCGGGCGATGCGCAGCGCGTCGGCGCGCGCGGCCAGCGTCTCCTCGGCGATGTGCAGCCGGTGGTCGAGTGCGCGCAAGCTCACATAGCCGCTCGCCACCCCGGCGGCGAGCGCCAGCCGCACGGTGTCGCGCGCCGCCTCGGTCGCCAGCAGCTGCGCGCGCGCCGCCGCCTGGGCATTGCGCAGCCGTCCAAACAGATCGAAGTCGTAACTCGCCTGCACCAGCGGCTGCGCGCCGAACTGGTCCAGCCCGGTGCCGAAGGCGCTGACGGTGCGCCCCTCGGACAGCGGCAGGCCCGCCGTGACGTTGGGGGACCGCTGCGCGCGGGCGAGCCTTTCCTGCGCGCGCGCCTCCTCGATCCGCGCCGCCGCGCTGCCCAGATCGGGATTGTCGGCGAGCGCACGGGTGACGAGCGCGGTCAGTTGCGGGTCTCCGAACGCCTGCCACCAATCGGCCGCGATCGGGCTGCCCGGTCCCAGCGCGGTGCGCCAGGCGGGCGGCGGCACGACGGCACTGGCCGTGGGGGCGGCTGGACGCGGGCCGATGCACCCGGCGAGCAGCAGCACGGCGGCAAGGGGGAGGGCGGCGTGTCTCATCGCACCTTCGGTCCGCCTGCCGTGTCGACGCTGGCCTGTACCGACATGCCGGGGCGCAGGCGCGCGGCCAGGGGCTGGCCCGGATCGACGCGGATGCGCACCGCGATGCGCTGCGGCACCTTGGTGAAGTTGCCGGTGGCGTTGTCGGACTTCAGCACCGCGAATTCAGACCCGGCGGCGGGCGAGATACGCTCGACATGGCCCTTCAGCCGGGCATTGCTCAGGCCGTCGACGGTGAAGCTGGCGGGTTGTCCCACCGCCATGCGCGCGGTCTGCGCTTCCTTGAAATTGGCGATGACCCAGGTTTCGGGCGGCACCAGGAACATCAGCTGCGATCCCGCCGTCACATATTGGCCCAGCCGCACGCCGACTTCGGACAGGCGGCCATCTTCGGGCGCGCGGACGACGGTGTTGGCGAGATCGATCTGCGCCAGCCGCCGCGCGGCCTCCGCCCCCGACACGCCCGCCTGCTGGCCGCCGCGCCCGACCACGACGGTGCGAACATCCTGTTGCGCGATGGCGCGCGCGGCCTTGGCCTGACGCAACTGCGCCTGGGCCTGGCGGAGCGCGGCGAGCGTCTGGTCGCGTTCGCGCAGGGACACCGAGCCATCGGTGACGAGATCGTTGACCCGCGCCATGTCCGCCTGCGCACGCATCAGCTGCGCCTCGGCATTGGCGACGGCGGCGTCCTGTGCGGCGAGGCTGGCGGTGCGCGACGCCTGGGCCTGGCGGCTGTTGGCGAGCGTCGCCGCCTGGGCGTTGACCTGCGCCGTCGCCTGGTCGACGCGCTGGCGATAGATGCGGTCGTCGATCTTCACCAGCGGCTGCCCGGCGCGCACCGTCTCGAAATCCTTGACCAGCACGGCGGTGACATAGCCGCTGACCTGCGGCGCGATCACCGTCGTCCGGCCGCGCACATAGGCGTTGTCGGTCGACTGGAGATCGCTGGAAAAGGGCGGCAGGCGCCACGCCGCCAGCACCGCCGCGATGCCGCCGATGACGAGCAGCGCGATCAGCGCGCGCGACCGCCACCCCCCCGAGGGCGGCCGCCAGCCCGAAGACGGGGCGGGCGGCGGCGCCGGGGCGGGGGCAGGCGGGGGCACGCCCGCTTCGGCAGCGGCCTCTTCGGTCATCGGGGTGGCGGAGACGGGCGATCGTGTGTCGGTCATGGCTGTACCTTGGCCGCGGCACGGGCGCGGCGCGCGCGCCGCCAGGTCAGCAGCGCGAGGAAAAGGGTGACGGCGGCCGCAAGTGCTGCGACCAGGCGGAAGACGTCGTTATAGGCGCGGATATTCGCCTCGCGCGTGGCGGCCTGCGACAGCAGCGCGGCGCCCTCGGCGCGGGCGAGCGTGGGATCGCCGATCACGCCGGATACCCGTGCGCCGCCCGCCGCGATACGCTGCGTCACCTGTGGGTCGGTGGGGTCGATATTCTGGACGATGGCGGCACTGTGCGTCTTTTCACGCACCACCTGATAGGTGCCGAGCAGCGCGGTGCCACCGAGACTCCCGACCGAATTGAGCATCCCGAACAGTGCGATGAAGCTGATGACGTGGCCCGCCCCCTGTTGCAGCGCGCGGGTCATGCCGAACAACAGAGACGGGCCGAGGAAGAAGGTGGTCGAAAAGGCGATCACGGCTTGCGTCGCATACAGCTCCGGCGCGCGGGTCAGGTTGGTCGAGAAGCTGTCGGCATAGGCGGCGATGGCGACCAGCCCGATCGCGAACATCACCGGATGGGTCAGCCGCGTCACGTCCAGCGTCACCGCGCTGGCGATCACACCCGCGACCGAGGCGATAAAGGCGATGGTGAAGAGCGTCCCGAACTGGTCGTTATTCTGGCCCAGCGCGGTCAACAGGCCGACCGCGCCGAAATTCTGCTCGGAAAACACGATACGCGCCATCAGCGTGACGATGGCGAAGCGCACGATGTCGATCGACCCCAGCCAGCGGGTGTTGAGCAGCGGATTGGCGCGGTGATGCTCGATCCACAGCGCCAGCGCCAGCAGCGGGATGGCGATGACCAGCGCCCAGCCGATCCACGCGGCCTGCGTCCACCAGACCAGCCGCCCCTGGCCCAGCACCGCGCAGAACAGGCCGATGGCGGGGGCGTAGAGCGCGAAGGTCAGGAAATCGAGCGGCTCGAACGCCTTGAGCCGCTGGGTCGGGGGCAGGCGCAGCGCGATGATCGAGGCCAGGCTGATCGCCGCCAGCCCGAACTCGAAAAGATACAGTGTGCGCCAATGCGACATGGCGAGCAGCTCGGGCGAGAACAGCCGGGCGAGCGGCGCGGCGCATTGCGGTACGCCGATGCCCAGCACGATCGCCTTCAGCCGCCATTTCGACGGCAGCGCCTGCATCATGTAATAGAGGCCCAGCGACGACAGCGCCGCCGCCGCCATGCCGCTGGCCCCGCGCACCGCGATGGCGGTGGCGAAATCGCGCACGAACAGATGGGCGAAGGCCAGGATCGTATAGAGGCCCGAAAACAGCAGCGCGAAGGGGCGCAGCCCGAATTGCTGGCGGAACTTGATGAGCAGCAGGTTGATCGACGCGTTGGTCATCACATAGGCGATGGGCAGCCATGCGATCTCGGTCGGGTCCAGCCCCAGCGCGCCCTGCAACTGCACGGTATTCACCTGGACCAGCGCGTTGCCCAGCCCGCCGGTCAGCCCGATCAGCACCGCGATCACGCCGTAGGCGATGCGCCGCCGGTTGGGATGATCGAAATTGCCGGGCGAGCCGGGAATGGTCGGCCGCTCATGGGGAGCGAAGGACCATTCCTCCTCGCTCCAGAATTGCCGAAACCGCGATGCCATCCCCGTCCTTTCGTCCCGTCGCGCTGAACGCGCAACCCGCCGACTCGGGTGCGTCGGGGAAAGCGCGCCGTCATCCGCCTGGAAGAACGGGGGATTTCGGGGCTTGGTGGCGCTGCATGGCATCCATCGGGCGATCACCCCAGCGCTCCGCCGACCAGGTTCGCTACCCGTCCAGCATCGCCCTGATCCGCGCCGCCAGGTCGGCAAAGTCGAACGGCTTGGTGATCAGCGCCACCCCGGCGTCCAGCCGCCCGCCATGGACGATCACGTCGCGGGCATAGCCGGTGGTGAACAACACCTTCAGCTCGGGATGCAACGACCGCGCGGCCGAGGCCAGGTCGGCCCCCGTCATGCCGCCGGGCAGCACCACATCGGAAAACAGCAGCGCGATACGCGACGCGTCGGGCGCCTCGAGCAGGGCGAGGGCCGATGCCCCGTCCTCCGCCTCGATCACGTCATAGCCCAGCTCGCGCAGCGCCTCGGTCGAATAGCTGCGGACATCGGCATCGTCCTCGACCACCAGGATCGTCTCGGACCCGCGAACGGGATGCGGGGCGACCGGGGGCGGGTCCAGCGGCGCGGTCGCCTCGCCCCGGAAGCGCGGCAGGAACAGGGTGACGCAGGTGCCCTCGCCGGGGCGCGATTCGATCTGCACCTGCCCGCCCGACTGCTTGGCGAAACCATAGACCATCGACAGGCCCAGCCCGGTGCCCTTGCCCACCTCCTTGGTGGTGAAGAACGGCTCGAACACCCGGCCCAGCGTCGCGCGGTCCATGCCGGTGCCGGTGTCGCTGACGTCGATGGCGACATAATCGCCCGGATCGGTGGGATAGGGCACCGGCCCCGCCGCCATCGTCGCCAGCCCGTCCAGCGTCGCGTTGCGCATCGTGATCGACAGGGTGCCGCCATGCGGCATCGCGTCGCGCGCATTGACCGCCAGGTTCAGGATCGCGCTTTCCAGCTGGTTGGGATCGGCCTCTGTCACCCACAGGTCGGAGGCGGATTCGACGGACAGGCGCACCTGCTCGCCCAGGGTCCGGGTCAGCAGGTCGGACAGCCCGTCGACCAGCCGCCGCGCATCGACCGATTGCGGGGCCAGCGGTTGCCGCCGCGAAAAGGCGAGCAGCCGCCGGGTCAGGGTGGCGGCCCGCCGCGCGCCCGTCATCGCATTGGTCGCCGACCGCCTGGCGCGCGGATGCTCGCCCTCCGGCAGGAAACGGTCGAGCATCTCCAGATTGCCGACCACGACCTGGAGCAGATTGTTGAAGTCGTGCGCGATGCCGCCGGTCAGCTGGCCGACCGCCTCCATCTTCTGGCTCTGGCGCAACTGCGCCTCCATGTCGTGCAGCCGTTCCTGCTGCGCCAGCCGTTCGGACACATCGGTCGCGAACTGATAGGCGCCGATCGGCGTGCCCTCGGCGGAAACCAGCGGGCTGAAGCGCAGCTCGTAATGGCGCCGCTCCCCCGCCAGGTCTTCGAGCGCCTGGATGACCGAAAACTCCTCGCCCGCCAGCGCGCGCGTCCAATAGTCGCGCATGACCGACAGGATCTCCGGCCGGTCGGCCATCGCCTCGGCCTTGTGCTGGCCGATCTGCGGGCGGGCGCCGAAGATGCGCTCGAAATCCTCGGCCGCGGCGCGGTTGATCGCCAGATAGCGATGGTCGAAGCCCAGCACCTGGACCAGCGTGCCGGTCGAATCGATGATATCGGCGAACAGCTTGCGCTCGGCCAGCGCCTCCATCACCCGGCGCTCCAGCACCGCATTGACGTCGCGCAGCGTCACCTCGGCCCGGCGGCGCTCGTCGATATCGACGACCGATCCGATCATCCCCAGAAAGACGCCGTCATCGTCGAAGCGCGGAACGGCGGAGGCCATCACCCAGTGATAGCCCCCCTGCACCTGCGCCAGCCGATATTCGGTCTGGAAGGCGCGCGGCGCGACCATCGCCTCGCGAAACGCCCGCTCCGCGATCGGGCGATCGTCGGGATGAAGCATCTCCGCCCAGCCGAAACGCAGGCCCTGCGCGACGTCCTGCCCGGTCTGCACCTGCCAGGCACGGTTGATATAGGTGCAATGGCCGTCGGTATCGGTCACCCAGATGACGATCGGCGCATGATCGGCGACGTTGCGGAACCGCGCCTCGCTCTCGCGGGCGGCGGACAGCGCGGTTTCGCGGTCCTGCCGGTCGCGCATCCGCGCGCTGCTGTCGATCACGGTCGCCAGGATGCCTGCCGGGCGCCCGCTTTCGTCCGCGATGGGGGTATAGTCGAGGTCGAGCCAATGCTGCTCGGACCGCCCATTGCGATTCAGCATCAGCGCCTGGTCGCGATAGGCCAGCGTGCGGCCCGCCAGCCCCTCGGCGATGACCTGGGTATTGAACGTCGCGGCCTCGGGCCACGCCTCGACCAGGGGAACACCCAGCATCGTCGGGTGCCGGTCGCCGGAAAATTCGGCATAGCCCGCATTGTAGATCAGGATGCCCTCCGGCCCCCAGATGGTCGCGATCGGGATCGCGGCGGCGAGCGCGATGGCGATCGCCGTCAACCGGCTCTGCGGCCAGGTGGCGATCGGCCCCAGCGGCGTTGCGGTCCAGTCATGCCCCGCGATCAGCCGACCCATCTCGCCGCTGCGCGCCAGAACAGCGGCAAAACCGGCGGGGATGTCGGCACGGTCGTGGGCAGTCGCGATCATCCTCGGTCCGTCCCCCTCGAAACCTGGCATGTCTGCCGCTGTAGCGTTGCTTTGGCGGCAGGAATAGAGGGGGTGGACGGTATCTTGCGCTGGATGGATGCAAATGTCCGCAGCCCGCCCTTGGTCTTGTCGCAACCTCTCCGACATTATGATGAACGGTCGTCATGGCGGCGACATTTTGGCCGGGCATCCACGCCCGATCGCAGGACGCACTTTGTCACGGAGCCGATAGGCAATAGTGATGTTGGGCTGCTAAAAGGTCCGATAAAGACAAAGGAGAGACAGGCATGAGCGCCCATGTTCACCCCGTTCCCGAATGGGCCGATAGCGCGTCCATGGATGCGGAACGCTACGCCCGGGCTTATGAGGCGGCGAAGACCGATCCGGACGGCTATTGGCGCGAACAGGCCCAGCGGCTGGACTGGATCACGCCCTTCACCAGCGTGAAGGACACCAGCTTCGACGAGGCGGATTTCCGCATCAACTGGTTCGCCGACGGACAGCTGAACGTCGCGGCGAACTGTATCGACCGGCATCTGGAAACCCGCGCCGATCAGGTCGCGATCCTGTGGGAAGGCGATGCCCCCGGCACCGATCGCCGCATCACCTATCGCGAACTGCATGAGCAGGTCTGCCGCCTCGCCAATGTGCTGAAGGACCTGGGCGTCGCCCGGGGCGATCGCGTCACCCTCTATCTGCCGATGATCCCCGAGGCGGCCTTTGCGATGCTGGCCTGTGCGCGGATCGGCGCGATCCATTCGATCGTATTCGGAGGTTTCTCGCCCGAAAGCCTCGTCAACCGCATCGTCGATTGCGATTCGCGTATCGTCATCACGGCGGACGGCGGCTGTCGCGGGGGCAAGGCGGTGCCGCTGAAGGCCAATGTCGACGCCGCGCTGGAGCATGACGGCGTCACGGTCGACCATGTCGTGGTGGTGAAGCACAGCGGCGTCGACGTGACGATGACCGAGGGCCGCGACCAATGGTATGGCGACCTGGTCGACGCCGCCGCCACCGATTGCGCGCCCGAGCCGATGGGCGCGGAGGACCCGCTGTTCATCCTTTATACCAGCGGCTCGACCGGCAAGCCCAAGGGCGTGCTGCACACCAGCGGCGGCTATCTGCTTTGGGCCTCCTATACCCACAGCCACGTCTTCGATTACCGCGAGGGCGAGGTGTTCTGGTGTGCCGCCGATGTGGGCTGGGTCACGGGGCACAGCTATGTCGTCTATGGCGCGCTGGCGAACGGCGCGACGACGCTGATGTATGAGGGCGTGCCCAACTACCCCGATTTCAGCCGCTTTTGGCAGATCGTCGACAAATACAAGGTCGCGACCTTCTATGCCGCGCCGACCGCCTTGCGCGCGCTGATGCGCGAGGGCGACGAATGGGTGAAGAAGACCGACCGCTCCAGCTTGCGTGTGCTGGGCTCGGTCGGCGAGCCGATCAACCCGGAAGCCTGGGAATGGTATTACAAGGTCGTGGGCGAGGGGCGCTGCCCGATCGTCGACACCTGGTGGCAGACCGAGACCGGCGGCCACATGATCGCGCCGATTCCGGGCGCCGTGGCGCTCAAGCCCGGCTCGGCCACCCTGCCGCTACCCGGCGTGCTGCCGCAGATCGTCGATGCCGAGGGCAAGGTGCTGGACGGCGCGGTCGAGGGCAACCTCGTCATCGCCGACAGCTGGCCGGGGCAGATGCGCACCGTCTGGGGCGATCACGACCGCTTCTTCCAGACCTATTTCACCACCTATCCGGGGAAATACTTCACCGGCGACGGGTGCCGCCGCGACGAGGACGGCTATTACTGGATCACCGGCCGGGTCGATGACGTCATCAACGTCTCGGGCCACCGCATGGGCACGGCGGAAGTCGAGTCCGCGCTGGTCGCGCACGCCAAGGTGGCCGAGGCCGCCGTCGTGGGCATGCCGCATGACGTGAAGGGGCAGGGCATCTATGCCTTCGTCACGCTGAACGCGGGCGTCGAGGAAGACGAGGCGCTGCGCGCCGAGCTGGTCCAGTGGGTCCGCCGCGAGATCGGCCCGATCGCCACGCCGGATGCGCTGCAATTCGCGCCGGGCCTGCCCAAGACGCGCTCGGGCAAGATCATGCGCCGCATCCTGCGCAAGATCGCCGAGAACCAGGTCGATGCGCTGGGGGACACCTCGACGCTCGCCGATCCGGCGGTGGTCGATCACCTGGTCGCCAACCGGATCGAACCGGGCAAGAAGGCGGCGTGATTCGGGACGGGGCGGCCGGGTATCCAGCCGCCCCGTTTTCCTGTGGCCTTCGACTTCGCTCAGGCTGAACGGGGTTGGGAACCTTGCCTTTAAAACATCCGCTCCGTTCAGCCTGAGCGAAGTCGAAGGCCACGCCCCACCCCCAAACTCAAGGCGTCTTGCGAACCGGCGGCAGGGCCGCACAAATATCCACACCCCCCGCAGGCACGGTGAAGAAATCGTTCTTCCGATTCTCGCGTCCCTTGATCCACGCCGCGAAGCGTGGCGACACCGTCTCGCGATATTGGAAATGCGGCCGCTCGGCGGCGGGGATATCGCTCGCCAGCCGCGCCGAGACGATCGCCAGCCGCTGCCCCTCATCCGTGTAGAAACCCAGGTCGCCGGTCCCGCGCGGCAGGGTGGAGAGCGCATCCATGCCGTCGACCACCCGGCCGACCACCGCGATGTTGCGGTCCAGCACCCGCGGCGAATGGCCGATGATCGTATAAAGCTCGGCCCCCGACCCCGTGCTGGGCGCCAGGTCGCGCGCGACGCCGACCATGCCATAGCAATGCGGCATCCACTCCGCTGTCGCATCCCCCGCCAGCGGCCAGCCGTCACGGCTATAGCCGGCCCAGGCGGCATAGGGATCGGACTTGGTCAGCCGCGCCACCGCGCTGTTGCCCGAGCGGACATATTCGGCCGGAGGATTGGCGACGATGCCGGTCGGCAATGGCTTCTTCTCGGTCGCGTCGCCCCATTGCGCGACGTAATTCTCCTGCACGCGATAGACGCTGGTCCCCACGTCCCACCAATGCGCCCGTGCCAGCGCGCGGATATTGGCGACATGGACCGGCGCCTGGGCCGATGCCAGCCGCAGCGTCACCGTCCGTCCATTGGACAGCGTGAAGACCAGCAACTCGTCATCGGGCACGGCGATCCAGTCGCCGGGCAGCGGATCGCCGGCCTGCGCGGCAGGGGCGGGGGAGGGCGAAGCCTGCGCCAGAAGCGCGGCGAGCAGAAGCGCGATCGTCATCGCCGCACAGACTGCCTCAGCCCAACGGCACACGCAATCGCTTGCGCGCCGCGAGGAAGCGCATTAGGGCCGCGTCTTCCAGGCATGGACTCATGCGGAGCGGTGGCCGAGTGGTCGAAGGCGCTCGCCTGGAAAGTGAGTATACGGCAAAACCGTATCGAGGGTTCGAATCCCTCCCGCTCCGCCATGTCCCTGACATTTTGTCTTAACGCTGGACGCTGTGGCTCTGCCCCGGGCGCAGCGTCATGTCCCACAGGGTCTGGACCGACGGCCCCGCAGCCTTTGACGGGCCGGGCAGCATCGCGACAAGGCCTTGCGCCAGCGCCAGCCCCAGATCGCCCAGGTCCAGCGAGAAGCAGGTCAGGTCGGGGGACAGGGCGCGGCAGGCGGGGTTGTCGCGCAGGCCGATCACCGCGACATCGCGCCCCGGCTCCAGGCCCAGGCGGCGCAGCGCGCGATAGGCCCCGACGGGCGCGGTCTCGCCCATCAGCAGCAGCGCGGTCGGTCGGTCGGGGAGTGCCATCAACTCGCTCGCCGTCGCCTCGCCGTCGCTCTCGTCGGTTTCGCCGTGATGGACGAGCATCGGGTCATAGGGGATGTCCGCGCGCGCCAGTGCATCGCGATAGCATTCGACCACGATATGGCTGTTGTTGATCGTGGCGGGCGGCGCGACCAGTCCGATGCGGCGGTGCCCGGCCTCGGTCAGCAGCGTCATCGCATCGGCCGTGACGCCCTCGAAATTCAGGTCGATCCAGGCATAATCGCGCGCGATCGCGGTGCGGCCCAGCGCGACGAAGGGGATTTCGCGGTCGAGCAGGAAGGGGATGCGCGGATCGTGATGCTGCGTCCCCGACAGCACCCAGCCATCGACCGTCCCACGCGAGACATGGCGGCGCAGGAAGGTCAGGGCATCCTCGCCCTTGCGGGCCAGCAGCACGACCAGGTCGAGATCATGTTCGCCCAGGCCGTTCTGCAACCCCTCGAGCAGCGCCATGAAGAAGGGGTCGCCATGGATCGCGCTGTCATGTTCCAGCGTCAGCATGAAGCCGACCGTGCCGGTCCGACCGCTGCGCAGCGTCCGCCCCGACTGGTTGGGAATATAACCATATTTCGCCGCCGCCTCGACCACCCGTTGGCGGGTCGCCGGGCTGACGTCCTTGCGATCGTTCAGCGCACGCGACACCGTGCCGATCGACAGCCCCAGGTGATGCGCAAGTTCGCGTATATCCATCCGCTCGTGATCGCGGCGCGAACGGTTTCGCACAAGTCCCCGAGCGCGGTGATCGCAAACAAGATCATTGACAGACGCGCCCAATCGGCCGAAAACCCGTAAACGTTTACGGCCATCGAAGAGTGGCGGTGGGAGGACCGAGTCGTTTTGGACACGCTTGTTCTGGAGGCCCGCGCGATCGCGTGGCGCTATAACGGGGTCTGGTTGCGGATCGAGGCGCACGGGCCGGACGGTCTGCGGCTGCGCGCATCGCCCTTTCCTGACGCCGGATCACGCGCCGGGGCGTTGCTGGACGACCGTGCCGATGCCGATCCGATCGTCACCCGTGACGGCGCGACCGCGCGGATCACGCAAGGCCGGATCACCGCCGAAGTCGACCTGCAAGGCCGTGTCCGCTTCCTGAATGCGGCCGGGGAGCTGCTGCTGGAGGAAAAGTGGCGGCAGCGCGACACGATCAGCCAATTCTGGACGGTCGGCACCGACGAGGTGCGCACGATCAGCGCGCTGGGGCTGGCGGGGCGCGAGTTCAAGCCGCTGACCGGCGACACCGCGCGCATCACCGTCCGCTTCGAGGCGAAGACCGGCGAGCGGCTCTATGGCATGGGCCAGTATCAGCAGCCCAATCTGAACCTGGCCGGATGCACGCTGGAACTGGCGCAGCGCAACTCGCAGGCGAGCGTGCCCTTTGTCGTGTCTAGCCATGGCTATGGCCTGTTGTGGAACATGCCCGCGGTCGGCGCGGTGCATTTCGCCGCCAATGGCGCGACCTGGACCGCCGAGGCCGCGCGCGAGATCGATTACTGGATCACCGCGGGCGATACGCCCGCCGATATTGTGCGCAATTATGCGCAGGTGACGGGCACGGTGCCGATGATGCCCGATTATGCGCTGGGGCTGTGGCAGAGCAAGCTGCGCTACCGGAGCCAGGACGAGCTGCTGGCGGTGGCGCGCGACTATCATGCGCGGGGCATTCCGCTGGCGGTGATCGTCGCCGACTTCTTCCACTGGCCGGTTCAGGGCGACTGGCGGTTCGACGAACGCGAATGGCCCGATCCCGCCGCGATGACCGCCGAGCTGAAGGCGATGGGCACCGAGCTGCTCGTCTCGATCTGGCCGACGGTCGACCATCGGTCGGAAAATTATCCCGAGATGGTCGAGAAGGGCTATCTGGTGCGCTCCGCACGCGGGCTGGACGTGCAGCAGGAGTTTCTGGGCAATACCCGCTTCATCGACGTCACCCATCCCGGCGCGCGCGCTTTCCTGTGGGACCGGGCGAAGCGCAATTACCGCGACAAGGGCGTGGCGCTGTTCTGGCTGGACGAGGCGGAGCCCGAATATAGCGCCTATGATTTCGACAATTATCGCTATCACAGCGGCAGCGTGCTGGAGGTTGGAAACGCCTATCCCCTCCATTACGCCCAAGCCTTTTACGACGGCCTGAGCGCGGAAGGCGAGACCGAGATCGTCAGCCTGATCCGCTGCGCCTGGGCGGGCAGCCAGCGTTACGGCGCGCTCGTCTGGTCGGGCGATATCCATTCCTCGTTCGAGGCGATGCGCAACCAGCTGAGCGCCGGTCTCAACATGGGGATGGCGGGTATCCCGTGGTGGACGACCGATATCGGCGGCTTCCATGGCGGCCATGTCGACGATCCGGCCTTTCATGAGCTGATGATCCGCTGGTTCCAATGGGCGGTGTTCACCCCCGTCCTGCGGATGCACGGCCACCGCGATCCCGTGACGCCGCCCGCCGAGCCGTTCCGCGACGGGGTGGCGCAATGCGACACCGGGGCGGGCAATGAATTGTGGAGCTTCGGCGAGCCGGTCTTTGCGGTGCTGCGCTGTTATGCGGCGTTGCGCGAAAGGCTGCGGCCCTATGTCGCGGGGCTGATGCGCGCGGCGCATGAGCGGGGCGATCCGTTGATGCGGCCGATGTTCTACGACTATCCGGCCGATGCGCGTGCCTGGACGGTGGACGATCAATATATGTTCGGCCCCGACCTGCTGGTCGCGCCCGTGACCGATCCGGGCGTCGGCGAGCGCAGCGTCTATTTACCCAAGGGCATCTGGCGCGATGCCTGGACCGGCGACCGGGTGGAGGGCGGCGGCGACGTGATCTGCCATGCGCCGGTCAAGCGGATTCCGGTCTTTATCCGCGACGGGGCCGCCGTGGCGAAGGTCTTTAAAGCGAACGAATGACCGTCACCGTCAACAAGGCGGGCCGGGAAAATGGAGGATAGGGGCATGGCGACAGCGGCACAGGCCGGGGACGGGATCCGGGAAGGGCGCACGCGCGGCGACGCGCAGGTCGCCTGCATCCCGTTCGTGGAGAAGATCTGCTATGGTTTCGGTGACGCGGGCGGCACCATCGTGACCGGGCTGATCGCCAATTTCCTGACCTTCTATTACACTGACGTCTTCGGACTGGCGCCGGGCATCGTCGGCGTGCTGTTCCTGTCGCTGCGCATCTTCGATGCCGTGTCCGACCCGCTGATCGGGATCATGGCCGATCGCACCACGACCCGTTGGGGGCGGTTCCGCCCCTATCTGCTCTGGACCGCGATTCCGGTGGGCCTCAGCTGCTTCCTGACCTTTCAGGCGCCCGATTTCAGCTATGACGGCAAGGTCGCCTATGCCGCGATCACCTATTTCCTGCTCGCGCTTTCCTATTCGCTCAACAACGTGCCGTATTGCGCGCTGATCACCCGGATGACCGACAGCGAGCGGGAGGGCGTATCGTGCCAGTCGGTGCGCTTCGCGATGGTGGCGATCGCCTCCTTCTGCGTCTCGGTCGGTCTGCCGATCCTGGTCCGCCAGCTGGGCGGCGCGGACATCGCGCGCGGCTATCGCGACGGGGTGGCGATCCTGAGTGCGGCCGCCATCGTCATGTTCCTGATCTGCTTCCTGTTCGTGCGCGAGCGGGTGGTGGCGGCCGATACCGCCGACGTGCCGCTGAAGGTCGCGATCGCCAATACGCTGAAGAACGACCAGCTGCGCTGGACCTTCCTGATGACGCTGCTGCTGATCGCGATCTTCAATACAAAGGGCGGCGCGGCGCTCTATTTCATCACCTATGTGCTGAAGGGCGACGCGACCTATCAGGCGCTGTTCTTCGGCACCGCGACCGCCGGGGGCTTCCTGGGGTCGATCGTGGTGCAGGCGTTCACGCGGCGCTACGATGTGCGCAGCATCTATATCTGGGTGAATCTGATCCTGGTCGCAGGCCACTTCGCCGCCTTTTTCGTGCCGGGCGACTATCCGACCCTGTGGCTGGTGCTGGTCGGGCTATGCTGCATCGTGCTGGGCTGCACCCTGCCGCTGCACTTCACCCTGATCCAGCTGGCCGACCAATATGGCGAATGGAAGCTGGGGATGCGCTCCTCGGGGATGAGTTTCGCCTTCAACCAGTTCTTCGTGAAGCTGGCCTGGGCGGTCGCGGGGGCGCTGATCAGCCTGGTGCTGGTCCTCGTCTCCTACAAGGCGGGGGCGGGCAACCAGACGCCGCTGTCGCTGACCGGCATTCGCCTGCTTTCGACGATCATCCCCGGCCTGATGCACCTGGCGCTGGCCTTTGCGATTTCCCGACTGATCCTCAACCGCACCACCATCGCACGCATGACCGCTGCGCGCCTCGCATGACTCTTATCCCGGAACCCCTCATGGCCCAGACACAGACCAAGCCCCTTCGTTTCGCCCCGATCCTTCTCGCCGCGCTGCTCGGCTCGGTCGCCATGCCCGCGCTCGCGCAGGAGCGGATGACGGTCGACCTCGCCAGCGACACCGGGGCTTTCCATGGCGGCGCGTCGGGCACGCTCTACGGCCTCTATGACGCACGGCTGCCGCATCCCAATCTGGTCGAGGGCATCGGGCTTCGCACCGTCTCGACCAAGGCGCAGGACGGGCCGCAGCATCCCGGCGCCGACGCGCTGGAGATCTCGACGCTGCTCACCGATGCGTCGGGCGGCGACACCTATATCTACATGACCGACATCAACCGCGAATTCCCCTATGACTGGAAGACCGGGGACTGCGCGCAATCGGTGGCGAACTATATCGAAAAGCTGCGCGCCCAGGTGCGTCAGGTGAAGGGCATGGCGCCGCGATACCGCGACCGGATCGTCTTCGTCCCCTTCAACGAGCCCGATGGCAACATGTTCGCCGAAGGGCCGAAGAGCTGCAACAATGTGCGGTGGCAGAAGGACCCGACCGCGTTCAACGACGCCTGGGACCGGGCGGTGCGGATGATCCGCCAGGAACTGCCCGGCGCGCGGATCGCGGGGCCGAACACCAGCGTCCTCTATCCCGAGGTGGAGGGCTTCCTGCGCCACGCCATCGCCGCCGATACCATGCCCGACGTGGTGACGTGGCATGAACTCAGCAACCCGGCGGTGGTGCGGACCAGCGTGCGCAGATACCGCGAATGGGAGGACCGGCTGTTCAAGGGCACGAAATGGCAGGGCCGCCATCTGCCGGTGAACATCAACGAATATGCCTATAACTACCACACCTCGGTCCCCGGCCAGATGGTGCAGTGGGTCGCGGCGATCGAGGATTCCAAGGTCGATGCCGATATCGCCTATTGGAATATCGACGGCAATCTCAGCGACTCCGCCGTCCAGGCCAATCGCGGCAATGGGCAATGGTGGCTGCTGAACGCCTATGCGACGATGGGCGGCCACACCCTGGCCGTCACCCCGCCGCATCCCGACCAGAGCTATACGCTGCAGGGCGTGGCGACGCTCGACCCGGCGCGGCAGCAGATGCGGCTGCTGTTCGGCGGCAAGTCGGGGGATGCCACCGTCGCGTTGACCCATGTGCCCGCCAGCTTCGGCGAGACGGTGCGCGTCCGCGTGCGCGAGATCGACTGGACCGGCCAGCTGGGCGACTCGCCGCCGCCGGCGGTGATCGGCGACCGCGTGGTGCCGGTGAAGGACGGGCAGGTCGACCTGACCTTCGGCCGCGACGGCTGGCCCGCCCTGCGCGAGGAAGCCGCCTATGAACTGGTCCTCTCCCCCGGGCGGGGGGTGCGTCCCGCCGCCGTCGCGCCCCGCTGGCGGCAGGATTACGAAGCGGAGAAGGCGACCCGTCAGGGGCAGGGGCTCGCCGTGCGCGGGCCGGAGGGCTCGCCCGATCACGTCGATCGCTTCCATGTCTCGAACGGCTATCTGGTCGACGGGTTCAGGACCGGGGCCGATGCCGCGCTGGACTTCGCGGTCGATGTGCCGCGCGATGGCCGCTATGACCTGAGCGTGCTCGCCAACAGCTTCAACAAGGACCCGCTGGTCGAGCCGCAGGGGGCGACCAATGTCTTCCTGCGGATCGACGGCAAGGCGGCGGGCGAGCTGTTCCTGCCTCTGGGCTACAAGCCCGCCGTGCTCGACCATGCCGATACGGTCGTCGACCTGACGCGCGGCCGCCATGTCCTGACGCTGGCGACCCGCAGCCTGGACGGCAACGGGCGGATGCTGGGCAATGCGATGGTCGACCGGATCACCCTGACCGCCGCCGATCCCGCCGCTGGCCGAGCGCACTACGATGTGGCCGACGCGGTGGTGAAGGGCGGCAGCGCGACCTTCTGGGTCTATGCCGCGAAGGACGGACTGGCGCGCCTGAGCCCCGAAACCGGCGGCGGCGCGGTGCGCATGGTGGTCAATGGCCGCGAGACGAAAGGCCGCGCCTTCCTGCTCGGCGGGATCAACAAGGTGGTGCTGACCCCCACGGGATCGTCGGCCGTTCGCGGCCTGTCGGTGACGCCCGATAACGGCCCCGCACCGCATGTCTATGAGGCGGAGGACGCGCAGGTCGCCGGGACCGCGCGGATCGGCGCGGCCTCGCGGGCCAGCGGCGGCCGGGCGGTGTTCGCCATCGGCGGCGCGCCGGGCAATGGCAACACGCTGACCTTCCCCAGGGTCATGGCGCCGCGCGCAGGCACCTATGCGCTGACCCTGCGCTTCTCGAACGAGGAACAGGCCAAGGCGACGCATTACAATCCCGATCCGCTCGCCCGGATCGCACGCATCGCGATCAATGGCGGAAAGCCGATGCTGGTCAGCGCGCCGCACAGCTTCAATGCCAACAACTGGTGGGAGATGACCGTGCCGGTGGCGCTGAAGGCGGGTGCCAACACCATCCGCATCGCGGGCGAGGAACAGCCCAATTGGGACGGGCGCACCTATGCGTCGCAGATCTGGCCAAGCGTCCAGCTCCGCTCGGCCTATGCGCCCAATATCGACCGGATCGCCATCACGCCGATGCCCTGAGGGCGGAGCCGAGCGGAACACCTGTCTCGGGCTGTTCGCAACCATCCCTGCAAGGGGTGGAAAGGAAACCGGCGGCGACGCCTTGGACGGGGTGACGCAGGCCATGGCGGCGAACGGCTCGAAGGCGATCGCTGGCCGTTCCGCCGCCAGCAGGCGCCGCGCTCAGGCGGCGCCGATGGTCAAGGTGATCCGGTCCCCCGCGCGGGTGGCGATGCGCATGGCGTCCCCGGTCGCACGGATCGCCACCGCCCGGCCGCCCCGCATGGCCGCGCGGACCCGGCGACCGGCGGGCAGTCGGACAACCAGGTCACCGCCCAGCGCCGACAGCAGCTCGGCCTGTTCCAGCTGCCCCGCCGCCCAGCGCTGATCGACGGTCACGCCGCCGCGTGCGCGCAGGCCGTGGACGCGGCCGTCGCGCCATGCCGGGGGCAGGGCGGGCAACAGGGCGATCGCGCCGTCATGGCTTTGCAGCAGCATCTCGGCAATGGCGGCGGTGATCCCAAAATTGCCGTCGATCTGAAAGATCGGCCCGTTGTTCGACGGATGCGTGTCGAACAGGTTGTCGAGCGTACTGCCTTTGAAGAAGGCGTCGATCGAACGGCCGGAACGCGCGGCATCGCCCATCCGCGCCCAGATGCAGGTCGCCCAGGCGCGGCTCCATCCGGTCTGCGCCCCGCCATTGTCCTCGCGCCGCTGCATCGATGTCGCCGCCGCCCTGGCCCATTCGGGCGTGCGGCGGGGCGTGAACTCGTCGCCGGGATAGAGCGGATAGAGGTGCGAGATATGGCGATGACCCGGCTCCGCCTCGGCAAAGTCGCGCGACCATTCCTGCAACTGGCCGTGGCGGCCGATCCGATACGGCTCCAGCCGCTCGACCAGCCCGCGCAGCTTGGTCGCGAAGGCCGTATCGGTCTTCAGCAGGGCGCTGGCGGCGATGCAGTTGGCGAACAGCTCGCGGATCAGCGCCAGGTCCATGGTGCAGCCCGTGCTGATCGAGGCGGGCTTGCCGTCGGGGGCAAGGAACTCGTTCTCGGGCGAGATGGAAGGCGCGGTGGTCAGCCGCCCGTCCGTGCCGTTCGCCACCAGCCACGCCGCGCAGAACTCGGCCGCGCCGCGCATCAGCGGCCAGGCCCGGTCGCGCAGGAACGCCCGGTCGCCGCCGAACGCATAATGCTGCCACAGATGCTGCATCAGCCACGGCCCGCCCATCGGCCAGTTGGCCCAGATCGGCGCGGCGCTGCCTTCGCCGACCGGATTGGCCATCGCCCAGATGTCGCTATTATGGTGCAGGCACCAGCCGGGCATCCCGTAATAGCTTTGCGCGACCCGCGCCCCGCGCACCGCCACCCGCTCCAGCCAGTCGAACAGCGGGGTGTGGCAATCGGCGAGATTGGCGACTTCGGCGGGCCAGTAGTTCATCTCGGTGTTGATGTTGGTGGTGTGGTTGCTGCTCCAGGGTGGCCGCACCTCGGCATTCCAGATGCCCTGGAGGTTGGCGGGCTGGGTCCCGGCGCGCGAGCTGGCGATCAGCAGATAGCGGCCGAAATGGAACAGCAATGCGGCCAGCCCCGGATCGCTCGCCCGCGCATTGCCCGCGCGGCGCTCCGCCGTCGTACCCGTCGCGCCGCCCGCCAGCTGCAATCCGGCCCGGCGATAGAGTGTCCGATGATCGGCGACATGCGCCGCCCGCAATGTCGCATAATCGGTTCCTCGCGCCGCCGACAGCGCCGCCACCGCCTTGGCCTCGATCGCCTCGATCGGCAGGTCGGGCGACTGGTCGAAGCCGCGAAAGCCGGTGGCGGCGTTGAGGCGGATCTCGACGCTCCGGGCACCGCGAACCACGATCCGGTCGCCCGATACGGTGACGCGCCCGCCCTCGTTCATGACATCGGCGACGGCGGCGAACATCATGCCGCGTCCGGCGGCATCGTCATAACGGACCGGATCGGCGACCGAATGATAATTGGGCGCGGCATAGGAGGGGGCCTTGCCGTGCAGGATCAGCCGGTTGCCCTCCGCCCGCACCGATCCCTTCAGTAGCGTCGCCAGCGAGACGTCCGCGTCGATCGCCCCGCCTTCCGCCGTCATCCGCACCACCACCAGCTGCGCCGGGTGGGACACGAACACCTCGCGTCGGTAGCGCGTCCGCCCCGCGGTATAAGCGATGTCGACCACCGCCTGATCCAGGTCGAGCGCCCGGCGATAGTCGTCGGGCGTCGCGCCGTCATGGGGCAGCGCGATCACCAGATCGCCGATCGGCGCATAGCTGTTGGAATAGGCGCCTTGCAGCTTCTTCGCCCGCATGTCGGCGGCGTGGTAATCGCCCGCCAGTGCGGCCTGCCGCACCTCCGCCAGCGACCCTTGCGCATCCGGCCGGGCGTCGCTGCCCGGATAGCCGGACCACAGGCTGTCCTCGTTCAGGGATATGATCTCGCGCGCGGGGCCGCCGCGCACCATCGCGCCCAGCCGCCCGTTGCCGACCGGCAATCCGTCGACCCAGCGGGTCGCGGGCGCATCGAACCACAGCCGGTGGGAATCATCGGCCGCAACCGGCTGCGCCCGCAGGGGCAGGGTGCCGATCCCGCTCGCCGCCATGGCGAACGCACCCGCTTCCAATACGCCGCGTCGCGTCAGATCGGCCATGCATTCCCCTTCCGTCCTATCCCTGATGTCAGGACGGTGGCGTATTCAAATGCATGAAGAAAGGACAAAATAAAGGTTCGGTGCGGGAGCGTCCAAACCCTCCCGCACCGCCCGCGCATCAGAACGAGAAGCGCACGCCCGCGTCATAGCGCGGCCCGAAATTCTGGTAGCGCAGCAGCTGGTTGTCGAACCGGCCGGTGGCGAAGTATTTGGCGTTGAACAGGTTCGTACCCTCGACGAACACCTGGGCGAAGGGGGTGATGTTCACCGCCACGCTGCCGTCGAACTGGCCGTAATCGCGCACGAACACCGGCTCGTTGCCCGGACCGCCCGCCAGCTGTTGCAGGAAGCGTTCGCGCCGATTGTACGCGATACGCGCCGACACGCCGAACTTTTCGTAGAACAGGGTCGCGTTCTGCGAATTGCCGATGCCCTCCGCCGCGAAGGACTGGCCGACCTGAGTGACGTCGAACTCGCGATTGGTGGTCACGAAGGTCGCGTTGGCCTGCACGCCGAAGCCGCTCAGCACGCCGGGCAGCCAGTCGAGCGTGTGGACCAGGTTCAGCTCCAGCCCCTTGATCTTCAGCGATTCCGCGTTGCGCGGACGTCGGACGCTGAACTTTGCGGTGTTCTGCCCGACGATCAGCCCGCCGACCGGCAAGTTGCCCGCATTGGCGATGGTGAACAGTTCCTCGCCAAAGGTCTGGACGATGAAGTCGTCGACCGTCTTGTGGAACACCGCCGCCGACAGGGTGGTGGTGGGCGTCGGATACCATTCGAGCGACAGGTCGAAATTGGTCGCACGATAGGGCTTCAGCGCCGGATTGCCGCCGCTGGCGGTCAGCGTGGCGGGGCGCAGCGTGCCGATGTCCAGGCTGGGCGCCAGATCGCCGATGGCGGGGCGGGTCAGCGTCTTGTAGGCGGCGAAGCGTGCCTGCAACTTGGGCGTCAGGTTCAGCTTCGCGTTCAGATTGGGCAGGAAGTTGCTGTAGGACGAACGCCGGTTGACCGACACCGCCGCACGGTTGTTGGCGAAGACGCCGGTATAGGTGGTCGGATCGCCCGGCACCGGCAGCAGGTCGGTCAGCTGCAATTGCTGCCCCGCCGAGACCAGCTCGGTATATTCATACCGCCCGCCGACATTGATGAACCAGGGAAGCCCTGCGACCGTGCCCTCCAGATCCATATCGGCATAGCTGGCGAAGACCTTTTCGCGGACCCGGGCCGAGGGCTGCTCGGTCACGGCATAGCCGTTGGTGCGCGCGAAGATCGCCGCCGTGGTGCCCACCGGCTGGCCGCGCGCCAGGTCGAGCGCGGTCGTGGCGGCGGTGCTGGTCAGATAGTTGAAATAGGCCTGCGGGTTATAGGTCAGGAAGGTGGTCGGCACGCTGCCGCCCTTCTGCCCCAGCGACCCGAGGGTGAAGGGCGAGAGCAGCGACGGATCGGCCAGCGTCGGATAACCGCAATAGAGGCAGCCGATATTGGGATCGGACGAGAAGGGTACGTTGCGCTTGTCGCGCGAAGTGCCGGTCAGGCCGAAACGCAGCGCCGTGACGATGTCCCAGCCCGGCTTCCATTCGGTGTTCCAGCGATATTCCTGGACCTTCTCGGTCACGTCGTTGCCGCTGCGCCCGGCAATATGGGTGCGGCCCAGCGCCGGGTTGGTCAGCACGCCATTTGCGTAACCCGAGGTCGACGGAATGCCGTTCCCCTGCGCGGCGTTGAACGAATATTGCGTCGGCACGCCGATGACGGTGAAATAGGATTTGCCGCCGCCCGCATTCTTGGCCTGCGAATAGGTGGCGTCGAAGACCATGCGGACATTGTCGGCCGGTCGCCATTCGGCATTGAACCCGGCCTCATAGGTCGTCGTCTCGCGCACCCCGCCCGAGGCGATGAAGTCGGCATTGCCGTTGGTGGTCAGCGAGGTGACGGTGCGGTTCGAATCGATGCCCGCCGCGGTATAGCTGGTCGGCTCGAACCAGCTGCCCAGGCCGCGCGTGGTCGTGTCGCTCTTGAAGCGATTGTAGAGGCCGTCGACGGTGAAGGTCAGCTCGTCGGTCGGCGCATATTGCGCGACCAGCGTCGCGCCCAGGCGGGTACGGTCGTCGCGCGTCTCGTTCACGTCCTGGTTACGCGGCGCGTAGACATTGGTGTAGAGCGGCGCGTTGTTCGGCCCGACCGAGGTGCCGGGGATATAGCCATCGGTGCTGATCGCGCGGATCGAGGCGATACGCTTCTGGTACGACAGCGAGGCGAGCAGGCCGAGCTTGCCATCGGCGAAGGTGTCGCTGAGCAGGCCGAACAGCTGCGGCGTGACCTTCTTGCTGTTGCCCTCGTACAGCGCCTTGGCGGTGAAGACGCCCTTGAACTCCTTGAGCGCGAGCGGGCGCGGCGTCTGGACGTTGATCGTCGCGCCGATGCCGCCGCCCTGGAGCGAGGCCTGCGAACTCTTGTAGACCTGCGCACCACTGATGAGTTCGGCCGGGATCAGGTCGAACGAGAAGGCGCGGTTGTAATTGTCCGAGGCGAAGCTGCGCCCGTTGAACAGCACGGTGTTGAAGGCGGGACCCAGGCCGCGCACGCTGACCGATGCGCCTTCGCCGTTGCTGCGATCGATGGCGACTCCGGGAATACGTTGCAGCGACTCGGCGACATTGGCGTCGGGGAACTTGCCCAGATCCTCGGACGAGATGGCATCGAGGATACCGGCGGCGTCGCGCTTGATCGCGGCGGCCGACTCGATGCTGCGGCGGATGCCGGTGACGACGATGTCGGCGGAGGTGCCGTCGGCTTCGCTCTGGCTGGGCAGGGTGGCGGTCTGATCCGCCGGTGGCGTCTGGTTCTGCGCCAGGGCCGGTGTGGCCGCGATAAGTGCGACAAGTGCGCTGGCCAGCCCCTGGGCGGCATAGCGGGCGCTGGTCTTTGGATTCCGGGCGTTCTTCAGCATGGCTCTCCCCTATGAAACCGATGTCCGATGCTTCTTGGCGAGCATCTATGTCGCTCTTGTTAGAAGCTATGTCTGACAAGTACAAGGGCGCCGGTTCTTCTAGGCGCCGGAAGTTTCGGTATAAAAGGCCAGAAGCGCAGCGGGAGAGGTGCAGGTGGTCGAGACGGAAGTTCGGCGGGTCGTCGTGGTCGGCGGCGGATCGGCAGGCTGGATCGCGGCCTGTCGACTGGCGGCGCAGGCCCGCCGGATCGGAAGCGGAGTGCAGGTCACGCTGGTCGAGTCGCGCCATGTGCCGACGGTCGGGGTGGGCGAGGGGACCTGGCCGACGATGCGCAACACGCTGGCCAGGATCGGCATCACCGAAACCGACTTCATCCGGTCCTGCGACGCCGCGTTCAAACAGGGCGCGCGCTTCGTCGGCTGGACCGACGGGACGGCGGACGATGGCTATTACCATCCGCTCAACCCGCCTGCGGGCGCGACCGAGATCGATCTGGCGCCGCACTGGCTGCACGGGGCGGCGGAGACGGCCAGCTTCGCCGACTGGGTCGATTATCAGGCGATGTTGTGCGACGCGGGTCTGGGACCCAAGACGATCGTGATGCCCGAATATGCGGGTCATGCGAATTACGCCTATCATCTGGACGCGGGAAAGTTCGCCACGCTGCTGCGCGAACATGGCGTCGGCACGCTGGGCATCGACCATGTGCTGGGCGACGTGGTGCGCCCGGAAATGAGCGACCATGGCGATATCGTGCATCTGGAACTGGCCGATGGGCGGATCGTGCCGGGCGACCTGTTCGTCGATTGCACCGGCTTTGCCGCGCGGCTGATCGGCGGGGTGTACCAGGTGCCGTTCCGGCGTTGCGGCGACGTGCTGTTCGCCGACCGGGCGATGGCGCTTCAGGTGCCCTATGAGGACGAGGATGCGCCGATCACCTGTCATACGGTGTCGACGGCGCAAGGATCGGGCTGGATCTGGGATATCGGGCTGTGGACCCGGCGCGGTGTCGGCCATGTCTATAGCAGCGCCCATAGCAGCGACGATGCGGCCGAGGCGGCGCTGCGTCGCTATGTCGGTCCCGCCGCCCAAGGGCTGAACGTGCGCCGGATCACCATCGATGCCGGGCACCGGACGCGTTTCTGGCAGAATAACTGCGTCGCGGTCGGCCTGTCCGCCGGGTTCATCGAGCCGCTGGAGGCCTCCGCGCTGATGCTGATCGAGGCATCGATGGACGCGATCGCCGACCGCCTGCCGCGCACCCGCGCCGCGATGGACGTGATGGCGCGCCAGTTCAATGCGACCTTCACCCATCACTGGATGCGGATCATCGAGTTCCTGAAGCTGCATTATGTCCTGACCCGGCGCACTGACACGGATTTCTGGCGCGACAATGTCGCGGCGTCCTCCATCCCCGACGGTCTCGCCGAGCAACTGGAGCTGTGGCGGCACCACTCGCCCGGCCCGCAGGATTTCACCCACGCCCGCGAGGTGTTTTCCTGGCCCAGCTATCAGTACGTCCTGCACGGCATGGGTTTCGCCAGCCGCCAGCCGCGGATCGACCCGGCCGCCCCCGACACGGCGCTGGCGCAGCGTTTCGTGACGCGGATGGCGCGCGCCCGGGACGATCTGCGCACCCGCGCGCCGCGCCACCGCGACCTGTTGCGCGCGATCCGCGAACATGGTCTGCAACGCGTATGACCGGCATCACCCCGCTTTCCCCGGCCGCGCATCGCGGGCTGCGCTATGACCGCCATGCCGCAGGCGGCACACGCCGCTTTGCCCGGATCGGCCTGTCGGAGATCGCGGTCGCGGCGGCCGACATGCCGCTGTGCCTCGCCAAGGACGGCCAGACCGGGCGCTTCAACCTGATCGCGCTGATGAGCCTGGTCGAGCCCGCCAATCTGTTCGTCTTCGGCGGCGGCTTCCAGGCGACCTATGTGCCCCGCGCGGTGATGCTGGGCGGGTTCCGGCTCGACGCACGCGGGGCGGCGGGGCTGGCCGTCGATCCGGCCGATCCCAGCCTGGGCGATGCCGGAGCGCCGCTGTTCGCGGGGGAGCAACCGACGCCGCTGTCGCACGACATCGCCCGCGCGTTCGAACGGCTGGTGGCGGATGTCGAGGGGGCACAGGCGCTGGTCGATGCCTGGGCCGCGCATGGCCTGATCCGCCCGCTTGGCCTCTCGCTGTCCAAGGCGGATGGGGGCGCACATGATCTGGCCGGGCTCTACAGGATCGACGAGGCGGCGGTGCAGGCGCTGCCCGATGCCGATCTGATCGCGCTCCACCGGGCGGACCGGCTGGCCCCCGCTGCGGTCCTGACCGCGTCGCTGGCGCAGGTCGAGCGGTTGCGCCAGTTGCACAATGCCCGCTTCGCGCCCGCGCTGACCGGCTATTCGCTGGATTAGCTTGTCCGGTGCTCGGTGGCGGGTTAGCCTCCGGGCGATCGGAGGGGGCGAAGATGCTGGCACGGTGGCGGGGACTCGTGGCGCTGGGGCTTGCCCTTGTGATGGGGCAGGGGGCGTGGGCGCAGACCGCCAACCCCATGCTGAAGGCCCATGCGGCGGGCATCCGCGACGCTGCGCACGAACGCAACCTGTCGCTGGGACGACTGGACATTGCGGTCGAACAGCGCGGCAGCATCGTCGAGACGACCATCACCGCCGCCTTCGTCAACCCCGAGGCGGAGCAGCTGGAGGGCGATTTTCGCCTGACCCTGCCCGAAGGCGCGGTCGTCACCGGCTATGCCCTGGATATCGGCGGGCAGATGGTCGACGGCGTGCTGGTCGACCGCCCGCGCGCCAAGGCGGTCTATGAAGCGCGGGTCCGCCAGCGGATCGATCCCGGCCTGGCCGAGGTCAGTGCGGACAATGTCTTTTCGACGCGCGTCTATCCGATCTGGCCCGGTCGCGGGCGGACGATCCGCGTGCGGTTCGTATCGCCCGTCGGGGCGGGGGGCTGGCGCCTGCCGCTCGGGTTCGACGGCGCGGTCGGCGACTGGTCGATCCGCGTCCATGGCAGCGGCACCGCGGCAAGGCCGTTGGTGACGCTGGGCGAGACGCCAATGGCGATCACGGCGGACGGCGAGGGCTGGGGCGGTGCGGTGAGCGGCAAGGACAAGCCGCTGTCGGGCGCGCTGGCGATCGCCCCCGGTCGCGCCGCCGATCTGGTCGCCAGCACCCATCATAATGGCGAGCGGGATCTGGAACTGGGCGGCGACCTGCCCGCCGTCGCGGGGAATGCGGCGGCTCCGGCGCATCTGCGCATCTATTGGGATCGTTCGCGCTCGCGGTTGAAGGCCGATACGGCGCGGGAGATCGCACTGGTCCGCGCGGCGATCGACCGCTGGCACCCCGGCAAGGTCGAGCTGGTCGCCTTCAACAGCAGCGGGGCGCAGACCAGAAGCGTCACGACCGCTGCGGAAGCCGCCGCCTGGCTGGGGGCGCTCGACTATCGCGGGGCGACGAGCTTTGCGCCGCTGTCGCTGGGCGGCCCGGCCGACCGCTGCCTGGTCTTCACCGATGGCCGCGCGACCATCGACCGCAATGCCGCGATCACCCCGCGCTGCCCGCTGGATGTGGTCAGCAGCGCTGGAGGCGACGACCGTGCCTGGCTGGGCCATCTGGCGCGCGCCCATGGCGGGCGGCTGATCCCGCTCGGCGACGATCCGGCGGCGGCGCTGGCGCTGTTGCAGGCGGGTACGGCTGGCGTGATCGCCGTCACCGACCGCGACGACCGGCCCTTGCCCTTCGTGCCGCTTGTCGCAGCCGGGGGACGCTGGGCGGTGCTGGTCCGTGCGCCGGGCTTCGGGCCGGTGAAGATCCGGCTGGGCGCGGGGCAGGAGGTTGTCCGCGCCATCGATGGCGGCGGCGAGGCCCCGGCCTTTGACGGTCCGGGCGCACTGCTGGCGCAGGATGCGCTGGCGACGCTGGGCGCGACCGAGCAGCGCGACGCCTATGTGGCGCTCAGCCGCCGCTACGGCATCGCCAGCCCCAGCCTGTCCTTCCTCGTGCTGGAGAGCGTGGGCGACTATCTGAACGCGAAGATCGATCCGCCCGCGACCCTGCCGGCCGAGTGGCGCGACGATTATGCCCGCCAGCGCAAGGCGATGGAGGCGGATGACGCCCGCATCGCGCAGCGCCATTTCGATCAGTTGCTGAAAGCGTGGCAGGACGAAGTCGCTTGGTGGAAGACGAAGTTCGACCTGGCTTCGCGTCCCAAGCGGATCGCGACCTCGCACAGTTTCGACCGGACCGCGCCGCCGCCTCCCCCGCCTCCGCCTCCGCCGCCTCCTCCCCCGCCAGCCCCGGAAGCATTCGTCATGTCGGCCCCTGGCGCCCCTCCGGCGCCTGCCGCACCCCCGGCCCCGCGCGTCAGCCAGGCGACCGGGAATATCGTGGTGACGGGAAGCACGTCGCGCACGGCCCCGGCGGTCCCGTCGGTGCAGATCGACGCGTGGCAGCCCGATCGGCCCTATCTGGAGCTGTATGACGGAAAGCCCGCCGATTTTGCCGAACGCTTCCGCGAGGCGGAGGCGCGGCACGGGGCCTTGCCGATCTTCTATCTCGACACCGCCGCCTGGCTCGCCCGGCGGGGCCGTGTGGCGGAGGCCAGCGAAATGGTCTTGTCGGCGCTGGACCTGCCGACCGCCGACGACACGACGCTGGGCATGGTCGCCGACCGGCTGGAGCGGTACGGCGACTGGGACCGCGCGGTCGAACTGCGCGATCGACAGGCGGCGCTGGACCCCGACCGGCCGCAGCCGCGCCGTCTGCTCGCGCTGACCCTCGCCCGCCGCGCGGCCGTCCGCCCGGCCCAGGCCAGGGCCGACCTGACCCGCGCGATCACGCTGCTCTATGCCATCGCGACCAGCCCGCAGGCGGACCAATGGGACGGCATCGACCTGATCGCGCTGAACGAGGCCAATGCGATGCTGCCGCGCCTGCGCAAGCTGGGCGGCAAGGTGGAGATGGACCCGCGCCTGGTCATGCTGCTCGATGTCGATGTGCGGGTCGTCATCGACTGGACCACCGATGCCTCGGACATGGATTTGTGGGTCGACGAACCGACACGCGAGCGGGCGATCTACAACAATAACCGTACCGCGATCGGCGGGCGGCTGTCGCGGGACATGACGCGCGGCTATGGGCCGGAGGAATATATGATCCGCGTCGCGCCGCCGGGCACCTATACGGCGCAGGCCAATGTCTTTGCCCCTGACCGGATCGATCCGAACGGCGCGACCATCCTGACCGCGCACCTGTTCCGGAATTTCGGGCGGGCGAACGAGACGGTCGACAGCGTGGATATCGAATTGAAGCGCGATGAAAAGGGCGCGCGGATGATCGGTCGCGTCGTCGTGCCGGGCAAGCCGGTGTCCGATAAGGCACCGGTGAAGGACATGGCGCCGCTACCCTGATCAGGAGGGCGCGCTATGGCTGGTTTTACGAAGCGATAAGGGTGTAAGGGCGGACCATGGCCGAGCAGAGTCCGCCCTTTCCGTCGTTCCGCAAATGGACGCCTTCGCGCTACCGTGCGCTGCTGCGGGCGCAGGGGCCGGGATCGGTCAAGTTCCGCACCCGGCTGGCGATCCTGATCGGCGCGGTTGCGATCGGGCTGGCCGCGACGGTCTTTGCCGAGGCGGCGGATGCGGCGGGCGAGGTCTTCACCCATTTCTCGCATCGCTATCACTGGGCGCCGCTGGTCGTGACGCCGCTGCTGTTCGCGGGGCTGGTCTGGATCACGCGCCGCTTCGCGCCGCTCGCGCGCGGGTCGGGCATCCCGCAGGTGATGGCCGCGCAGGCCGATCCCGAGCGGGCGACCGGTGGGCTGGTGTCGATCCGCACCGTGGTCGCCAAGGCGGGGCTGACGCTGGCGGCGGTGCTGGGCGGCGCTTCGGTCGGGCGCGAGGGGCCGACGGTGCAGATCGCCGCCGCCATCATGGGGCTGACCCATCGCATATTGGGCGTGCCGCTCCGCGGTGCGGTGCTGATCGCGGGGGGTGCGGCGGGCGTCGCGGCGGCGTTCAACACGCCGCTGGCCGGGCTGCTGTTCGCGATCGAGGAACTGGCCTCCGCCTATGAGCAGAAGGTCACGCTGCTGGTCATCGCGGCCATCGCGATCGCGGGCATGGTCGCCCAGTCGGCGCAGGGGGATTATGTCTATTTCGGGCTGATCGGCGCCCATATGCCGATCGTCACCGCGCTGGTCGCGGCCCCCGTCGCCGGGATCGTCGGCGGGCTGGCGGGCGGCGGCTTTGCCCGGCTGATGCTGATGATGGCGACGGGCACCAACCGCGTGACCCGGTGGAGCAGGCAGCGGCCGATCCTGTTCGCCGCGCTGTGCGGCGTCATCGTCGCCGGGCTGGGCGTCGGCACCGGCCTGACCTGGGGCACCGGCTATGGCGCGGCACGGGCGATGATCGTCGGGGTCGATGCGCCGCTCTGGTTCGGCCCGGCCAAGTTCCTGGCGACCCTGTCGACCGCGGTGGCGGGGCTGCCCGGCGGCATCTTCGCGCCGTCGCTGTCGGTGGGCGCGGGGCTGGGCAATCTGCTGCGCTCGGTGTTTCCGGACTCGCCCGCCTCGGCGATCGTGATCCTGGGCATGGTCGGCTATTTCGCGGGCGTGGTCCGCGCGCCGCTGACCGCCGTCATCATCCTGTCCGAGACGACCGCCAGCCGCGGCCTGATGCTGCCCATGTTCGCCACCGCCTTCATCGCCGACGGGGTCAGCCAGCTGGTGTGCCGCGAGAAACTGTACCACGGCCTGTCGCGGACCTTCGCGATGGGGCGGGGGGATGAAGGCGTTGGGCGATAGCGGTTTGGGTCGGGAAACGCCCACTTGCGGACACTCCGGCTTCCCGAAAGCAGTCATTCATTCAGCGCGATCATTCCCATTTTCCCATCCTCAAGCGCCAGTTTCGGGAAAAAGCAATCGGGAACAGATTTTGGGAAAGCGGACGCTTCGGACCCCTTATGGACACGAACGGCAGGGCAGCCTTCCCGCATCACGTTCGTTTTCGGGAAGGTGGCGTCATTCACAACCTTCGAAGTGACGACAGGTTGGCAGCACCGCTATCAAAACCGCCTCCCAAGATGGTTCGCGGTGGTGCATCTAAATGTTGGTAGCGAAATCGCACTACTGACCTAAATACGCATGGCGGGTCGCCTCTTCCTGCAAGTGGAGGCGAAAACAACCGCACGAAAGGGGGTGTTTCCCATACTCGACGTAGCTATGCTGATTATCAGCGTCGCCGCATTCACGGTTCAGGTCGTGCAGGCGGTCCGCAATAAGTAAGGCCACTATGGCCGCTTAGCGGGAGAGAAGGCGGGGAACTGCAATGAACCGCCTTCTCTTAAAACGATTTGGCCCCGACCCGCTGCAACGGTTCGGGGCCATCGTTTGCCGGAAGAGTAATCGTGTCACCCATCGACGTAGCGATTCAACAATAGGTTGAATCTCTTTCGGGTTCAATAACCCCCCGCATTTTTCCTAACGTTGGACATACCGATCATGTCGCCCATCGGAGCCATCCGATCGTCACCCCGTTAGCAGACAATCCGCGCTTCCCGAAACTTGATCCCAATGGGAAGGCTCCGGTCCTTTTGATTGCCGCTGCTAACCGGTGAAGGCCAGTCCTGCCTTCAGGCGATGGTGCCCGTGGTATCCTCGATCCACCCGGCAGCTTTAAGGTGCGTCACGGCGGAGCGCGCAACTGGTGCGACCAAGCCGTTTGATAGTCGCAGGCGCATGGCGCGGGCGTTTCCTTCGACAGCGGCAACTGCGTGGGCCGCCACCCACCAGGATCGATGCGTGCGTAACCCGTCTGCGTCGACCGCCTCGATCGCTCGGCCGAGTGGCATGAGGATCAGTTCGGAGCCGGCGGGGCGGTGTACGCGGACATAATGGTCCTCCATCTGCAGAGCCAGCACTTCCCCGCCTAGCGGATTTACGATCGGATCGATCGACGGCTGTGAGGCGGATTCGTGCGAGATCGGCACGGAACGACGCAACGCAAAGCCGATAGCTGCCGTCGCGATCACCCCGATCGTTGCCGTTTGCGCGAACCACAACGGGAACGAAGGGCCGAGCCGAGCCAGCTTAGGCCAAAGCCAGAACGCAGCCATGCGGGTCGCCAGGGCCTCAGCCAGGCTGGCGAGCAACACGGCCGCGATCAATGCCAGCCACCATCGTCGCGAACCCGTCACGGTCGACCTGCCGACGAGCCTGTAGGCCGTGCCGTAAAGCGCGAGACCGAGCACCATCGCGCCGATCCAATAGCTGAGCAGTTCGACCAAGCCGCCATTCATGTAGCTGCCGAAAGGTCCGAGGATGGCCAGGATGACACCTGCGACTATCGCGAGGCCGATCCAGCGCACGGCGGGGATCGCCAAGCGACGACGGGTGGAAGCGAGGAAGGGCGAACGGATCACGCCTTCTTTTACCGCGACCACGGCAGCGAGCCAAACCCGGTTGCCGACTGGCGAACCCATTCGCCCGTTCACGAATAGCGGCTTTCCACCGGGGGCTGTGTCGGGTCAGCGGCGACATGCCACATCGGAGTCCGCCATGTCGTTACGCCTCGCTCTCGCTGCCCTGTTCCTTGCCGCTATCGTCCCTGCCGCTCATGCCCAGTCCATGAAAGCCGGGTTCCAGCACCTGACGACCCCGGATGGCGTCGAGGTGGGTGTCTGGTATCCCGCAACCGGCACAGCGGTTCACCAGCGGCTTGGTCTCTATGCGCAGGACGTGGTGACCGCCGCCCCCGTGCCGAAGGGCAAGCATCCCCTGGTTGTCATCTCGCATGGCACGGGCGGCGATTTCGCCGGTCATGTCGATACGGCGGTATCGCTCGCCCGCGCCGGCTTCATCGTCGCCGCGCTTACCCATCCCGGCGACAATTGGCGGGACAACAGCCGGGCGACCCGGATCGAGGGCCGTCCGGCAGCGTTGAGCGCCACCATATCGTATATGTTGCAGACATGGCCGGGGCACGCAGCGATCGATCCTGATCGGATCGGCGCTTTCGGCTTTTCGGCCGGCGGGTTTACGGTGCTCGCTGCGGCCGGAGGCAAGCCTGACATGACGCGCCTTGCCGATCATTGCGTGCAGCATCCCTCCTTCTTCGTGTGCACACTCCTCAGGTCGCAGCCTCGGGCGCTAACGAGCGCCTGGCCGCCGATGACAGACCCGCGCATCAAGGCCATCGTCGTCGCTGCGCCGGCGATCGGTTTCACCTTCGATCGTGCCGGGCTGGCCGGCGTGCGTATCCCGGTGCAGCTGTGGCGCGCCGACGACGACCGGATTCTACCTGCGCCATTCTATGCGGATGCGGTTCGCGCAGCGTTGCCGCACAAGCCCGAGTTCCATGCGGTGCGCGGCGCCGGACACTTCGACTTCCTGGCCCCATGTGCCGACCCGGCCACAATGCCGCAGCTTTGCCAGAGCGCGTCGGGCTTCGATCGAGTAGCGTTCCATCAACGCTTCGATCGGCATGTGGTGCGCTTCTTCTCGACCAAGCTTGCCAGCGGCCGCTGAGGGGGCGACCGCTTGCCCGAACATCGATACTGATCGAAAGCTTTATCGGGTCAGCGTGAATCTTATAACAGGGGGACATATGCGTTTGGTGATTTGGGCGATCGGTCCGATGGCCTTGTCGATAGCATCGACGGCAAATGCACAGCATCGAGAAGTCCAGTCTTTGGTCGACCGCTTCGAAACCGCTCGGATGCAGCACGATCCTGCCGCGCTTACGAAGACCCTGGCTGCGGATTATGAGGAGATTTCACCAGTTGGCGAAGTCGATGCTCGAGAGAAGGTGCTAGGGTTCTACGCTCCCGAATTGAAGCGTCCTGCGCCGGCTATGACGAGTGAACCTTTGGTCATTCGGTCGCGCGGCGACGTTGCTGTTATCACCACACGTAAGTCATTCACTCTTCCAGGTGGAGTAGCTCGGTCCGTTCGTATTCGTTACGTCGCCGAGCGGGCGGCGGGCAAATGGCTGTTGGTTTCGGCGCAGTACACCCCGATCCCGCCAGCAAAGGCGAGTTGATTTACAGCGCCAATCTGCTCGCACCAAGCAGGCTTCTCAGAACGGTGAGTTTTGAGAAGCCTGTTATATTCCCAATTCACGATCCTTTGCGGGAAAGGAGGGATGGCGCAGCGTCGGCCATGGGGCATTATTCCCCTAAGCGGAATGTCGGCTTCCCACCCTAATCGGACATGCCGCGATCAGGGAATGGCCTATCCGCTCCCCATTTTCTGCCGCAGTCGTTCCAAGGCGATCCCCGCCAGGTTCTGCGTCCGTTTGACGTAACGCAGCCGCAACCGCGCGGGACGGGGCAGGGCAGACCAGCGTTCGAAATAGGGGCGGCAGAGCGGTGGCACGCGCACCTTGCCGTTAGCTTGGGCAATGACGGCGAGGGCATCGCCCAGCAGGATCGCATCGCTCACGCCGCGCTCGACCGCCAGGCGGGTCGCGGCGATCAGGGCCAGCCATTCGGCCTCCATCGCCGATCCCGGCCCCAGGTCGCCTTCGATCAGCGCCTGTCCGCCCAGCACCAAGGCATATTCCATCCCGCCGGGTCGACAGCCGCCGTCGAAGAAGATCTTCACACCGCCCCGATGCTTCGCGCGACCGCCTCGGCCGTCTTGATGCCGTCGACCGCCGCCGACAGGATGCCGCCCGCATAGCCTGCGCCCTCGCCCGCCGGGTACAGGCCATAGGTGTTCAGGCTGTGCCCGTCCTCGCCGCGCGTGAAGCGGACCGGCGACGACGTGCGCGTCTCTACGCCGGTCATCACCACGTCGGGATGGTCGTATCCGGCGATCTGCTTTCCGAAGACCGGAATCGCTTCGCGCATCGCCTCGACCACGAAGTCGGGCAGGCATTCGGACAGGTCGGTCGGCGTCACGCCGGGGCGATAGGAGGGGGTGACCGATCCCAGGCTGGTCGAGGGACGCTTGGCCAGGAAGTCGCCGACCCGCTGCGCCGGGGCCTTGTAGTTCGATCCGCCCGCGACATAGGCGCGCTCCTCCCAATGGCGTTGCAGCGCCAGGCCCGCCAGCGGATCGCCCGGAAAGTCGCGTTCGGGATCGATGGCGACGACGAAGCCCGAATTGGCGTTGCGCTCGTTGCGCGAATATTGGCTCATGCCGTTGGTCGCGACGCGGCCCTCTTCGCTGGTGGCGGCGACCACCGTGCCGCCCGGACACATGCAGAAGCTGTAGACCGTGCGCCCGTTCTGGCAGTGGTGCGAGATATGGTACTCGGCCGCGCCCAGGATCGGGTGGCCCGCCTGATGCCCGAAGCGCGCGCGGTCGATCCACCCTTGCGGATGCTCGATGCGCACGCCGATCGAAAAGGGCTTGGCCTCGACATACACGCCCGCCGCCTGGAGCATCGCGAAGCTGTCGCGCGCGCTGTGGCCGATGGCCAGGACGACATGATCGGCCTCCAGATAGCCGCCGCCGTTCAGGTGCAGCCCGCGCACCCGGCGCTGGCCCTCGCCGTCCGTCTCGACGTCCAGCCCGTCGACGCGGGTCGAGAAGCGATATTCGCCGCCCAGTTCCTCGATGGTCGCGCGCATGCTCTCGACCATCGTCACCAGGCGGAAGGTGCCGATATGGGGATGCGCCTCGGTCAGGATTTCGGGCGGCGCACCGGCCTTGACGAACTCGGTCAGCACCTTGCGGTTCAGGTGGCGGGGATCCTTGATCCGGCTGTAGAGCTTGCCGTCCGAAAAGGTGCCCGCCCCGCCTTCGCCGTACTGGACGTTGGATTCGGGATTGAGCACGCTGCGCCGCCACAGGCCCCAGGTGTCCTGCGTCCGCTCGCGCACCACCTTGCCGCGCTCCAGGATGATCGGGCGGTATCCCGCCTGCGCCAGCACCAAAGCGGCGAACAGGCCGCAGGGGCCTGCACCGATGACGACCGGCCGCTTCGTGCCGGGCGGCGGCGCGGAGGGAAGGTGATAGCGGGTGTCGGGTGTCTTCTGAATATCGCGATCACGGCGGAAGCGCTCCAGCACGGCGGCCTCGTTCTTCAGGTTCACGTCGACCGAATAGACGAGCTGGATATTGTTCTTGTCGCGCGCATCATGCCCGCGCCGGGCGACGACGAATCGCACCAGTTCGCGCGGCGTCACCCGCAACCGGCGACAGATGGCGGCGGGCAGCGCCTCGTCCGCATGGTGGAGAGGCAGTTTCAATTCACTGAGGCGGATCATCCCGCGCGCCATATAGAATTGCGGGCGCTCCCGCCATCGCGCTGTGCGGCGGGGGGGCTTGGGGGGCGACGTTCGTGGACACCTGCTCTTCCCGCGCCTTGCAGAGAAGAGGGGGGCGCGCTGTGAAGGGCGACCGAATTCTGGTCGCCGACGCATCGGGACTATCCGTCGGATCTATCGCCCGCCGACCGCGCGGCTCAGCGGGGTTTCGGGGAAGGTGGGTTCCGCCAGGATCTCGGCCTGGAGCGCGGGCCAGCGTTCGCCGAACCAGTAATCGCCGCGTTCGGCGCGCAGGATCGGGTCGTGTGCGGTCGCGACATCCTCGATCGCGACCGGCCCATGGCTGGGAATGTCGAAGAAGACGCGCACGACCGGCGTGGTCGGACATTCCCCTTCGCGCACCACGATGCCCAGCCGGTTGGAGCGCAGCCGGACCAGCGCGGCAAAGGGCTGGATCCCCAGATTGGCGATGAAGGCGCGCAGCGTCTCGGGGTCGAAATGGCCGTCCCATTCCAGCATCTGCGCCAGGGCCTCGTGCGGCGACCAGGCCCGCTTGTACGGGCGGATCGAGGTCACGGCATCATAGACATCGCAGACGGACGAGATACGGACGAACTGGCTGATCTCGTCGCCGCGCAGGCCGTCGGGATAGCCGGCGCCATCCATCCGCTCGTGATGATGGCGGCACACGTCCAGAATGCGCGGGTCGAGATCGTTCATGTCGCCCAGGATCCGGTGGCCGAGACCCGGATGGCGGCGGATTTCCACCATTTCCTCGGCGGTCAGGCGGCCGGGCTTGTCGAGGACATCGGCGTCGATCTGCATCTTGCCGATATCGTGCAGCAGTCCGGCCATGCCGGCGACATGCACATCCTCCTCACTCAGGCCCAGATGACGCGCGAGGTTCATCATCAGGGTCCCGACCGCGACCGAATGGATATAGATATACTGGTCCCGGTCCTTCAGCCGCGTGACCGCGATCATCGCGGCGGCGGACTTGGCGGTCGTCTCGGCAATGTCCTTGACGATCGGGACGAGGTCGCGGGTGCGGATGGTGCGGCCCAGCCGGGCTTCGCCGAACAGCTGGGCGACGGCGGCGGCGGCGCGCGCGGAGACGGCGCTGGCCCGCTCGACCTCGGTCGCGGGCTTGGCGCGGCGCGGACGCAGGGTCGTGACGATCGGCTGGGTGATCGCCTCGACGACCGGGGCGGGCGAGGATTCGGGGGTGTCGACGGCGGCGATCGTCACGGGGCCGCGCCCCTTGGTCAGGTCGATGGTGACGGACGGCACCGATGCGCGGATCTTCTCCAGATCGTCCGGCTCGGTCAGGAGGAAGGACTTTCGCCAGAATGGATTGTGGATCCACGAGCAGTGCAACGCCTGGATGTACATGCCGAGCGTGACCTGTTGGCTCTCGATCTGGAGGTATCGATTCGTGGTCGGCTGCTCTTTCATCCCGGAAATCCTAGCTTCGTGTCGTAAAATTTTCGTTTCGGGACGATCGGATTCCGCGTTTCGGGGAAGGCGGAGGGCGACGTGCAGGGGCGCGGCCCATTGTCCATTTCCGGCAGTTCCAATGGGCCAATCCGGCACGAGCGACGGCTATGTCGCGACCACCGCCTCTAATTTCAGCATGATAATCATTAGCAATCGCATTGACAGTGAGAATGTTTCGCAATAGCCGAGCCCCTCGAAGGGGAAATATTCATGTCGCATTCGTTCATCGCATTGTCGTGCGTGGGCTTTCTGGCCACCGCGCCGCATGTCGCCGCCGCAGAGACCGGCCCCCGCACCGAGGGCATGACGCCGCCCGCCGCCGCGGCAAAGACACAGGATTCGACCGGCGGGCGCGACGTGATCGTCACCGGCCAGCGCGGCACCGGCGCCGCTGTCCTGGAAAGCCCCAAGGCCACCGCCGCGCTGCTCGATACGCCGCAGACGATCACGGTGGTCAGCGAACAGACCATCCGTAAACAGAATCTCCAGACGCTGCGCGATGTGCTCCAGACTCTGCCGGGGATCACCTTCGGCGCGGGCGAGGGCGGCGGCGGTTATGGCGACTCGATCAACCTGCGTGGCTATTCGGCCAGCAACGACATCACCATCGACGGCGTGCGCGACAGCGCGCAGTATAGCCGCACCGACCCGTTCAACCTGCAACAGGTCGAGGTCTATAACGGCGCGAACAGTGTCTTCAACGGATCGGGGTCGGTCGGCGGCACGATCAACCTCGTCTCCAAGGTGCCGACGCCCGAGACGCTGACCATCATGCAGGGCTCGGTCGGCACCGACAATTATTATCGCGGCGCGATCGACAGCAATGTCCGCGTGTCGGATCTGGTCGCGGTGCGCCTGAACGGGGCCTACCACCATAACGACGTGCCCGGCCGCGATGTAGAGAAGATGCAGCGCTGGGGCATCGCGCCCTCGGTCACGATCGGCATCGGCGGGCCGACCAGCCTGACGCTCGCCTATGTCCATCAGGAGGACCGCAACACGCCCGTGTACGGCATTCCGTGGTTCGACAATGGCCTGGTCGACGGCTTCGTGCCGGGCGCCAGGCGCTCCAGCTATTTCGGCATCGCCAATCTCGACCGGCAGGACAGCACGGTGGACCGCTTCACCGCGACCTTCCGCCACCAGATCGACGAGCATTGGAGCGTCCGTAACCTGACCCGCTGGCAGCAGGTCACGCAGAACAGCGTCACCTCCGCGCCGCAGGGCATTTTCTGCCTGGCCGCGACCAACCGACAGCCTGTGACGGCGACGCCGGGTGCCACTATCGGCGCGGCGTGCCCGGCCAATCTGTCCGCCGGTTTCTACCAGCCCTCCGGCCCGCGCGGGCTGGTGCGCGATCAGCAGAACCAGATGCTGATGAACCAGATCGACCTGCGCCATGAGGCAGGCGACAAGGGCGGCCTGCACAATGTCCTGAACATCGGCATGTCGGGCGGAATCGAGAATTACCGGATCACGCAAGGCTCGCTGCTGCGCAACGTGGACGGCAGCGCGGTGACGCTGCCCCCCATCAACATCGCCAATCCGAACACCAATTATGCCGGGCCGATCAACTTCGTCGCCACCGGCCAGTCACGCAGCGAGACGCGCAACCTGGCCGTCTATGCCTTCGACACGCTGGCGTTGAACCGCTTCTTCGAGCTGAACGGCGGGGTGCGCTGGGAATATCAGGAAGCGAGTTTCCGCGCCCTGCCGCTGGCGGCGGCCAATGCCGGTCAGCTCGCCTATCAGCCGCAGATCAGCCGCGAAAAGCTGTTCTCGTGGCGGGCGGGCGCGGTGTTCCACCCGGTCGAGAATGTCAGCGTCTATGCGGGCTATGGCAACGCCAAGACGCCGTCCTCGACGACCGTCCGGCTGGGTTGCGGCGTGCCGTCGACCGCGACCTCCGCGAACCCCTGCGCCGTGGCGCCGGAAACCGCGAAGAACTATGAGGCGGGGGTGAAGGCCGGGCTGTTCGGCCGTCGGCTGGAGCTGACCGCCGCCGTCTTCCGTAACGAGCGGACCAATTACCGCGTGCCCTCCAACGATCCGGCGCTGCCGGTGGGCTTGCAGGTGCTGGACGGGCGCAGCCGGGTGGACGGCACCGCGCTGGGCGCGTCGGGATCGATCACCCCGGCCTGGACGATCTTCGCCAACTATACCTATCTCGACGGCAAGGTGCTGCAGAGCATCTCCAACCGCGACAAGGCGGCGGGTGTGCTCGATCCGCAGGCGGGGGCCGAGCTGGTCCAGACGCCCGAGCATTCGGGCAGCCTGTTCACCACCTACAAGCTGCCCTTCGGCCTGGAGGTCGGTTACGGCCTGACCTATCAGGGATCGTTCGCGACCAACTTCCCCGTCGCGGGCAACCGGGTGCAGTTCCATGTGGACGATTATCTGATCCACCGCGCCTTTCTGGCCTATACCATCGCCCAGCGCTGGACGATGCAACTCAACGTCCAGAACTTCACCGACGAGAAATACGTCACGGGCGTGCGCAACAATATCAATGCGACGACCGGCAACATCACCGGCGGCTGGGCGATCCCCGGCGACCGGCGTCAGGCGACGCTGAGCCTGTTCTACAACTTCTGACCGGACTAGCCTTCGTCCATGTTGATCGTCCTTCCCGATATTCTCGATCCCGCCGGGGTCGCCCAGGTTCGCCGCGTCATTGACGGCGGCTCTTGGGCGGACGGCAACGCCACCTCCGGCCCGCAGGCGGCGCTCGCCAAGCGCAACGAGCAGTTGCCGGAGGATTCAGGCGCGGCGGTCGAGGCGGGGCGGATGGTCCTCGACGCGCTGGGTCGCTCGCCGCTGTTCGTGGCGGCGGCCCTGCCGCTGAAAGTCTATCCGCCGCTGTTCAACCGTTATGCGGGCGGACAGGCGTTCGACGTGCATGTCGACAATGCCGTGCGGCTGAAGCGGGGCAGTGATTTCCGGATGCGTTCCGACCTGTCGCTGACCCTCTTCCTCGAAGACCCGGACGCCTATGACGGCGGCGAGCTGGTGGTCGAGGATCTGTACGGCGAACAGCGGGTAAAGCTGTCGGCCGGGAGCGCGGTCCTCTACCCCGCCTCCAGCCTGCACCGGGTCGAGCCGGTCACGCGGGGCACGCGCGTCGCCTCGTTCCTGTGGGTCCAGTCGATGGTCCGTGACGATGGCGAGCGGCGTATCCTGTTCGACCTGGACCGCGCGGTGCAGCGGGTGGGCGCGGACAAGGGGCAGGGGGATCGCTCGGTGGTCGAGCTGACCGGCGTGTACCACAATCTGCTGCGTCGTTGGGCCGACGCATGAGCGCCGCTGTCCTGCAAAAGCCGAAGAAGCGCAAATGGCGCAGCTGGTGGTTGAAGCAGTTCCACACCTGGCACTGGATCAGCGCGGCCGTGTCGCTGGTCGGCATGATGCTGTTCGCGATCACCGGGCTGACGCTGAATCACGCCGCCAGCATCTCGGCCAGCCCGAAGACGGTGCAGAAGAGCGGGCTGCTCGCCCCCGGCCTGCGCTCGTTGCTGGCGCATCCCAAGGCCAATGACGCACCGCTGCCGCCTCGCGTGGCGGAAGCCGTGGAGCGCGCGGTCGATCTCGACCCCGCCGGGCGGCCGGGCGAATGGTCGGACGGCGAAGTCTATGTCGCCATGCCGCGCCCCGGCGGCGACGCCTGGGTCAGCATCGACCGGACGAGCGGCGCGATCACCTCGGAGCGGACCGATCGCGGCTGGGTCTCCTATCTCAACGACCTGCATAAGGGGCGCAATGCCGGGACCGCCTGGTTCTGGTTCATCGACGTCTTTGCGGTCGCCTGTATCGTCTTCACCCTGACCGGGCTGTTGCTGCTCCAGATGCATGCGCGGCACCGGCCCTCGACCTGGCCGCTGGTGGCGGCGGGGTTCCTGCTTCCGGCGGCGATCGCCGTCTTCTTCCTGCACTGATGGAGAATCTTGCGATGCGATCGACCGCTATTCTGGCGCTGGGCGCGGTGGCACTGCCGGGGGCGGCGAGCGCCGCGACGGTGAACGTCACCATTCCGCGCCTCAACGTCGCCGAATATCACAAGCCCTATGTCGCGGTCTGGCTGGAGCCTGCGACCGGCGGCCCGGCGCGCACGCTCGCCATCTGGTACGACGTCAAGAAGACGGGCGGCGAGCCGGGCACCAAATGGCTGTCCGACCTGCGCGCCTGGTGGCGGAAAGGCGGGCGGAGCATGGCGATGCCCGCCAGCGGCATCAGCGGCGCGACCCGCGCGCCCGGCATCCATGCGATCCCGCTGCCCACCGACCTGAAGCCCGGCCAATATGTCCTGAACGTCGAGGCCGCACGCGAGACCGGCGGACGCGAACTCGTGCAGGTGCCGCTGACCATACCCAATCCGAACGCGCGAGCGAGCGGCAGCCATGAACTGGGCGCCGTGACCGTCTCGGCACGCTGACACAGGGGAGGATCATCATGAAGAACCACCGCATCAAGCTGCTCGCCGCCGCCGCGCTGCTGGCGATCCCCGGCCTCGCCTCGGCGCATCGCATGTGGCTGCTGCCCTCGGGCACGATCTTTTCGGGGGCCGATAGCTGGGTGACGGTCGACAGTGCCGTCTCCAACGACCTGTTCTATGCCGACCACCAGCCCGGCCGGATCGAATGGGTGAAGGTGTGGCAGCCCGACGGCACGCCCGGGCGGATCCAGAACGGCTCCACGGGGCGCTATCGCTCGGTCTTCGACGTGCAGCTCGACAAGCCCGGCACCTGGAAGATCAGCAGTGCCATGTCGGGCATCATGGGCAGTTTCAAGGTCGACGGCGTCGAGAAGCGCGTCGGCGGTCGCGGCGGCCCGCCAGGGCCGAACGGCGTGCGCCAGCCGCCGCTGACCGTCGCCGACATTCCCGCCAATGCGACCGACGTGACGCTGACCGAGACGAGCGCGCGCAACGAAATCTTCGTCACGGCGGGCGAGCCGACCCGCACCGTCCTGAAACCCACGGGCAAGGGACTGGAACTCGATCCCGTCACCCACCCGGACGAGCTGGTCGCGGGCGAGACGGCGAGGTTCCGCTTTCTGGTCGACGGCAAGCCCGCGCCGAACCTGAAGGTCACGATCGTCCCTGGCGGCAAGCGCTACCGCGATGCCGAGGGCGCCAAGGAGGTGACGACCGATGCGCAAGGCGTGCTGAGCTATGCCTGGCCCGCGGCGGGCATGTACTGGCTGAACGCCACGCTGACCGACGACAAGCCTACCGCCCCGCGCGCCACGCAGCGGCGGATGAGCTATACCACCACATTGGAAGTCATGACTCCGTGAGGATCGTCCTGCCGCCCCGGATCGACCCGGCTGCCGTGGCGAACGGCGATCCGGCGGCGGTCGTGACATTGGGCGGCGAGACGATGGGGACGATGTGGCGGGTGCTCTACGCCACCCGCGACGTGCCCGGCGCGCAAGGCGTGGGTGTGGCGGTGCAGGCGCGACTGGACGATCTGGTCGCGCAGATGAGCCACTGGGCGACCGACTCGGAGCTGGTGCGATTCAATCGTTCGGCACCGGGCAGCTGGAGCGCGCTGCCGCCCGATTTCGCAGCGGTGATCGACACGGCCCTGCGCGTCGCAGCGCTGAGCGACGGCGCGTTCGATCCGGCGATCGGGCATCTGGTCGATCTCTGGGGCCATGGGCCGAAGGGGCCGCAGCCCGTGCCCGATGCGGCGGCGATCGAGCAGGCCCGGTCCGTGAGTGGCTGGCGGCACCTGCGCTGGAATGCCGAAGGGGCGACGCTGTGGCAGCCGGGCGGCATCGCGCTCGACCTGTCAGGCATCGCCAAGGGCTATGCCGCCGATGCGGTCGCCGACACGCTGGCAGGCTTGGGCTTTCGACACTGCCTGGTCGAGGTGGGCGGCGAACTGGTCGGGCGCGGCACACGGCCCGATGGCGATCCCTGGTGGGTCGATCTGGAAACACCGCCGGGCGTCGATCTGCCGCCGATGCGGGTGGCGCTGCACCAGATGGCAGTGGCGGGCAGCGGGACCTATCGCAAGGGCGAGCACGGCCTCGATCCGCGTGCCGGGTATGCGCCGACGAACGGGGTGATCGCCGTCCATGTCGTCGCCGAAACCGCGATGCTGGCCGATGCGCTGGCGACCGCCGTCGCGGTGCTGTTCCCCGACCTGTCCGCGCTGGCGCCGATGCAGGTGGCGGCGCGGGTCGTGGTGCGTAGGGGGGATGGAGTGGAGGAAATTTTGACGAAGCCGCTTCGGACAATGCTCGCCTGACTTTCCCCCCTGTAAGAGGAGGGGGACCAGCGAAGCTGGTGGAGGGGTGTCCCCCCTCTCGATGGCGCGACACCCCTCCGTCAGTCCTGCGGACTGCCACCTCCCCTTGCAGGGGAGGAATTTGGTTCAGAACCGCCCCCTGAGCGTCACGCGCACATTGCGCGGCGCGCCGGGCATCGTCCACACATCGGCATAGCTGCTGGCGATGTAATAGGTATCGAACAGGTTATCGAGGTCGAGCCGCACGTCGAAGCGCGGGTTGACCGCCCAGCTCGCATCCAGTCGCGCCACCGTATAGGCGGGCAGGCGATAGCCGCTGGCGAAGGGATCGCCATTGCGCGCACCCACATGGGTCACCCCGCCGCCCAGCGTCACCACGCCCAGCCGCTGATGCAGGTCGAGCGCCGCCAGATGCCTGGGCACATTGGACAGCATCGTGCCGATCAGCGCCGCATTCTTGTCGTTGCGCACCGTCGCATCGGTATAGCTATAGGTCGCGGTGCCGGTCAGGCCGCTGGCCAAATGCAGGTCGGCGACCGTCTCGACGCCCCGTGACCGCTGGCGACCGATCTGCGTCTTGACGAAGACGTCGATGGCATTGGGGTTCAGCACGTTGCGCTTGGTCATGGTGAACAGCGCGGTCTGGCCGGTCAGCGCGCCGCCGAACAGGCTGTACTTCGCGCCGACCTCGGTCGAGCTGCTGCGCTCGGCATCGAAGCTGCTGACCCCGTCCGGGGGGTTGAGCCGCAGCGACTGGCCCCAGCTGGTGAAGAGCGAGACGTGCGGGCTCGCCGCCCAGGTCAGCGCCGCGCGCGGGGTGATGCCGCGATCGACCGTATTCAGCACCAGGTTGCCGCGCGCATAATTGGTCATCGTCTCGCGGAAATTGTTCCAGCGCGCGCCGATCAGCGCGGTGAAGTCGCCGAAGCGGATCAGGTCCTGCGCATAGACGCTCTCGCTGCGGAACGCGTGGTGACGGTCCTGGAACGCGGTCGGCACCGGCAGCGGCTGGCCATAGACGGGGTTGAAGGCGTCGATGGTCAGGATCGGCGCGCCCGGTCGCCCGCGCGCCTGGTCCATGCGGAAGTCCAGGCCATGCCGCACCCGGTCGACCCCGACACGGATGTCGTGCGACAGGCCCAGCCAGTCGACCTTGGCGGTCAGCTCGGCCCGCGCCGTCAGGTCCTGCCAGCGGAAATCGTGGAAACGGCGCGACCGACCGATCGTCCGGCCATCGGCCTGCACCCCGCGCGCGCCGAAATCGACTTGCGTGGCATAGCCGGTCAGGAAGCCGTCACGGCTCGACAGCCCGGCCTCCAGCGAGATGCGGTCGGTCAGCGCGGCAAAGACGCTGCCCTGTTGCCACAGCATGCGCTGGGTCATGCGGCCATCGGCGGGCTCGCCCAGAAAGGTGTCGCGGTCCATGGCGCGCGCATCGCCCCTGATCGCCGCCACGCCGCGATCGATCGGCGCGCGGTTGCGCATGAACTCGCCCTGATAGAGGAAGCGCAGGTCCTGCGTCGGGGTGAACGAGACCGAGGGTGCGATCAGCAGGCGGTCGGTGTGGACATGGTCGCGGAAGCTGTCGCCTTCCTCCGCCACGCCGATCAGTCGCGCGGACAGGGTGCTTGTCACCGGGCCGCTGATATCGCCCGTCGCGCGCACCCGGTTCCAGCTGCCATAGCTGAGCGACGCTTCGCCCCGTGGCGTGGGCGTCGGCGCCTTGGTGACGATGTTCAGCGACCCGCCCGGCTCGCCCATGCCCGACAGCGCGGCGGCGGCGCCCTTCAGGAACTCGAAGCGCTCGACCGTGGCGACATCGACCGGGGCGTTGAAGCCCAGATTGCTGCTGAAGCGGTTGATGAGGATGTCGGGGCCGCTATTCTCGTTCCCTGCAAAGCCGCGAATGGCATATTTGTCCCACAGCCCGCCAAAGTCGTTCTGCCGCGACACGCCGCCCGCCAGGTCGATCGTGTCGTCCAGCCGCGTCGCGCCGGTCCGGTCGATGATCGCACGGTCGATGACGCGCAGGGACTGCGGATAGCGGTTGGGGGGCGTGTCGGTGCCGGTGATGCTGGCATTGGCATCGCGCAAGGCCGTGACGACGATATCCTTCTGCGCGTCGCTGCCGCCATCGACCGGGGCGGCCAGCGTCTGCGCCGCCGCATCCTGGCTCATCGCCACCCCGGCCAGCAGCATCGCCCGCCAGATCACCTTCGACATATACGGCCCCCAATCGATTTCGACGCGGCCAATATCGATAATGCTAATAACTCTCAATCGGAAATTGGATCTGTTTTGGTTTGGTCGGTGGGATGACGTAGCGTGTCACGCGCCTGCCATGCGACGCAGCCATGGGCCTCGGGCGGCGTTGCGCCTTGGCATAAGTCTATGAAGGATGATCGAAATGACGGTGGTGCGGCGGACGATTCGTGGTGTGGCTCTGGCAGCGGCGGGGTTGCTGGCGGCGGCAGGGGCGATGGCCCAGCCCCTCACTGGGCCGATCAAGGTCATGACCTTCAATGTCCGCTATGCCTCGGACGAGGGCGCGACGCGCTGGGCCGTGCGGCGGCCGGTGATGGTGGCGCTGATCCGCCGTGCCGCGCCCGATGTGATCGGGACGCAGGAACTGCTCCAGCGGCAGGGCGACGACCTGACCCGTGCGCTCCCCGGCTATCGCTGGTTCGGGCGCGACCGGATGGGCGGGCATGCCAATGAGCATATGGGCATTCTCTATCGTCCCGACCGGCTGACCCTGGTCGAGCATGGCGACTTCTGGCTGTCCGAGACGCCGGACGTCGTCGGCAGCCAGAGCTGGGGCACCGACCTGCCGCGCATGGCGAACTGGGCGGTGTTCGAGACGAAGGGGGCGAAGCCGCATCGCTTCCTGTTCCTCGACACCCATCTGGCGCACCGTGACGAGGATGCCGAGGCGCGCGACAAGGCGGCGGCGCTGATCCTGGCGCGGCTCCCTGCGCTGGCGAAGGGCCTGCCGGTCGTGGTGGCGGGCGACATGAACGCGCGGCCCGACACGGCGGCCTATCGCCGCTTTGCGGCGGCGATGACCGACGCCTGGCCCGCCGCCGCGCGACGCGAGGGGCCGGAGATGACCTTCCACGACTTCACCGGCACGCCCGACCGGCGGATCGATTATCTGTTCCTGCGCGGGTTCAAGGCGGACGCGATTGCGACCGATACCTATCATCAGGGCGGGACGTACCCATCGGATCACTTCCCGATCGAGGCGACGCTGACGTTTGCTAAGTAAGCTATTCCTCCCCTGTAAGGGGAGGTGGCGCGCGCAGCGCGTCGGAGGGGTGTCCCGCTATCGAGAGGGTGACACCCCTCCGTCAGGGCTTCGCCCTGCCACCTCCCCTTGCAGGGGAGGAATGATGAGAATCGTTTCCCGATAGCGTTATCATTTGCTCGCTCCTATGGTCCACGAGACAGTTGATCGCGGCGCGGAATCGCGCGGCCGCGGGCATAGGAGAGGGATGAGATGCGGATGGGGCATTCATGGTCCGGCGTCGGACGGCGCATGGGTTTGATGGTGTTGCTGGGCACGGCGGCGGCGTGGCCCGCCATGGCGGAGGCGCGGCCGCGAATCCTGACCCCGATGAGCGCACACGCCGTCCTGCAACGCGACCGCCCGATCATCGTCGAGGGCGCGGCCGGGGCGGGCGAGGGCGTCACCGTGACGCTGGGCGGCGCCAGCGCCACCGCGACCGCCGATGGCAAGGGCCATTGGCGCGCGACGCTGCCCGCCATGGCGGCGACCGCGACGCCGCTGACCCTGACCGCCACCGGCAGGGACGGTACGGCCGACACGATGGGCGACCTGCTGGTCGGCGATGTCTGGCTGTGTTCGGGCCAGTCCAACATGGAATATCCGACCAAGCAGGCGCTGAACGGCGAGGGGTTGGTCCAGGGCGCGGCCAATGACCGTATCCGCCTGCTCGACGTGGCGCATCATGTCGGCCTGTCCGCCGACGAGCCGCTGGAGAAGCGCCCGGTCTGGGCCGCCGCCTCGCCCGCCAGCGTCGCCGATTTCTCCGCGGCCTGTTACCTGATGGTCAAGGACCTGGCGGCCAAGGCGAATGTGCCGATGGGTGCGATCGATTCGAGCTGGGGCGGGACCAAGATCCTGCCCTGGATCGACGCGATCGACGCGCGCAAGCTGCCCGGCCTGAGCGCCGATGCCGACCTGCTGGCGCTCTATGCGCGCGATCATGCGGCGGGGCTGCGTAGCTTCGGCGAGCGCTGGGGCGACTGGTGGCGCAAGGCGAGCGGGACGAAACGCGGGCAGGAGCCGTGGAACGCCCCCGACCGGCTGAGCTGGACCCCGGTGCCCAAATTTTCTCCCTGGGAGGAATGGGGCGTGCCCGCGCTCGCCGATTATAACGGGCTGGTCTGGTTCCGTCAGGGCTTCGACCTGCCGACCGCGCCGACCGGCGATGGCGTGATCGAGCTGGCGGGCATCGACGAGCTGGATACCGTCTGGGTCAATGGCGTGGTCGTCGGGGCGACCTTCGGCTGGGGCGACTGGCGGCGCTATACCGTGCCGCGCTCGGCGCTGAAGAAGGGCCGCAACGAGATCCTTGTCGGGCTGGGCGATACCTATGGTCCGGGCGGCATGTTCGGTCCGGCCGACCGGATCCGGTTCACCCCTGCGGGCGGTGCGCCGATCCCGCTCGGCACCAGCTGGCGCTATTCCATCTACAAGGCGAACGACCAGAGTTATCCGCGCAGCCCCTGGGAAAGCCATGCCGGGTTGGGTACGCTGTATAATGGCATGATCGCGCCTTTGGGGCCGATCGGGTTGAAGGGCGTGGCCTGGTATCAGGGTGAGTCGGATGTCGGCCTGGCCAGCTATGGCGATCGTCTTGCGGCACTGATGACCGGCTGGCGGCGGCAGTTCCAGAGCCAGGACCTGCCTTTCCTGATCGTGCAACTGGCCAATTTCGGATCGCCGCCGGTCAAGATCGGCGACAGCGGCTGGGCGGCCTTGCGCGAGACGCAGCGGCTGGCGGTGTTGCGCGATGCCCATGCGGCGCTCGCGACGACGATCGATATCGGCGTGCGCAACGACATCCACCCGGCGGACAAGAACGAACTCGCCAAGCGGCTGGTCTTTGCGCAAGCCCGTCTGGAGGCGGGCGACCGCGCCAATGCGTCCGGGCCGATGATCGCCTCGGCCACCCGCGCGGGGGGTGAGGTGCTGCTGCGTTTCAACGGGGTGCAGGGGGCGCTTCATGCGTGGAGCGCAGACTCGCCGATCGGGTTCGAGCTGTGCGACGCCTCCGCCTGTCGTTATGCCAATGCGACGGTGAACGGGGCGGAGGTACGGCTGGCCGATGCGAAGCCCGGCGATGTGCGCGTGCGCTATGCCTGGGCCGATGCCCCAGTGGTCAATTTCTATGACGAAGCGCCGCATCCCGTGGTGCCGTTCGAGATGGCGATCACGGGGAACTGACCTAAAATTCCTCCCCTGTAAGGGGAGGGGGACCAGCGAAGCTGATGGAGGGGTGTCACCCCTATCGAGAGCGGGACACCCCTCCGTCAGGCTTCGCCTGCCACCTCCCCTTGCAGGGGAGGAAAAGTGGGAAAAACACCACCACCCGACGCGTTCGACCGACCAACGCCCCCAAAATGCGCTTGAAATAAAATGTCATCCGGTTGAAAGATAGCAACGACCCGAGCGGAATCGGGCGAAGCGTTGAGGAGAGAGCATGGCCGTGCCGCCAGAAGGCATTTCGCGCGCCAACCTGGCCCCGTTGCAACTGCACGTTCCCGAGCCGAAATTCCGGCCGGGCGATGCGGTCGACTTCGCCAGTGTCGAGGTTCCGCCCGCCGGTGCCCAGCGCCGCCCGGATACCGCCGCGCCCGCCGACAGCTTCCATGAACTCGCCTATACGCTGGTGCGCGTACTGGATAACGAGGGCCGCGCGGTCGGTCCCTGGGACCCCAAGCTCTCGCCTGATGGCCTGCGCCGGATGCTGCGCCACATGGTGCTGCTCCGCGCGTTCGACGAACGGATGTTCCGCGCGCAGCGGCAGGGCAAGACCAGCTTCTACATGAAGGCGCTGGGCGAGGAGGCGGTCGCCGTCGCCGCCGCCCATGCGCTGGATTATGAGGATATGTGCTTCCCGTCCTACCGCCAGCAGGGGCTGCTCATCGCGCGCGACTGGTCGCTGGTCGACATGATGAACCAGATCTATTCCAACAGCGCGGATCGGCTGGGCGGCAAGCAACTACCCATCATGTACTCCGCCAAGGAAGCCGGGTTCTTCTCGATCTCGGGCAATCTGACGACGCAATATCCGCAAGCCGTGGGCTGGGCGATGGCCTCCGCCGCCAAGGGCGATACCCGGATCGCGGCGGTGTGGTGCGGCGAGGGCTCGACGGCGGAGGGCGACTTCCACTCGGCCTGTACCTTCGCCGCCGTCTATCGCGCGCCCGTCGTGATGAACGTCGTCAACAACCAGTGGGCGATCTCCAGCTTCTCCGGCTTCGCGGGCGCGGAGGCGACGACCTTCGCCGCGCGCGCGATCGGCTATGGCATTGCGGGCCTGCGGGTCGATGGTAACGACGCGCTGGCGGTCTATGCCGCCACGCAATGGGCGGCCGAGCGGGCGCGGACCAACCAGGGGCCGACGCTGATCGAGCATTTCACCTATCGCACCGAAGGCCATTCGACCTCGGACGATCCGACCCAATATCGCTCGGCGGGCGAGCCGACCGCCTGGCCGCTGGGCGATCCGATCCGGCGGTTGAAGGATCACCTGGTCGGCCTGGGCGAGTGGGACGAAGAGCGCCACGCGACCCAGGACCGGGAAGTCGCCGAGGAAGTCCGCGCCGCGCAAAAGGCGGCCGAGGCGAACGGCATTCTCGGCCACGGTCTGCACCAGCCGCTCGACAGCCTGTTCGACGGCGTGTTCGAGGAGATGCCCTGGCATTTGCGCGAGCAGCGCCAGCAGATGCTCGACGAAGAGCAAGCGAGCGGACGGCCATGGGCGCGGAAATGAACCCCATCCAGCACCACCCCGGCGAAGGCCGGGGTCCAGTCGCCCCGTCCTCGCGACCGCAAGGCATCGCGCGCCTCCTGTCGTCTCGCACCTGGACCCCGGCCTTCGCCGGGGCGGAAGACAAACGATGAGCGATCTCAGCACCCAAACCGCCCCGGAAACGGGCGAAACCACCCGCATGAACATGATCCAGGCGATCAACTCCGCCATGGACGTGGTCATGGCGCGCGACCCGGATGTGGTCGTGATGGGCGAGGATGTCGGCTATTTCGGCGGCGTCTTCCGCGCCACCGCTGGCTTGCAGAAGAAATATGGCAAGACGCGCGTGTTCGACACGCCGATCACCGAATGCGGCATCATCGGCGTCGCGGTCGGCATGGGGGCGTACGGCCTGCGCCCGGTGCCGGAGATTCAGTTCGCTGACTATATCTATCCCGCGCTCGACCAACTCGTGTCGGAGGCGGCACGCCTGCGCTATCGCTCGGCAGGCGAGTTCACCGCGCCGATCACGGTACGCTCGCCCTTCGGCGGCGGCATCTTCGGCGGCCAGACGCACAGCCAGTCGCCAGAGGGCATCTTCACCCATGTCTCGGGCATCAAGACGGTGATCCCCGCCACGCCCTATGACGCCAAGGGCCTGCTGATCGCCGCGATAGAGGACAATGACCCCGTCCTCTTCTTCGAGCCGAAGCGCATCTATAACGGCCCCTTCAACGGCCATTGGGATCGCCCGGCGGAGAATTGGTCGAAGCATCCCGGTGGCGAGGTCCCCACCGGCTATTACAAGATCCCGCTGGGCAAGGCGGCGACGGTGCGCGCAGGGGAAGCGGTGACGATCCTGTGCTATGGCACGATGGTCCATGTCTGCGCCGCCGTGGTCGCCGATCTGGGCGTCGATGCCGAGATCATCGACCTGCGCACCCTCGTCCCGCTCGACATCGAGGCGATCGAGGCGTCGGTGAAGAAGACTGGCCGCTGCATGATCGTTCACGAGGCGACGCGCACCGGCGGTTACGGCGCCGAGCTGTCCGCGCTGGTCCAGGAACGCTGTTTTTACCATCTCGAAGCGCCGATCGCGCGCGTGACCGGCTTCGACACGCCCTATCCGCACAGCCTGGAATGGGCCTATTTCCCCGGCCCGGTCCGTATCGGCCAGGCGCTCAAGACCTTGTTGAAGGACGCCTGACATGGCTCGTTTCACCTTCCGCCTGCCCGATATCGGCGAAGGCATTTCCGAGGCCGAGATCGTCGCCTGGCACGTGCAACTCGGCGACCGGGTCGAGGAGGATCAGTCGGTCGCCGACATGATGACCGACAAGGCCACGGTCGAGATGGAATCCCCCGTGTCGGGCACCGTCGTCGAACTGGCGGGCGAGGTCGGCGACCAGGTGCCGATCGGATCGGCGCTGATGGTGATCGAAACCGATGCGGTGGAAGAGGCTTCACCCGCGACGCAAGAGGCGGTGCTGGAAGCCGAAAACCCCGGCGTCGAAGAAGCGCCCACTCCCTCTCCCCTCGTGGGAGAGGGCCGGGGTGAGGGGGCGTCGCAAGCTACGCCCCCTGCCGAATCCCCTGTCGCCACCCCTCACCCCGACCCTCTCCCACAAGGGGAGAGGGAGCAGGAGAAGAAGGTGCTGGCCTCGCCCGCCGTCCGGGCGCGCGCGTTGGATCTGGGCGTCGACCTCGCCAGCGTAAAGCCCGCCGAGGGCGACCGGGTGCGCCATGCGGACCTCGACGCTTTCCTGCGCTATGGGGCGGGCCAGGGCTACACCCCCGCCCGTGCCCCCCGCGCCGACGAAGCGGTGCGCGTCATCGGGATGCGCCGCCGCATCGCCGAGAATATGGCCGCCTCCAAGCGTGCCATCCCGCACTTCACCTATGTCGAGGAAATCGACGTCACCGCGCTGGAGGAGACACGCGCACAGCTGAACGCAGGGCGCGGCAACCGGCCCAAGCTGACGATGCTGCCGCTGCTGATCGTCGCGATCTGCAAGACCCTGCCCGACTTCCCGATGCTCAACGCGCGCTATGACGACGAGGCGGGCGTGGTGAACCGCTCGGGGGCCGTCCATATGGGCATGGCGACGCAGACTCCCGCCGGGCTGATGGTCCCGGTCATCCGCAACGCCGAGAGCCGCAATGTCTGGCAACTCGCGACCGAGATCGGCCGTCTCGCCGAAGCGGCGCGCGCGGGTAGCATCGCCAGCGGCGACATGGGCGGCGGCACGATCACCCTGACCTCGCTCGGGCCGCTCGGCGGGATCGCGACGACGCCGGTCATCAACCGGCCCGAGGTCGCGATCATCGGCCCCAACCGCATCGTCGAGCGGCCCGTTTTCCGCTCCGACGGGCGCGGCGGCGAGACGATCGCGCGCGCCAAGCTGATGAACCTGTCGATCAGCTGCGACCACCGGGTCGTCGATGGTTACGATGCGGCGAGCTATGTCCAGGCGTTGAAGAAGTTGCTGGAAACGCCGGTGATGCTGTTCGCGGATTGAGGTTGCGCGCTGGGCGAAGGCGGGGCGTGCGCTTCGACTTCGCTCAGCGTGAACGGCTGTTGGTGTTTTTTCCCAACATCCGTTCAGCCTGAGCGAAGTCGAAGGCCATGAGTGAACCTATCCGCCAGGCATGCGTCCTCCCCCCGAAACAGGAGGACGCCATGCGCGGAATGACGGCGGGATCGCTGGAAATGACGTCGGACGGGACGGTGCGCGGAATGGTCGGCGGTGACGTTCTCGTCGCCTCCGGTGTCCACGCCACGATCAAGGGCATGGTCGCAGGCGACGTCATCGTCGAGCGCGGCGCATCGGTGCGGATCACCGGCATGGTATCGGGCCGGGTCGTCAATCTGGGCGGCGCGGTCGAGGTCGACGGGATGGTCGCGGGCTAACCCCCCGGCTTGCCATCGGTCCCCCAAGCGTGAAGAGGGGGCGGCATGACGACCGCTCAACCCGCGCGCACCGGCCTGTTGCTGGGCATCGGCGCCTATGTCAGCTGGGGCATATTGCCGCTCTATCTCAAGCTGCTGAAGGGCGTGCCCGCGCTTCAGGTGCTGGCGCACCGCATCCTGTGGTCGCTCCTTCTGCTCGCGGTCGTCGTGCTGGTCGCGCGACGCGGCAAGGCCATCGTCGCGGCGGCGCGTGGCCGTACCTTGCTGCTGCTCTGCGCCAGCGCGGCGCTGATCGCGCTCAACTGGCTGGTCTATATCTGGTCGGTGCAGAACAACCATGTTCTGGAAGCCAGCCTGGGCTATTTCATCAACCCGCTGGTCAATGTCGTGCTGGGCGTCACCCTGCTCGGCGAGCGAATCCGGCGGGGGCAGGCGATCGCGGTCGGCATCGCAGGCGCCGGCGTGGCGGTGCTGGCGATCAATGGCGGCGGCGCGATCGGTATTTCGCTCGCACTGGCGCTGTCCTTCGGTTTCTATGGTTTCGTCCGCAAGATCGCGGCGATCGATGCGCTGGGCGGCCTGACGGTCGAGACATTGTTGCTCGCCGCGCCTGCGCTGTTCGTGCTGTTCCAGGCGAGCGGCGATGGCACGGCGGCATTCGGGGTGGACCGGCATCTCGACATGCTGCTGATCCTGGCGGGCGCGGTGACGGCGGCCCCCCTCCTGATGTTCGCGGCGGCCGCGCGGCGGATGCGTTACACGACGCTCGGCCTGCTGCAATATATCGCCCCGACCCTGCAATTCGCGCAGGCGGTGCTGCTGTTCGGCGAGCCGCTCAAGCCGGTCCATATCGTCACTTTCGTGCTGATCTGGTTGGGGTGCGGGCTCTACGCCTTCGACAGCGTGCGGGGCAGCCGCAGCGACCAATAGGTTCGCGCAGACGACGCAGGGAGAGATCGCCCAGTCGCGAACTGCCTTCCTTTTTCATCGGCGCGGCTTTGTCTGCCGATCGATAGGGCGGAGGCTGGTGTGTCTCTTCCAGACATCTCTGCGTCCTCCGCGCCTCCGCGCGAACAAAACCTATTTGCGCCCGCTTTGAAGCCTGGCGACGGCCCGCCGCAGCACCCCGCGCGGCGCAACCCGCGTGCTGGCGGCGGTCAGTCGGTTGAGCAGCCCCGACACCATCACCGCCTGCCCCCGCTCCAGCGCGGCAAGGCCGTCGCGCACCACCTGTTCCGACCCGGCGGCGAAGCGCTCGAACAGCGGTGTCTCGGCCATGCCCGCCACATCGGCGAACTCGGTCCTGGTCGGCCCAGGGCACAACGCCGTCACCGCTACGCCACGCCCTTTCACCTCCTCATGCAGCGCCTCGGAAAAGTGCAGCACGAACGCCTTGCTGGCATAATAGACCGCCATATACGGCCCCGGCTGAAACGCGGCGGTCGAGGCGACGTTCAGCACACGCCCGCGCCCGCGTGCCAGCATCGGCGGCAGCATGGCGTGGGTCAGCATCACCAGCGCCCGCACATTGAGGTCGATCATCCCCGTCTGCGTCGCCAGATCGCTGTCGGCAAAGTCATCCAGCGCGCCAAAGCCGGCATTGTTGATGAGCGTGTCCACAACCAGGCCCCGGTCGGCGATCCCGTCGAGCAGCGTCTTGACCCCTTCGGGCCGCCCCAGATCGGCGGAGATGACATGCACCTCGACATCCGGCCGCGCGCCCAGTTCCTGTGCCAGGGCCGCCAGCCGGTCCGTTCGCCGGGCGGTCAGCACCAGCGTCGCCGGCTTGCGGGCCAGCGCCCGCGCGAAATCCGCGCCCAGCCCGGCGGAGGCGCCGGTAATCAGGATGGTGTCGGGCATCGCCATATCCCCAAAAGGGGCGGCCATCCCTTCGGCCAGCCGCCGGTCAATCCAGGTCCTTAGCAATCCGCATCTGGCGGACGGGTTCCATCGGATGACATGGGGAGATCGGGCGGGGCGAGAATGGGGGAAAGGGCGGCCCGTTTTCCAGGCCGCCCGGCATCCCCTCCCGGCACGGAGCCCGAGGGCTCCCGACGCCTAGGCGTCGTCCCGTTATCGGCCGATCACCTGACATGGCCATTGTCTAGTCCGGTCGGGGGGACGGGCTCAAGTACCTCTTCCTGCCCGCCCGCACTATGCTTCGTTGCTGTGTCTTTCGAGCAACGGGTATGGCGCTGGCCTCTGGTGCCGAAGCCGGTCTAATAGAAGGTCATGACTATCGAAATCCGCCATGACGGGCCTGTCGCCATCCTGACGTTACGGAATCCGCCCAATAATCACCTGGGGCTGGGAACCATTTCGCAATTGGCGGATGCGTTCGACGATGTGGATTCGGACCCCGCGATTCGTGCGATCCTGCTTCGATCAGAGGGTCGGGTATTCTGCGCAGGCGCCGACCTGGTCCATGCGAACCCGGTCGCCGAGCCGTTGCCGCCGGGCAAGCGCAGCCCCTTCTACATGGCGGCGGCGCGGCTGTTCGGCGTAGCGACGCCGGTGGTCGCGGCGGTGCAAGGCGCGGCGGTCGGGGCCGGACTGGGGCTGGCGCTGGTCGCCGATTTCCGTATCGCGACGCCCGAGGCGCGTTTCGTGGCGAACTTCGTCCAGCTCGGGCTGCATCCGGGCTTTGGCATCTCGGCGGTGCTGGAACGGGTGATCGGGCGCCAGCGCGCGGCGATGATGCTGCTGACCGGGCGGCGCATCCGGGGCGAGGAGGCCGAGCGCTGGGGGCTGGTCGACCAGCTGGTATCGGCCGAAGCGCTGCAGGCGACCGCATTGGCGCTGGCGCAGGAGATCGCCGCCGCCGCGCCGTTGGCGGTGGCGTCGACGCGGCGGACCCTGCGCGGCGATCTGCGCGCGCTGGTCGAGGCGACGACCGATCATGAACTGGCCGAGCAGGCCAAGCTGATGCGGACCGAGGATTTTACCGAAGGCGTGCGCGCGGTGACCGAGCGGCGGCCGGGGCGGTTCGTGGGGCGGTAAAAGCCCCCCGTCCCTATGACCGCCCTCCGTTCAGCCTGAGCGAAGTCGAAGGCCACGCTGCCCCATAGCGGCCAAGCCCAAATCCCTCTCGGCGAGGTTTTCCCTTGGCCTTCGACTTCGCTCAGGCTGAACGGGGGCCGGGAAGGCCTCAGCCCTTGCGCGTCGCCATTTCAGCCTGACGCGCGGGCAGGGCCGCCAGAATCGCGCGGCGTTCCTCGGCGGGCTTGGCGCTCCAGTTCGAAATCTCGCGGATGGTGCGCGCGCAGCCCAGGCACCAGCCGGTCGCCTTGTCCATCGTGCAGACCAGGACGCATGGGCTGGCGAGGCTCGTCGGTTGCGGCTCGACGAAGCTGATGATGTCGAGCGACATCGGATCAGATCCCGAACGAGACCTTCAGGAAGTCCGGGATCGGGCCGTTCCAGCCGCCATCATCGGGTGCTTCGTCTGCATTGGAACGGCGACGATCGCGGCGATCGTCCCGACGCGGTGCCCGCGGCTCTTCGAAGCGAGGCTGTTCGCGGCGCGGCTCTTCGCCACGCGTCCGGGCAGGACGGGCGCGGGGGGCTTCCTCGACGGTCTCGGTTTCCGCTTCCACCGTCTCGATCTCGGCCGGGCGGACGCTGCGATCGCGGCGCGTGCGCCGGGCGGGGCGTTCCTCTTCGGCGGGGGCGGGGAGTTCGAGGCGGTCGATCTTCTGCCCCGTCAGCTTCTCGATATTCTCGAGATTCTCGGCGTCATCGGGCGCGACGAAGGTATAGGCGGTGCCGGTCGCGCCGCCGCGGCCGGTGCGGCCGATGCGGTGGACATAATCGTCCGGGTGCCAGGGTGCGTCGAAGTTGAAGACGTGGCTGACGCCCTTGATGTCCAGCCCGCGCGCCGCGACGTCGGAGGCGACCAGGATGTTGATGTCGCCGCGCTTGAACAGCTCCAGCTCGGCCAGGCGTTGCGGCTGTTCCATGTCGCCATGGATTTCGCCCGAGCGGAAACCGTGCTGCTTGAGCGATTTGTTCAGCTCGCGCACCGTCGTCTTGCGGTTGCAGAAGATGATCGCGTTGCGAACCTCTTCCTGACCGAGCAGCTGGCGCAGGCGCTTGCGCTTCTCGAACGACTGGGGGGCGACGGGCACCACGAACTGGGCGATGTTGATGTTGGTCGAGGCGGGACGCGCGACCTCGATCGTCTTGGGATTTTCCAGGAACTTGTCGGCCAGCTTCTTGATCGGCGGCGGCATCGTCGCGGAAAACAGCAGCGTCTGGCGCTGCTTGGGCAGCTTGGTGCAGATTTCCTCGATATCGGGGATGAAGCCCATGTCGAGCATCCGGTCCGCCTCGTCGATGACCAGCATCGAACAACCGGTCAGCAGGATGTTGCCGCGCTGGAACAGGTCCATCAACCGGCCCGGCGTCGCGATCAGCACGTCGACGCCCTTTTCGAGCGCCTTGATCTGGTCGCCCATCGAGACGCCGCCGATCAGCAGCGCCATCGAGAGCTTTTGGCCAGCGCCGTATTTCTCGAAATTCTCGGCCACCTGCGCGGCGAGTTCGCGCGTCGGCTCCAGGATCAGGCTGCGCGGCATCCGTGCGCGACTGCGGCCATGCGCCAGGATGTCGATCATCGGCAGGACAAAGGCGGCGGTCTTGCCCGTGCCCGTCTGCGCGATGCCGATGATGTCGCGCATCATCAGCACGGAGGGGATGGCGGAGGCCTGGATCGGCGTCGGCTCGGTATAGCCGGCGTCGGTGACCGTCTTGAGAAGTTCATCGGAGAGGCCGAGATCGGCAAAGCTCATGCAATTTTCCGGAATTTGGTGCGGAATGGGAATCGCCCCGCACGCGCCCAGCAGCTTATGCCGCTTGCGGATTTGGGGGCAAAAGTCAAGTTTTCCACATGGGGGAGGGATGGCAGTCCCGCAAATTCCCGCCTTTTTCTTCTTCCTCCCCTCCCGCAGGCGGGAGGGGCCGGGGAAGGGCAGGGGGTCTCACCGAGCCTGTCGCCTGTGGCCTTCCCTCCCCCATCCCCTCCCGCCTGCGGGAGGGGCGTGCTTGTGGCGAGAGCCAGTGCTAATTCCAGCGAATGGCTGGAGGTGCCGCGGTTCGTAGGATTTTTTCAGCGCGCCGGAACCAGGCTACGGAACCGCTCGATCTCGCAGGTACGGCCCGCACGGGTGCGGATCGGGTCGCGGTCGGCGCAAATGCGGCCGTCGGGGCCGGGGCGGATATAGAAGCTGGAATAATAATCGAGCTGGCGACAGGCGCGGACCAGCCGGGCGCGCACCCGCTTGCCGCCGGTCAGCACGATATCGACCGCACCCTCCTCGGCGGGCAGCGCGCCCGCCAGATCCTGGGCGGCGATGCAGCGGGGGCCTTTGCGCTCCTTCCAACGGATCGGGGTGACGGGCGCCGATGCGGCACGGGGGACGCGGATGACGACGCGCTCGCGAATGACGACCTGCGCATAATGCACGGATTCGCGCCGATCGCTCGCGCCCAGCAGGGCGGGTGTCATCAGCGCGATGGCAGCAAGGTTTCGATGGCGGCGCAGCATGTCAGCAGAGTCCCTTCATAGGGCCGATGATTGAACGCTTTATGAACCTGACCTAACTGACCCACGTCATGACTCCCGCCCAGACCGCAATGCTCCAGGCCCTGAGCCCCATTTTGGGCGACAAGGGCATCGTCACCGACCCCGCGCTGATCGCGCCATGGGAAGTGGACTGGCGCCGCCGCTTTTCCGGCCATGCCCCCGCGATCCTCGCCCCCGCCGACACGGGCCAGGTGCAGGCGGTGCTGCGCGCGGCGGCCGAGCACCGCGTACCGCTGGTGCCGCAGGGGGGGAACAGTTCGATGGTCGGGGGCGCGACGCCGCCCGCTGACGGATCGGCGATGATCCTGTCCACCCGGCGGATGAACCGCATCCGGCGGATCGACGCGGGGGCGGGCATGGTGGTGGCCGAGGCGGGCGTGATCCTGGCCGACCTCCACGCCGCCGCCGAGGCGGAGGGGACGCGCTTTCCGCTGACCCTGGGGGCAAAGGGCAATGCGACCGTCGGCGGTCTCGTCTCGACCAATGCGGGCGGGACGCAGGTGCTGCGCTTCGGCACGATGCGCGGGCTGACCCTGGGCGTGGAGGCGGTGCTGCCCGACGGGTCGCTCTATGACGGGCTGTCGGCGCTGAAGAAGGACAATCGCGGATATGACCTCGGCCAGCTGCTGATCGGCGCGGAGGGGACGCTGGGCATCGTTACCGCCGCCGCGCTGCGGCTGGCGCCGGGGATCGTGCGGGGCGCGACCGCCTGGGTCGGGCTGGCCGATCCGGCGGCGGGGCTGGCCCTGCTGCGCCGGTTGCAGGCGGCGAGCGACATGATCGAGAGCTTCGAGATCATGCCCGCCGAAAGCCTGGCCGCCGCCGTCGCGCATCTGCCCGGCGCGCGTGCGCCGCTGGAGGGCACGCATCCCTGGCACGTCCTGATCGAGGCGGTGACGGGCGATGCCCATGCCGACCCCGCCGCGATGCTGGAGGCGCAACTGGCCCGCGCGTTGGAGGACGGAGTCGCCGCCGATGCGGTGATCGCGGCCTCGGAAGCACAAGGACAGGCCTTCTGGCTGCTCCGTCATTCGCTCTCCGATGCCGAGCGGGCGCTGGGTGCGGCGGTGCAGCACGACATCGCGGTGCCGGTCGACGCCATGCCGCGCTTCATGGTCGAGGCGGCGGCGGCGTGCGACGCGCGTTTCCCCGGCACTCATGCCTCGGGCTTCGGGCATCTGGGCGACGGCAATATCCATTTCCACGTTCGCGCCGCCCCCGGTGCCGATCGCGACCGTTTCTATGCCGAGGAGGCCGCGACGATCACTCGCTTCGTCCATGATCTGGTGATGGCGGCGGGCGGCACGATTTCGGCCGAACACGGCATCGGCCAGATGAAGCGCGATGAACTCGCCCGCCTCTCGCCCGAGCGGGTCGCGGCGATCCGCGCCATCAAGACGGCGCTCGATCCGCACGGTCTGTTCAATCCCGGCAAGCTCGTCGCTTGCGCATGAGGCGCTAGGCCCATAGACACGGGGCCAGGACACGCGGCCGGGGGGCTCGTGTGGTTCAAGTTTTTTGGAGAATATCATGGCGAGCGCGCCGTCCCTTCCGCTTTTCTACAACGGCTTGGAGCCGCTTTCGAGCGAGGCTCATGCGAACTACAAGGTTCGCCCGCAGGAGACCGCGCCCTTCCTGGTCGGCCAGCACGCCATCCCCGTCACCGTGGACGAATTCCCGCTGGTGCAGCGCTTCATGCCGATCGTCTTTTCGGTCGGCGATCAGCCGATCCCGCTGGCGCTGATGGGCCTGAACGAGGGGGTGAACGTCTTCGTCGATGACGAAGGCCGCCTGACCGAGACGAACTTCTACGTCCCCGCCTATATCCGCCGCTATCCGTACATGCTGGCGCGCCTGCGTCCGGAATCGGAAGAGCTGTCGCTGTGCTTCGACCCGACCTCGCCGACGATCGGCGCGTTCGACGACGGCGACGCGCTGTTCGACGGCAACCAGCCGAGCGAGCTGACCAAGAACATCCTCCAGTTCAACGAATCGTTCGAACAGGCGGGCGCCCGCACCCAGAACTTCATGAAGGAACTGGGCGAAATGGGTCTGCTGATGGACGGCGAAGTCTCGATCCAGCCGGACGGCGCCGAGCAGCCCTTCGTCTATCGCGGCTTCCAGATGATCAACGAGGAAAAGCTGGTCGACCTGCGCGGCGACCAGCTGCGCAAGATGAGCCAGTCGGGCATGCTCCCGCTGCTCTATGCGCACCTCTTCTCGCTCTCGCTGATGCGCGACATCTTCGCCCGTCAGGCGCAGCTGGGCAAGATGCCGCAGCCGCAGCTTCAGCCGGTCGGCTGATCCGATGCGCGGGCCGGTCGTTTCCGCCAGTCCGCGCTACAGCCAGGTCGCGATCGTCTTTCACTGGACGATCGCGACCCTGGTTGCGGCGAACCTCGCCATCGGCCTGCTCCATGAGAGCCTGCTGCCCGGCACCATTCCGCTGCACAAGGCGATCGGCCTGACCGTGCTGGCGCTGACCGCGGCACGGATCGTCTGGCGCATGGGCCACCGCCCGCCGCCGCTGCCCGCTGAAATCCCGGGCTGGGCGCGGGGAAGTGCCCATGCGCTCCACGCCACGCTCTATTTCCTCATGATCGCCATGCCGATGACCGGCTGGGCGATGGGCTCCGGCCGCGACGTGCCGCGCCCCGTCAGCTGGTTCGGGCTGTTCGACGTGCCGCCCCTGCCCATCGGCAAGGCCGCCGCCGGCCTCGGGCACGAGGCGCATGAGATCCTCGGCTGGGTCATGCTGGCGCTCGTGCTGATCCATGTCGCGGCGGCGCTGCGCCACCATTTCCTGCTGCGCGACGGCCTGCTCGCCCGGATGAGTTTCCGGCGGGGCTGAAATTCCTAATCGGGGCTTCTGGTAAAGCGCCCCAGTCTATTCCGGAAAGGATGGAATAGCGGGACGCGTTCCATAATCCCGAATGGCGTGATGTGGGACTTAGAGTTGAAAGCGATCAGCATTGCACGGTTTTAGCCCCTCCCCTTCAGGGGAGGGGTGAGCAGAGTTGATCGTTTTCGACTCTAGCTGCCGTTCCGCATTGCAACTGGGATCGTTCGCGTATGCCGAAAGCGGTCACTTCTAAAGCGTCTTTAGCCCCGCGCTGCCATTTCCGCTACGTCGGGAGCCAAGCCCTCTCTAACGGCTTCTACTTCTCTCCGGATCATTGGTCAGGCGGGGCAAAAGCCGCGCAAAACGGCAATATACATATGCTGAAACATATAACCCTCAAAGAGGATATGCTTAAGCATATATATGATTGCGTTCGCCGTGCTGTTTGATATGCTTAAGCATATAACACTATAAAAATATATGCCAGGATATATAAATGAGTGCGGGAATTGAGGAGATAGCAGCGCGTGTCCGTGAGGCACGTATCGCAAAGGCACTAACCCAGAAGGAGCTGGGGCAGCGCGTTGGCTTACCCCAAAGCCATATCTCCAAAATCGAAAAAGGCACGGTTGATCTCAAACTTTCAAGCCTTGTCGAGATCGCGCGCGCGCTCGACCTTGAGATCACGCTCGTGCCGCGCAAGGCTTTGCCCGCCGTTCAGGGAGCGGTGCGCGCGCATGGCACGACCGTCGAAACAAGCCGCGCAGTGCGCTTACTCAACGAACAGGCGCAAATCGCAGAACGGATCAAAGCAAATTTCCCAGACCTGCCTCAGCTTGACGGCTTCCAGAATGCGATCCGGAGCATCCCCAGACTGCAATTCGATGCAGCCCAACTCAAAGCCCTCGACGAGGCCTTGCAGCCGGCAAAGCGGCTGAAGACGATCATCGATACGCAGGGCGGGGTGGCGACTCTCGCCAAACGCATCGAGGAGGCGACTTCGGCTCTCCGGCATTTCCGCAACATTCAGGTGCATCATGCGCCGTTGATCGAGGCTGCACGCCAGCTTCCCGCTTACCGGCTGGAGGAGGATGACGCATGATTGACGCAGCCGCTCTCGCCATACTTCTGCATGATCGCCGTATCGGGACGCTTGCGCGCCTCGATGGCGATCGCAGCATCTTCACGTTCGACGAGGCCTATCTCGCCGACGAAGATCGCCCGACGCTCTCGCTTGCCTATCGTGACCAATATGGCGCGATCATCAATGCGCCTCGCGCCTATCAAACACAGATCGAGCCGTTCTTCTCGAACCTTTTGCCCGAAGGAACCCTGCGCGATTATCTTGCGCGCCGCGCCGGTGTTAAGTCCGTGCGCGAATATCTCCTTCTCGCGCAGCTTGGCGGAGACTTGCCAGGCGCAGTCAAGGCCGTGCCCGTCGAGGCGCGTGACGTGCAGCCTGAAGACGCAGACGAAGAAGGCGTTGCAGCGGAAGCCAAACGCGCACTGCGCTTCTCGCTCGCTGGCGTTCAGCTCAAATTTTCAGCCTTGAAGAACAGGGGCAAGAATGGTGGCCTCACCATTCCGGTGAGCGGCACGGGCGGCGACTGGATCGTCAAACTGCCGTCAGCCCGTCACCCCGACGTTCCGGAAAACGAATTCGCCGCCATGAGCTTGGCCTCCAAGCTCGGGATCGATGTCCCCGACATCGATCTTCTGCCGCTCGAAACAATCGACGGATTGCCCGATGGGATCACCCGATACGGGGCGTCGGCCTATGCCATACGCCGTTTCGACCGGACCGATACCGGACCCGTCCACATCGAGGATTTCGCGCAAGTCTACGGTGTCTATGCCGACGACAAATATGAGAATGCAAGCTACCGCCAAATTTTGTCGGTGCTCGCAATCGCAGCCGATGAGGCAAGCTCGGTCGAATTCATTCGCCGGCTCACCTACTCCGTGCTGATCGGCAATGGCGACATGCATCTGAAGAACTGGTCACTCATCTATCCCGATCAGCGCCGACCTGTCTTGGCGCCAGCCTATGATCTTCTCTCGACCGTCGCCTATATCCCTGAGGAGGATGCCGCCCTCAAATTTCATCGGTCACGCGCATGGGAGTCCTTCACCTACCGCGAACTGGGGACGATCGCCGACAAAGCGCGGCTGCCGTCGCATCTGGTGATCTCGACAGCGAAGGAAACAGTAGAGCGGTTTGACGAGCTTTGGGAGCAGGAGAAGACGCATCTCCCCTTCTCGGGTGAGGTCATTGCCGCAATCGAAAAGCACAGAAAGCGCCTCGCAGTTTGAATCAACTGCAACAGAATGTGCTTGCATCGAAACATTTGGCACGCTGCGGCGGAAGGGCTTGATGGGGCAGCAATGGCTGGTTGCGGCAGGAGCGGTCCTTAACGCCCGCGGCGTTGAACGGCAAAAGTTGGTCTGCACTCGCCGTCTCGATTGGGAACACATGGCGGGACGGCCCCTGAGGCGATCATGGTGAAAGCCGTCCGAGACACGCCCTTTCCCAATACCCGTTCCCGATTGCCCTTTCCCAAAATGACGGGCCGGAGACGGGCAAACGGGAAGGACCGGATTTTACGGAGCGACATCGCGGGCCGCCCCAACGCCTGCGGAGGGGGCGTTCATCGGTTCCGCCACCACCCGTTACGAAAAAATGACGAAACGCCCGTGCTGGGGTTGAACCAAATAGGCCCCTTCTTATTTATATCCTGTACGACGTCGTGTCCCCCCTTTCGCGATGTCGTATGACACGCTTTCAGCGTGTCTCCTCCCTGAACCTTGGCCGCCTCGCGCTCTTCCCCCTTGCGCGAGGCGGTTTTTTTATTCCGCGGCCATCGCGGCGGGCTGGCCCAGCGCTTCGGCGGCGAGCGCGGACAGGATGCGGCGTACCAGCGTGACCGTCGCGTCGAAGCCCGGCCCCGGCGCCTCCAGCGCGGCATCGAGATAGAGCGAGCGGTCGAGTTCCAGCTGGATGGCGTGAATGCCGCGTCGCGGATCGCCATGCCGCTCGACGATATGACCCCCGGCATAAGGCGCATTGCGGGTGACAGGAAAGCCTCCGCCTCGCGCCTCCGCCTCAATCCTGCGGACGAAGCGGGTGGCGGCCGTCGTGCCATGCCGGTCGCCGATGACGATGCGCGGCACCAGCCCCGGCGCCCCCAGCGGCGGCATCGAATGCAGGTCGAGCAGCACCGCCACCCCGAACCGCGTCCGCGCCGCCGCCAGCCGCTCCGCCAGCGCGTGGTGATAGGGGCGGTGGTCCGCCTCGATCCGCTGGACGATCTCGGCATCGGTGAAGCGCCGCATCCAGATATCGCCATGCCCCGCCACCCGGCGCGGCACCAGGCCCAGCCCGCTGCGCAGCTTGGCCGAGGCGCGGGGCACCATCCGCGCGCCCTCATCGATCAGGGGATCGCGTTCGCGCTCGTCACGGTTCAGGTCGATCCAGGCGCGCGGCATATGCTGGACCAGCATCGGCTCGTCACCCCGCGCCGCCATGCCGACCCTATCGATCAGCCGGTCCTCCAGCCCCATCACGGCGGCGATCGGCACCCGCAGCGCCGCGACCAGGTCCGACGGATAGGCGCGCCCGCCATGCGGCACCGAGATCACCACCGGCCCCAGGGGCACCGGATCGCCGAAGCTCTGAAAGGATGCGCCGAAGCTCGGGCTGGCCATTGTCCGCGATCCTATGGCGGCAATCGGACAGGGGCAATGGTCTGGAAATCTTAACCGCGCCGCCGCTAAGCTGCCCTTCAACATGAATCGGGATGACGTGATGTTCCATATCCTGCTGGCCGAAGACGACGAGGTCATGCGCGAATATCTGACACGGGCGCTGACGCGGTCCGGCTACAGGGTGACGGCGGTCGATCGCGGCACGGCGGCGCTTCCCTTGTTGGAGAGCCAGCGCTTCGACCTGTTGCTGACCGATATCGTCATGCCCGAAATGGACGGCATCGAACTGGCCCAGCGCGCGGCTTCGCTGGTCCCCGACCTGCGGGTGATGTTCATCACCGGCTTTGCGGCGGTCACGCTGAAGGCGGGGCAGGCGGTTCCCAACGCCCGCGTCCTGTCCAAACCCTTCCACCTGCGTGACCTGGTGATGGAGGTAGACCGACTTTTTGCAAAAGAATCGGCCGATGGTGCGATTTAGGGCTTGCCAGCCCCGCCGAAACTGCTAATTGCCCGGCCTCCGGCGGGCGTGTAGCTCAGTGGTAGAGCACTGTGTTGACATCGCAGGGGTCGCAAGTTCAATCCTTGCCACGCCCACCACCCTAAAACGTTGCTATCCGGTCATAAAAAACCTCCCACCCCGGAGGGACCGGATAGCGATGTTTTCGGCGCACTTTCGGCGCATAGCGCCGTCAGATCGCACATCGATTTCCCCGGTAATGTCCTCGAGAGCCTTCGCCACCGAGCCAAAGCGGCCGACCGCATAGATTTCGGTCGTGCTGTTGGCGTCGTGACCGAGGAAGCCCTCCAGATCCCATTTGTGCACGCCGCGATCGCGCAGCAGCGTCGCGAGGCTGTGGCGAATCACATACGGCTTCCACTCGCGCGTTGTGGGCAGCTTCAGCGCGCGGAGCATGGTCCGCCAGGACGTGTCGACGTCTAGGACAGATCGCCCGTAGTAATTGACCAGGAAGCCCGCACCCTTGCGCTTGTCGGCATCGAGGCGCTGATATGCGTCAAGCTCGGCCGCAAGCCATTCCTGAAGAATCGGCACGACGGGTATCACGGGGCGGTGCTTGTTCGTCTGCTCCCGGCCGAAGGGATTCAGGTCGAGCGTCGCCGATCCACGATACCATTGCTCCCGCTCGGGAGCGACGCAGATGTCCACGACGCTATCGGGGCGCGCCAGCGTACAGATCGAGGCGACGAGGAACGAGTGGAGGGAAGCGCGCTTCTTCTCCGGTTCGGCCGCATAGGCCACCATGTCGGCGATCGCCGCGACATCGATACGCACCTTGCGCGGGCGCGACACCTGTTTGCGGGGCTTCGGCTTGTAAACCGGCCTGCGCTCCGATCTGGGCGGATCGGCGTCGGCCGCGTGATTCAAGGCGGCCGCGATCTGCAACACCGACTCCTCGGTCGTCGCAGCCGCTCGGGGCCGCGAAGCCGTGATGTCGCCATCTTTGTTACGCCAGACGACAGGCTGGTCTTTCGACCAGGCTCTGAACGCTTCGATGAATGGCGTCCCGCACGCGACGGCGCATGTCGTCTCGATGCCGAACATTCCGCCCGCCGCCTCTTGGGCGTCGAGGAAGTCCGCGATGTGCTTCAACCGTGCGGAAATGCTGCTCGCCGAATCCTTCAGCGCGCCGTGCTCAATCTCATAATCGGCCATCGCGTCGGTCAGCAGGTAGGCAGCGGCCGACGCCAGCGGCTGGCCGCAGGCATGACAATAGGCGGCGGCTTCCCCGCGATCCGCGAGATAGCGCTGATCTAGCGCGCAGATTGCAGCTTCGTCTTCCGATGTACGCGTTGACGCGCTTGCTTCGCGTCGCGCGTCGGGATCGTACCAGAAGATGTACCAGCTGCGCGAACGCTCCGTTCCGTCTTCCCGGCGGAGCTTGTCGAGCCAGTATTTGCCTCTGCGATAGAGTGGTGCCGGGCGTGGCGGCATCGTGCTTGTTCCCCCAAATATTCAGTTTTTGCCGTGTGGAGCATCGCGATCAGCCCGAGGCTGACCAGCAAGTCCAGATCGGTGGCAGTCAGGTCGACACCACGGCCGTTCATCGACGCGCGCGAAACGCGTCGGTCGAGTTCGACAATGTGCATCAGATCCTTCTCCTGGGGTTGGGGGTGACACCGGCGGCGCGCTCCAGGCGTCGCCATAATCGGTTGAAGCGGGCTTGGCTGATCGCCGGTTCGGGCGAGCAGCAGGCCAACCGGCGCAAGCGTGCCCAAGCAGGCCGCGTCGCGGGTGCGATCAGCTTGCGATGGGGGATGCAGATCCAGTTCGTGTAGCAACCCGTAATCGTTCTGCGGCAATTCGGAACGCGGCACTTCAAGCGGTCGGTCACGCACGACGTCATGCGCGGGCCTCCTCCATGTGGCGACGATGGGCGCGCATCAGGTCGCCAATCTCGTTGACGCTGTAGTCCTCGGGCGCGGGCTGGGACCGGAAACCCATCGGGAGGTGCTTCGGCGCGGCCTGGGCGCGGCCGGGGATGTCGAAGCGATCAAGGTCGATCCCCGCCGCCTCGGCAATGGCCATGCCACGCGCGATCGCGGTGTTACGCTCCGGAATAAACGTGGTCGAGCGCGCCAGCGCAAAGCATCGCTTGGCGCGGCGAAAGGCGTCAGCCACGGCTAGGTTCCTTGTTTGTCTGGTTGGCGGCGGCGCGGGCGGCGAGGATGCGCTCCTCAGCGGCAAGCTGTCGCAGCAGCTTTCCCGCATCATTTGCGGCCGCGATCTGAAGGTCGGGGGCGGGCAGCTTGGACTTCCAAGCTGCGATCAGATCGCTGTAACCGCCGTTGCTTGGCAACGGCAGATCCACGATCAGCGAGGCCATTTTTAGGCCACTAGCCATATTGGCGCACATCCCCGCCAGATGATCGAGGACATCGGCCTTCGTGATCAGCACGGGCATGGTTTCGACCTTGCGTTCGATGTCCCTCACAGGCCCAGCTCCGGAATGACGCCGGGGCCGCTGATCCACCAGTCGACCAGCTCGGCGAGGATCAGGCCGACGATCAGACCCGCGATCGTGATCATGGCCATGGTGTTCAGCGAAAGCTGGTTGTCGGCCGAGCTGGTGGTCGGGCGGCAGTCGGAACAGCGGCAGGACATCTCGTGCAGCGACGAGGGCGCGATCGTTTTCATCGGCGAGGCTCCCGAGCCAGGTTGACGACAAAGGCGCGGACCGTCTCGGCCGAGACGATCTGCAGGAAGAGGGTCAGGATGAGCGACGCGATGGCCGCGCGCATGAAACCCTTGAGCAGCAGGCCCATCGCCAAGCCGTTGACGACCAGTGAGGCGGTGTGGACGAAGCGAAGCGTCATGGTGACGCGGTGACGCAGCTCGGCGCTCATGCTGCGGCTCCGGCGCACATGGGTGGCGCGGTCCAGATGCACGGGGCCAAGACGCCCAAGGCGGCGCATTCCGCGCGGTCGGTCTTGCCGCAAAGGAGGCAGATCGGCGTGGTTGCCGCCTCGATGCCGCAGCGATGCCGCTCCAGCTCGTAGATGAGCGCGATATCGAAAGGATAGACACGGCTCAGGACGGCCAGCGTGCTGAGGTCCATCGGCACGATATCGGCCTCGATCCGCTGCAGCCATTCGGCGCGCTCGAAATCGGTCAGGTGGGGCACCGTGTCGATCGCCGCTGCCATGTCGTTCAACGACATGCGGCGACCGCGACGCAGGGCCTTCAGATAAGCGCCAGGCGTAATCACCAGCGCCGCTCCGGCGTGATGTCGACGACGATCGGGCGTTGCACCTGCTGGCTGTCCAGCAAGCTGCGGAGATCGAACGTCAGCCGCGACGCCTTCAGGAACAGCTCATTGAGCTGCGGGAGCAAAGCCGTCTGCTCGGGCGTATCCACCACGCAGCCTTCTGGCAGCTGCCGCGCAATGCGGTCGCGTGCGACCCGCATTTCAGCGAGTGCGACGTTCAGTTCGTCGAGATCACACAGCATGGGACGGCCTGAGCTCCGGGCAAAAATTCACCGCTCCACCGATCACGTCGGATCGGCGGGGGCGGCTTTGGGTCGGTTGGTTGTAGGGAGTACGATCGGTGGGAGTACGGTCGGCGGCGGCGGTCATGGGGGCAGCTGCCCGATCAGATGGGGGAGGGTGGCTTCGAAAGCGGATATGCCCTCGGCAATTTCACGGACGGCGGCGCGACGATCGCGCTCGCTGGCCTGCGGTTGCATGGCGATGAGGAGCGCCGCATGGGCATCCGCGCTCTCCCTGATCGCGATCACCGTCAGGTCGGGCAGGTCCCCGTCATCGATGCCGACGACGATCGGCGCCGACGTCTCGAACAGACGTCGATAGGTGTCGAGCATGGGAGCGCCAGCGCCACCGGCGGCGCGCCAGGCGCGGTCCAGCGCCAGCGCCGTCTCGATCGGCGGCGTGCGCGGCGTTTCTGGATGACGCCAGTCGTCGATGGTCCGCTGCGCCCGGCTGGCAATCTGGCGGACCGCATCGCTGCCGATACGCTTTTCGATCGCCTGGAGCGCGAATTCGAAAGACATGGGGTCGCGGGGGAGGGTCATCGTGCCGCGCCCGGGCATGGTCGGCGGCGCGCAGCCCCGGATGAATTTACCCACCGCCGACCCACGACGCCCCGTCGGACGCCGAGACGAATTGCGGAAGCGCTCGACGACCGCAAAGGCATTGCAACGAGATCGGCGGTATCGCCACGCGATGCGAAACAGGTCGCCAGCAGCTGTACCAACCCCCGTTGGAGGTGCTGCTGGCGCTCGCCACCCGACTGGGGCGCGAGACTGGAAAAGAAAATCTCCCCGGATAGCATGTCAGTGCCCTCCACCGGGGGCGCTGGACGCGCCCCCGGCTTCGGCTACTGTGGTGTTGCCTACACCCACAGGAGTCGGAAATTGCACTATATCGAGCGTACCTTTGACGGCGAGCGCGTCGTCTTGGATCACAACACTTTCGAGCGCTGCCTCTTCAGGAATTGTACGCTGGTCAACGAGGGCGGCCCCTTCGAATTCCGGGGCGGAATGCGCGTGGACGGCAACGTCACCTTTGATATTGCAGGTGGCGAAGCGACCCTTGGGCTGCTCGACTTCTTCGGGAAGGCCTTCGGTTACGTCGATATCCTGGGCACCAAGTACGTCCGACTGGACGGCCAAGGAAATCAGGGTGCGCCCATCGGTAACTGACGACCGCAATTCCACCGTGCCGGGACACACGTCGCGAGGCTGTGTCCCGGTCATCGCGTCAGCTTCCAGAACTGGGCGAGGCATTCGTCCGACGCGTCGCGTTCCAGATCGCGGAGGGCCTGCTCGGCCGCGCCAGCGCATTCGCTGTCGGCCAGCAGGACGAGGGCCTGACGGACGAACGCTGCGTCTGCAGCGATGCCCGCAGGGGGGAGATCATGGCTCATGCGTCCGCCCCGTGATCGGTGCCGATCAGCGGCGGGGCGGATGGCGTCGGGGTCGCATCTTCGAGCGGATACAGATCGGGGCGAAGATCATGACGCGATACGCCGGTCAACTCCTCCGTCTTCAGCACATACTCTGGTGCTACCGGCCAGTTGCGCTTCAGCCATGTGTTGATGGTCGTTTGCGGGCACCCGATCAGACGACTCAGCGCAGTCTGTCCGCCAGCTTTGCGAACCGCTTTGGCCAATGCCGAATCTGACGTGTGGTGAAGCGCCATGCGAATCACGTCTAACGACATGTCGTTAGACAGTCAACGACATGTCGTTATTCTAATCTATCGACCTGTCGTTAAACCGGGTTTGTGACCTTAGGGCAGCGCATAGAGGAGCGGAGATTAACGCTCAAAATCCCAAGCATTAGTGCTCTGGCGAGGCGCGCGGGTATGCCGCAGTCGACCTTGAGCGGATTGATCAACGGTCCGAGTCGCTGGTCCCCGCATCTGCCGAAGCTTGCGACGGCGTTGCAGACCACCGTCGAATGGCTGCTCGGCGTCACCGACGATCCTGATGAAAATACAGCCCCACCGCCGCCTGAGCCGGACTTTCAGCCCCTGACGCTTGAGGTCATGTTCCCAAGCCAGCCAGCGCTGGAGCAGATGTTCGCCGGGCTTCTTCTAGCATCGGAGGGGATGACGACGGACGAACTCGCTCGCGAGTTAGCAGTGCAGCTTCCCAAAGCGCTCGGGCTCGCGCGATCCGCTCGGCCGTCGCATCGGGCCTACCAGCCCGTGAAGCATGAAGAAGGTGCTGAAGCGTCGCATGGCGCTCGCTCAGCACCCTCGCGATAGTGGCGCATCTTAGGGGGCATTCAGGGCAAGCCAACGGGCAGGCGGGATTCGACAACAGATACTCATTCACGAATTAGGTGGCCTCCAGATGGTGGCCGGACGGGAGGCGGCGGCGAACTAACTCATGTGGGTTAACCGCCTGGGACGGTGACGGGGGAAACTATGAGGCAGGCTATTCTGACGTTAGGAGTGCTGTTGCTCTGCGGCTGTGCCAGCAAGGTGGAACAGGCCAAGGAGAATGTGAAGTTTCAGGAAGAACATGGCACTGTCGGTGGGCTATGCGATGCACAGCGAGCCCTCGCCAAAGCCTATGAGGATGCCAAGGACGGCGACAATTATCGGATCGAGGTGCTGATCGCCGAAACGACTTGCGACCGTGCTGCGCAAGTCGGGGGCATCATGCCAGCCAATGAGCAAGACCCTGCTTATAGCATCGAACCCGACAACATGGATGCTTTGCCAGATACGACATCTACCCCAAGCAAATGATCAGGGCGATCACCATATCACTTCTGCTCGCTATGCCCGCGATCGCTGCAAAACCCCGGTGTAGTGCGATCGACGGCGACACGCTGCGTTGCGGCCGTGAGCGCATCCGGCTGATTGGTATCGACGCGCCGGAGATGCCCGGTCACTGCCGCCCTGGACGGCTCTGCGCGGTTGGCGACCCCTTTGCCTCTCGAGACAGCCTGGCGAACGCTCTGTTTGCGCCGATCGTCATCGAGCGCGTCGGCCGCGACAGATATGGCCGGACACTGGCGTTCGTTTCGGCCGGTGGCGAGGATTTGTCGTGCGTTCAGCTGCGGCGCGGACAGGCACGATACAGGCCCGATTGGGATGTCGGAAACCGCGTGGGGCGGTGCCAAGGCCGATAGGATGGTCACAGATTTCTCGCCGACCAATGGAAGCTGGCGAATTACGATTCTATTTGAAGGGGATGCCCGTGGCGAAGAACGAAGCAAAAGGGGCTGAGGGGGGCGAAGACATCGGCGCCGAGTGTGGGATCATCATGCCGATAGCAACTATGCCGGATTATCCAGCAGGCCATTGGGAGGCGATGCTGGAATTGATTTCGCGTGGGGTGAGCAAGGCCGGTATGAAACCTCAGCCGGTTTGGGCGAACGGTCCGGCCGATGTGATACAAGAGCGGATCGTCCGTAATCTGTACGAACAGCCATATGCTGTTTGCGACGTCAGTGGATTGAACCCAAACGTGATGTTTGAGCTTGGTATTCGTTTGGCATTTGGCAAGCCGACTATCATCGTAAATGATGGCGTTATCAGAGCCCCGTTTGATATTGGCCCCGCAGAATATGTGCCTTATGATAGGAGCCTTCATTTCCAAGTCGCGGAGGATTTCGTTGTACGGCTCGCCGCAAAGATAGAGGCCGTTAAATCTGTCGTGCAGCAGGGAAATTACCGCCCATACATCAAGACTTTTGGGCCAATAGAGCTTGGCGCGCCAGGAAATGAGTCCGTTCCATTGGGTAAGGCTGTTTTGGACCAATTGAGTACCCTGGCTGCGGAAATGCGGGCAGTGAAACAGAGTCTACCAAACACCATTCGCGACAAGCTGGTCGTTAGCGATAAGCAAGTCGACCTTTATGCCCCTAATTCTGAAGTTGCCTTGAGCAATGTCTTTAATGTCCTACCTATAGCAATTACCGAAGTAACAAATCGAATTCTGGATAGATATCCAGAAGCCATTGTTTCGGAGTTTGCGAGAGGCATGATAGTAGTATCTGCGACAGGGAAAAGCCCTGCTCAGCGCCATGCAATGGAGTTTGCTATCCGTAAAATCATTACAGATGTGGAAGGCGGAATCTGATTTAGATCAGGTAATGGCGTGAAGTTCGGCATTTGCCACGCTGACAAACGGGAGGTGATATTTGTGAGCGATGAACCATTTCCTGCTCCCGCAACCTATCCCGACGGGTATTTCGGCGCTCAGGAAAACTGCATTTTTCCTGGCCTGGTTCAATTGGACGTTAGGACGGTGGCGAACAGGATCGAACGCGCCTTCCCTTTGGATATCAGGCTCGAGGTCGACGAATGCTGGCTTACGATCGGTCGGCAAGCTGGCCTGTTCCAGCGACTGACCAGTCCGCTTCTGGGTGGCGGCGAACCGATCGCAACCCCGATCAGGCTGCGCGTTCGGCTGCAGCATTGCTATGTCCGCTACCAATGCCAAGGGGTCAGCATCCCCACCAGCTCAAAGTATCGCAGCGCGGTGGAGATCGGCACCTATTCGGATCGGCGTAACACGTCGGACACGACCGCCTCGACGCAGGATGTCAGCGGCAACGCTGGCTTCGGCGCGAAAGCGGGCACCAAAGAAAGCTCTCTTTCCGCGGAAGCTGGCTTTCGATCCGCCTCGCAATGGCAGGGCAAGGTCACGACCGAGCGCGTTATCGCGGCGACCCGGGACATTTACGAAGTCGAAGCGGTGCCTGGGGGCTGGCGAGTAGGAGACAAGGTGTTCGGCGATCCGGTGAAAGACGGCGGGTTGCTCGATGGCCCGTACTTTGCGCGCAAGGTTGAGGGGCATCCGCATAGCTGCTTGGTTCAATTTCCCCGAGGAACGAGCGATGGCGTGATCCTGCTGGATGTAACGACCCGCGACGGGCTTCGGGTGGAGCGGGAGGACGGAGCGGGAGCCTCACCTAACGAGCGTGAAAGTGCCGTGCTTGCGATGAAGGATCGAATGGCCGCTTTGTGCATCGAGACCGGGGAACGCCAATCTTTGTCCGAAGTGATTTTGGCCAGCGTGTCGGTGCGCTGCTCGGCCGCCCACGATGCCGAGGAGATGCCGCTTTGAGCCGGGACGACCTGTTCCACGGGGCCAATTCCTTCAACACGCCGTCTGGCGCCGCGCGTGAGGAGCTGGAAGCCCGACTTGCCGCCTTGTACGCTGAAAGCGATGGCAGATTTCACGCCCTGGTTCGCGCGGCAGGTCTGCGGCCGACCGACGATTTCCGCGACCGGGATCTGCGGGCGCTGAATTTCCTAGATGCCGAATTGGAGGGCTTCGACTTCAGCGGGAGCGACCTCCGTGGGACCGGGTTGCGGTTCGCCCATTTGGGGCTATCCACCAAACTAGATCGGGCGCTGCTCGATGAGGACGACGCCGATTGGATCAGCCGTCGAGATTCCGACTGGCCATACTGGGACGAAGACCTATTTCGCGATCTGTCTAGGGCCCTCGCGTCGGGGAAAATCACGGTCGTCTACCAGCCGATTTTGTCGGTGAAGGAGGCGATGATACTACGGGTCGAAGCGCTTGCACGCTGGGACCATCCGACCCGTGGGCCGGTTCCGGCCTCCACGTTTATTCCAATGCTGATGGAGCTGGGCGGCTTAGATCGCCTTGGCCATGTGCTTCTTGAACGCGTGGTGGAGGACCAGCGCAAAATGCGGGAGCTCGGCGTGATCATCGGGATTTCGGTGAACATGGCAGCTGCGTCGGTCGCGAACAGGGCATTCTGCGAGGACTGTATGCGGATACTCGCCGGACAGAAGGCAGACATCCGCTTCGAATTTACCGAGGCCGACATCGCGATCCATCGCGATGCCTTCCTAGAAAACCTGCTCAAGCTGCGGCCACTTGGTGTCGACATCGCGATTGATGATTACGGCACCAGCTATTCGTCACTCTCCGAAATAAGAGATATCGGCGCGCGGGAGATGAAGATCGACAGGAGCTTCATCGGCTCCATAAACAGCAGCCCGGGCGCCGACGTCGTAAAGTCCGTGATAGACCTTGGTCATTCGTTGGGGATGAGTGTCACGGCCGAGGGGATCGAGTCGAGCGCTGAGGCATATTTCGCCAAGACGCTGGGATGCGATGACCTACAGGGTTTCTGGGTCCGGAGGCCGCTACCCTTTGATGATCTGATCGAATTTCTGCACGTATCGACGATCGGCGGATGGTCGCAGAAGCTGCTGACCTTGCAACCTCCTCGCGACGACCCAAGGAAAAATCTGGACCTTACGTAAACTATAGTTTACGTCATGACCTACACCGTTCGCCAGACCGAAGACTTCGCCGCTTGGCTGGCCAGCCTCACCGACCGGACCGCGCAGAAGGCGATTGCCAAGCGCCTGGTCCGCGTCGAAGCTGGCCTGCTGGGCGATTGGGCCTCGGTCGGCGAGGGTGTGTCGGAACTGCGGGTTCATGTCGGGCCGGGCTATCGGGTGTATTTCACCATCCGCCAGCGCGAGATCGTGATCCTGCTCTGCGGCGGCGACAAGTCCAGCCAGTCGCGGGACATCCGGCAGGCCAAGGAATTGGCAGACGGCCTATAGGCCGCGCCAACCGCCCACCCCACCACGGAAGCGACCATGACCACCAAAACCATTCCCTTCGACGCAGCCGAATATCTCACCTCCACCGAGGATCACGCCGAGCTGCTCAGCGACGCATTGGCGGAAGGCGATGCCGCGTATATCGCCGCTGCACTCGGCACTATCGCGCGCGCGCGCGGTATCGCTCGGGTCGCCGAGGAGACCGGCCTATCGCGCCAGGCGCTGCACAAGGCGCTGGGCAAGCGCGGCAATCCCACCCTTTCCACCATCCTGAAGGTGCTGGGGACGCTGGACTTGGAGCTGCACGCGCGGGTGCGTCAGCCGGAGGCAGCGTAACCGCTATCGCCACTGGTGTTCCCAAGCGTCGCGATCTTCGGCCCATTCGAGGCGCGCCTGGCGCAACGCGCGTCGGCGCTCATTCTCGGCGCGCAGTTCGATCGCGCGCATCAGGCGTTGGCCGTCGGGCGTCCACTCGACCGGCTTTCTGCGGCGCTGCGACCGCATGAAGTGGAAATACCCCGCCACTAATTCTTCGGCATCGTCCATGCGCGAACAGAAGCGGAACGCGGTCGTGTAGGAAATAGGCAATCCGACGCGACCGCATGGAGAGCCCGGATCGGCCATGGCTTTCCTACAGCCCTGATTCTTCCTATATTAATCGGGCAGGGGACATTCTAAATCAATGGACGAGACGTTGCGCTTGCAACCGGCCATGGTGAGCCGGAAGCTACTGGTGCTGACCTTCATCCGATCCTACGTCCATCGTTGGAACGGATCGCCCTCCATTGGTGAAATCGCTCAGGGAATTGGGGCCAGCCGCACCCGCGTTCAGGCAGCCCTCCGCGCGCTCGAGCAGGAAAAGCAAATCGTCCGGCGGCCTGGTGCGCGGGGCATCATGCTGCCCGACCGTCTTGCCGAAGCCGTGCGGGACCTGCGCGCGGCCGGATACGTCGTCGACGACGATATCGTGCGCGGACCATTTCCGATCCTGCCGCTGACCCCGGAGCTGGATTACGACCCTGGGTGACACAGGGGTAAATTCTGCATGACAGGGGTTTCAGGGCTTAATGAACAAGCGGCGCGGCGGCTCGCAGCACTGCCCGCCAGTAGCCGTGGTTATGTGGATCCGTTCGCAGCAATCGCGGGCAGCCGCGCGCGGGAGGCGGACCGCGTAAATCGCCTGGTACTCGGCCGACCGCGTCCGATGCCGCCCGTCGATACGGCGGGCCTTAACAAGCAGGAACGTAAAGCCGCGCGCCACCTGGTTGCGCGCCGACACGCCGAGCAGCTGAAGGACGATCGGCAATATACGGGTAAGGAAGCGACGCCGGAAACGCTGCGTGACGTCGCCACGCGCACCGAGGGTGGCCTTGCCCGGCTATATGCGACCGGCGATGTCGACGCCGATCAGCTGGCGGCGGCCGAGCAGATCGCGGCCGCGCATCAGCGCGTCGTGGGCGACGTGACCATTGCGATCGCCAGCCTGGAGGCGCGGGTGGATCGATCCCCGCAGGGTGACGGCAGCTTCTATGAGGCGCTCGGCGCTGTGCAGACGGAGGTCGCCTATACCCGGTGGCGTGAGGCGCTTGCGCATCCGGCCGTCGTCTTGGACATGATCGTTGGGGGCCTGGGCTTCACCGTCGCCGCCCGGCGGAACCGCATGGCCCATCGGCGCGCTAAGCGCCTGCTGATCGTGGCACTAAACCTTTGGCCCCGCGCCCTGGCGGCAGCTCGCCATGAGGTCGACCCCGCGACCCTGGCCGCTGCGCATGCTGGGATTTTGTGAGTGGACCAAAATAGACCCTGCACAAACGGTCACATTTAGGGCCATTTCGACCCCGCGCGAATTGCGACCCGACCGCATGGCCCGCCTCTCACCCCCCCGGGAGAGGCGGGCCTTTTCGCGTTTTGGAGATGCCGAGATGGCCCAGCCCAACCGTAGCACGCCCCCCGGTTGCGCGGGCCGCGCCGCTGCCGTCCTCCCCCGAGGCGAGCAGCGGCGCCACCCGGCCGACGATCTGGAAGCCGCACGCGATCGCCTTGAAGGGCTGATCCGCCGCGTTCGTCACGGCGCACGATCCCAAGCCGATTTTCATGACCAGGAAACCGAGGCGCATCAGATCGCGCGCGACCTGGTCAAACCCTTTCGCGGGCCTGACGCCCGCCCCGTCAATCCGCCGCTCTGGGTCAGCCCGGACGGCCGCTCCGCAGGATGGTGACGATGGCCCTCGATCTTGATGCGCTGAAGCGGGTGGCCGATGCTGGCCTTCCCCTGGACAATGTCCCGGTGTCGCGCCGCTGGCTGGCCCAAGTGTGGCACGAGCTGGCCACATTGCGCGGCGACCAGCCCGTTAAGCTGGACTATGACCATTATGCCGCAGATCGGTTCACGATCCCCGTGCCGTGCGGCGGTAGCGGCGCGGTGAAGGCATAATGGCGCGGCTTCGCTCACCCGCCCAGCGGGCGCCCCAGACCGTCCAGCAGGCCACGGCGCTGGCGACCCGCTATGCGGTCCTGTCGGCCGAGGTCGATGCCATTGATGCGCGCCGCGCCGCACTGATGGCGCGGGTCAACGGCGCGGCCGATGCGCTGCTGGTGCCGATCGCGGCCGAGCTGAAGGACATCGCCAAGCAGCTGAAGCCCTGGTGGGCGGCGTCGATCGAGGATCTGACCGGCGGCAAGCGGAAGTCGATCGAGCTTGGCGGTTGCGTGCTGGGCTATCGTATCAGCCCGCCCAAGGTGGTTCATGACCATGGCAAGGATGGCGACGCCGTCACCATGCTCATGGGCACGCCCTATGAGGCGATCACGATCCGCGTCAGCCATTCGCTCGACAAGCCTGCGATCCTCAAGGTGCTGGACGAGCAGGGCCTGCTGGTCGGGGATGATGTGCCCGCTACCCCGCTCGCCTCGCTGGGCTTCCGGTCGAAGCAGACCGAGGATTTCTTCATCGACGTCATTGCCCCCGCAGCCGTCGAGCTGGGCTTGGGTGGCGACGAACCCAGCTCGTAACGAGGTGCATATGGATTTCATCGCATTGATTCTTGCGTTGCTGCTGCCGACCGCCAAGGTCGAAGGCGTGGTGTCGTTCCTGGGTAAGCTGGCCGAGCGCCTGGCTGCCGAGGAGGCGAAGCAGAACGAACGGGCCAAGGGCCTCCGGCAGCAGGCGCAGGCCCTGATGGACGCAGCCGATGCGGCTGATGCCAAGGGTGCCCGAATCGGTCGGGTTAGCGGCAAGCTGACCGACCTGGTCGCATAGCCTGGCCTTCTGCAAGGCGGAGCGGCTACGCGGCCGAGCTGGCCAGCGTCAGCGGCTCCGCCGGTTGCGACGTACCAACGGGCTTTGCGAGCGCTGCCAGGCTGCAGGGCTGATTGTCGCGGCAGTCGTCGTCGACCACATCCAGCCCTTGGCGCTGGGCGGGCTCGATGTCGACGACAACACGCGTAACCTTTGCCAGCCGTGCCACCATGAGGTGACGGCTAAGCAGTTCGGGCATGCCGCGCCGATCGGCGCGAAGGGCATCGGCCGAGACGGTCGGCCGACCAACGCTGGCCATCAATGGAACTGCCAGCCAGCCGGTCGCGCTCCCCCGATCCTGCGACGGCGGATGCCCACCCCCCCCGGGGGGTCAAAAGTCTGACGAGGCGGCGCCCCGGACACCGGCGGTCCCCTTCATGCGCTGCGCGAGCATTTCCAGAGTAAAAAGTTCGGGCGGAAGTGAGGTGCCATGGCAAGGAAACCGAACCGCACCTCGGCAAAGCAGGCCGTGGCCGAACCGACCGTGGACGAGACGATCGTCGGCCAGCCCGATTGGTCGGCGCTGCTGACCGACGCCGACGAACAGATGGTCGCGCGCGGCCATTGGCGTCGCATCGTCGACGAGATGACCACGCGGGAAATCCTGTCGTCGTCGAACGGACACGCGCTTCAGCGCCTGGTCCTGGCCTACATCGTGTACGACCGTTGCTCGCGCCAGGTCGCTGGCAACGGCCTTGTGACCGAGGCCAACCCCGAGAACGCCAAGGCGATCGACCGCCTGTCGATCTATTACAAGGCGATGCGCGAGGCAGAGAGCACGGCCGAGCGCTTGGAGGCCCAGCTCGGCCTGTCGCCCGGCCGCCGCAGCAAGGTGGGCAAGGTCGTCAAGCAGCGCCAGCGCACCGCCGGGGCGGACGCGTTCCTTGGGCCGAAGGGTTAGCGCCCCAGCGGCGAGCGATCCGACCACGGCCTGGGCCGAGGCGGCGGTCCGCGGCGATTTCGTCGTGGGCGACCTGGTCCGCTATGCCTGCGAGCGTCACCTCCGCGACCTGCGGGACGCGGCCAAGCGGGGCTATTTCTGGCGGCCGGAGCTGGCGCAGCGGGCGCTGGACTTCTTCCCGTCCGTGTTCACGATCACGGACGGCCCGGCGGCGGGCAAGCCGTTCACCCTGTTGCCCTACCAGGTGTTCGTCGTCGGCTCCCTCATGGGGTGGGTCAACGCCGACGGCCGCTGGCGCTTCCGCTCTGCCTGGGTCGAGACGGGGAAGGGGCAGGCCAAGTCGCCGATGATGGCGGGCCTCGGCCTGTACGTCATGGGCTGGTGCGGTTTTCCTCGCAGCCAGGTCTATTCGATCGCGGCGAACAAACAGACCGCCAACGTCCTGTTCAAGGACGGAACCGCCATGTGCCGGGCGCAGGTGCCCGGCTATGACGACGGCGACACGTTGGAGGCCTTGGGCCACGTCGTCCTGCGCGGCGAGGGCGACAACACCTGGAAGATCGAGCATCCCGCCTCGCAATCCTTCTTCCTGCCGCTGGCGGGCGGATCGGCGCAATCGGGACCGCGACCGCGCCTGGTGCTGGCGGACGAGATTCACGAATTTACGACCGACGCCCAGATCGAGATCTGGCGACGGGCCATTACGAAGGTGGCGGGCAGTGCGATGATGGTGCTGGGCACCAACACGCCCGCCACCTCGCAGATCGTCGGCACCTCCTATTCGGAGACAGCCCAGCTGATCGCCAAGGGCGAAAAGCGAGACGACACGCAATTCGCCTTCGTGGCGCGCGTCGACAAGCGCGATCGCGAAACCGTCTTCACCAATGAGGCATGCTGGCAAAAGGCCCTTCCGGCGCTGGGCATCACCTATCCGGTCGCCAATATCCGCGAGGAGGTGCAGACCGCCCAGACCCGGCTGTCGACCGCCAGCTCGGTAAAGCGGCTGTATTTTGGCATCCCGACCGGCGCGGCCGACTTCTGGATCGACGAGGAGAAATGGGCCGCGATCCTGGCCCCGATCGACGACGCGGCGATGCAGATCCTGCGCGGCTGCCAATGCTGGCTGTCGCTCGACCTGTCGAAGAAGAACGACCTGACGGCGCTGACCGCTGTGTGGCGGGATGGCGACGGCATCCTGTGGTGCAAGACCTGGTACTGGACCACCGCCGATGGCCTGCCCGACCGGGCCAAGCGGGACTCGGCCCCTTACGAGGAATGGGTCGCGGACGGCCACCTGACCGCCGTGCCTGGCGCGACGATCGACAAGACCTTCGTCGCCGCCCGCGTCGCCGAGATCTGCGCCGAGCATGACGTCGTCGAGCTGGTGTTCGACCCCGCGCAGTTCGCCGACTTCGAGAGCGCCTGCGAGGAAATCGGCTTCGACGCCTGGAAGTTCGAGGGGCCGGACAAGCCCGCAGGCTCCGGCCTGAAAATGGTGCGGCACGCCCAGGGCACCCGCGTGATGTTCGAGGACCGGCAATATTGCATGCCCCGCTCGATCGAGCGGCTCGAGGATCGCATCCTGAAGGACACGATCGTGATCGACAGCTCGCCCGTCACCTATAGCTGCGCGGCCAACGCGGCGATCACCGAGGACGGCCAAAAGAACCGCGCCTTCGACAAGAAGCGATCGCGCGGCCGTATCGACGGCATCGTGACCACCGCCATGGGCGTGGGCGCGGCCGACAACGCGCCGCTTGAAGGCAAGGACGCCTACACCGGCAGCTTTATCGTCGACCTAGACGCCGATGACGACGACGACAGCGAGGAGGACGCGGCATGAGCATATCGTCCTATCGCCTGTCGGATCGTGCCGCTGCGGCCGAGGCCGCGCGCCTGGGCGCGCCCGTGCAAAACGCCGTGGACAGCACGGCGGCCGTCGTCGGCGACTTCGGGCAGTTTGAATGGATGAGCTGGGGGCAGCGCGCGGCCGGGGTGGAGGTCACGCCCGAAACGGCGATGCGCTCCTCGGCGGTGTGGCGGTGCGTGACGCTGATCAGCGGGACGATGATGTCGGCCCCGCTCGGCGTGTACGAGCATTTGCCCAACGGCGGGCGGCGGTATGTCGCCGATCATCCGTACAACCGCTTCCTCCAGGTCGAGCCCAACGAGGAGATGTCGGGCCCGGAGTTCATCGAGCTTCAGGCGATGGCGATGCTGTTGCGCGGCAACGGCTATGGTCTGATGCGCCAGGCTCGCAACGGGACGATCACCTCGATCGACTATTACCACCCGGCGCGCGTCCTGCCGTTCCGGTCGAGCGATACCGTCTGGTATCAGTTCACCAATCTCGACGGGTCGGTGGAGACGCATCACGGCTCCTATGTGATCCACTTCCGGGGGCCGGGCCGCGACACCAACGGCATCCGCGCCTTGTCGGCGATCGCGCACCATGCCCAGGCGATCGGGATCAACCTGGCCAGCCGGGAATATACCAGCGGCCAGTTCGAGCGGGGCCTGCTGACCAACGATTATTTCTCGTTCCCCGAGGGGACGAAGATATCGAAGGAGCAGCGCGCCGACTTCAAAGAGTATCTGCGCAAGAAGGCGCAGGGCGTTGCCAATGCTCACAATCCGCTGCTGTTGGAGAATGGCGGCGAGTGGAAGCGCGTTTCGGTCAGCGCCAAGGACGCGCAGCTGCTCGAGCTGTTGCAATATTCCGTGGTCGACGTCGCGCGGATCTTCGGCACGCCCCCGCACATGATCGGCGAGACGTCGGCCGCGACGACCTGGGGCACCGGCATCGAGCAGATGACCGTGGGCTTCAAGCTCTACACCTGTGTCCCGCATGTGCGCCGGTTCGCCAAGGAGCTGACCCGCAAGCTGTTCCCCGTGATCGGTGCGAAGCCATCGCGCTTCTTCGTCGATTTCGACGTCGAGGCGATGCAGGTCGGCGACAGCAGGTCGCAGGCCGACTATTTCAAGGCCGCCCTGGGCGGCAACCAACTGCCCGGCTGGATGACGCAGAACGAGGTGCGGCGGATGAAGAATCTGCCCCCGCTGCCCGGTCCCGATGCCGACAAGGTCTATTTCCCGCCCGCACCGGCCCCGATCGGCCACAACGGCGGCCCCCCGATGGAGCCCGACGACGATGCCGCAGATGACGCGCAAGCTGCTTAACCTTGCCCAGGGCAATCGCGGCAAGGGCTCCGGCCTGCGCGCGGAGGCCACGGACGCCGACACCACCACCGTGTATGTCTATGACGTGATCGACAGCTTCTGGGGCGTGTCGGCGGCCGACTTCGCAAAGGAAATCGCGGCGATCACCACGCCGAAGGTTCGCCTGCGCGTCAATTCGCCAGGCGGCGACGTGTTCGAGGCGCGGGCTATGATGACCGCGATCGGCGAGCATGCGGCCGAATTCACTGCGGTCATCGACGGCCTGGCCGCGTCGGCCGCGACTGCGCTGACTCTGGCCTGCGATAGCGTCGAGATCGCCGAGGGCGGTTTCTACATGATCCACCGCGCCTGGACCTTTGCGATGGGCAATGCCGAGGACATGACCGCCACGGCGTCGCTCCTGGGCAAGATCGATGGCGTGCTGGCGGACGGCTATGTCGCCAAGACCGGCAAGACGACGGCCGAGGTCGAAGCCTGGATGAAGGCGGAGACCTGGTTCAACGCGGCCGAGGCGATCGATGCCGGTTTCGTCGACCGCATGGTCGCCGTCCAGGACAAGAAGGCCAAGTCCGACGCCAAGGCCCGGGCCGTCGCCTTCAACCTCTCTGCTTTCGCCAATGTGCCCAAGGCGCTGACCGAACGTCCGCCCGAGATCGATGCCAGCACCCGCGACCGGGCGATGGCCCGTCTCGCGCTGTACGACCGCACGGCCGCCTGACGGCCGCGCATCCCCCGCGCCGGTCCCCCCGGCACCCCAAAGCCCCGCCCTCATCCGGCGGGGCTTTTCTTTTGAGGAAATCCCCCGATGAATATCAAGGCGCTCCGGGACCAGCGTGCCGATCTGGCAAAGCAGGCCCGCAACCTCCTCGACACCAACACCGGCGACAAGTGGTCGAAGGATATCGAGGCCCAGGTCGACGCCATCTATGGCAAGATCGACGGTATCGACTCCCAGATCGATCGGTTGGAAAAGCAGGCCAAGATCGACGGCGAGCTGTCGGCGGCCGAGAATGAGGGCGAGATCGAAGCGCGCGGCGCGGGCGAGGTCCGCAACCTGTCGCCCGAGGCGCGCGAGCGCCAGCAGCGGTACAGCGCCGCCTTCCGCAACTTCCTGATCCACGGTGTCGCCGCCATGACGCGCGAGGATGTCGAAATCCTCCGCACCGGCCAGCCGAAGAACGCATCGTCGGCCCAGACCGGCTCGGCGGGCGGTTTCCTGGTCCCCACCGGCTTCGGCGGCGAGCTGCTGGAGGCGCTGAAGGCGTTCGGCGGTATCCGTCAGGTCGCCGAGGTGATCCAGACCAGCTCGGGCGCTGCGCTGCCGTGGCCGACCGTGGACGAGACCGGCCAGATGGGCGAGATCGTGCCGGAAAATCAGGCCGCGACCACTTCGGACCCGTCGTTCGGCACGACCCAGATCGGTGCCTACAAGTGGTCGTCGAAGATCTTCACCCTGCCGTTCGAGCTGCTCCAGGACCAGGGGCCGGGCATGAATGTCGAGGCGTTCGTTCGCCGCTCGGCCACCACGCGCATCGGCCGCATCCAGAACCAGAAGTACACGGTCGGTTCGGGTATCGGCGAGCCGGAGGGCATCGTGACCGGGGCCGAGGTCGGCAAGGTCGCTGCGACCGGGCAGACCAATTTCGTCCAGTATGACGACATGGTCGACCTGGAGCATTCGATCGACCCGGCCTATCGCACCGCTGATGGCGTGGGCTGGATGTTCCACGACACCACCCTGCGCAACCTGAAGAAGCTGAAGGACAGCCAGGGCCATCCGCTGTGGCTGCCGGGCCTGTCGGCGAAGGACCCCGACACCTTCCTGCGCTACCGCTATCAGATCAACCAGGACATGCCGGTCCAGGCCGCCAACGCCAAGTCGATCCTGTTCGGCGACCTGAAGAGCTTCCTCATCCGCGACGTGATGGAAGTGACGCTCTTCCGCTTCGACGACAGCGTCTACACCTCGCGCGGCCAGGTCGGCTTCCTCGCCTGGGCACGCGGCGACGGCAAGAAGGTCAGCGCGGGCAAGCCCTACAAGGCTTTCCAGCAGTCGGCGAGCTGATCGCCCCCGGGCGGCTGACCGGCCGCCCGCCCCCCTTCCCACGCAACGACAGGAGCGAACATGGCTCGCACTCCCACCCCCGCCGGTGCTACCGGCACCGATACCGCCGATACGAACGGCACGAATGCCCCGTCCGACACGAACGCGAACGCCTCCGGCGCTGACAACGGCACCGGCGACAGCGGTGCCGCACAACTCGCGCTCAACGGCGACGGCAATGTGACGGGCATCAAGACGGTCGTCACTGGCTCGGTCGTCGAAGCGCGCGTGACGCTCGAATTCGAGGGCCATGTGGTCAACGAGGTCGTGCAGGTCCGCGCCGATCGCGTCGACCAGCTCGAGCGCGAGGGCTATATCGACAGCCATCCCGAGGCGGTCGCCTACGCCAAGTCGCTGGCCGCGTAATGGAAAACCAGCATCGCAAGATCGCAGGGTATCGGGAGCTTTCCGAAACCGAGATCGGCCTCATGAACGAGGTGAAGGGTTATGAGGCACGCTTCAACGGTCTGATCGATCGTCTGCGCGCCACCCCGTCGCTGGACCAGCGCCATGTCGCACTGGCGGCAACCGCCGGTGAGGACGCCTTCATGCGAGCGGTGCGCGCCATCGCCCAGCCTGAACGGCAGGTGGCGTAATGGCCGAACCCGTCACGCTGGAGGCGATCAAGCAGGATCTGCGGCTCGACGTCAGCGCGACGGACGACGACGCCCGGCTGCTGCGGCTCATCACCGCCGCACGCCGGGCCGTCGAGCGGCGCACCCGCCGGACGATTGTCGGACCCAATCCGACCATGACCGGGGATGACCTGGCCATGGCCTGCCAGGCGATCAGCCTGATCGTCGCGGCCTGGTACGCAATACCCGAGGGCGTGATCGTCGACGGCCGGGGCGGGGCCGAGCTGCCGCTGGGCGTTACCTGGCTGCTGGACCCCATCGCGTCCTGGGCGGTCGAATGAGACGCCTGTCGGCCGGTCGGCTGCGCCACCGGGTCCGCATCGAGGAGCCCAATCTCGTCGACAACGGCAAGGGTGGCCGGTCGGCCCCCGCTGGCCAGGCCAAATGGAAGACGCTGGCCGATCGCGTGCCCGCCGAGGTCATTGCCCTGCGCGGCGATCGCGCGCTTCAGCACCTGGTCGAGCGCCAGCGCCAGCTTTGGAAGGTCACGATCCGTAATCGATCGGGCCTGACGATCGCCAACCGCATCGTGTACGGCGATTCGATCCTGACGATCACCGCGATCGCCCCGACCGACGCACGCGACGGCCTGGTGCTTTCGTGCGAGAGTGGGCAGGCGTCGTAATGGCGCGTCAGCGTATCAAGGGCATTGCCCGCTTTCGCCGCCTGCTGCGCCGCCTGCCCGATGCCGTGCGCGGCGAGATCCTCGTCGAGCTGCACGTCACCGGACGCGAGATGCTGCGCGCCGTCCAGGCCCGCGCGCCGGACCTGACTGGCAAGCTGCGGGCCGGGCTGCAATCCAAGGTGCTGCCCACCTCGCTGCGGCTTCAGATCGGGTTGATCGGCACGCCTGCCGGGCGCGCGAAGCTGTTCTATGGCCGCATCCAAGATCTGGGCCGCAAGGCGCAGGTCGTGATGGTCCAGCGCCGTCGCCGGGTGTCGCTATCACGACGCGACGGCTCGACCTACTCGACGCTCCGCACCGATGCGCGCGGCCGCAAGGAACGGGCCGACATCGTGGCCACCTATCGCATGAAGGTGCCTGCCATGGAGCCGAAGCGCTTCATTACCGGCCGCTATCCGGACCTTCGAGCGGCCCTGAATTCCAATATGCGCGGTATCTTCAGCCGTTCGCTCGCCAAGATCGGAGCCGGTGATGAGTGATGCGAAAGCGATCGTCGAGGCGGTCGCGTTCCGCGCCTTGGCGGCCGCGATCAGCAAGGCGACCGTCTATCAGGACGCGCCGGTCAATGCGAAGGGTGATCTGGTCATCCTGGGCGACCTGAAGAGCTTCTCGATGGGCGGGAAGGGCAACAGCGACGATCGCCGGGTGGAGATCAATATTATTTCCCTGGTCGTCGCCGAAGAGCGTGCGCCGCTCCTGTCCCTCCAGGGTCAGATTGAGAAGGCGCTCGATGGCCAGAATTTCACCGAGGCGGGCTGGACCGTCGCCTTCCTGTTCAAGGACGACGACGCGGTCTTGGACGAAGGTGGCGGCTCCTATTCCGGGATCAGCGCCTTCGACGCGATCGCGCTGGCCCCCTGACGCCCCCGACCCATCCGAATGCCCCCCGGGCCGCGCCACGCCAGCGCGGCCCTTTTCATTTGTGGAGACCCCATCATGGCGAAAAAGCTCGGCAGCGATTACCGCCTGTTCGTCCGCGCGGCTGACGGCACGGCGTTCAACCAGCCCGGCGGGCAAGGCAACCTGACCATCAACCGCTCGAAGAATTTCAGCTCCTCGGCGACTAAGGATACCGAGGGCGTCGACACCCAGACGCCCGGCCTGCGCACCATCTCGATCAAGCAGGATATCGTGCCCGACCTGCCCGACGCCAACGGCTACACCCGGCTGGAGACGCTGGACAAGTCGAATGCGACCGAGGTGATCCAGGTCCGCAAGAAGCCCTTCGCCAATAGCGATGTCGTGTTCGAGTGCTCGATGTACACGGCGCTCGACAACAATGACTTCGAGCAGGGCAATTCGCTGAAGGCCAGCCTGACCTTCCAGCCCGCCGCCCAGCCCACCGTCGACACGCTGGCCTGATCGATGGTCACGTCCCTGACTATTGCCGGTGCGACCCTCGCACTGGCACCGGTCCCCGCCGACCTGAACGCCCGGCTGATCGATATGACCGGCTGCTCCGCCCATGAGGTGGAGCAGCTGCTCGTATCCGGTCCCGATCGGGCCGCCCGGGCGCTGGAGCCCTTCCTCGCCGAGCCGGTCGACCATGTCGAGCTGGCCCGCCTGATCGCAGCCGACCCGGCAGCGATTGGCCTGATCCGCGCGCTTTATGCCGTGGCCCTTGTCGTAGCGACCGAGCCTGTCGAGGCCGTCGCCGAAGCGACCCATGATCCGGAGGCTGCATGACCGACACCACCACCCGCCCGGCGGTCGATGACCGCGGTGAATCGATCCTCATCCTTGGCGGCGAGTCGATGGGCCTCCGTCCCAGCTATGAGGCGATCCAGGAGATCGAGGCCACGCTCGATCGCGGCCTGGTCGACCTGGCGCGCGATGCCATCGACCTGAAGCTGAAGCTGGCGGCCGTCGCCCAGATCGTCTGCGGGCTGGTCCGCGCCTTTGGCCGGGCCACTGCCGACAAGAACCTCTCCGGTGCCAACGCGGCGCGCATTGGTCGCCTGATCTTGGAGGCGGACGGTGGTCTGCTCGTCGTGCAGAAGCAGCTGTCCGGCGTCCTCTCGGTCGCCGTCACCGGCGGCTATGACGCCGAGGGAAATCCGAAGCCGACGACGATCACGACGACCGAGGAAGCCCCCGTCGTCGGCTGATGGGGCTGGCGGCCGCTGCGCTGTCGTGGCGGCCGCATGAATTCTGGTCCGCGACGCCGTCCGAATTCTGGGCGGCGATCGAGGGGTATGAGCGCTTCCACGCCGTACCTGACGAATAAGGGAGGCGCGCATGGCCGACGTCACCGAACGCCTGCTGTTGCAGGTCGATGCCGCGACCGAGCTGCTGCGCCGCCACCTCACCGAGGCCGAGCAGCCGCTCGACCGTTTCGAGCGCCGCGCCGATCGGATGGCCGACAATGTCGACCGTTCGATCGGCCGGATGGGATCGAAGTTTGGAGCCTTCGCCAGCCTTGCCGACGATGCCGCCAAGCGCGCCCAGGCGAGCTTCGAGGGCAGCTTCAGCCAGGTGCAGCGCATCGCCGCCCAGGCCATCAAGGGGCCGACCGTTGACGGCCGCGTCAACCTGGGCGTGGATGATCTGCGCAGCCAGGCGGCCGAGGCTCAGAACCGCGCCCGGTCGTTCGAGCTGATCGTCGCGGCCGCCCAGCGTACCTCCAGCGCCGTTGGCGATACCACCGAAGCGACCCGTCTTTTCATCCAGGCGTCCAACGCGTCACGGATCGAGGCAGAGCGGCAGGCGCAAGCCCTCTTGGCCGAGGCTGGCGCGCTGGAGCGCGTCCAGATCGAGCTGATGCAGAGCGCCGAGGCGGCCGAGCATTTCGTTGGCCGTCACCAGCGCGTCGCCGAGGCAGCGGCCGAAGCCGAGCGCCTGGCCCAAGCTGAGGCCCTGGCTGCCCGCACCTCGCGCGAGCTGGCGTCGCAGGCCGACGTGCTGCGCGCATCGCTCGACCCAATGTATGTGGCGCAGAAGCGGTTCGACGAGGAACTGCACCGCGCCGAGGCCCTGTATGCGGCCGGGACGATCAGCGTCCGCGAGTATCAGGCGGCGCAGGACTTGGCGCGCGCCACCCTTCAGGCCCATGCCGCCCAGGTCAGCGGGGCCGTGGATCGCGAGCGGCAACACGCCCTCGCCATCGGTGAATCGGCTCGGCAGGAACGCGAGCTGGTGCTGGCGGTCCAGCAGGTCCGTGGCGCGCTTGATCCGATGTACGTCGCCCAGCTCCGGTTCGACCAGGAGATGGACCGCGCCGATGACTTGTTCCGGCGCGGCGCAATTACGATGCGCGAGTATGCGGCGGCCCAGCAGCTCGCCCGCAACAACCTGAGTGCCTATGCCCAGACTGTCGCTGGCCCGGGTTCCCAGGCACAGAATCAGGCGATCGCGCAGATCAACCGGAACCGCATCGCCATGCAGGGTCTGGGCTATCAGGCGCAGGACACCTTCACCCAGCTGTCGATGAACGCCAACCTGTTCCAGGTCGTCGCGATCCAGGGCGCGCAGGCGGCCGGACAGATGACGCTCATGACCGGGAAGGCGCAGGCGTTCGGCAATTTCATGCTCGGCCCTTGGGGGCTCGCGATCACCGCCGGGATGCTTGTCCTGGGCGCGCTGACCAAAAATCTGGACCTGTTTAGCGACAAGACCGCCGACGCTCTCGAAAAATTGCAGGAAGATGCGCGGGAAACCGAGACGACCGCTAAAGCGAAAGAGCGCTTCAAATCGACCATCGAAGGCGTCACGGCGGCGATCCGCGATCAGGCGAACGCGCTCAAGGAATCGGCTGAAGCGGAGCGGACGTCTGCCGAGCGGGCAAATATTGCGGCAAAGCAACATGCTCAGGAAGCATTGGATATCCGCCGCAAGACCGCCGCCCGGCTCGCGGACGCGGTGGCTGCCCGTCAGCTCTTTGAGGATGGCGGGTTTGGAAATGTCAGCCCGGACACGGCAGACGCGGCCCGCGCTGCCCTGGACCGCAAGGTCGCGAAGCTGCAGGTCGATGCCACCGCTGCCCAAAAGGCCGTTGACGATGCGCAGGCGGCGCTGAACCTCACACGCGTAGACTTGGCGGCCGAGCAGGCGCAAATCGCGATCGATCCGGTCCGGGCCGTCACGAAGCTGTACGACGACCGCATCAAGGCGGTGAAGGATCTGCAACGGCAGGAAGCGAAGCTCGGCCGACAGGTGGGCGCGGCGTCGTTTCAGCGACTGAAGGATCTGGAAGCCGAGAAGAAGAAGGAAGTCGAAAAGGCGCAAGCGCGTGTTAGCGCCGAGCGCCGATCAGGCACGGCCAACCGCCAATTCGGTCGGGACGTCGACGAGGCGGGCGCGCGGTCGATCATCGCCTCGATCGGCGGGCGCGTCACCAGCGGCACGCGTTCACGCGCACAACAGGAGCGGATCTTCGCCGATGCCCAGGCGGGCCGCCATATCGGGCCGGTCGCCCGCCCCGGCACTAGCGCGCATGAGCGCGGCCAGGCGCTCGACGTCGCCTACGGTCCGGGAATTTCGGTCGCGTCGATCCGCAAGGCGTTCGAGGATGCTGGCGTTCGCCTGCGCAAGGTGCTCAACGAGCCGACGCAGCGCGTCTATCATGTCGAATGGGGCCAGGCCCCGCGTCGCGGCCCCTCGGCCGAGACGATGCAGCGTCGCCAGGATGCTGCCAAGCGCGCGGTCCTGGCGGACGATACGGCTTTTACGAACGATTTTCTCGGTGCCCGCCGACGCCTGCTGGAAGCGACCGGCCGCAGCGCCACCAGCGAGGAACAGCGCGACATCCTTTTGCGAGAGGAGATCAATGCCGAGGCGGATGCGCAGCGGACCCGCACCGGCAACCGGCTTCAATCCGGGGACCTGACTGTCGCCCAGGCATTGCAGCTGCACGCGGTCAACGAAGCGACGCGCCAGCAGCGGCTGGCCAATGTCGATGCCGATAAGGCCCGCCGCCTGATCGAGCAGCGCTACGACAGCGTTGCCGATACCAATTCGTCGCGGCTGGAAGTGTTGCGCATCCAGCAGGACAGCGCCGTCACCGAGCGCGATCGCCAGCGCATCGGGCGCGAGATCCTGGAGCTGGAGCAGCAGCTGCGCCGTCAGGCACTGGAGCGCGTCGCCGCTACGTCGGACGATCCCCAGGCGGTGCAGCGTGCCAAGGACAACTTGGCGCGGTTGCCGGAGGTCGAGAAGGCGGAAAGCGGGCGGTTCGAGCAGCAGACCGCTAGTCCGCTCGATCGTTATCGTCAGCGCGTCATGGAGGTGTCGAAAGACACCAAGACCGCGCTGGAAAGCATCGCCGTCCAGGGCTTCGGCAAGTTGGAGGACGAGGGCAGCCGCGCCACCGCGCAGGCCGTCACCGACCTGCTGGGGCTGAAGGGTGCGGCGGCCGACGTGGTCGGGAGCGTCATCCAGGACCTGGCCCGGCTGGCGATCCAGAAGGCGATCGTTGCCTCGATCGGCGGGAGCTTCTTCGGGTTCGCCGATGGTGGCTCGCTCGCTGATATCCCCGGCCGGGCCGATGGCGGGTCGCTGGGTGGCCTGATCCAGGGGCCGGGCACGGGACGGTCGGACAGCATCCTCGCCCTGCTGGGCGGAAAGGGCGGGGCGGTGCGCCTGTCCAACCGGGAATTCATCGTCAACGCGGCCGCGACCAAGGAATGGTTGCCCGAGCTGGCGGCGATCAATTCGGGGCGCTTGCGCAAATTCGCGGATGGCGGGTCGCTGAGTCTGTCGACCCCATCTTTTCCAAGCCTGCGCGAACCCCGGCCGAATATGACCCGATTGCGGGCGGGTGGGCGTGACCGCGTCGACGTCAATGTCCGGACGAAGGTGGAAGCGTCGCCGCTGCTGATGGCCCAGGTCGAAGAGACGACGATGCGGACGGTCGGCGCGGCGGCCGAGCCGATCATGGCCGGCGCGGAAATGCGCACGATGACGCGGATGCGCCGCCCCACTCTGCCGGGAGGATACACCGGATGATCATCGTACCGATGCCGACAAGCCCCACGGCGGCCAGCGAGATCCCGTGGAAGCTGAAGCAGCCCAGCCAGTCCAATCGTGGCTGGAAGGGAAAGCGGCGCACGACTATCCTCCCCGAGGCCGCGCGCTGGTCGGCCGAGGTCGACATGCCGGTCATTCGGGGCGAGGCTTCATTCCGGCCCTGGCGGTCTTTCCTCGCACAGCTCCAGGGGCGGGCCAACGCCTTCAAGCTGGTCGCCGTCGAGGGGCCGCAATTCAAATTCCACCAGGTGGTCGTCATCGATGGCACGGGCCAGAAGGGCGGCACGCTTAAGACGCGCGGATGGCAGCCAGGCGCGCGGTTGCTCGACGGCATGTTCATCACCGCCGGGGACCGGCTTTTGCAGGTCATCGGCGATCATCCGATCGTTGGCGCGGACGGCAAGCTGACCGTCACCGTCCTGCCGACCATTCCCGAGGGACTGGCAGACGGCGCACACGTCGAGGTGCGGTTGCCCTATGCATTGATGTCTTTGGACACCGACGAGCAGGGCTGGACCGTCGGTGTCGGACAGCAATACAAGGTGTCATTCCCCGTCGTGGAGGCGCTGTGATCGGCGGGCCGGATGCGGCGGGCAACATGGCGCTTGCCGCGTCGCTGCGTCGTCCCGTCACTTTCTGCTATCTCGATATCGCGGGTGATCCGGTCCGCGTGACCAATGCGCCGTACAGCTTCAGCTTTGCGGGCACGGGTGACGAGGACCTGGATGGCTTCACCTTCGACGCGGTCGACAACAGCGTCGTGTCGGTCAGCGCGGTCCGGAAAAAGGATGGCGGCACCGATACCGTCACGCTGGAATTGTCAGGTCTGCCCGGCATCGATGCCGAGCTGCTCGAGGAGATCAGCACAAAGGCACTGTACCAAGGCCGCGATGTGCGACTCTGGAAGGCGCTGCTCGATCCCCGCGACCCGACCCGCATCCTGAGTATCTGGGGCTATTACACCGGCGTAATGTCGGTGCCCAAGGTCGTTGGCGATCAGACAAGCCAGACGATCAGCCTGGACGTGGAAAGCTACCTCGCATTTTTCGGCGAGGCGTCGAACCGGACGTACCTCGATCAGGCCAGCTTCGATCCGGGCGATCGCTCGGCCGAGCTGGCCATCGCCATCGCCAACGGCGCCAGCAAGCGCACCTGACGGGGCAGATTTTATGTATCGCAAGCCCGATTGGGAGGCGCGCCTTGCCGCCTACCTCGAACCCCTGCGCCTTCGGCCCTTCGGCCCTTGGGGCACATATGACTGCTGCGTCTTCACGGACGGTGGCATCGTCGCAATGACGGACACCTCGCTGATGGGCGAGTTTGTCGGCCGGTACTCGACGCCGATCGGCGCGGCGCGTGTCTTGAAGCGCTATGGTGCCGGCACGCTTGAAGCGACGATAGATCGAAAGCTGGAGCCGATACCGGCCGCCCTGGCCCAGCGCGGCGATGTCGTCATGTCGCATGGCCTGCTCGGGATCTGCTGGACCGACTTCATGTTCGCGGTCGGCAGCGAAGGCGAGCGGGAAGGGCTGATCCGTATCGAGCGGTGGAGCTGGGGCGACCCGCGCGCCTGGCGCGTGCCCTACGGAGCCTGACGGATGGCAAAGGCTCTCAAGATCGGTGCCATGGTGCTAGGTGGCGCGGCGCTGCTCGCGACCGGCGTCGGCGCGATCGCGATGGGTGGCCTGGCCGGATCGCTGGCGATCGCCGGGGTATCGGTGCAGACGCTGTTCCTCGCCAGTGCCGGGCTGTCGATTGCGTCGTCGCTGCTGCAGAAGACCGACGTTCCCGCGTCCCAGACGCAGCGCCTCTCGGCGACGATCGACCCGCGCGCGTTCCGGACGACGGTGCTGGGCCAGACGGCCATGGCGACCGATATCCGGTATGAAGAGTGGCACGGCGCGAAGCAGGATTACTGCTCGTGGATCGTCGCACTTGCCAGCCACGCGATCCACGCCGTCGACGAGATCTGGCTGAACGATGAGTTGGCCTGGTCGACCGTTCGCGGCGTGACGTCGAAATTCGCCGGATACTTTTCCGTGCCGCGCATCGTCACCGAGGGATGGGCAGGCGTCGGCTATTCCTTTGCCTCGGGCCAATGGAATGCGGCGCATCGCCTGACCGGCTGCGCCTGGTGCCACCTGCAATTCAAGATTACGGGCAATTCCAAAGGCACCGATAGTCCCTTCTCCGGTGGACCGCCCAGCCGGATCACCATCATCGGCCGGGGAGCAATGCTATACGATCCACGCCGTGACAGCACTGTGCCGGGTGGCTCGGGGCCAATGCGGGCGGACGATCAGAGCACCTGGCGCTATGTCACTGACGACGGCGCGGTCATCGGCGAGAATCTGCCCCTTCAAATCCTGCGCGTGCTTCTGGGCTGGCGGATCACCAATCCGGTGACGGGGGCAAAAAAGCTGGCGGTGGGCATGGGTCTGCCGATCAAGCGGATCGGTCGGCCGTCCTTCATCGTCGCTGCCAATCATGCCGACGAGCAGGTGCCGCGCGTCGCTGGGGGAGGGACGGAACCGCGCTACCAGGGGGCCGGTGTTTTATCCGAAGGCTCGAGCGGAAAGGAAATGCTCGATACCCTCTGCGGTGGATGCTGCGGGCGGATCATGGATGCCGGTGGCAAGCTGGACCTGATCCTCGCCCATAATGATCTGGCTGCCGCCGCGACCGACGACGGCCTGATGGACGACGACGTGATCGGGTCCTTCACCTGGAACCCGGACCCGGCGCTGGACGCCACACCCAATGTCGTCCGTGGGCGCTATGTCGATGCGACCCCGGCCGGTCTGTACCAGATGATGGATTTCCCCGAAGTAGAGGTCCCCAGCCCAGACGGGATCGATCGCCCTTTGTCGCTGGATCTACCGATCGTCGAGAGTCCGCGTCAGGCCCAGCAGATCGCATCCCAGACCCTGCAACGGCGGCAGCGGGCGCGGACCTTCACCGCGCTGTTCGACATTCGCGCCTGGCGCTGGCCGGTAGGGGCGGTGGTTCCCTTTACCTTTTCAGCACTCGCCTTCGACCGAAAGCTCTTCCGTGTGACTGAGCAGGAATATGCCGAGGGTGGTGCCTGCCAGATGACCCTTACGGTCGAGGATGCGGCAATCTATGCGCCGATCGCCGATCGCGCGGCCGTTCCTGGCGGGGCCTATTACGGCTTCAATCCCGCGCTAGATCCCATAGCGCAGGCGATCGCAGCCGCCGCCAGCTCCGAACAGCTCAATCAGGCGACCCGAACGATCGACCAACAGGCGCAACTCATTCAGCAGCAGCAGAATGCGCTGAGCCAAGTCACGGCTCGAGTGAAGGCGCTCGAGGACGCCTCGCAAGAGCCGTAACCCCTACAATTCGGGAGCATATCGAATGGCAACTGCGGCTTGTCTGCCCATAGCGGCAGATCGGGCGGGTCCTTGCGTCCGCACCATTTTCTTCGAGGGCCTCGACCTCTTTGGGCTCAAGCTGGCGATGGAAATTCGTCTTGGTCCCGAGACGCCCGGCCCTGCGGCAATTTCGCTCGGCAATGTATCGATGGCGGATGCAGAGGGCATTCGCGTCGTCAACGTGACTCGCTCCAAAGGCGTGCCGACAAGCGAAGTCGTCATCCGTATCGCCCAATCGACGATGCGGGATGCTGCTAAGGTCCCATATTCTGGTGAGCAGGGTAGCTCCTCGACACTGTGCTACGATTTGATTGCCACATTCGGTCAGGACAATCGGCGTCTGGTCTACGGCACCTTCACGGCGCTGCCGACCGTGTATGGCATGGACAGCGCACCCGCGAATCGGTCGCAAGGCGGGCAGAGCGGCCAGACGTCCACCTGGACCAATGCTCGAGTGACCTACAGCGGCGACGATGCCCGCGTGGTAATCGATGGCGCAGATCTGCTCGGCCTCATCATCGACGATGCCCGGGGGGGCATCGATGACGGAGTTGCGGCAGCACAGGCAGCGCGCCGCGGCGCGGAAGCAGCGCTTGCGGCGATCACGGCGCGCGACCTCGACCCGCTCGAATATGATCGCTCGGGCTATCTTGAAGCGACGATCGACGAGCAGGCCCGGGTAATCAAAGGGGTGTCTCGCGCGACGCTGAGCATGATCGCGGTCAGCTATGGCGGTCAGCTGGTGGAGGACCTGGGCAGCCTCGAGTATGAGCGCTCCGGCGCGGTCGATGCGCTGGTCGATAGCGATTTCACGCTGCTCGAGCTGACCGCCCGCAATGTCGGGCTCGACCATCTGGCGCTCGATCCGCTGGAGTATGATCGGTCGGGCTACCTGCTTGCGGATGTCGATGGAGGCTGGCGGGTCGTGGCCGGAACGCGACCGGTGTCGGCACCTGCCCCAGTGGCAGCCGACGCGGCCGATTACATGGTGGTCGAGCAAACCGATGCCGCTGGACGACGCCAGGTCTATTCGGAACGGCGCAGCAACGGCGCGCGAATGCAGCTTTCGCCAGCAGGGTCGAATCATACCCTCGTGCGCGTCGAGCGCGGCAATGCGCTGTATCGGTCCGATCGCGCGCGGCAGCCTGCCGGTGGACTTTTCGCGGTGCCCGTCGCTGGCGGTGCCGAGGTGTCGGTCCTGCCGTACCTCGCCATCGCCATGTGGGGCGACAGCCAGGTCGGCATGGGCGCGGACGACGGGACCGGCGCGGGTCTGGTCGCTGCCCAAAAGCTCGGCTGGGCCTATGCCAATCAGTGGGGCGTCGGTGGTCAATCGGCGCAGCAGACTGCGGCTCGCCTGTACGGCGTCCAAATGCTCATCGTCGGCGGCCAAATCCCGGCAGCGGCCGGAGCCGTGGTGAATGTGCTCGTTCTGGGTGCCGACCCGATCACGGGTGGACAGCCCGACATCAAGGTCCGCTATTCGGTCGCCGGGGTGCGGATGACGCTGACCCGCGATACCAACGGCAGCGGCGCCTACACACTGACCCGTGATAGCGCTGGCGCGGCGGTGGCGGTGCCTTCAAGCGTCTTTGCTCGCGCCGTTGCCTGCTCGCGCTTTGGCAACGAGGACCCGGTCGACCTCCCGCGCGACTGCGTCACGATCATCCAGGTCGGCCGCAACAACTTCGATACGATCGAGGCGAATGTCGCCGCGATCCGGGACCTCGTCTCCACGCTGTCGTCGCTGTCCAAGCGCTTCATCATCCCACTCGTCCTGCCGGTGGGCTATGCCCAAGACGGCAGCGTCGTCAACCCGATCGAGCCGACCGGCAGCGAGCGGCGCCTGCGCATCGAGGCGATGAACGCCGCGATCAAGGCGGCCTTCCCCGACAATTCGCTCGACCTCCTGCCAATCCTGCAAGCGCGGGGCGACGGCAGCGCAGGCGATAATGCGGACATCGCAGCTGGCTTCACACCCCGCTCGCTCCGCACCGACTTCCTTCACCTCAATGCAGCCGGCCGGTCGATCGCGGGCCAGTACGGCTATGCACCCTTCATCACCGCGAAAGGATGGACCCAAGCATGAGCGGCATCTTTCGACGTCTGGTCGGCTATTCCTCGGGCCGTACCGACCTGCCCAAGCTCCAGCGTGACAGCGTGGTGGACGACGGCACCATTGGCCTGTTCGATTTCGGTCACGGCTGGGGTTATCTCGCCCAGGTCGGCCCGGTCGCGGCGGGGGCGCAGCTACGCAACTATGACCGTGACGGCGGCATCGCGGTTGCGGATGCCGCCATCCCGTGGTCGGGCGGGATGGTAAAATTCGACGGGCTGGGTCAGTCGATCACGCTGCCCGCAGAATGGAAGCTGCCCCCGTCGACGACCGATTTCGCGATTTCGATGACGGGGCGCATTCCGCGCTCGGGCTATCCCAGCGGCGGAACAGGTCAGAAGTCGACGCAGATTCTTGGCTGCGCTTCAGGGGGTGTCATTCAGTACAGCTTCCTCGTCCTCTACGACGCGGCGACCGGCCAGCTGTCCGGCCTCCAGCTCGGCCTCAATAACGAAGGACCGGTGGTCCCTGCCGCCCTATTCCCCGACGATGCGGCCGCGCACCATTATGCGCTGCGCTGGCGTGCGACCTCCGCGACTGCATCGATGATCGAATTCTACATTGACGGCGCGCTGCGCTTTACCGCTGCCGTGGGCTATGCGGGTGCGCTGTCCCAGCCTGACCGCCCGGCCAAGCTGGGCCAGTATTGGAATTTTGTCCCCGACGCCATGCGGGGCGCGATCGGCCGAGTGATGCTCCAGCGTCTCGACGTCGCGGGATCGAAGCCCATCGGCGAATTAATCGCGGCGGATCTGGCAGCCGGGCAGGGGCGGTTCTCGTAAATGACCGCCCTCGCCCATGTCATCAGCACGGCTGCCATATTGTGGATGATGCCCCCCAGCGCGACCATCGGCGACGTCACCGACTGTATCTCCGCGTCTATCGATTGTCTGGAGGTATCATGACAGAGCCCGTGAGCATCGCCAGCGTCGCTGGAGCTAAATACGGTGCCACGATCGCCGGACTGGCGATCGGCACTGCCGCACGGTACGGCCTGGCTCTGTCCGAAGGGCGCATATTGACGTGGCGCGGCGTGCTCGCGGATCTGCTTTTACTTGGGATGCTGGGCCTTCTGGCAATCGCCATCAGTGACGGCGCGGCGCGGGTTGTAGGCGTGACGGTCGGCACCGATTACCGCGTCCTGGTTGGATCGCTGGCGGCCGTTTGTTCCGACCGCCTGGTCCGCTTGGTCCGAGAGCATTTCATGAAGCGCGTCAGCGAAGAGCTGCACACCGGCGAAACGCCCGCGCTGTAACCCGCTCGGCCGGTCGGCCGCGCCATCACCTGGATAAACCTATGACGACGCCACTCGCACCGTGGCGCGCGGCCGCGCGCGCGCCCATCACCCGCTCGATCAGCAGCATCGCGGTCCACTGCACCGCCACCCCGGCCGGGCGCGCGGTCAGCGCCGCGCAGATCCGCGGCTGGCACCTGGCCAAGGGCTGGAAGGACATCGGCTATCACTTCGTCGTCGGCCTGGACGGCACGATCGAGATCGGTCGACCGAAGGCGATGGCCGGTGCCCATGTCGAGGGCTTCAACGCCCATTCGGTCGGCGTGGTCTATGTCGGCGGCACCGACGCTGCGGGCAAGCCCCTCGACACCCGCACCCCCGCGCAAAAAGCCGCACTGCTCGACCTGCTGGCCGAGCTGAAGGGCGCGCACCCGGCGGCCGTCATCAAGGGCCACCGCGACTATTCGCCCGATCGCAACGGCGACGGCAAAATCAGCCCCGCCGAATGGCTGAAAGCCTGCCCCTGCTTCGACGCGCTGACCGAATATGCGCGCGTCGGCCGCCCCGCCTGATCCCCTGGAGACACCCATGACCGATATCAAATACTGGTGGCAGAGCCGGACGATCTGGCTGCAAATCGTCGCCGCGCTTTTCGCTGCCCTGTCCACCTTCCACATCCTGCCCACTGGCATCGAGCAGGACCAGCTGGTCGGCGCGATCATGGGCTTCGTCGCGATCGCGACGCTGATCCTGCGCTTCCGGTCGACCCACGTCATCGCGACCGACACGCTGCCTCCGGGCATGGGTGCTCGCGCGAGGATCGCGGCGATCGGCTTGGCGCTGGGCCTGGCGGCGTGCGCCACCCCGACCGGCGCGCCCACCTCGATGCAGCGGCTGGCGCGGATCAGCGACCAATTCGCCAAGGCCCAGGCATTCGCCGCGCCATTCCTGGGCTTCCTGCCGCCCGAGCGTGCCGACCTGGTGCGCGCGGCGGCCGAGCTGGTCCGCCAGGCGCTGGCGACGGCGCGCAGCGCGTCCAGTACGGCCGAGCGCAATGACGCGCTGCGCACCGCCGAGAAGGCGACGGCCGATTACCGCTTCGTCACCGGCGGTTGACGATCGACGGTCCGGACGGCAAGGCCGACTTGCTGCTCTGGACTAGCCGAAAGGAGCAGCCCGTGCGCGGCAAGAACAGGCACCGGCTTTGCCGGGTGGCCTGCTGAATGAAAGACCCCCCCGGGGGGAATAAGCAGGGCGCGGTCTCTGTTCTTCCGCGCGGCTAACCGCCCGGTACGCGGCCGGGTGGCGCGATAGGCAGAGACCGCCCCACCACGCATGAAATCGCCGCTGGCCCCGCCAGCGCCCCCAGATCCCCACCGACGAACAGAGCGTCGGCGCGGGCCGCGTCCGATCATGTCGATCGGCGCAAATACCATCCGCACGCGTAGCCGACGTGCCAGCGATCGCCACCAGCGACCTATGGAGCGGACATTGTGGATCTACGTACCCTCTTCCAACCTGAAGACGTCGATTTCCGAGGATTGTCATTCTGCGCCGGTTACGCGGGCCTCGACCTTGGACTGCACATCGCCGAGCCCCATTACCGGACTGTGGGTTTCGTCGAGAGGGAAGGCCATGCAGCGGCCGCTCTCGTGGCGCGGATGGAAGACCAGGCCCTGGGTCAGGCACCTATCTGGGACGATCTGCGATCCTTCGACGGCCGACCATGGCGCGGCCGCGTTCATCTCCTCACTGCCGGTTATCCCTGCCAGCCCTTCAGCCTCTCGGGTGTGCGCCGCGGAGCTGACGATCCCCGGCATCTCTGGCCCGATATCGCCCGCATCGTGGAAGAGGTCGCGCCGGAATGGGTCTTCTGCGAAAACGTCGAGGGGCACCTGTCGCTGGGCTTCCCCGACGTCGTCGCCAGCCTACAAGGCTTGGGCTACACGACAAAGGCGGGCCTGTTCACAGCGCGAGAAGCAGGCGCTTCCCACCGGCGCCGGCGGCTCTTCCTCCTGGCCCACGCCGACCGCGTCGAACGGGGGGTATGTGCCGAACCTGATCGTGCAGGCGGGCTCGATCCGCTTTACGGGACCGTTCGACATTTCGACGGAGAGCGGCGGCCAATTCTCATTGAGCGAGGCGTCCCGCAGCTGGATGACCCTGTGGTCGACCATGCAGGCGATGGGATGGAAGCCGACGTCGACCGCCTCGCCATCTTCACCCCAGGTCCGAGTGAGCTGGAAGCATGGGGACGGCTCCTATCTGAGCAGCCTGACGCCCAACCCGCGATTCTACGAGAAGACGATGGGCTGGCCGATTGGGTGGAGCGCACCCGGGGAGCCGGTAACGGAGTATGCAGCATGGCTGCGGCGCTCGCGTGGGCTGTTCTCAAAACTGCTCACCACCTGGACGCTTGACGATCTGCGCGGCGACTGACCCGCGCTGCCGGCCGGGACGGCCCGGCCGGCTTTGATATTCTCCCGGCGACAGAGCGCCGGACGATCCGCCTGGGCACGTCGCCCAGGCGGTACACCCTCGCGCGCGTAGCCGACGTGTGATCGCGAAGGACCAACCTCATTTCGACTATCAACACTCCCGCTCCTTATCTCGGTGGGAAGCGTAATCTGGCAAAGCGTATCACGGCCATGATCGATGCAACACCGCACCGATCCTATGTCGAGCCGTTCGTCGGCATGGGCGGAATATTCCTCCGCCGCGCTCGGCCCGCCAAGGCCGAGGTGATCAATGACATTTCGGGCGATGTGGTCACCTTTTTCCGGGTCGCTCAACGGCATCCCGACGCGCTGGACGACACCGTACGGCAGCAGCTCGCCAGCCGCGAGGATTTCGACCGGCTGAAGCTGGTCGATCCGACCACCCTGACCGACATCGAGCGTGCTGCGCGGTTCTTGTACCTCCAGCGACTGGCGTTCGGTGGTAAGGTCGTCGGGCGCAACTTCGGCGTGAAGCGTGAGGCGGCGAGCCGGTACGATCACCGGCAGCTTCGCCCCTTCCTACGGAAACTGCACGACCGGCTGGCGGGCGTGACGATTGAGCGCTTGGGCTATGCGTCCGTCATCGAGCGATATGACGATCCGCGTACGCTGTTCTATCTCGACCCGCCCTATTGGGATTGCGAGGGAGATTATGGCCCGGGAGTGTTTGAACGTGCCGACTTCGAGCGCCTGGCCGACCGGCTCGCTGGTATTCGGGGGCGCTTCATCCTGTCGATCAATGCGACCGACGGCGCACGGGCCGTCTTCTCCCGCTTCCACATAGAAGACGTCGACACGACGTATACGGTCAGCTCCCAAGCCACGAAACGTGTCGGCGAACTGATCGTGTCGAACTTCCGGGGGTAATCGCGGGGGAACAGCCTCCCTCTGGTGGCCAGCAGGAACGGCGGAAAACTGCCGATTCGGCAAAACCGGGGCGGACACTCCCTCCGCCCCGTTTTCCGGCAGAACTTGCCCTTGAACCTCGCCCATTGGGGTGAACGCTTAGTTACCGGGATCAAAAATCTATTCGTGCTTTCAGATATTAAAAACGACGCCCCCAGACCGCCCGGCCAATCCTGACTGCCAAGGGCGGCGGGAGGGGGCTTACGTCATCCATGCGCGCCCTCGTTATCATGATTTCGCGCATCTGGCTGAGCGTCACATCTAGTTCCCTTCTTCGCGCGTCCATAACCTGTTTAGCCTGCGCGCAGCGCTCCGTATCACCACGCATTGCAGCCCGCACAACATGAAGATGGCTCTCCTCATAGGCAAAAGCATGGCTGTGGCAGTTCCGCATATGCTCTTCGGCAGACGGGAAAACCAACTCCGCAAGGTCCATTGCATTGTTGAATTTCTGTAGTCCGTCCTCATCAATACCGTCACGCAAATCTAGCTTCGTCCGAAACTGATCTAAGTCGGCGATAGCCTGCAGACGTCGTTCCAAAAGCGCTAATCTGACCTTTTGGTCTTCAACCGCTGCGCTCCGGCGAGCTACGGCATTATTCCATCGATTTTGTGCGATTGTCGCTGCCAGAACCGCGAGTGCGACGGTAGCCGGACCGACCTTTCCTGCGGTGTCGATCAGCCACTGCATGTCCATGGTCTCTTTCCCTTCAAAGGTATTGTATGCTGACAAACGCAGCTCTCAAGAGCGCGCGGCCGAAGCCGCGCGCCTATAAAATCTGGGATGCGCAGGGTCTGCACCTCTTCGTCGCCCCCACCGGCCTGCGCGCATGGCGCGTCCGGATCAGGGCCGATCGCCGCGAGGCGGTCATTTCGCTGGGCAGCTGGCCCGACGTGTCTCTCGACGATGCACGCGAGTCGGCGCGCCTCGCACGTGGCATGATAATCCAGGGTTCGACGCCGAAGAGCGTGGCGGCGAAGGTGGCCGAGCGGCTGGCGCAGTCGGCGATCACGCTCGAGCAGCTGGCCCGCAACTGGCACGAGACGCGGCGCGATCGCTGGACCGAGGTCCACGCGGCCGACGTCCTGGCCAGCCTCGAGCGCCATGTCTTCCCGGCGATCGGCGGGGATTTGGCGACAGCGATCACCACGCCGCAGCTGCTGCGTCTGCTCGGCCGGATTGCGAGCACCGGCGCGGCCGAAACGGCGCGGCGCATCGCGCAGCGCCTCTCGGCAATCTATCGCTTCGCGCGTACCCGAAGTATCGTCGATGGCGATCCGGCCGCTGGCCTAGTCCGCGAGCTGGCGACCGGCGCGCCCGTCCAGCGCCAGCCTGCGCTGGAAGATCTGGGCGAGGCCCGCGCGCTCCTCGATGCCGCCGATCGCGCGCGTGTCGCCCCGGCGATCCGGCTGGCATCGCGATTCCTGGCGCTGACCGCTGTCCGCCTCGCGGCCGTGCGGGGCGCGCGGTGGGACGAGATCGAGGGCGTCGACTGGTCGACCGACGCGCCCGCACCGGCGGCGCTGTGGCGCATCCCGGCCGTGCGGATGAAGATGGCGGTCGCCAAGAAGGCCGACGCGGCGAATGATCACCTCGTGCCGCTGTCGGCGGCGGCCGTCGCGGTGCTGCGCCAGGCGCGGGCCATCGGCGGCGCGGATCTGATCTTTCATCGCGGGGGCCGACCCATCGGCGAGGGCGCGATCGGCGCGCTGTACGCGCGGTGCGGTTTCGGCGGGCGTCATGTGCCTCACGGATGGCGCGCCACCTTTTCGACGGCGCTGAACGATTGCTTTCCGGACGATCGCTTCGCCATCGATCGCGCCCTGGCCCACGTCCAGGCGTCGGCCGTCGAGGCGGCGTACAATCGGGCGCAGCATCTCGACCGGCGACGGTGGCTGTTCGATCGGTGGGCGGAAATCCTGTTCGATACGCCAGCGCCGGGCGATCGGCCGGAGTGAGAATGGCACGGTTCGTGCCGTCCCCCCCTCGATAGCCCACGGGCGGCACAGCCGCCCGGTCCCGACGGACGCCTCTTGGCCGTCGGGTGCTTTGGGTAGGCCGGTCAGACCTGGGGGGGGACCTAACAAACTGCGCATGGACCCGCCCAAAGCGGGTCCATTCCTTTTCATCTAACCCCTTGAGCCGGATACTGACCCTTAGGTGTACTCGCGCTCTCGACCTGCGCGCCGAGGCGCGCCAAGGCGTCTCGCAGGTCCGGAGACGACGGCACTGGCGGCGGCGCAGGGGGCAAAGGCGGCGTGGAGTGCTGCCGGGTGGCGTGGGCGGCGCGGCGCTGGGCACGACGGCTCATGAGGTCGCGGAAGCGTTGGCGGACGTTCTTGGGCAGGCTGCCCATGTCGAAGAAATAGGCGTTCGTGACCTGGACGCGCTGGGGCGCAAACTCGCCCTTGCGGTCGGTCTTCTGTGATCGGCGCACCCAGCGCAGGAAATTGTGCTGTTTCAGCCGGGCAAGGGCGCGGATGACCGTCGTCCTGGACAATCGGCCGATGCGCGCAAGCGTGTCGATCGCGGGCTCCAGGCGGCCGGTCTTGAAGCAGATCGGCACGCCACGCACGCCGAGCAGCATCTCGAGGACGCGGATGCCGGTCCAGCCGAGCGGTCGCACGCCACGGTCACCTCGGTGATGATCGTCATATTCGCGGGCGGTCTGGAGGAATGAATCCCGCCAATCCATCGCGCCCCCGACCGTGCCGTCGCCGATCGGACGCCAGACATTGGCCCGCTTATCGTCGACGTCATAGCTGTCGCGCCGGACCGTGCGGTCTTCTCCTCGCACTTTTCCGGACAGCTTTGCTGCCAGGGCCTTAGTGATTTGGCGCGTCTCCCGCGCGGCCGCGAACGTCATCTTTCGGCTTCCCCAACCGAAGTAATTTGGATGCACGAAAGCGCCGCCTGAATCGCATTATTCAGACGCGCGCTGTGCATGATGGAGGCCCCTGGGGGGCCTTGATTGGGGTCGTGGGGTTTCGGCGCGTTTTCGGCGTCGTCGGTAACGACGCACGCAAAACTGCGACTTATACGGGGGTCAAAGGGGCCTCACCCGGTCCGAAAATGGCGGAAATCCGGGCTAGGGCCTTCGTTGACATCGCAGGGGTCGCAAGTTCAATCCTTGCCACGCCCACCATCGAAAACCCCGCTAGGCCAACGGCTTAGCGGGGTTTTTGGTTTTTCCGGTCCCTGTCGCTGAGAATCACCGCGCGTTCGGCGATGGCGCGCATCAGGCCGGTGTCGAACGCTCGCGCCAGCGATCCTTCCGAGAACCGATCGGCGCGCAGCAGGAACGTCAGGATCCAGGCGATCTGGTCGATGCTCGCACCGGCGATCGCCCCGGGGTGCTCGGCCATGCGGATCAGCGCGGCGCGCGCTTCTTCGTCCATTGGCTTGCGGTAATGGGCCGCGATATCCTCGGTCGCTATGGTCGTGACGAAGGCGGAGGCAGGCTCGGAGAGATTGAACCAGGCCATGGTGATGACCCCCTCGGCAGAGCGCCGGGGTTCGGTCCATGCGCCCGTCACGAAATCGGGCGCGGCCAGAATGGGGGCGAAAGCGGCGATGTTGCGAAGCGTGGCCATGTCCATATGCTGATCCTATCCGCTTGATGAGGGGCGGCCACCGTTTTTGCGTATAGGTTCATCATGACCGATCCGTTCGACCGCGATCTCGCCCGACTGGCGCACAGTACCCCGCCCGCGACCCTGGACCAGCTGGAGTGGCGCGTGGCCACCGCGATCGATGCGGGGGCCTCGGACACGGGCGGCCTGTCGGTCCGGGGACTGGCGCTGGCAGGCGGTGCGGCGCTGATGCTGGGGATCGTCGGCGGCGGGGTGGTGGCTGGACGGAGCGAGGCGCGGGAGCGGCCGGTGGCGATAGCGGCCCTCGATACGGGACTGGCACCCTCGACCTTGCTGCTCGGCCGATGAGCGGGGCGGTGCGGCGGAACTTGCTGACGCTGGCGATCGCGTTCGTCGCGGCGCTGGCGGGGGTAGCGATCGGGTGCCGGTTGCTGATGCCCGCTGCACCTCAGGCGAGCGACATCCATATGCTGGTCCACCGCGACATCGCGCTCGACCCGGGGCAGCGGATCGCGCTCGACCGGCTGGAGGGGCGGTTCGCGGTACAACGCGCGGCACTCGAGGCGCGGCTGCGCGGCGACAATGCCCGGCTGGCCGCCGCGATCGAGGCCGAGCATCGCGACGGGCCGCAGGTCACCCAGGCGATCGACGCGGTGCATCACAGCATGGGCGATCTGCAAAAGGCGACGCTCGCGCATGTCTTTGCGATGCGCAGAGTCCTTCGCCCCGACCAGGCGGCGACCTTCGACCGGCTGGTGGCGGCCAAGCTGACCGACACAGGCCGATAGCGAAGCCGCGTGGGGGAGCGCGATCTGGCGGGGCTGGCGGACGGCGATCTGGTCGCGCTGGCCATGGGCGGGCGGCCGGGCGCCTATGCTGCGATCGTCACGCGGCACAAGGCGGCGCTGTATCGCCTGATACTGGCGCAGGTCCGTGACGCCGACGAGGCGCTCGATCTGGTGCAGGAAAGTTTCGTCGCGGCGCATGGCGCGCTGGGTCGGTTCGACCAGACGCGGAGCTTGCGCGCGTGGCTCAGCCGCATCGCGCTGAACAAATGCCGCGATTGGGCGCGGCGGCGGCGGGTGCGCGCGATGTTGGCGCGGGTGCTGCCGGTCGAGGCGGCGGCCGAGGTGGCGGATGACCGCATCGGGGCCGAGGCAGCGGCGATCGAGCGGGATTCGTTGGCCCGTACGCTGGCCGCGCTCGATGCCTTGCCCGCGTCTTTGCGCGAGCCGCTGATCCTGTGCGCGGTCGAGGGATTGAGCCAGGCCGAGGCGGCCGAGGCGCTGGGCCTGAGCGGCAAGGCGGTCGAGCTGCGTATCCGCCGCGCCCGTGCCGCCTTGCGCAAGCAGACGGGGTGAGGGGCCGGGTGAGGGGAGGGCCGCCCCCATGCGTATAAGGGGCATGATCGACCAGACGACCGCGATATGCCGCCGTGACCTTCTGGCCGGGGGCGTCGGCCTGACCACCCTCGCCGCCATGCCTGCCTGGGCACAGAAGCATGGGGGCTCGCCGCGCGCCACGCTGACCGGCCCCGACATCACCCTGACCATCGCACGTCAGCATATGATGATCGACGGCAAGCCCTATCACGCGATCGGCATCAACGGATCGGCCCCCGCCCCGCTGATCCGCCTGCGCGAGGGGCAGCGGGTGCGGATCACCGTGGTCAATGCGCTGGACGAGGAGACCTCGATCCACTGGCACGGGCTGCTGCTGCCCTTCCAGATGGACGGGGTGCCGGGGATCAGCTTTCCGGGCATCCCGGCGGGCGGGCGCTTCACCTATGAGTTCCCGATCATCCAGGCCGGGACCTATTGGTATCACAGCCATTCGGGGCTTCAGGAGCAGGAAGGGCTGTACGGCCCGATCGTGATCGATCCGGCCGGGGCGGACCCGATCACGTCGGATCGCGAGCATGTCGTGCTGCTGTCCGATCCCAGCCCGCTTCACCCCCATGCGATCTTTCGCCGGTTGAAGATGCAGGGCGGCTATTTCAACTATCAGAAGCAGACGCTGACGGGGCTGCTGGCGGGCAAGGGCCAGCCGTTGCGCGAACGGCTGGACTGGGGCCGGATGCGGATGGACCCCAGCGACGTGTCCGACGTGACGGGTTCGACCTATCGCTATCTGGTCAACGGCCATGGTCCGGCGGACAATTGGACCGGGCTGTTCGCGCCGGGCGAGCGGGTGCGGCTGCGGCTGGTCAATGCCTCGGCGATGACCAACTTCAATATTCGCATACCCGGCCTGCCGCTGACCGTGGTGCAGGCCGATGGACAGGATGTGCGGCCGGTGACGGTCGACGAACTCCAGATCGCGGTGGCCGAGACCTATGACCTGATCGTCACCCCGACCGAGGACCGTGCCTATACGCTGGTCGCCGAAACCTGGGATCGATCGGGCATGGCGCGGGGCACGCTCGCCCCTCGGGCGGGCATGGCCGCGCCCGTCCCTGCGCTGCGCCCCCGGCCGCTGGCGACGATGAAGGATATGGGGATGGGCGGCATGGACCACGGCGCCATGGCGGGTGGCTGTTCGCCGGAGCATGCCGCGATGGGGCATTGCCAGCCGGGTGCCGCGCCCCAAATGGACCATGGCACGATGAGCCATGACATGCGCGACTTCGCCAACGCGCCGGGCCTGCCGCGCACGCCCGTGGTCCAGACGGTTGCGCCGATGCCGGTCGACCGTACCGGCGAACCGCCGCAGGGGCTGGCCGATGTCGGCCACCGCGTCCTGACCTATCGCGACCTGATGAGCGCCAGGGTCAATCCCGACACCCGCACGCCGTCGCGCGCGCTGACCATTCACCTGACCGGCAATATGGAGCGCTATATGTGGGCGTTCGACGGGGTGAAGCTGAACGCCGTGACCGCGCCGATCCCGTTCCGGCTGGGCGAGCGGGTGCGCGTGACGCTGGTGAACGACACGATGATGGCGCACCCCATCCATCTGCACGGCCATTTCTTCGAGCTGGTGACGGGCCATGGCGACCATGCCCCCCGCAAGCACACCGTCAATGTCGCACCCGGCGGCACCGCGACGTTCGACCTGACGGCGGATGCCGAGGGCGACTGGGCGTTCCACTGCCACATGCTCTATCACATGCATGCCGGAATGATGCAGGTCGTCACCGTCCGGCGTGACGCGGACGAGGGAGCGGCGGCATGATCCCCTTTGCGCTGCTGCTGCTCGCCGAACCGCAGCACCGACATGACATGATGCCCGGCATGACGATGCCCGGCATGACCATGGCGCCTGCGGCGACACCCAAGGCGAAACCGGCCAAGCCCCCCCGCAAAGCGGCCAGACGTGGGCGTACGCTTCGCAAGACCGAAGCGGCGACCAAGCCCCGGGCGGCGGCGTGTTCGGCCGAACATGCCGCCATGGGCCATTGCACGCCGTCCGATGCGCCCGCCGCCATGGATCACGGTGCGATGCCGGGCATGGGGGCCATGCCGACGACGGCGGACCCCTGTCCGCCCGAGCATGCGGCGATGGGGCATTGCAAACCGACCGCCCCGGCGAAGGAAGCGCCGGATGCGGATGCTTCCATGGATCATAGCGCGATGCCCGGCATGGCCATGGATCATGGTGCGATGGCGGGTATGACACCGGGGCAGGGGGCGGTCGGTAACGCGCCACCCCCTCCGGCCCCGACCGATCGCGCCGCCGACCGTTTCTACAACCCTGCCGCCATGGCCGTCGCCGACCGGCAGATGCGGATGGAGCATGGGGGAATGCGCTTCTCGCAGATCCTGTTCAACCTGGCCGAGGTGCAGGTCCGCGACGGACGCGACGGCTATCGCTGGGACGGGGAGGGCTGGTTCGGCGGCGACATCCACCGGCTGGTCGTGAAGAGCGAGGGCGAGGGGACGTTGCGCGACCGGATCGGCACGGCGGAGGTGCAGGCGCTCTATTCCAGGGCGATCGATCCCTATTGGAATTTGCAGGCGGGGGTGCGGCAGGATATCGGAACAGGGGCGCGGCGGACCTATGCGGTGGTCGGGGTCGAGGGGCTGGCCCCCTATTGGTTCGATGTCGAGGGCGCGCTGTTCCTGTCTGACAAGGGCGAACTGCTCGCCCGGACCGAAGCCTGGATCGACCAGCGCCTTACCCAGCGCGCGATCCTGCAACCGCGCATCGAGGTGAACTTCGCCGCGCAGGACGTGCCCGACCAGCGGATCGCGGCGGGCGTCTCCAGCCTCGAACTGGGTCTGCGGCTGCGCTACGAGATCGCGCGAGAGTTCGCGCCCTATGTCGGGGTGAACTGGGAACGCCGCTATGGTCCCGCCAGCGGCGGCGGGGCCGCGCTGGCGCTGGGTATCCGGACCTGGTTCTAGGACGGATCGACATTCATTTGTTTCCTCCCCTGGAAGGGGAGGTGGCAGGCCGAAGGCCTGACGGAGGGGTGTCCCGGTCTGAGCGGTCGGTCAGACATCGCAAGCGGTTGATACCCCTCCACCATGCTGCGCATGGTCCCCCTCCTCTTGCAGGCGAGGAATTGAGGGGGGACTGAATGTCGATCCGGCCTAGAAATAGCGCAGCCAGCGCAGGTCGCGGCGGCGGCGCTTCAGGTCGGCGAACCACCGGGTCGGGTAATAGAGCGGCACGATCAGCAGCAGATAGACCAGCCACATCGCCCCGACCGAGGGCAGGCCGAAGACCTGTCCCTGATTGGTGCCCCAGATCGCCACCGCGCCCAGATACAGGCCGCGCAGCACATAGAGGTGGAGCAGGTAGAAGCCCATCGGCGCGCCGCCCATCACGATCAACCTGGCGGTGACCGGGCCGCTCCGTCCCTCGAACAGGGCGAGCAACAGGACCGCGACGCCCAGGGTCGACAGCAGGAACAGCAAGGACGGCGGATATTTGGTCAGCGCCAGAAAACTCATGACGCTGCGCAAAGGATCGCCGGGCACCGGCGTCCAGGGCGCATCGCCATAGCCGTTGATCGCCCGCAACAGGATGAAGGCCAGGATCATGCCGATGCCCAGGGACGTCAGCCAGCGCCGCCGTTCCTCCGCCGGACGCGTGAACCACGGCCCCATCGCATAGCCCAGCGCGATGACGCCGATCCATGGCAGCACCGGATAGGTCGTCTTGACGGTGATCCCCATCCATTCGAACGCGCTGCGCTTGTGGATCAGTGCCCAGGGCTTGAACCAGGGGCTGTCGGGCGAGAAACTGATGGGGTCGAGCAGGTTATGCCCTGCCACGATCGCCAGGCCGATCGCCGCCACCGTGCCGCGCGGCAGATGGATCAGCCCGGCCAGCGCGATCATGCACACGCCGATGGCCCAGATCACCTGCAACCAGATGGTCTGTGGCGGGAACTGCGCCGACCAGGCAAAGCCGACCAAAGTCAGTTCCAGCAGCATCAGGAACAGCCCGCGCGTCAGCAGGAAGCGGCTGGTCTCCGCACGGCTGTGCGTCTGGCCATAGAGCCAGGCCGACAGGCCGGTCAGCGCGATGAAGGTCGGCGCGCAGAGCGAGGCCAGCGTCCGGCTGAAGAACAGGGCGGGGGCGACGAGGCGTGCGTCCATCGGATCGCCGACCGCCCAATGCGTGCACAAAGTGTCCCGCACATGGTCGAGCAGCATGATGACCATGACCAGCCCGCGCACCGCGTCGATGCTCGCCAGTCGTGCGGCGGCGGCGACGGGCGGGGTAGCCCTGCGCACGGCGTCATGGGGCAGGGTCAGGCTGGTCATGCCTCCGCCTCCGGCCAGGGGGCATCGATGACCAGCAGTAGCCGGTCCTCGCCGGTCCCGGCGATCGGCGGCGAGCGGTGGATGATCGCCCGGTCGCCCGCCCGTTCGCGCCCCTTGAACAGGCCGACATCGCCCGCCGATAGCGCGCGCGGCGCGGTCTCGTCGGTCGCCCCCAGCGGCAGCCACTGGGTCGCCTGCCCGCAATAGGTGGTGATCAGCCGCAGCCCGACATAGTCGGCGTGGAATTTCCAGCAGCCATTGCCCGTGACGCGCTCGATCCGCACCTCCACCCGTTCCTCGCCGGTCCAGGTCGCATAGAGCATCGCCAGCCGTGCGGCATCGGCGGCCAGCGCCTCGTGCCAAGGCCGGGAGGGCAGGGCGCCCAGCGCCTCGCGCACGCCCGCCGCGACCGATGGCGTGGCCGCCGCGAATCGGATCGTGGGGAAACCCTCAAGATCGGGCGTTGGCAGGGGCGTGGGGCGTTCCCAGACCGCCAGCGTCACCTGCGGCTGGTCGATCGTCGCCAGCACGGCGGAATCGCTGTCGATACGGACGTGATCGGGCAGGGGCGCAGGTGGTAGAATCGTGGCGGTATCGGCCGTCGGGATCATGCAATGCAACTTCGATCGTTCATGTTACGGTGTAACATTACCAGATCGGCCCCGACAACGAAAGCCGTTGTCCGGACAAAGCAAAAGGGGCGGCACCTCGCGGCACCGCCCCCTTGGCGTCTTTCCGGTGTCCGCGACTTACGCGGCCTCTTCGTCCGGGAAGGCGTTGGTCGGCTTCGACCCCCAGAGCGCATAGAACAGGATGTAGAGTTCGCACACCGCGGTCAGCAGGAACGACTGCTGCAGGCCATAATGATCGGCCAGCCAGCCATGCACCGCGACCAGGGCGCCGCCCGCGATCGCCATGATGAGCAGGCCCGATCCTTCCTCGGTCAACGGGCCGAGGCCACGGATGCCGAGGGTGAAGATGGTCGGGAACATGATCGAGTGGAACAGGCCGACCAGGATCAGCGACCACATGGCGACATGGCCGGTGGTGAACACGGTCGCCAGCATCACGACGAACGCGCCGATCGAGAAGACCGCCAGCACGGCACCCGCGGGCACCTTCTGCATGATCGCCGAGCCGACGAAGCGGCCGACCATCATCCCGCCCCAGAGCAGGGTCAGGTAGCGACCCGCCGCCTCGGTGGTCATGTTGCCGATGTCGGGGCGGCTGACGAAGTTGACGAACAGGTTGCCGACGCCGATCTCGGCGATCAGGTAGATGAAGATCGCGCCGATGCCGAACACCAGGTTGCGATGCTTCCACAGCGAGTGGTTCTTGCGGTCCTCCTTGGCGACGCGGCTGGTCGCCGAACCCATGGCAGGCAGCGGGAAGCGCGCGATCACGAGCGCGAGGACGACCAGCACGACCGCGACCAGACCATAGGGCAGGACGACCGCATGGGCATCGGCCAGGCGTTCGGCCTGGGTCAGCGCGGCGCTGCCGGCTTCCGCCGTGCCGCCCTTCGACCGGCCGAGGATCAGATACGCGCCGAACAGCGGGGCCAGCATCGTGCCCATCGAGTTCATCGCCTGGACGAGGTTCAGCCGCGACGACGCCGTGTCCGCCGGGCCGAGCACCGCGACATAGGGGTTGGCCGCGACCTGGAGCAGCGTGATGCCGCTGGCGATCACGAACAGCATCAGCAGGGTGACGCCGTAGGAGGGCAGCGAGGCTGCCAGCATCATGCCGACCGCGCCCGCCGCCATGATCAGCAGACCCGTCACCAGCGACTTCTGGTATCCGATCTTCTCGATCAGCTTGGCCGAGGGGATGGAGGCGAAGAAATAGGCGATGAACCAGACGCTCTCGATCAGCGAGGCCTGGAAATAGCTCAGCTCGAACACGCTGCGCAGATGGGGCAGCAGCGTCCCGTTGATGACGGTGATGAAGCCCCACATGAAGAACAGGCTGGCCAGCAGGGTCAGCGCCGATCCGTAATTGCTCGTCCCTCCCCCGACAGGCTGTGCGCCGGTGGCGCGGGACGTGACGGGTGCGGCCATTGCAATCCTCTCCTTCGCGCCGGTGAACATCATCAAAAGATGTTCGTTGACCGGCTTGCTCCTGATATTTTGTCTGACTATAGTGACGCAAAAGGCGCGTCAATGGCGTCTGGCGACGAAAGGGTGAGGCATGTCGATGGCGTCAATCAAGAGCTTTCTTACATTGGTAGCGGTAACCTCCGCAATGACATCCACGGCCGCTCTTGCGAGCGAGGCAAAACGCGCCCCCGCCGGCTATGCGGCAGAGGGCGGCGCCATCGAAACGGTGACCCTGACCAACAAGGCCGGGCTGTCGGCGCGCGTCCTGACTTACGGCGCGACGCTGCAATCGGTGATGGCCCCGGACCGCGACGGCAAGCTGGCCGACGTCCTGCTCGGCTATGACAAGGCCGAAGACTATGTGAATCATCCCAATTTCTTCGGCGTGACGGTCGGTCGCTTCGCCAACCGCATCGCCGGTGGCCGCTTCACCCTTGACGGCAAGAGCTATCAGCTGCCGCTGAACGACAAGGTCAATTCGCTGCATGGCGGGACCAAGGGCTTCGACAAGAATCTGTGGAAGATCGTGTCGATGAAGGACGGTCCCACTGCCAGTGTGGTGCTGGCGCTGACCAGCGCGGACGGCGACCAGGGCTATCCCGGCAAGGTCGATGCCACCGTTACCTACTCGCTGGACGAAGCGGGGTCGCTGACCATCGCGTTCGAGGCGAAGACCGACAAGCCGACCGTCATCAACATGACGAACCATGCGATCTTCAACCTGAACGGCGAGGGTTCGCCGCTGGGCGCGACCTTCCACAAGCTGACCATCCCGGCCGCCGCCTTCACGCCGGTCGACGCCAAGCTGATCCCGACCGGCGAGATGAAGCCGGTCGCGGGCACCGTGTTCGATTTCCGCGCACCCCGCGTCGTCGCCGACGGCATCCGCGACGGCAACGACCAGCAGATCCGCTACGGCCAGGGCTATGACCACAACTTCGCGCTCGACAAGGGACTGACCGCCACGCCGCAGCTGTCCGCGCGGCTGGAGGATCCCGCCTCGGGCCGCGTGCTCGAAGTGCTGTCGACCGAGCCGGGCGTGCAATTCTACACGGGCAATTTCCTCGACGGCACCTATGTCGGCAAGAAGGGCCATCTGTACCGCATGGGTGACGGCATCGCCCTGGAGCCGCAGAAATTCCCGGACTCGCCCAACAAGCCGTCCTTCGTCTCCCCGCGCGTCGATCCGGGTAGGCCTTATCGGCATACCATGATCTATCGCTTCTCCACCGTTCGCTGACCGAAAGCCTGACATGACCGACACGCCCACCCAGAAGCTGCGTAGCCGCGCCTGGTTCGACAATCCCGAGAATATCGACATGACGGCGCTCTACCTGGAGCGCTACCTGAACTTCGGCCTTTCGCTGGAGGAGCTTCAGTCGGGCAAGCCGATCATCGGCATCGCGCAGAGCGGCTCCGACCTGTCGCCCTGCAACCGCCACCATCTGGTGCTGGCCGAACGCGTGCGTGAAGGCGTGCGCGAGATGGGCGGCATCGTCCTGGAATTCCCGGTCCACCCGATCCAGGAAACCGGCAAGCGCCCGACCGCCGGTCTCGACCGCAACCTGTCCTATCTGGGCCTGGTCGAGGTGCTGTACGGCTATCCGCTCGACGGCGTCGTGCTGACGATCGGTTGCGACAAGACGACCCCGGCGATGCTGATGGCGGCCGCGACGGTCAACATCCCGGCGATCGCGCTGTCGGTCGGCCCGATGCTCAACGGCTGGCACAAGGGCGAGCGTACCGGCTCGGGCACCATCGTGTGGAAGGCGCGCCAGATGCTGGCGGCGGGCGAGATCGACGATGCGGAGTTCATCCGCCTGGTCGCGTCGTCGGCCCCTTCGACCGGCTATTGCAACACCATGGGCACCGCGACCACGATGAACTCGCTGGCCGAGGCGCTCGGCATGTCGCTGCCCGGCTCGGCCGCGATCCCCGCGCCCTATCGTGATCGCCAGGAAGTCGCGTACCTGACCGGCAAGCGCATCGTCGAGATGGTGAACGAGGACCTGAAGCCCTCCGACATCCTGACCAGGGACGCGTTCCACAACGCGATCAAGGTCAATTCGGCGATCGGCGGCTCGACCAACGCGCCGATCCACCTCGCCGCCATCGCACGCCATATCGGCGTCGACCTGCCCGTGCAGGACTGGGAGAGCGAGGGGCACAAGGTGCCGCTGCTCGTGAACCTGCAGCCCGCCGGTGAATATCTGGGCGAGGATTATTATCGTGCGGGCGGCGTGCCCGCCGTGGTCAACCAGCTGATCGAGCAAGGCCTGATCCACGAAGGCGCGATGACCGTCAACGGCAAGACCATGGGCGAGAATTGCCGTGGCGTCGCCATCGAGGACGAAAAGGTCATCCGCCCCTTCGCCCAGCCGCTGGTGGAGGAAGCGGGCTTCATCGTCCTGTCGGGCAATCTGTTCGATGCCGCGATCATGAAGACCAGCGTGATCTCGCCGGAATTCCGCGAGCGTTATCTGTCCAACCCGGACGACCTCAATGCCTTTGAAGGTCCGGCGGTCGTGTTCGACGGGCCGGAGGATTATCACCACCGGATCGACGATCCCGCGACCGGCATCACGCCCGAGACGCTGTTGTTCATGCGCGGCGCCGGCCCGATCGGCTATCCGGGCGCGGCGGAAGTCGTCAACATGCGTCCGCCCGCGTACCTCATCACCGAGGGTGTGCATTCGCTGCCCTGCATCGGTGACGGCCGCCAGTCGGGCACGAGCGGATCGCCCTCGATCCTGAACGCCAGCCCGGAAGCCGCGGCGATGGGCGGCCTGGCGCTGATCCAGACCGGCGACCGGGTGCGCATCGACCTGAACACGGGCAGCGCCAACATCCTCATCTCCGAGGAGGAACTGGCCGAGCGTCGCAAGACGCTGGCGGCGGCAGGCGGGTATAAGTACCCCGCGTCGCAGACCCCGTGGCAGGAAATCCAGCGTTCGGTGGTCGGCCAGATGTCGACCGGCGCGATCCTGGAGGGGGCCGAGAAGTATCAGCGCATCGCCCAGACCCAGGGCCTGCCGCGCGACAATCACTGATACGGGCACTGACGAAGGCGACCGGCCGGGCGGATCATCCAGCCCGGCCGGTCGACCCGCCGACGTCAGTGATTCTGCAACCAGGCCAGGGCGGCATCATACGACAGGAAGGCGTCGAGATGCGCGAGCGGGTAGGTTTTGCGGATCTGCAGTTTCAGCGGGCTGGAATCGACGACCAGGGCCAGGCGGTCATCGGCATGATAATGCGCCACGATTCCCTCGCGCATGGCCTGAACCATGGCCATCGGCATGACGGGCGCACCCCGCCGGTCGATCAACGCCTTTGCATGAACCAGGTGGCGGCGCGATTCGTCGAGGAACGGCTGAAAGGCGCGCCAGTAGCGATCGGCGATCTCGGGCGTCCAAAGGCCATGCGCGCGGACGTGGATAATGTACCGATCGTCCAACGCAACGGTGAACGCGGGATCTTCGATGCGCATGCGAGTCCTGTGTGATGGCGCCGCCGAGGGGGCGACGCCCGTTGTCCGACCCTAGACGGAAATGCGCGGCATTTGAACATCCGGCAATCGCCGGGCTATCCGGACCGGGGCAGGCCCCCCAGGCCCTCTTGACCTGAAACGGACGGCGATCGATACCGCTAACAAATGTGTAGAGAGGAAATATGGCCAGCAATCTTATCGACCTGATGGTCGCTTTGCCGGACGATTGGCGCAATGGGCGCTTCGTCGGTCGGATCGACCGGGGCGAGGGGCCTTGCCCCATATTGGTCGAAAATGGCCAGGTCTATGACATGAGCCGCGTGGCCCCCACCGTCTCGGCGCTGCTGGCGAACGGCACGGTCGAGGCGGCTCGGGGCGAGGCGCTGGGCGAACTGGCCGACCTGAACCTGTCGCCGGATGCGGGCGCGGCCAACCGGCTGTTGTCGCCGATCGACCTGCAATGCGTGAAGGCGGCGGGCGTGACCTTCGCCGTGTCCGCGCTGGAGCGGGTGATCGAGGAGCGCGCGCGCGGCGACCATGCCAAGGCGGCGGGGCTTCGCGGCACGCTGGAAGCGGCGCTGGGCGGTAACATCCGCTCGGTCGTGCCCGGCTCACCCGAGGCGGCGCAGCTCAAGGACGCGCTGATCGCCGAAGGCCTGTGGTCGCAATATCTGGAGGTCGCGATCGGCCCGGATGCGGAAATCTTCACCAAGTCGCCGGTCCTGTCGACCGTGGGTTGGGGGATGCCGGTCGGCGTCCGTTCCGACTCGACCTGGAACAACCCGGAGCCCGAGGTCGTGCTGGTCGCCGATGCGCATGGGCGTGCGGTCGGCGCGACGCTGGGCAACGACGTGAACCTGCGCGATTTCGAGGGGCGCTCGGCGCTGCTGCTCGGCAAGGCAAAGGACAATAACGCGTCCTGCTCGCTCGGGCCGCTCGTCCGCCTGTTCGACGACGGCTTCACCATGGACGATGTGCGGTCGAGCGAGGTCAAGCTGACCATCACCGGCACCGACGGCTATGTGCTGGAAGGCGCCAGCTCGATGGACCAGATCAGCCGCGATCCCGAGGACCTGCTCGGCCAGGCGCTGAGCGAGCATCACTACCCGGACGGCCTCGTGCTGTTCCTGGGCACGTTGTTCGCGCCGACCCAGGACCGTGACGAGCCGGGTCGCGGCTTCACCCACAAGGTCGGCGACACCGTCGTCATCACCAATCCGCGCCTCGGCACGCTGGTCAATCCGGTGATGACCTCGGCCGATGCCCCTGCCTGGACCTTCGGTCTGGGCGACCTGATGCGCAACCTGGCCCGGCGCGGCCTGTTGTGACGGAGACTTCCATGTTGCAGAAGACCAGTGCCGCGACCGATCTGGTCGCGCGCTATCCCAGCCTGATCGACAAGCGCGTCATCGTGACCGGCGGCGGCTCGGGGATCGGCGAGGGGCTGGTCGAGGCGTTCGTGGCGCAGGGCGCGCGCGTCGCCTTCGTCGACATTGCCGAGGACGCGGCCCAGGCGCTCGTCGACCGGCTGACCCCCGATGCGCGCCATGCGCCGATCCAGCGGCACTGCGACCTGACCAATCTCGACAGCCTGAAGGCGGTCTTCGCCGATCTGGAAGCGGCGCTGGGCGGTGTCGACATCCTGGTCAACAATGCGGGCAACGATGATCGCCACAGCATCGAGGAGGTCACCCCGGCCTATTGGGACGAGCGGCTGAACGTCAATCTGCGCCACCAGTTCTTCGCCGCGCAGGCGGTGATCCCCGCGATGAAGCGGGCCGGGGGCGGCGCGATCCTGAACTTCGGGTCGATCAGCTGGCATCTGGGCCTCAACGATCTGGTCCTCTACCAGACCTGCAAGGCCGCGATCGAGGGGCTGACGCGCAGCCTCGCACGCGATCTGGGGCGCGAGAATATCCGCGTGAACACCATCGTGCCGGGCAATGTGCAGACGCCGCGCCAGGAGAAATGGTACACGCCCGAAGGCGAGGCGGAGATCGTCGCGGCCCAGTGTCTGGACGGACGCATCCAGCCCTCGGACGTGGCGGCATTGGTTCTGTTCCTCGCCTCGGACGATGCAAAGATGTGTACCGGCCACGACTATTTCATCGACGCTGGTTGGCGGTAACGAACCGGGCGAGAGCATAGGAGAGAGTGATGCAGCAGGCCGAACATTGCCTGACCGTGGGTGCGACGCTGGGCGAAGGCCCGATCTGGGTCGATGACGCGCTGTGGTTCGTCGATATCAAGCAGCAGCGCATCTACCGCCATGATCCGGCCGCCGGCACGCTCGACCACTGGGCCTCGCCCGAAATGGTCGGCTGGGTCGTACCGGCGCAGCGTGGCGGTTTCGTCGCAGGGTTGAAGTCCGGGCCGCATCACTTCGATCCCGCGACCGGCGCGTTCGAGCGCTTGGCCGAGGTCGATACGCATCTGCCCGCCAATCGCCTGAACGATGCGTGCGTCGACGGACAGGGACGCATCTGGTTCGGCACGATGGACAATGACGAGACCTCGCTGTCGGGCCGCCTGTTCCAATGGGCCGCAGGGCTGGTCACGCCGACCAGCGCGGATGCGGTGTGCATCACCAACGGCCCGGCCATCTCGCCCGACGACTCGACGCTCTATCATGTCGATACGCTGGGCAAGGTGATCCTGGCGCATGCGATCCTGGGTGACGGCACGCTCGGCCCCGCGACCGAGTTCGCGCGCTTCGGCGATGCGGATGGCCATCCCGATGGCGCGATCTGCGATGCCGAGGGCGGCGTGTGGGTCGGCTTCTATGGCGGCTGGGCGGCGCGGCGTTATGGTCCGGACGGGGTGATGACCGACGAGGTGCGCTTCCCCGTCTCCAACATCACCAAGATCGCGCTGGGCGGCCCCGATGGCCGCACCGCCTATGCTACCACCGCGCGGCAGGGCCTGTCGGAGGAGCAGTTGGAGGAACAGACCCAGGCGGGAGATATCTTCACCTTCCGGGTTACGGTTCCGGCCAAGCCGATCCACCGCGCGGCGGTTTGAACTCTCCCCTCTCCTCTGGACAGGGGAGAGGGTTAGCGGAGCTTGCCAGCGTGCTGGCTAGCGCAGCTTGGGTGAGGGGTTGAGCGAGCCAAAGGCTCGCGCGCGCTTTGCGCGCTCACCCCTCACCCAGCTCCGACTAAGCCTTTGCTTTGGCAAAGGCCAAGTCTGCGCAACCCTCTCCCCTCGGAGAGGGGCGAGGGAGAGAAAGGCGATACAGAATGTCGATCACCGCCCGACAACCCCTTCACCGAACCCGGCGTCTCGGGTGGCCCGCTCCTTTCGCGGGGGCGGGCCTTCTATCCCTCCATGGCGCTGCGGGTATCCTCCAGCGCCAGATCGACGAGCAGCCGCATCGCCTCTCCCGCCGCCTCGACATCGCCCGCGGCGATCGCGTCATAGACCTTCACATGGTCGGGCACCGGATTGCGGGGCAGCGCGCGCGACCGCTGCTTGAACTGGGTGGTCCAGGCGACCGCCGCGCCGATGCTGGCGGACAGCACGACCAGCGCGTCGTTGCGCGTCGCGGCCAGCACCGCATTGTGGAAATCGCGGTCGGCGGCACGCCCCGCATCGGTGGCCAGCGTATGGCGGCGCATCGCCCCCAGGGCGTCGCGCATCTCCTTCAGATCGGTCTTGTCGCGGCGCTCGGCCGCCAGCCGCGCGGCGGCAGGCTCGACGATGGCGCGAAGTTCGAACAGGCTGCGCACGAAATGGATGTCGGGCTCGCCCGAAAAGGCCCAGGCCAGCACATCGGGGTCGAGCAGGTTCCAGCGGCTGCGCGGCAGGACACGCGTGCCGGTCTTGGGTCGGCTTTCGACCAGCCCCTTGGCGCTCAGCACCTGCACCGCTTCCCGGTACGCGCTGCGCGACACGTCGAGCGCTTCGGAAAACGCGACTTCGCCCGACAGCGTGTCGCCGGGCCGATACTCGCCCGAGACGATCGCCGCGCCCAGCTTGTGCGCGATCGCGCCGTGCAGGCGGCGGCCGGTGCCGCGCCGGGTCTTGGGGGCGGCCTCGTCAGACCCCATGTCTCCGATGGTTTCGGGCGGCGCGTCGCCGTTCGTCATGCTGTCACTCATCGATCGTACCTCTCCGCCCCCATCCTTACCCACAACCTTTAACATTGCCATCGCTCCGTCAAACTAATATGTCGGAGTAATATAAAGGAGCTTCCCCTATGACCGATTTCCGTTCGATCGACGCCGCCACCGGCCAGCCGGTGGGCGACGCTTTCGCGGTCCATGGCCCCGCCGATGTCGAGGCGGCGTGCGCCGCAGCAGAGGAGGCGTTCGACGTCTATCGCGCCACCTCGCGCGAGGAGCGTGCCGCGTTCCTCGACAAGATCGGTGCCGAGATCATGGCGATCGGCGACGACCTGATCCAGGCGGCGATGCGCGAGAGCGGCCTGCCGCGCGCGCGCCTGGAGGGCGAGCGGGGCCGCACCGTCGGCCAGCTGGGCCTGTTCGCCAAGGTGCTGCGCGCCGGGGCCTATCTGCAGGTTCGCATCGATCCCGCCATGCCCGACCGCCAGCCGCTGCCGCGCCCCGACCTGCGCCTGCGCATGGTGCCGCTGGGTCCCGTTGCGGTGTTCGGCGCGTCGAACTTCCCGCTCGCCTTCTCGACCGCCGGTGGTGACACCGCCTCGGCGCTGGCCGCCGGTTGCCCGGTCGTGGTCAAGGGCCACCCCGCCCATCCGCAGACCGGCGCACTGGTTGCCGCCGCGATCGAACGGGCAGTGGAAGCCTCTGGCCTGCCCAAGGGCGTGTTCAGCCACCTGACCGGCCCGAGCAACGAACTGGGTGCCGCGCTGGTCCGCGATCCGCGCATTACCGCAGTCGGCTTCACCGGCTCGCGCGCCGGTGGCCTGGCGCTGGTCAAGATCGCCCAGGAACGCCCGGTTCCGATCCCCGTCTATGCCGAAATGTCGAGCATCAACCCGGTCGTGCTGATGCCCGAAGCCTTGAAGGCGCGCGGGGCGGCGCTCGGCACCGCCTTTGTCGGTTCGCTGACCATGGGCGCAGGCCAGTTCTGCACCAATCCGGGCCTGCTGCTCGCCATCGAGGGCGAGGGGCTGGACGCGTTCGTCGAGGCGGCGCGCACCGCGCTGCCCGAGGCGGCGGCGCAGACCATGCTGACGCCGGGCATCCACGCGGCTTATACGAAGGGCACCGAGGCGCTCGCCGGTCACGACAAGGTCGAGACGGTGGCGCAGGGCAAGGTGGGCGAGGGCATCACCGCCGGTCGCGCCGCCTTCTTCCAGACCACGGCCGAGGCGTTCCTCGCCGACGAGGCACTGGGTCATGAGGTGTTCGGCGCGTCGTCGATCCTGGTCCGCTGCCGCGACGAGGCGGAGCTGATCGCGGTGCTGAAGGCCGCCGAGGGGCAGCTGACCGCGACGATCCAGATGGATGAGGGCGATACCGACATGGCCTCGCGGCTGGTGCCGGTGCTCGAGCGCAAGGCGGGGCGGATCCTCGCCAATGGCTGGCCGACCGGCGTGGAGGTCGCCCATGCGATGGTCCATGGCGGGCCGTTCCCCTCGACCTCGGACGCGCGCACGACCTCGGTCGGCAGCCTCGCGATCGACCGCTATCTGCGGCCGGTGTCCTACCAGAACCTGTCGGCCGCACTGTTGCCGCAGGATCTGAAGGACGAAGCCGCGGGCACGCTGCCCCGCCTGGTCGATGGCCAGCCGGGCTAAGGAATGACGGGGCGCGGGCCGGATCAGGGTCCGCGCCCCTTTTTTTGTTCAAAAAGACTTTAGGGGAGGATTTCATGGCTGATCGTCTGTTGCAGCACCGCGCGCCCAATGGCTCGCGCTCGGTCATTCTGGCGCGCGGCGACCAGGCCGCGTTCGTGCCGGGCGTCGAGAGCGTCATCGCGCTGGCCCAGCGCGCGATCGCCGAAGGCCGGTCGCTGCTCGACACCGCGCTGGCCTGTGGTCAAGGCGAGAGCGTCGATCTCGCGGCCGAACTGGCGGCGGGGCATCTGATCGCGCCGATCGACCACGCCGATCCCGCGCATTGCGTCATGACCGGCACCGGCCTGACCCATCTCGGCTCGGCCGAGGGGCGCGACAAGATGCACCGCGACGCGGCCGCAGCCGCGCACCAGACCGACTCGATGCGCATGTTCCTGGAAGGCGTCGAGGGCGGCAAGCCCGGCGAAGGCCAGGTCGGTCAGCAGCCGGAATGGTTCTACAAGGGTGACGGCAGCCAGCTGGTCGGCCCCGGCGACGCGCTCGAGATGCCGGCCTTTGCGCAGGATGGCGGCGAAGAGCCCGAACTGGCGGGCATCTATCTGATCGGCCCGGACGGCACGCCGCATCGCCTGGGCCTGTGTCTGGCCAATGAATTTTCGGACCATGTGACCGAGCGGCACAATTATCTGTGGCTCGCCCATTCCAAGCTGCGTCCCGCCGCACTGGGCGCCGAACTGCTGCTGGGCGACGTGCCCGAGCATATCGAGGGCACCAGCAGGATCGCACGCGACGGCCAGACCATCTGGGAAAAGCCGTTCCTGTCGGGCGAGGCGAATATGTCGCACAGCCTCGCGAATCTCGAGCATCACCATTTCAAATACGCGCTGTTCCGTCGCCCGGGCGACGTCCATGTCCATTTCTTCGGGACGGCGACGCTGTCCTTCTCGGACGGTATCCGTACCCAGGAAGGCGATGTGTTCGAGATCGCGGCGGCACCCTTCACCCTGCCGCTCACCAATCCGCTCAAGCGGACCGAGGATCGGCCGGTGACGGTCGGCCGTCTCTGAACGCCTGATCCCTATCGCCATATGATCGGGGCGTCCTTTCCAGCGGGAGAGGGCGCCCCTGCCATGTCCGGCGCTGTGATTCTGTGCGTGATTCCCAAATTTTCGGGCCGGTGATTCGGGGAAGCACGCTCCAATGGGCATATGGTTCCGACGCCGATGCGGAAAGCGGTGGCGAATAAGCCATTGATTATTATTTGTTTTGCCAAATTTTTACGGAAAAATGAAAATCGGCTGTTGACGGTTTGGGGCAAC
>NZ_BBPI01000033.1 GCF_000787715.1 Sphingomonas parapaucimobilis NBRC 15100
GCCGGGGAGGATTGATTCATCCCAGAGCCGCGAACTTCTCTTCCGCCTCGCGGTCGAGCTGCGCGCGGCTCTTCTTCTCGGCAGCCGTCTTCAGCTGGCCGCAGGCTGCATCGATGTCGCGCCCGCGCGGGGTGCGGACGGGCGCGGAGATGCCGCCCTCGAACACGATGTCGGAGAAACGCCGGATGCGCTCCGGCGTCGAGCATTCGTAATCGGCACCCGGCCAGGGGTTGAACGGAATCAGGTTCACCTTGGCGGGCAGGTCGTAATGGCGCAGCAGCCGGACCAGCTCATGCGCATCGGCGTCGGAGTCGTTCTTGTCCTTCAGCATCACATATTCGAACGTGATGCGCCGGGCGTTGTTGGCGCCGGGATAGTCTGCGCACGCCTGCAACAGTTCCTCGATGCCGTATTTCTTGTTCAGCGGCACCAGCTCGTCACGCACGTCCTTGGTGACGGCGTGGAGCGACACGGCCAGGTTCACGCCGATCTCCGCCCCCGCGCGCGCCATCATCGGCACGACGCCGCTGGTCGAGAGCGTAATGCGGCGCTTGGACAGCGCCAGGCCGTCGCCGTCCATCACCAGCTTCAGCGCATCGCGCACCGCATCGAAATTATACAGCGGCTCGCCCATGCCCATCATGACGATGTTGGTCAGCATCCGCCCCTCGGGCTGGCTGGGCCATTCGCCCAGCGAGTCGCGCGCCAGCATGACCTGCCCGACGATCTCGCCCGCGGTCAGGTTGCGCACCAGCCGCATCGTGCCGGTGTGGCAGAAACGGCAGTTCAGCGTGCAGCCGACCTGGCTCGACACGCACAACGTTCCCCGATCGGCGTCGGGGATGAACACCATCTCGTAATCCTGCCCGTCGGCCGAGCGGAGCAGCCACTTGCGCGTGCCGTCGTTCGACACCTGCGCCTCGACCACTTCGGGACGGCCGATGACGAAGCGCTCCTCCAGCCAGGGATGCTGCGCCTTGGCGATGTCGGTCATGTCGGCGAAGCGGGTCGCGCCACGATTATAGAGCCAGTGCCAGATCTGCTTCGAGCGCAGCTTGGCCTGCTTCAGCTCCATGCCGCCCGACAGCAGCGCCTCGCGCAGCTGGTCCTTGGTCAGGCCAATCAGGTCGACGCGCCCGTCGGGACGCGGTTGCACGCCGCGCGGCACGGGCACGGGATCGATGTGCCCCGGAATGGGCATGAGGGCGGCCGAAACTGTCTGCATCGCGTGGCCATAGCGCAAAATCGCGGCGTTTTCCACAGGGTGCGGCAACGGAAAAATTAATTTTTAAACTTTGCAAGCAAATGTCTGCTTATCTAGAAGTTTAAATGAAGGAGAAAATTATGAGCACTCGGGCGACACCAGAAGAGCATCAAGAACTCTGCGCATTCTTGAAGAATGTGCTTCAATCTCACAAAAATGGAATGGAAAGCATGGATGATGCTTGCAAGAAAATTTCTTGCATAGTGGAAATGGGTATTCAGTCTGATCCAGCGGATACAAGTATGGTGAGGCATTTTATACGTGAGGGTGTGCGCGAGAGTTGTCGTTAAAAAACGGTCACTGGATGCACGCCAGCGTCGCCGCATCGATCGCCGCCGCCGCACCCGCCAGGGCATAGGTGTCGGCAAAGGGTCGGTGGCGCGGGTCGACGGCGGAGAGGCTCATGCTGCGGCCCGAGCGGATGGCCATGACCAGCGCGTGGTCGGTCGCGGCGTCGGGGGCCCAGACGTCCTGGGTGGTGCCGACCAGCGGAAAGCGGCGCTCGCCGATCGCCAGCGTGACGGCGGCGGCACGGTCGCGCGGGAGGCTCAGATGCGCATGGAAGGATTCGCGCAGGCGCTTGGCGGGCCAGGTGCCGACGCTGGCGAATCCGCCGACGCGTCCGTTGGCCAGCACCGGCTTGGCGATGGCGTAGCAGCGGTCGGGATCGCGAAATGCGCCCCAGCCCTTGTAGATGCCGATCGTCTCGCGCGCGAGGACCGGCGCGGCGACCAGCATCAGGATCAGCGCCAGCCGCTTCATGGGCCAGCCCGGTGGATCACCGTTTCCACGCCGCCCTCGATCATCACGATCGCGCCCTGCGGCAGGCGCTCGGCCACCGGCACGCCGCACAGCGGATCATCCGCCAGCCCCAGCATCAGCCCGCGCAGCACCCGGCTGGACAACCCGTGCATCAGGATCAGCCGGTCGCCGTCATCCGCCGCCGTATCCGCCAGCCAGCCGGACAGCCGCGCCGCCATCGCGGCATAACTCTCGCCATCGGGCGCCCCTATCGCCATGCCGTGCGGATGCACGATGGGGCCATGGAGCGCGGTCAGATCGGCGGAACGCCGTCCGCCCCAGCTGCCGAAGCCCAGCTCGATCAGCCGGACATCGTGGCGTGTCTCATGCCAATCGAGCGCCAGATGCTCGGCGATCACCGCCAGCGTCTGCAGCGCACGGCCGGTCGGCGAGGACCATAAAGTCAGCGCGGGCGCCTTGCCCAGCCGGTCGTGCAGGACTTCGCCGATCGCGTCGGCTTGCGCGAATCCCTTTCGGGTCAGCGGCGTGTGCAGTTCGACCCGGTCGCCCTGGATGCATCCGATCCGGTTGAACACCGTCTCGCCATGCCGGGCGATATAGTCGCGGCCGCTGCGGGCTGTCGGGCGGGCGGGCGGGGCGGGACGGGTGGTCATGACCCGCAAACCCTGTCGCGGCTGTTGCCTCCTTGCAACGCTTTTTCCTGTTTAGCTGAGGTTCATGCAACGTCTGACGTTTCGCGCCATTGGTGCCATGACCGCCGAATGTAACGGTGGCCGGTACAGTAATGGAGTATAGTGTATGCGTAAGCTCATGCTCGCCGCCCTGGCGACCTCGGCAGCCGTCGCCGCCGCGGCCCCCGCCGCCGCCCAGACCGCACAGCCCTTCACGGGTTTCCGCGTCGAGGGCCTGATCGGCTATGACAGCCTCAACGATCGTCAGGGTCAGGACAAGAGTTCGAGCGACGGCGTGCTCTATGGCGCCGCGATCGGCTACGACCTTCCCGCAGGTCCGGTGGTGCTGGGTGCCGAGGGTGAGATCTCGGGCAGCAGCTCGGATACGCGCAGCAACGGCATCCGCCTGCCCGGCGACCAGTTCCGCCTGGGTGCGGGCCGTGACCTCTATGCCGGTGCGCGCGTCGGCTATGTCATCTCGCCGGTCGCGATGGGCTATGTGAAGGCGGGTTACACCAACGCAAAGTTCGATGCGCGCTACTCTGCCGCTGGCGTCACCAACGTCAATTCGCAGGAAGTCGGCGGCTATCGCCTGGGTGCCGGTCTGGAATATGCGATCAGCCCGAACACCTTCGTGAAGGGCGAATATCGCTATTCGCATTATGACGAACTGGACGGCGTCGGCATCAATCCGAACCGCCACCAGCTGATGGCGGGTCTGGGCCTGCGCTTCTAAGCCGGGATTCTTTTCCACATTAACGGTGGTTTTACTCCCAATGTAAGAGGGGTCGGAGCCTTGCTTCGGCCCCTTCTTGGCGGGTAGGAACCAAGGCCATTTATCATTCGGACTCGGGGACCATGCGGTCGTTCCGGCGGGGGATCAGGAAATGAAGGCGACGATCGAACGCGCAACGCTGCTCAAGGGGTTGAGCCATGTCCAGTCGGTGGTGGAGCGGCGGAACACGATTCCGATCCTCTCCAACGTGCTGCTGGAGGCCACGGCCGAGGGCCAGCTGCGCATGATGGCGACCGACCTGGACCTGCAGATCAACGACAGCGTCGCCGCCGCCGTCGACCAGCCGGGATCGACCACCGTGTCGGCGCACACGCTGTTCGACATCGCCCGCAAGCTGCCCGAGGGTGCGCAGGTCCAGCTGACCGCCGCCGAGGGGCGCATGACCATCGTGGCGGGCCGCGCGCGCTTCTCGCTCGGCACGCTGCCGCGCGACGATTTCCCGGTGATCGCCGAGGGTGAGCTGCCGACCCAGTTCGAGCTGCCGGTGGAGCTGCTCAAGCAGATCATCGACAAGACGCGCTTCGCCATCTCGACCGAAGAGACGCGCTATTACCTCAACGGCATCTTCCTGCATGTCGCCGAGGATAACGGCAATCCGGTGCTGAAGGCCGCCGCGACCGACGGACACCGTCTGGCGCGCGTCACCATCGACCGCCCGAACGGCGCCGAGGGAATGCCCGACGTGATCGTGCCGCGTAAGTGCGTGGGCGAGCTGCGCAAGCTGCTCGACGAGGTGGACGGCTCGGTCGGCGTGTCGCTGTCGGGCACCAAGATCCGCTTCGACCTGGGTCAGGCGATCCTGACCTCCAAGCTGATCGACGGCACCTTCCCCGATTACAGCCGCGTCATCCCGACCGCGAACGACAAGATCCTGAAGCTGGACCCGAAGGCGTTCATGCAGGGCGTCGACCGCGTGTCGACCATCGCGACCGAGAAGACCCGCGCGGTGAAGATGGCGCTGGACCGCGACCGCATCACCCTGTCGGTGACCAGCCCCGAGAATGGCACGGCGTCGGAAGAAGTGCCGGGCGAATACACCTCGCTGGGCTTCGAGATCGGCTTCAACAGCCGCTATCTGCTCGACATCCTGGCGCAGATCGACAGCGACCTGGTGGAAGTCCACCTGGCAGACGCCGCCGCGCCGACCCTGATCCGCGAGAATGACAAGGCCCCGGCTCTGTACGTGCTGATGCCGATGCGGGTGTAAGACCTAAATCCTCCCCGCTCGCGGGGAGAGGGACCACCCGCAGGGTGGTGGAGGGGGATCGCCGCAAAGGATAACCTGCCGAGAAGTCCCCCTCCGTCAGGCCTTCGGCCTGCCACCTCCCCATGCTGGGGAGGATCGTTTAAGGCGGACACAATGCTCATCCGCCTCGTCCTCACCGATTTCCGCAATCACGCTGACCTTATACTCTTTCCGAGTGCGGGGTTCGTTGTGCTGACCGGCGAGAATGGGGCGGGGAAAACCAACATTCTGGAGGCGGTGTCGCTGCTCGCCCCCGGTCGCGGCCTGCGTCGCGCCGCGTTGTCGGCGATGGCGAGGCAGGGGGGCAAGGGCGGGTTCGGCGTCGCGGCCACGCTCGACGGGGAGGTCGAGATCGCGACCGGCGCGCTGGCCTCCGCGCCGGAGCGGCGTGTCGTCCGGGTGCAGGGGGCGGCCACGAGCGCCAATGCGCTGGCCGACTGGCTGTCGGTGCTGTGGCTGACGCCGACGATGGACCGGCTGTTCGTCGAGCCAGCGTCGGAACGGCGGCGGTTCCTCGACCGCTTGGTGCTGGCGTTGGCCCCCGCGCATGGGATGCATGCGACGCGCTATGATGCGGCGATGCGCGAGCGGAACAGGTTGCTGGCCAGTGACGGTCCGGTCGATCCCGACTGGCTGAGCGCGCTGGAGGCGCGGATGGTCGAACATGGCGCGGCGGTCGATGCCGCGCGGGTGGCGGCGGTGGCGGCGCTCGACCAGCGGCTGGCCGACGCGCCCGACAGCGTGTTCGCCCGGGCCGCACTGGCGCTGGAGGGGGAAGCCGTCGAACCGGCGGCTTTTGCCCATGCGCTGGCCATGGGGCGCAGGCGTGATGCGGCGGCGGGGCGGACTTTGGTCGGGCCGCACCGCGCGGACCTGTCGGTGACGCATGTGGCCAAGGGGCAGGCGGCGGCGCTATGTTCTACGGGCGAGCAGAAGGCGTTGCTGCTGGGCATCGTGCTGGCCCATGCCGATCTGGTGACCGAGCAGCGCGGGTTGCCGCCGGTGTTGCTGCTGGACGAGGTGGCGGCGCATCTCGATCCATCCCGCCGCGCCGCGCTGTTCGAGCGGCTGGCGGGGCGGGGACAGGTCTGGATGACCGGGACCGAACCCGGGCTGTTCGCCGACGTGCCGGGGGAGGCGACGCGGGTGGAGTTTTAGAGGCAGGCGTAGGTCTCGGTGGGACATCTTTCCCTCCCCCATCCCCTCCCGCTTGCGGGAGGGGCGTGGCTGGGGCCGGTGTGAGGAGTTCCTCTCGAGTGAAGTCGAACGTGGCCCGGTAACGCACCCCTCCCGCAGGCGGGAGGAGATGGGGGAGGGTTCAGGGTCTTACCGAGACCATCACCCGCGACAGACCCGCATCGCCACCCCATCCAGCGCCCGGTCATAGCTCGCCGTCTCGCCAGCGCTCAGAAATCCCTGTTTCGCCACGAAGCGGTTCGCATCGCGGCGGATGCGCGTGACCGCATTCCAGAGCTTTTGCGCCTCGGCCTGCGACAGGCGACGCGCCTTGCGCGCGGTGCTGATATCCGCCTGGAGAATGTTGGCGCGCATCGCGATATGGGCCTGGCGCGGATCGCGGATCGTGCCGCCGGTCGGAGCCTTGAGCGTGCGCTGCTGCGTCAGGTCGCAACCGGGATAGTCCTGCCGCACCGACTGCGCCGAGAGCGGGGCGGCGGCAAGCGCCGTCAGCATGATGGGGAGGAGGAAGGTCTTGCCGGTCATCATCATCTCCGACGCCAGGAAGCGGGATCGGGATACGCACAAAGGGGGCGTCCGGCTCCCGATCGGGGCATGAAATCGGCGTCACGAGCGACATGTCGTCGCCGGGTTTTGCCGTCCGGTGCTGGGGCGCGCGAAAGGGCCGCCGCCCCTCCCATTTCGCTTTCCCTGAGAGGCGGTAATTCCTATATACTCGCTATGGCAGATACCCCCCAGACGAACGAATATGGCGCCTCCTCGATCAAGGTGCTGAAGGGCCTCGACGCGGTGCGCAAGCGGCCGGGCATGTATATCGGCGATACCGACGACGGTTCGGGCCTCCACCACATGGTGTTCGAGGTGTCGGACAACGCGATCGACGAAGCGCTGGCGGGGCATTGCGACCGCATCGACATCCAGCTGAACGCCGACGGCTCGGTCAGCGTCACCGATAACGGTCGTGGCATCCCGACCGGCATCCACCCCGAAGAGGGCGTGTCGGCGGCCGAGGTCATCATGACCCAGCTCCATGCGGGTGGTAAGTTCGAAAACACGTCGGACGATAATGCGTACAAGGTGTCGGGCGGTCTGCACGGCGTCGGCGTGTCGGTGGTGAACGCGCTGTCCGAGTTCCTGGACCTGACCATCTGGCGTGACGGCGAGGAGCATTACATGCGCTTCGCGCATGGCGATGCGGTCGCGCCGCTGAAGGTCGTCGGCAAGGCCGAACCGGGGCAGAAGGGCACCCGCGTGACCTTCCTGCCGTCGCCTGCCACCTTCAAGATCACCGAGTTCGACTTCGCCAAGCTCGAACATCGTTACCGCGAGCTGGCCTTCCTGAATTCGGGCGTGCGCCTGTTCCTGACCGATGCGCGGCACGAAGAGGCCAAGACGGTGGAATTATATTATGAGGGCGGGATCGCCGCCTTCGTGAAGTGGCTGGACCGCTCCAAGTCGCCGCTCTTCCCCGAACCCATCGCCATCCACGGACAGCGCGATGCGATCGGCATGGACGTGGCGCTCGAGTGGAATGATTCTTACTACGAAAACGTCCTCGCCTTCACCAACAACATCCCGCAGCGCGACGGCGGCACGCATATCGCGGCCTTCCGTGCCGCGCTGACCCGTACGCTCAACAATTATGCCGACAAGTCGGGCCTCCTGAAGAAGGAGAAGGTTACGCTGACCGGCGACGACATGCGCGAGGGCCTGACCGCGATCGTCTCGGTCAAGCTGCCCGACCCGAAGTTCAGCAGCCAGACCAAGGACAAGCTGGTGTCGTCCGAAGTGCGCCAGCCCCTGGAATCGCTGATCGCCGACAAGCTGGCCGACTGGCTGGAGGAAAACCCGCAGAACGCGCGCGCGATCATCGCCAAGGTGATCGACGCCGCCGCCGCGCGCGAGGCGGCCAAGCGCGCCCGCGAGCTGACGCGGCGTAAAGGCGTGATGGATATCGCCTCGCTGCCCGGCAAGCTGGCCGATTGCCAGGAGCGCGATCCCGCCAAGTCCGAACTCTTCCTGGTCGAGGGTGACTCGGCCGGCGGTTCGGCCAAGCAGGGGCGCAACCGCCATTTCCAGGCGATCCTCCCCTTGCGCGGCAAGATACTGAACACCGAGCGCGCGCGGTTCGACCGCATGATCTCGTCCAAGGAAATCGGCACGCTCATCCAGGCGATGGGCACCGGCATCGGTCGCGACGATTTCAATGCGGACAAACTGCGCTACCACAAGATCGTCATCATGACCGACGCAGACGTCGACGGCGCGCATATCCGCACGCTGCTGCTGACCTTCTTCTATCGCCAGATGCCCGAGCTGATCGAGCGCGGGCACCTCTACATCGCCCAGCCGCCTTTGTATAAGGCGACCAAGGGGCGGTCGGAGGTGTACCTCAAGGACGATACCGCGCTCGACGAATATCTGGTCGAGGCGGGTGTCTCCACCATGGTGCTGGAAGGGGCGGGCGGCGCGCGGTCGGGGAACGACCTGAAGGGGCTGGTCGATCATGCGCGGCGGATGCGCACCCTGATGCGCTATGTGCCGCGTCGTTATGATGCCTCGATCATCGAGGTGCTGGCACTGGCCGGTGCGCTCGACCCGGTACTGACCCGCGAGCAACGCATGGCGACGGTGGTCGAAACCACGCGGCGTCTGGAATCGGGCGATCATGAGGCGCGCTGGTCGGCGCGTCTTACGGAAGATGGTGGTGTCCATTTCGAGCGGCTGTGGCGCGGCGTGACCGACCACCACATCGTCGAGGCCAGCTTCATCGCCTCGGCCGAGGCGCGCAAGCTGCACACGCTGGCCGCCGAACAGGCCGAGAGCTTCGCGCACGCCGCCAAGCTGGTGCCGCTGCGCAACGCCGCGACCGAGCCGTCGGCCGATGTGGTGCCGACCGATGAGGATGGCAATGCGACGACGCTGGCGCGCGGCGAAACCCGCGTCGCACGGCCGAGCCAGCTGCTGGAGGCGATCCTGACCGCGGGCCGCAAGGGCCTCGCCATCCAGCGCTACAAGGGTCTGGGCGAGATGAATGCCGAACAGCTGTGGGAAACGACGCTCGACCCGGCGGTCCGCTCAATGCTGCGCGTGACCTCGGACGATGTCGCGGCGGCGGACGAGGTGTTCAGCCGGTTGATGGGCGAAGTGGTCGAACCGCGCCGCGAGTTCATCCAGGACAATGCGCTGAACGTGGCGAATCTGGACGTGTAAGCCAAATCTCCCGCCCTCCGTTCGGGCTGAGCGAAGTCGAAGCCTAAGGGAATCCCATGGCCTTCGACTTCGCTCAGGCTGAACGGGGCGGGGGACATATTGGTCAAAGGAGAGAGCAGGCATGAAGGCGATCGCACTGGGACTGATGCTGATGGCGGGCGGGACCGTCGCGGTGGCGCAGCAAAAGCCTGCCGCTCCGGCCAAAATCCCCGCCGCCATCACCGCCGCGCTGGCCGACCCCGCGCGCGCCGACCAGGCGGGCGACGACGAACGGCGCCAGGCGGCGGCGGTCCTCGCCTTTTCCGGCGTGAAGCCGGGCGACACGGTCATCGATTACCTGCCGGGCAAGGGTTACTGGACGCGCATCTTTTCCGGCATCGTCGGGCCGAAGGGCCATGTCTATGCCTATTGGCCCGCCGCCGGGCAGAAATATGCCGAGAAGTCGCTGGGCACGATCCAGGGCTGGAACCTGCCCAATACGACCGCGCGGGTGCAGGCGGTCAACCTCCCCGTCTCCGACAAGCCGGTCGACCTGTTCTGGACCGTCCAGAATTACCATGACGTCGCCAACAAGGATGCGGCGGAACCGGCGCTGCGCGCCTTCGACCAGGCGGTATTCAAGCTGCTGAAGTCGGGCGGCACCTATGTCATCATCGATCACGCCGATACGGTGGGCAAGGGGCTGGCCAACACCAACACGACGCACCGGATCGATCCCGAGGCGGTGAAGCGGCAGGTCCAGTCGGTCGGCTTCCGCTTCGTCGGCGAAAGCAAGGTGCTTCGCAATCCGGCGGACGATCATTCGAAGAATGTGTTCGACCCCGCCATTCGCGGACGGACGGACCAGTTCGTCTACAAGTTCCGCAAGCCTTGATTCCAAAGCCCCTCTCCCGGCAGGGGGAGGGGTTGGGGAGGGGCAAGGGCCACGGGCGTTGGTCTCGGTGAGACTCCCTACCCTCCCCCAGCCCCTCCCGCTTGCGGGAGGGGAGCGGCCAGAGGTGAGCGTAGGGCGTGGCCTTCGAGTTAAACCGGGACCCGCAACACCGCCCGGACCCCGCGATGCGCCGGGTCATATTCCACCGCCGTCTGCAGGCTCTGCGCCATCACCCGGATCAGCTTCGCCCCCAGCCCCGTGCCTTGCGGCTTCTGGTCCGCCGCCATGCCGCAGCCGTCATCCTCGACGGTCAGCACGCAATGCCCATCGGCCCGGGCTAAGCAAATCCGCACCGCGCCGCCGCCATCGGGATAGGCATATTTGCAGGCATTGGTGACCAGTTCGGTGACGATCACCCCGATCGACACCGCGCGGTCAGTCTTCACGCGGATCGGCTCGGCGGTCAGGGTCAGCGTGCGCGGGCAGGCATCGCTCGACCAGCTTTCGCCCAGTTCCTCGATCAGCGAACCCAGATAGTCGCGCAGGTCGACCTGTTCCACGTCATTGGCGGTATAGAGCCGCCGGTGTGCCTGCGCGATCGCGCGGATACGGCGTTGCGTGTCCTCCAGCATGTCACGGGCGCGCTCGTCGGTCAGCACGCCCTTTTGCAGTCCGATCATCGCCGAGACGAGTTGCAGCGAGTTGGCGACGCGGTGGTTCACCTCGCTCAGCATCGCCTCCAGCCGGGCATTGGTCGTGCGCAGCTCGGCCTCGGCGGCGGCCTTGGCGCGTTCCAGTCGGGCGCGGTCGAGCACCTGGGCAAAGCTGGCGGAGAGCAGGTCGAAGAAATCCTCGCCCACCGTCTTCACCACATAATCAGCCGCCCCCGCCTTCAGCGCGGCGACGGCGATGCGGCCCTCGTCCGATCCGGTAACATAGACGACTGGCGGCGGATCGGGCAGGGCGGTGATCGCGGCCAGCGTCTCCAGCCCGTCCATGCCCGGCATATAATGGTCGACGGCGACCAGATCGAAGCCGCCCTCCGCCGCCATGGCGACACCCTCTGCCCCCGAGGCGGCGGACGCTACGTCATAGCCATGTCGCCCCAGCGCGCGCGACACCAGCCGTCGCAGCGCATCGTCATCGTCGATATAGAGGATGCGGGGAGCCGCGGCGGTCGTCATGACGGGGGCGATCAGCCCTCGACCTCGGGCACCTGGATCACCGACAGGAACAGGCCCAGCTGGCGGATCGCCTGGGCGAAATTCTCATAGTTCACCGGCTTGGTGATATAGACGTTGCAGCCCAGATCGTAGCAGCGCTGGATCTCCACCTTGTCGTCGGTGGTGGTCAGCACGACGACGGGCGCGCGGCGCAGCGGGCTGTTCTCTTCCTTGATCCGGGCCAGGATGTCGGTGCCGCTCATGTCCGGCAGGTTCAGGTCGAGCAGGACCATCGCCGGGCCGCTCTTGGCCGGGCCGTCGGGTGCGTGGAACAGATATTCGAGCGCGGTCGTGCCGTCGGTGAAGTGCCGGATGTCGTTCAGGATACCGGCGCGCCGGATATTCTTTTCGATCAGGCGGGCGTGGCCCTCATCGTCTTCGATCATGACGATGCCCACGGAGCGATGGTCGTTCATTCAGGCACCTTCCTGGAGGGGTGGGGCGATGGAAAGGGTGGGGGGAAGCGAGACGAAGAAGGTCGCCCCTTCGCCCAGTCGGGATTCGACGGAAATCGTGCCGCCCAGGCGATAGGCCAGCGCGCGGACATGGGCCAGGCCGATGCCCTCGCCCGGCTGGTCCTGCTGTCCCGAACGACGGAAAAGGTCGAAGATGCGCTGGTGGTCGCGCGGGTCGATGCCCCGGCCATTGTCGCGCACCGCCACGATCACCCGGCCCGGCGTCTCCTGCACGGAGACATGCACCTCGGCAGGCCGCGACGGGTGGCGGTATTTGGTCGCATTCTCGATCAGGTTGGACAGGATCTGTTCCAGCGCGATGCGGTCGCTGACGATGACGGGCATGGGGCGCTCGATCGTCACGGTGACGCCGCGATCGTCGATCACATGGCGGATCGAATCGATGATCTGGTCGACCAGCTGGTCCAGCGCGATCATCTCGGGCGCCAGCACGCGGCGGCCTTCGCGGCTGAGCTTCAGGATGGCGTTGATCAGCCGGTCCATCTTGGCGGTCGAGGTGCGGATGAAGCCGATCGCCTCGGGCAGGTCCTCGCGCGCGGCGAGGCGCGCTTCCTCGGTCACGATCTGCGGCGCTTCCGCCTCGGCACGGTCGATCAGCTCGGCCAGCGGCTGGGCCGCGGCCGACAGTTCGGCGGTGAAACCCATGACATTGACCAAAGGCGAGCGCAGGTCGTGGCTGACGATATAGGCGAAGCGCTGGATTTCCTCGTTCGCCAAGGCGAGGTCGGCGGTGCGCTCCTTGACCTGATCCTCCAGCGTGGCGTTGAGCACGGCGAGCGCGCTGCGCGAGCGGTGGAGATCGCGGGTATAGCGGCGGATGGTCAGGAAGGTAACGATCGCGACCGCGAGGAACAGCAATGCGGCGATCGCCATGACGGTGGAAAAGGTCTGGCGGCTGGAAAGCTGCTCGGCGTCGCGAAGGGCAAGCAGGCGGCGTTCCTCGCGCGCCATGGCGTCGAACACGCGGCGCAGCTTCTGCATCCGCTGCAAACCGCTATCGGTGCGGAACTGGCGCAGCGCATCGGCACCCCGCCCCTGCTGGACCAGCGCGTTGGTCTGGCGCTGTGCGGCGTCGAGTTCGGCCAGGCGCTGCGTGACCATCGCCATCGGCGCATTCTGGCGCGGATTGTCGGCGGTCAGGCGGCGAAGTTCGGCGACCTGTGGGGCAAGCTCGGCATGGGCGCGCTCGAAACTGTTCAGAAAGGCCGGGGTGCCCGCCAGCATATAGCCACGCCGTGCGGTTTCCTGCTGCTCGGCCAGACGGCGTACTTCGATCAGGACGCTTTCGACGCGGTAGGTGTGGACGACCCAGTCGCTGTGCCGGTTCGTCTGACGCACGACATAGCCCGCCGCGCCCGCCGCGACGAGCAGCGCCAGAAATCCGATCGCCATGGCGGCGACCAGGATGCGGCCGATGGGATTTTCGGCCGGTGCGAGCGTGGGAGACCCCTGCATGGCGCCATGCCTTATCGAAGGACAGGCACCGACGCCAGAGCCGTTACGTCAGCATTACGGTATCAATTAAACGTGACATTACAGCAGCAGTTCCTGCGGGCTGGGCCGCCCGACATGGCCGCCGCCACGCCGCCGCGCCATCTCGGTCTCGGCGGTGAAGCGGACATCGGGATCGCGATCGGACAGGAAGCCGATCAGCGAGTCCTCGTCGATCTCGCGCCAGTCCTTGCCGCGATCGGGGCCGTAGCGGACACGCGGCAGCAGGCCGGGACTGCGCGACCATTCGAGCAGCTGCGCCAGGCTCGCCTCGTTCAGCTGGTCGCGCAGGTGATGCGCGGTGACATAGGCGTCGGGAAAGGCGCGGTGGATGGGCAGGCCACGCTCATGGACCAGCCCTTGCGGCTTGCGCCAATAGCGCAGCACCTGGTTGGAGAAGCTGGGGCTGTCGGGCCACAGGCGCAGCGCGCATTTCCAGGTGCAGATCCAGTCGGCCGACTGGGTCATGGCGGGGGTGCAATATTGCTGCTCGAAATCGGCGCGGTGCGCGGCCAGCGCCAGGCGACGCGGCCAGGGATCGAGCACGCGGCGCGCCACGTCATGCCACCAGGGCGCGTCGGCGACCTGTTCGTCCAGGATATGGTGGATGGCCTGGGTGATGGGCGGGATCGGACGGCCCGGATTGACCAGGATGCTGCCGCCTTCGCCCTCCAGTTCCCAGCGGCCGTCCTTGCCCAGCGCCACATCCTGCCAGCCGATCTCGCACACGCCGTGGGTGGGGGGGGCTTGTCCGGTGGTCTCCAGGTCGATGACGCGGATAATCTGGGGCTGGGGCCGTTGCATCGGCCCTATGTGGGCGTTCGGGCCGCGAAAAGCGAGCGCGTTATCCCATCAGAGCCCGATCGCGCAGCCCGCGCCAGACATGGAGCGCCTGCACCGTCTCGGCCACGTCATGCACGCGGATCAGCTGCACCCCCGCCTCCGCGCCCTTGATCGCCAGGGTCAGCGATCCGCCCAACCGTGCATCGACCGGGGCTTCGTTCGACAGGGCGCCGATCATCCGCTTGCGGCTGGCCCCGAGCATGATCGGGCAGCCCAGCCCGTGGAAGATCGCCAAGCCGTTGACGAGCGCCAGATTGTCCGCGAGCGACTTGCCGAAACCGATGCCGGGATCGACCATGATCCTGGAGCGGGGAACCCCCGCCGCCTCGACCGCCGCGACCCGCGCCTCCAGCCAGTCGAACACCTCTGTCAGCACATCGCCATAGCCGACCCGACCATGCCCACCCTTGTCGGGATCGGGGGAGTGCATCAGGATCACCGGGCAGTCCGCATTGGCCACCACCTCCAGTGCGCGGTCGTCCCAAAGGAGCGCGGCGACATCGTTGACGATGCCAGCGCCCGCCGCCAGCGCGGCCTGCATCACGGCGGCCTTGCGCGTGTCGATCGAGACCAGCGCGCCGCCCTGGGCCAGTCGCTCGACGACGGGGGCGGTGCGGGCGATCTCGTCGCCTTCCCAGACCGGGGCGGCGCCGGGGCGGGTCGATTCACCGCCGAGGTCGATGACCGCCGCGCCCGAGGCGGCCATCGCCATGCCGCTGTCGGCGGCCGCCGCCGGATCGCCAATATGCTGGCCGCCATCGGAGAAGCTGTCGGGGGTGACGTTCAGGATTGCGGCGACCTGTGGCTGGTCGAAGCGCAGCGTACGTTGGCCCATGACCCAGGGCGCACGGGGCGCGGTGAAGGCGGCGTGAAGCGCTTCGGCGCGGGGGGAGCCGCCCAATTCCTCGGCGAACCGCGCGACGGGGACGATGCGGCGGCGGGGGCCTTCGCGGACTTCGTAGGCGGCGAACCACTGCATCCCGCCCGCCAGGCGCAGGACGCTGCCGTCTTCCAGCCCCACGGGCGTGTCGACGAATTGAACGGGGCGCAGGTGCATGGGGGAGCCTTCTCAATTCCTCCCCTGCAAGGGGAGGGGGACCAGCGAAGCTGGTGGAGGGGTATCACCCCTCTCGATAGCGGGACACCCCTCCGACGCGCTTCGCGCGCCACCTCCCCTTACAGGGGAGGAATAGGGGTCAGGGCTGCGTCGCCAGCAGCCAGGTCTGGCGCATCGCGTCGATCGGTTTCAGCGCACCCTCCAGCTCGTAATGCCAGAAGGTCCAGCCATTGCAGGTCGGCCGGTTCTGGAGCAGCGAACCCAGCCGGTGGATCGACCCCATCTGGCCGCATTCCGACAAAAGCGACCCGTCCGCCCGCACCGTCGCGCGCCATTTGCGCTTGGCGTCCATCAACGGCATGCCGGGCAGCAGATAGCCATTTTCGACCAAGGTCCCGAACGCCACCTTGGGCTGCGCCTTGGGGCTCTGCATCGTCGCCAGCGCGCTCTCGTCGAGGGGCAGGGCGGCCTCGATCCGCTCGATCGCGGCGGCGCAATAGGTCGGCTCGCGCTCGATCCCGATCCAGCGGCGGCCCAGCCGCTTGGCGACCGCGCCGGTCGTGCCGGTGCCGAAGAACGGGTCGGCGATCACGTCGCCCGGCCGGGTGCAGGCGAGCAGGATGCGATAGAGCAAAGCCTCGGGCTTCTGGGTCGGATGGACCTTGTGCCCGTCCTTCTTCAACCGCTCCTGACCGCCGCAGATCGGGAATTCCCAGTCCGATCGCATCTGAATCTCGTCGTTCAGCGTCTTCATCGAGCGATAGTTGAAGGTGTATTTCGCCTTCTCGCCCTTCGATGCCCAGATCAGCGTTTCATGCGCGTTGGTGAAGCGGGTGCCCTTGAAATTGGGCATGGGGTTCGACTTGCGCCAGATGATGTCGTTGAGGATCCAGAAGCCCAGATCCTGCACCGCGGTCCCGACGCGGAAGATGTTGTGATAGCTGCCGATCACCCAGAGCGAGCCATTGTCCTTGAGCACCCGGTAGCATTCAGCCAGCCACAACCGGGTAAAGGCGTCATAGGCGGCGAAGGTGTCGAATTTGTCCCAGGCGTCGGTGACGGCGTCGACATGGCTGCCATCGGGGCGGAACAGCTCGCCGCCAAGCTGGAGATTATAAGGCGGGTCGGCGAAGACCATGTCGACCGACTTGTCGGGCAGCGAGCGGAGCGCCGCGATACAATCGCCCATCAGGATCTGGTCGAGCGGCAGGTCGCTTTCGCGGTGCGCCGATACCGGCCGCGTCCCGACCGGCTTTCCCACCGTCTGGATCACCCCCATGCTACCCGTTCCTTCTACCCTCGAACCCTCGCATCCACCCGGAATGAGTCACACGTCAAGAGGCGATTCGCGTCCGCGACTCGCGCGATTCCGCCAGATTCGGTGACGCGTTGCGATTTCGTGGCAGATATGGGGGCTGTGGATAACTTCGCCCCCAAGGGAGTGGGGTGTGGCGATTGCGACTCGGGTTAACCCAAAATTCCTCCCCAAGCTCGCTTGGGGAGGGGGACCGTCGCGTAAGCGATGGTGGAGGGGCGTGGTGGACCGGCCATGCCCCTCCGCCCCTCCCCATCTGACGATGGGAAGGAATTGGGTCGTCAGAGGTCCAGATAACATTGCGCCACGGGCGCGAAGCTGCGCCGGTGGAGCGGCGTCGGGCCATGTTCGCGCAAGGCGGCCAGATGGACGGCCGAGCCGTAACCCTTGTTGCTGTGCCAGCCATAAGCGGGCCACTGCGCCGCCGCCGCGATCATCATCTCGTCGCGGACATGCTTGGCGACGATCGAAGCCGCCCCGATCGCCAGCGACTTGGCATCGCCGCCGACGATGGCGGTGGCGCTGTAACCCCATTTGGGCAGCTTGTTGCCGTCGACCAGCACATGCGCCGGGTGCCGCCCCAGCGTTTCGACCACCGCGTCGACCGCCAGCGTCATCGCCTTCATCGTCGCCCAATAGATGTTGAGCCGGTCGATCTCCTCGGGGTGGACGATCCCGACGCCGACGACCGCACAGGCGCGGATTTCGGCGCACAGCCGCGCGCGCGTCTTTTCGGTCAGCTTCTTGGAATCGTTGATGCCGCTGGGGCAGTCCCGCTCGGGCAGGATGACGGCGGCGGCGACCACCGGACCCGCCAGCGGCCCGCGCCCCGCCTCGTCCACGCCGCACAGGGGCGTGGGGAAAGTGCTATCGACCATCAGGGCGCTCTATCGTGGGGTAGTGGGGAAAGGAAGACGATCCTCCCCGGCACGGGGAGGGGGACCAGCCGCAGGCTGGTGGAGGGGGCGTGCCGCGAAGGTCGTCCGGTGCGGAAGCCCCCCCCC
>NZ_BBPI01000032.1 GCF_000787715.1 Sphingomonas parapaucimobilis NBRC 15100
GAGCCTCAAGGCTCGCGCGCTCGCTGCCCGAGCGCTTCACCCCTCACCCAGCTCCGACTAAGCCTTTGCTTCGCAAAGACTAAGTCTGCGCAACCCTCTCCCCTCAAGAGGGGCGAGGGAAGAAGGGTATGTCTGAATGTCGATCCGTCCTAGCGAAGTATTATCGGATCAGAACTTGCTCGATCGACGCCCACTCGCTGGCCGATACCAGAACCGCTCCTTCGCCCCGCTCAAGCGTAATCGCCACGGGCGCGCGGTCGGCTACGACCTTGTCGATCATCGCCTCCAGATTCTCGGCCGCTTCGTCGTAGGAGACTGCCTGCATGGGGCCATGCTCTCCTACAACCGGCTGAACGTCAACCTCACCGCTTCCGCACAAACTCCGCGCGCAGCACCAGGCCCTTGATCCCGTCGAACTTGCAGTCGATTTCCTGCGCGTCGCCGGTCAAGCGGATCGACTTGATGAGCGTGCCGCGCTTCAGCGTCTGGCCTGCGCCCTTGACGGTAAGGTCCTTGATCAGCGTCACCTGGTCGCCGTCGCTCAGCACATTGCCGACCGAGTCGCGCACCACGACCGCATCGTCGTCGCTGGCCGTGCCGCCCTTGGCGGCGGCGTCGGCCGCGCTGATCCATTCGCCGGTCGCTTCGTCATACACATAGTCGTCGTCGGCCATGGCCTGGGGTCCCTGTTCTGATCGGTGGAATGGCGGGCGCTATGCGCGCTTGGCCGAAATGATGCCAGTATGATTACAGATCATGCCAGCGGCGGGAGCGCCCAGTCGATCGGCTCGCGACCATGCTCGACCAGGAAGTCATTGGCCTTCGAAAAGGGCTTCGAGCCGAAAAAGCCGCCCCGCGCCGACAGGGGCGAGGGGTGGACCGAAGTCAGGACGCAGTGCCGCCCTTCGCCCATCTCACGGACGAAGCCCGCTTTCTTCTGGGCATAGGCGCCCCACAGGATGAAGACGACCGGCTCGGGCCTGGCGGCGACGGCGCGGATCACGGCGTCGGTGAAGCGCTCCCAGCCGCGCCCCTGATGCGAGGCGGCTTGCCCCATGCGCACGGTCAGCACCGAGTTGAGCAGCAACACCCCCTGCCGCGCCCAATGGTCGAGCAGGCCGTGGCCAGGCGGGGCGATGCCCAGGTCGGTCGCCATCTCCTTTTAGATGTTGACCAGGCTGGGCGGCGGCCGGACGCCGGGCTGAACCGAGAAGGCCAGGCCATGCGCCTGCCCTTCGCCATGATAGGGGTCCTGCCCCAGGATGACGACGCGCACCTGATCCAGCGGCGTCAGGTCGAGCGCGCGGAACCACTCGGACGGGCGGGGGAAGACACGCTCGCCGCCCTCGCGCTCCTCGGCGAGGAAGGATTTCAGCGCCTTCATATAGGGTTCGTCGAATTCGGGCCGCAGCACCGACAGCCAGCTTTCGTGCAATCGAACATCGCTCATGAATGTGTCTTGCCGTTCGCGACGGATGCGCGCAACCGGCGTCGCCGATGATCGTTATGCAGGCGATACGGTCGCCCTCCCGCGACCGCCAGATAGGAAAGGAACTGGTTCATGCAGCGTTCCACGATTCTCCTGGCCGTGATGGCCGCCGCGCTGCCACTGGCGGCGTGCGGGTCCTCCAGCGAACCGGCGAATAACAGCGCGGCCGCCGTCACCACCAACGGTACCGAGATGAGCGCTGACACGCTGGGCGCCAAGATCCGTGCGCTGCCCGAGGGCCAGCGTCGCGGCGTCCTGTTCCGCGCGATCCGCGACGCCGGGCCGAGCGGCGCCAGCTGCCAGTCGGTCACCGCGATGAAGGAAGCCGCCGCCACCAACGACAACCCGACCTGGAACGCGGTGTGCGACGGAACGACCCAGTGGACGATCGTGCTGACCGCCGACCAGTCGGCCAGCGTCACCGGCCCCGGCCCCGTCACGATCAAGTGAGTCGGGCCAAGTAACCCGGGAGAGGCTCGACCGTCACCGTCCGGGATGGTCGAGCCTCGCCAGCGTCGCGGGATCGTCCTGCCCGCCGAAGAAGCGCGTAAGCCCTTGGCGGAATGGCGCGGGATCGTCGGCGACGGCGGCGAACAGGGTCAGCGAGGAGCGCAGCTTCATCGCATCGACCGCGCCGAAGATCGCCTCGGCCGAACCCGGCGCAGCGATCGCGGCGGCCACGGCGGCCCGCAGGCGCTCCCCCAGCAGCGGATGCGCCAGATAGGCGCGGGCTTCGTCGGCATCGGCGATGGCATAGAATATCGCCGTGGGGCTGCGGCCCAGTCCGGCGATCTGCGGGAAGATATACCACATCCAGTGGCTTCGCTTGCCGCCGGATCGCAGTTCGGCCAGCGCCGTGGCAAAACTGTTCGCCTGGGCCTCGACAAAGCGGGCCAGCGCGGCATCATGGGCAGGCGGGGATGACATGAAGGGGCAACCGGCCGCAGCCCCGAAGCGTTCCCGCCCATACGAGATTCGTCAGGAGAGAGACATGCGCCGTTTCGCCATCCTTGCCCCCTTGGCCCTGCTCGCGCTGTCGGCGTGCGGCGGGCAGGGGGGGGATACCGACTCGGATGTCGCGCCGGGCAACTTCACCCCGCCGGGTACGGCGCGACCCACTCCGATACCGGGCGTGGCGCAGGTCAATCCGCTGACCAGCTATGTCGGCCATTATCCGGGCGATGCGGTCGACGGGGTCAGCTTCTTCGACCGGACCGAGGTGGCGAGCGCGCTGCACGATGCGGTCGGCGACCAGAAGCTGGTGCAGCGGATCATGTCGCGCGGCGCGGTGACGGTGCCGATCTTCCGCCAGGGGGAGCAGGGGATCGCCGCCCATGGCTGCACCCCGCATGACTGCGCCGACAACAACTGGACGGTCCAGATCGATCTGAAATCGTCCAAGGCGCGGGTCTGCTATCACGACCGCGAGACGATGGGCGACCGCAGCCAATGGTATATGGGCGGCGCACCCGTGACCCAGCCGGGGGAATGCCCGCAGGAGGGGTGATCCTCCCCCCGCGCATGGCGAGGGGGCACCAGCGGCTCGCAACGAATCACGCCCCTCCCGCAGGCGGGAGGGGATGGGGGAGGGAAGGCCACGGGCGATGGTCTCGGTGAGACTCCTTGCCCTCCCCCGACCCCTCCCGCTTGCGGGAGGGGAGAGGCTTACGGGAGTGAGGGGAAGGCGCGCCGCCGGATATGCCTGCCGCGATTCCTCCCCGGCCGGGCCTTCAGCTTGTCCTCAGAACGTGTACGCCAGCCCCAGCGCGCTCAGCCACTGGCCGCGCGAACCGGCCTGCGCCACGATCGGGCTGTCGCCGAAGTCGTTGACCATCCGGCCATAGGTCAGGCCGCCGACGACCTTCCACCCCTTCAGCAGGTTGCCGGTGATCGAATAGGTGGCGAGGCCACCGACCGACCAGTCCTTCCAGCCTGCCCGCGCATTATAGACGGGCAGGCCGCTCGCCGCGCTCTGGTCCGGCGTGATCGAGAAATAGCGGCGGGCATAGCCGCGCCCGACCCGCTCGGCGGTGGCAAACAGGCCGACCGCCGCCTTGGTCGACAAGGGGGTGAAATAGTTGACCGAAGGCTGCCAGATGCCGCTGTCGTGTACGCCGGTCACGTCATGGCGATAGCTGAGCGAGACGGAGAGCCGGTCATAGGGGCTGGTGACCACGCCGATCTTGCCGATGCCGACATAGCCGCCCAGCTCGACCGCCGCACCGATCTTGCCCAGCGCGCGGACGCGGGGATCGTCGATCTGCGACGGGGCGGTGCGGTCCAGGTTCACCACGCCGATCGGCCCGGCCTGGATATCCCAGTCGCGATTGGCCTTGTCGCCGATCAGGTCGACCGAGATACGGTTGCCGATATAGGTGATGGTGTGCCCGTCGATATAGGCGAGCGCGGCGGGGGCGGGGGTGAACTGATAGTCGTTCGACCCCTCGTAATCGGGCAGATAGGCCCCGGCCAGGCCGACGGTGATGGTGTTCTTGCCCAGCTGGCCCGCCATCTCGGCGGCGGCGGGGTTGCTGGACACCGTGGCATCCTGCGCAAAAGCGGGGGCCGACAGGGACAATGCGCCCATGGCGATCAGCGGGGCGGAAACGCGCGAAAATAGGCGCAAGACGGAAAACTCCCTGAATTCTGTTATCCGAAATGCAACGCTACGGTCACGATTTCGCTCCGGCGGATTGTGTCAGAAGATGTACCGCATCTTGATCTGTTGTGTTTCGGCAACAGAATCGAGCGTGAACCGCGCCGCGGCAAAGCGCGGCGGGCCGAAGCGGATCACCGGATTGCGTGAAAAGCCGAAGCCTTCGCGCGGGATGCCCGCCAGCGTGTCGAGCTTGGCGTTGTTGTTCTCGTCATGGATGACGGCGGCGGCGTAATTGCCGTGCGGCAGGCCGTCCAGGTGGATGCCCCGCTGCCCGGCGGGGACCGAGCGGGTCAGCGCGCGGGCATCGTCGACGCATTGCGGGAAGTTATCCGGGTCGGCGGTCAGGCACAGCCGGATCATGCCCTTGGCCGAGCGGAGCTGGTCGATCCCGATGTCCAGTCGGCTGACCGGCGCGGCGCTGATCAGCGGCAGGGCGGCCAGCACCAGAAGCGCGGCGCGCGGCCTGCGCATGGGCGCGCTCGAAATCCCCGAGCCCCCGGTCCGTGCCGCACAGTCGATCCCAGAACCGGAAATAGAGTCCATAATTGCACCCATATTGCTCATGATGCCGTTGATGATGGCTTGCCGTGATGAGCCACCCCCCCAGGTGCCCCTGCCACAGGAATCGCGGAAAGATCTCCCAACCCATGTGGTTGGTCACGCCCATAACGGTCATGATGGTCAGCACCAAGCCGAGCGCGCCGATGTGAATCGGAATCACAAACACAAGTAGCGGAATTACCACAGCGCCCGTCACCGCCTCGATCGGGTGAAAGGCCATGGCGGCCCAGGCGGTCGGCGGGCGGCTGGCATGGTGGACGGCGTGCGCCGCCTTGAACACGGCCGGGCGGTGCATCCAGCGATGCGTCCAGTAGAACCAGGTGTCGTGCGCGATCAGATAGAGCAGGATCGACACCGGCCAGTACCAGAGCGGATAGGCATGGATGTCGGCGTAAATCTGTGTCCAGCCGCGATTTTGCCAGCCCCAGGCGACGATGCCTGCGGGCACGCCGTAAATGGCGGCGGAGGCCAGGCTCCACCAGATTTCGCGCCGGATCTGCGGATCGAGCCCGGCATAGAGATTCGGATGCCGTGCCCGGGTCGCCAGCGCAAACGCCCCCGAGGCGAGCAGATAGCGGACACCGACGATCAGCGTCATGGCGATGGCGGACAGGATCAGGGCAAGCGTCACGAGAGCCTTGTACCCTATCGGGGGCGGGGCTTGAACCGCGAACGTCTGGTTCGAGGCCTTTTGTTCGCGCGGAGGCGCGGAGAGGTTGAAGCGGGCGTCGGCGTCGAGGACGTGTTCATCCTTTTGCCCATGCCGCGCCGTCGATGAGCAGAAGCGGCCTGTCGGCCGGACGTGACACCTCCGCGTCTCCGCTCGAACTCCACCACCTCCGTTCAGCCTGAGCGAAGTCGAAGCCCACGCATCACCTTATCAGCGAGCGCATCCCATGCACTTCGACTTCGCTCAGTGCGAACGGAAGTGGGAGCTTGGGTTATCCCCGGTGGAAGATGCGGATCGCCCCGTCGTGATAGACCCCCTCGACCGGCGCGCCGTAACCCAGCTTCTCCGCCAGTCGGATCGACGCAGCGTTCCCCGGATCGATGATGCAGCAGGTCCGCGTCAGGCCTCGCGCATCCGCCCAAGCCAGCACCGCGCGCATCGCCTCGCCCGCATAGCCCTTGCCCTGCGCGACCGGGACCAGCGTCCATCCGACCTCCGGCACCGTCAGTTCCGGTACGATCGCGCGCCGTGACTCCAGCAGGCCCATATCGCCCAGCACCTGCCCCGTCGCCCGGTCGCACACCACCCAGGCGCCGTATCCGAACACCGTCCAGCATCCGACCGATCGAAGCAGCCGAATCCACACATCCTCGCGAGCGCGCGGCTTGCCGCCGATCATCCCGGACACCGCCGGATCGGCCCACATCGCCGCCAGTGCGTCGAGATCGTCGGGATGATGGCTGCGCAGGGTCAGCCGTTCGGTGGTCAGGGTCGGCGCGGTCATGCCCCGCAGCTTAGCCCGCGTCGCGGATCACCGCCAGAAACGCCTCGCCATAGGCATCCAGCTTGCGCGCGCCGATGCCCGACAGCAGCGACAGCGCCGCCCGACCGGTCGGCCGCTGCGCCGCCATGTCGCGCAGCACCGAGTCGTGGAAGATGACATAGGGCGGCACCCCCGCCTCCTGCGCCAGTTCGCGCCGCTTGGCGCGCAACGCCTCGAACAGCGGATTGTCCGCCGGATTGGCGGCGACGGGTGCGGCGCGGCGGCCCTTCTTCTCACGCTTGGGCGGCACGACCAGCGATAGCCGCGCCTCCCCCTTGATCAGTGCGCGGGCGGCGGGGCCGAACTCCAGCCCGCCATGATGATTGGTGCGCAGCGCATCGCGCAACAGCAGCGCACGGTGGACGGGCTTGATCAGCGCCACCTCGTCCCCGTCGATGATGTTCCACACCGACAGCGCCTCGTGCCCGTTCATCAGGCTGCGCTCGGTCGACTGGCCGGTCAGCACCTGCTCGATATAGCCCGCGCCGAACATCTGGCCGGTGCGGAACACCGCCGACAGGAATTTCTGCGCTACGGTCGTTGCATCGACCGCATCGGGCGACCCCAGGCAATTGTCGCAATTGCCGCAATCCTCCGCCAGTTCCTCGCCGAAATGGCGCAGCAGGATGCGGCGGCGGCATCCGCCCGTCTCGACCAGCGCCCCCAGCGCCGACAGCCGCGCGCGCTCGCCCGCCTGCCGCTCGGGCTCGACCTCGGCCATGCGTTGCCGCGCGCGGGCGAAATCGTCGGCGCCCCAGAAGAGATGCGCGACCGACGGATCGCCGTCGCGGCCCGCACGGCCGGTTTCCTGATAATAGGCCTCGATCGATTTCGGCAGGCCGGCATGGGCGACGAAGCGCACGTCGGGCTTGTCGATGCCCATGCCGAAGGCGACGGTGGCGCAGATCACCATGTCCTCGCTCGCCACGAAATCGGCCTGGTTCTTCGCGCGCACTGCGGGGTCGAGCCCGGCATGATAGGCGCGCACCGGGCGGCCGGTCCGCGCCAGCGCCTCGGCCAGCTTCTCGGTCGCGGCGCGCGTCTGGGCATAGACGATGCCGGGGCCGGGCGTGTCGGCGACGACGCGCGCGATCTGCAGGTTCACGTTCGCCTTGGGGCTGATCGCATAGCGGATATTGGGCCGGTCGAAGCCCGAGACGATCATCCCCTCGACCGGAATGCCCAGCTGCTTGGCGATGTCGGCGCGCGTATGCGCATCGGCGGTCGCGGTCAGCGCGAGCCGGGGCACCTCCGGAAAGGCGTCCATCAGCGGTTCGAGCAGCCGGTAGTCGGGGCGGAAGTCATGCCCCCATTCGCTGACGCAGTGGGCTTCGTCGATCGCGAACAGGCTGAGCGGCGCGGAGCTGAGCAACTCGCGGAAATGCCCTGACGAAGCACGCTCGGGTGCGACATAGAGCAGGTCGAGCTGGCCGTCGCGGAAGCGCGCGACCGTCTCGGCCCGGTTCTGGTCGACGCTGGTCAGCGTGGCGGCGCGGATGCCCACCGCCTCGGCCGCGCGCAACTGGTCGTGCATCAGCGCGATCAGCGGGCTGACCACGACGCAGCAGCCGTCCATCATCACGGCGGGCAGCTGGTAGCAGAGCGATTTTCCTGCGCCCGTCGGCATGACCGCCAGCGTCCGTTGCCGGTTCAGGACGCGGTCGACAACCTGCGCCTGCACGCCGCGGAACTGGCTGTACCCGAAGACTTCATGGAGTTTGGCAAGGGGGTCGGCGACCATCGGCCTGCATGTAGCGACCGTGCAGGGGCGGGGGAAGGGCAGCCGGTTTTTCGCGCCTGACGAAAAAAATTTTCGCATCCGTTCCGTGGAAGAAATCGGGCGTGTTTTTGCGATGTTGTCCGATGCCCGTGGCGTCGATCGGGCCTTTCCATCCCCGAAACGGGCGGTTCGCTTTGTAACGAAACATTGCCAGAGCGCAGTGTCGTGGCTATTGCGACTAAGTCTCATATTCATGAGGGGATTCATGCTGATTTGTCGAACGCGGCCGCTGGCTGCCACCCTGTCGTGCGTCTTGATGATGGCGGCGAGCGCCCCGGCCATGGCCAGCGAGGGTATGTTTTCACGGGTCTATACGACCGACCTGACCCCGGCGGGCCATTTCGAGCTGGAACAGGTCGTTCGTGAGCGCGAGGGGCGCGCGTTCGGCCATTACGACGCCACCGACCTGCGCACCGAGTTCGAATATGGCGTCACCGACAATTTCCAGGCGTCGCTCTACGTCAACTCCAACCGGATGCACGCGACCGGCGCGCCCGATGATGACGACGAACGGGGCCAGACCGGCTTTACCCGCCACAATCTCACGGTGCAGAGCCTGTCGACCGAGTTGGTCTACCGCGCGATCAGCCCGTACAAGAACAAGCATGGCTGGGGCCTCGCTTTCTATATCGAGCCCGAATATGCCTTTCACGATCTGCACAATGGCCTGAAATACGGTCCCGGCACCTTCGGGCTGGAAACCCGTGTGATCGTTCAGAAGAACTTCGCGGATGACCGGGTGGTCCTGGCCTATAATCTGGTGCTGGAGGCGGAATCGATCCGCTTTTCGGGACGCCCCGACACCAATAGCGAACTCGACTGGAACAATGAACTGGGCGCCACCTATCGCGTCGCACCCAAGTTCTTCGTCGGGGCCGAGTTCCGCAACCATAACGAATATGGCAATTTCACCAAGCATGAGCATTCGGTCTACTGGGCCGGGCCGGCGGTCCATTATGCCGGTCAACATGCCTGGGCGACGCTGGGCTATCTGCGGCAATTCGCGGGCAATCCCGGCTTTGACGAAGACGGCAACGACATCGGCAAGACCCTCTTCCTGCGCAGTCATGAGCGCAACGAGGTGACGTTCAAACTCGGCATCCCCTTTTAAGGACGGACCCATGCGCTCGCGCTTCATCCCGCTCGCCGCGATAGCCGCGGCCGCCATTCCGGCACCCTTATGCGCCACCGTTTACATGACGGTGCAACAGGTCCAGGCGGCCTGGTTTCCCAACCAGGCCCTGATCCCCGACGATCGCACGCTGTCCCCCGAACAAATGGCCGCGATCCGCGCGCATAGCGGCGTCCATGTCCTGTCCCGGACGGTGCGGAGCTGGCACGCGCCGCATGGCGGCCGGTTGTTCGTCGACCGGGTGCTGGGCAAGCACGAGTTCATCACGCTGGCGCTCGCCGTCAATGCCGACGGCACGGTGCGCGGCCTGGAGATACTCGATTATCGTGAAAGCTATGGGGGGCAGGTCCGTGACCCGGCCTGGCGCCACCAGTTCGTCGGCAAGCAGGACGGCGCGCCCTTCGAGCTGGACAAGGACATTCGCAACAATTCGGGGGGAACGCTCTCGGCACGGCATGTGACCGAGGGTGTGAAGCGGTTGCTGGCCACCAACAGCATCGTCTTCGGTGCAGGCTGAACGCGCCCGGCCCTGGCTGGGCACGATCACCACGATCCGGGCGAGCGGCGACAGCGAAGGGGCGGTCGTCGCCGCCATCGACCAGGCTTATGCGGCGATCGCCCATGTCCATCACCGCATGAGCTTCCAGTCGGCGGCCAGCGATCTGGCGGCCATTGCTCGTCTTCGGCCGGGCGAGGAGGCGGTGATCGATCACGCAACGGCGGCGTGCCTGGGCCGCGCGCTGGCCTTTGCGGAGGCCAGCGGCGGTGCATTCGATCCGGTCCTGCCGGAAAATGGCGCGTCGTGGCGCGACCTGCGGCTTCAGGGCGTGCGGATAGCGGTGCGGCGCACGCTGCGGCTCGATCTGTCGGGCATCGCCAAGGGCTATGCGGTCGATCGCGCCTGCGAGCGGCTGGCGGCGGCGGACTTGGTCGCGGCGATGGTCAATGCCGGGGGCGACCTGCGCACCTTCGGTCCGGAGGAGACGGTGACGCTCACCCCCAGCGGCCCCGCAGCGCCGGTCGCGGTGCTGTTGCAGGATGGGGCGCTGGCCAGCAGCGACGTGATCGGCAGCCTGGCCGAATATGGCGTGGTGCAGCACCGCGACGGACGCGCGGCCCCGTCGTCCGCCGCCGCCCCCTTCCCGACGCCCGCTTTCGTCAGCGTCGCGGCGCCGTGCTGCACCGACGCCGATGCCTTGACCAAGATCGTGCTGGCGATGGGCGACGATGCCGCCGCGCTGCTCCGCGCGCACGACGCGGTTGCCTATGTCCATCAGCCCGACCGGGGATGGCGAACGATAGGATGCGAAATGTGAGCCGTGCCAATGCGATGCAATTGACCACCAGGCGGCGGCGTCTGCTCCAAGGCGTGCTGTTGCTCCTCTGGGCCAGCGGGACGGGCTGGCTGATCGCGCACCACTGGCTGACGCGACAGGGGGAATATGGGCCGGAGATCAGCCCGGTCGAACCATGGGCGTTGCGCCTTCATGGCCTGATGGCGCTGGCCACCACGGCGTTTCTGGGGCTGCTTTGGGCAGTGCATATCGTGCGCGGCTGGACCGCGAAGCGGCGGCGCGGGTCGGGGGGCGTGCTGTTCGCCGGCGCGATGCTGCTGCTCGCGACCGGCTATCTGCTCTATTATGCCAGCGACGACGATCTGCGCGGCTGGGTGTCGATCGTCCATTGGAGCCTGGGGCTGGTGTCCTTGCCGCTGTTCCTGGTCCACCGGATCGGGCGCGGGCACCCGCGCTGACCCTGCGCCCCGCCAGCCCGGCTTGCCCCGCCGGGCCTCATCGCCTAGCGCTACGACCCATGAAGCGATTGGCCATTTACTGCGGGTCGGCGACCCCCTCGGACCCCCAATATATCGAAACCGCGCGCGCCGTCGGGCGCGGTCTGGCGGAGCGGGGAATCGGCGTCGTCTATGGCGGCGGGCGGCTGGGCCTGATGGGCGCGGTGGCGGATGCGGCGCTGGAGGCCGGGGGCGAGGTGATCGGCATCATCCCGCAGGCGCTGGTCGATGCCGAGGTCGCGCATCGTGGGCTGACCGAACTGCATGTCGTGCCCGGCATGCATGAGCGGAAAAAGGCATTCACCGACCTGTCCGACGGTTTCATCACCATCGCGGGCGGCACCGGTACGATGGATGAATTGTGGGAAGCGCTAAGCTGGGCGCAACTCGGCTATCATGCCGATCCGGTCGGGCTGCTCAACACGGGCGGCTATTACGATCATCTCGTCGCCTTCTGGGACAAGATGGGCGAGGTCGGTTTCCTGCGGCCGCAGCACCGCGAGCTGCTGATCGTCGACACCATGCTGGACGGTCTGCTCGACCGGATGGGCAGGCATGTGCCGACCCAGCCGATCGTGCGCATGAACGCGGACGATCTGTGAGCGACACCGCCGCCCCGACCGAGCGCGACGCGCTGGTGGCGGCGGCGCGGGATTCGATCGCCAGGGGCTCGAAGAGCTTTGCGGCGGCAAGCCTGTTGTTCGATCCCGAAACGCGTGCGCGCGCCTGGCTGCTCTATGCCTGGTGCCGCCGCTGCGACGATATCGCCGACGGGCAGGATCATGGCCATGGCATGACCCGCGTGGCCGATGCACCGGCGCGCCTGGCCGAGCTGACCGAGAAGACCGAGGCGGCGCTGGCGGGCCGGGTGGTCGGCGACCCGGCCTTTGATGCGCTGCGCGTGGTCGTGGCCGAGACGGGAATGCCGCATCGCTGGCCCCGCGACCTGATCGCCGGGTTCGCGCTGGATGCGCAGGACTGGCGGCCCGCGACCGAGGACGATCTCTACCGCTATTGCTATCATGTCGCGGGGGTTGTCGGCTGCATGATGGCGGTGACGATGGGCGTCGCGCCGGACGATGACGCCGTGCTCGACCGTGCCTGCGATCTGGGCATGGCGTTCCAGCTGGCCAATATCGCGCGTGATATTGCCGAGGATGCGGGCGCGGGGCGGCATTATCTGCCGCGCGAATGGCTCGCCTATAAGAGCATTGCCCCCGACGCGATCATGGCCCCCTCGCACCGGCCGGGCCTGAGCGCGCTGGCGCGGCGGCTGACCGACCGGGCAGCGGCGTTCGAGGCGAGCGCGCGGATGGGCACGCCCGCGCTCTCCTATCGCTCGGCCTGGGCGGTGCTGTCGGCGGCGGCGATCTATGGTGCGATCGGGCGCAAGGTGGCCAAGCGGGGACGGCATGCCTGGGACACGCGGGTCGGAACCGGCAAGCTGGAGAAGCTGGGTTTCATGGCGCGCGCCAGCCTGCAGGCGGCGCGGCGGGACAAGATGCGAATCGTCCCGCGCGATCCGACGCTGTGGACGCGGCCGCGCTGACGCCCAGCCCTGCGTTCGGGCTTATCCCATCCTCCGTTCAGCCTGAGCGAAGTCGAAGGTCACGCGAATAACTCACCAGATGGGAAACCTGTCCTCTGGTTCCCTTGGCCTTCGACTTCGCTCGGGCCGAACGGAGGGTAGGGGAGCAGAACGGAGAGCGGGGTGCTTAGCCCCGAGTCGGCTTGCGTCCGGTCTTCGCCATCTGCGCGCCCATCCGGCGGCAGTCGGCCCCGATCACGGGATAGGGGACGTCGGTGTTGGCGGCGATGCGGTTGGCCAGGTCGGCCCGGCACTGTGCCATGGTCTCATAGCGGGCGGGCACCATGCGCGCCTCGGTGCAGTCCATGCTGCCGTCGCCGCAGCCCAGGATCGCCATCACATAGAAAATCGGTTCCATCTAACCGCCTCCAGTTAAAGGTGAAACGTGGGCGCGCGGCGGGAGGTTCCGGGCTTCGGACGATTGCCTTGGCGCCCTATTGCGTTCCTGCGCCATTGAACTCGGCGCCGCTTCGTCCGACATGGGGCAGACATGCCCCCAATCGATCCCACCGCCGGGACGGCCGACCGGCCGCTGATCCCGACGCTCCGCCGCTTCCTCCCCTATCTCTGGCCCGCCGGAGAGCCCGGCTTGCGCGTGCGGATCGTGGCGGCCATGGCGCTCGTCATCCTGTCCAAGCTCGTCCAGGTGCTGGGCGCGGCCTATACCTTCAAATATGCGGTCGACCGGATGGCGGCGAACGATCGGAGCGCGGTGACGCTCGTGATCCTGCTGGTCGTCGGCTATGCAGGCGCGCGGTTCGCGACCACTCTGTTCGACAATCTGCGCAATGCGGTGTTCGAGATGGTCGGGCAGGATGCGACCCGGCGGCTGTCGGCCGACGTGTTCCGCCACCTCCACCGCCTGTCGCTGCGTTTCCATCTGGAGCGGCGTACCGGCGCCGTCACCAAGGTCGTCGAGCGGGGCACCAAGAGCATCGACACGATGCTGTATTTCCTGCTGTTCAACATCGCGCCGACCGTATTGGAACTGGGGCTGGTCCTGGCGATCTTCGGGCGCAGCTTCGGCCCCGTCCTGGTCGTCACCACCATGGCGATGGTCGTTCTGTACATCGTCTTCACCCGCAAGGTGACCGACTGGCGCAATGCGTTGCGGACGCAGATGAACGACCTCGACACCGGGGCGGTCGCGCATGCGGTCGACTCGCTGCTGAATTTCGAGACGGTGAAATATTTCAACGCCGAGGAGCGTGAGGCACGGCGGTATGAGAACGGCGTCGCCGCCTATGCGCGTGCGGCGACCAAGTCGGAAAATTCGCTCGCCTGGCTCAATGTCGGACAGGCGGCGATCACCAGCCTGATGCTGGGCTTCGCCATGGCCTGGGTCGTGCGCGAGTGGAGCCGGGGGGCGGCGTCGGCCGGTGACGTGGTGCTGGTATCGACCTTGCTGTCCCAGCTGTTCCGGCCGCTCGACCTGCTCGGCATGGTCTATCGGACCATCCGGCAGGGGGTGATCGACATGGGTGCGATGTTCGACCTGATCGACACCCCCGCCGAAGTCGTCGACACGCCCGGCGCGCCGTCGTTGAAGGTGACCGGCGGGCATGTCCGGTTCGATCATGTCGTGTTCGGCTATGATCCCGAGCGGACCATATTGAAGGGGCTGACGCTGGATGTGCCGGCGGGCACGACCTGTGCGGTGGTGGGACCGTCGGGTGCGGGCAAGTCGACGCTCGCGCGGCTGCTCTATCGCTTCTACGATGTGAATTCCGGTGCGATCACCATCGATGGCCAGCCGGTGTCGGCGGTGGCGCAGGACTCTTTACGCGCCGCGATCGGCATCGTGCCGCAGGACACGGTGCTGTTCAACGAGACGATCGGCTATAACATCGCCTATGGCCGCGAAGGTGCCGACCAGGACGATGTCGAGCGCGCCGCGAAGGGCGCGGCCATTGCCGACTTCATCGAACGCCAGCCCCAGGGCTATGCGACCCGCGTCGGCGAACGTGGGCTGAAGCTGTCGGGCGGCGAGAAGCAGCGCGTGGCGATCGCGCGCACCCTCCTCAAGAACCCTCCGATCCTGATCCTCGACGAAGCGACCAGCGCGCTCGACAGCCGGACCGAGGCGGATATTCTGGCCACGCTCCGGGCGATCGAGCGCGGGCGGACCACCTTGGTCATCGCGCACCGTTTGTCGACGGTGGTCCATGCCGACCAGATCGTCGTCCTCGATGGCGGCCAGGTGGTCGAGCGCGGCACGCACGGCGAATTGCTGGCGAAGGGCGGGCTGTATGCGGAGATGTGGGCGCGACAGGCCGCCGAGGTCGAACAGGTCGAGGAGGATGCGCTGCTGGCGTGAGTTTCCTCCCCTGTAAGGGGAGGTGACACCCCTCCACCAGCTGCGCTGGTCCCCCTCCCCTTGCAGGGGAGGAAGATCAGAGGCAGCTCAACCGCACCTGCCTTGCGGGCTTGTCGAACACGATCGACGAACAGCGGTTCATCTGGTCGGCGCCGATCGACAGCCAGTCCTTCTTGGGATTGCGCCTGCCCTTGCCGGTTACGACCACTTCGTCCGGATCACCCGCCGGTGCATCGGCGTCGGCGATGGTCGCCGTGCTGCCGAAATCGACGGTTCGGACCCCCAATTGCGACATCGCGAACGGGCCGATCGCGACGGGCGTCTTCAAGGTCATCGTCCGAATCGGCCGTGTCACCCCGAAGACGATTTCCTGTTGGGTCGCCGCACCGGATAACTGTCCGCCATAAGCCCGTGCCAGCCGGACCGCGCCACCCGCATTGGTCGTGCTGCGCGGATTGCGGGGGTTGAAGATGACCCGCATCGGCTCCCCCTCGATCGGGATCACGACATAGCGTGAACCCCAATCGCCGAACATCCCGCCGCCGCCGACCATCGGCAGGCTGACGACGCGCTCGCCCGGTTGCGGTGCGCGCAGGCGGAAGCGGATGACGGGATCGGCCAGGCTGGCAGGGCCGAACACGCCGTCATAGCCCGTGGCATAAGGTTGTTCGGCAAAGGCGATCCGTCGTTTGAACGCGGCCCCTGCACCGGACCGAACCTCCGCCACGGCGGATTTGCCGTCGATCCGTACCGGCCCGACCCGGAAGCCGATTTCGATCATGCCCGGCTTCATACCCGCGGCTTCGGCATAGCTTTTGGTGATGATCGGAATGCCGAGCGCCGCCGGATCGATCAGCACGGTACGGGTGACGCCGTTGACCGACAGGGTTTCGCGTCCTTCCGGTGCGATCACCCGCTCCGATGGCGGCGACGTGGCGGCCGTCAGGGTGGCCATGAACAGGCAGGCGAAGGGACGGCGCATCATGAACTCTCCCGGTGTCGTGACGACCGGGTAACGATCGGGTGCAATCGTGTCGGCTTTATGGCCGGACCGGACTTTATTGCGCGGGGTGGTTCGTGATGAAATCCGCCACCGCCGTCACCACGCCCGGTGCGATCGGCAGATTGGGGTCGGCATAGGTCGCCAGATTCGCGCCCCGGCTCTCGCCCTCGACCGTCTTCAACACGTGGTTGACCTTGGGCAGCAGGATCAGCGTCGCCTTGGGCTGGGCGGCCTTCAGCGTCCGGGCGTCCTCGACCGTGACTTGCAGATCGGCTTCACCCTGCACGATCAGCAGCGGCTTGGTGGTCGCGGCCGCCAGTTTTGCCGGGTCCTTGGCAAAGCTGTTGACCAGAAAGGGCTGGATCACGTCGGCGAACAGCATCGACAGCGGAGGCGTCAGGCTGGCGGCGGGGATGGTATGCCCGGCCTCCAGCGAGTCGATCGCGCGGTCTGCATCGGCCAGGATGGGCGCATTGGCCGGATTGGCATGGAGCTGCGCCCGCATCACCTCGCCCAGTCGGCGTCCGGGGGTGGAGACGGCGATGACGCCGCACAGTCCCGCCGGTCTGGCGGCGGCGGTGTCCAGCGCGACCAGCCCGCCCTCGCTATGCCCCAATACCCACACGCAGGGCGCGCCGGTCTTCGCACGGATCGTGGCGATCCAGGCACGGGTGTCGGCGGCATAGTCGTCGATCGTCACCTTGTTGGCATCGGGGATCGCGCCCGCGCTGGCGAACATGCCGCGCTTGTCGATTCGCACGCTGGCAATGCCCTTGGCTGCCAGCCCTTCGGCGAGCAGACGCAGCGAGGCGGCCCTCAGCCCGCGCGGACTGTTGCCGTCGCGGTCGGTCGGTCCCGATCCGGGGATCATCAGCACGACCGGCACCTTGGCCCCCTCCGGCCCGGTCCAGCTGCCTTTCAGCGGACCCTCAGGGCCGGGGGCGGCAATGTCGCGATCGGCCATCGGCATGGTTGCGGCGATGATGGCGGCGAACAGCGTGACGAGCGACATGACCTACCCCTCTTTAATGGCCTTTATTCCCGACGCCCCGTTCAGCCTGAGCGAAGTCGAAGGCCACGCGATGCCCTCGCCACAGGGATGCGGGGCCAGGTTTTCCCTTGGCCTTCGACTTCGCTCAGCCTGAACGGAGGGGGAGGGAGGCGGTTACTGCCGCTCCAGCATCAGCGCCGCCGTGGCCTTGGCGCTGCCGACCACGCCCGGAATGCCCGCGCCCGGATGGGTGCCCGCGCCGACGAAATACAGGTTGGGGATCGAATCGTCGCGGTTGTGGACCCGGAAATAGGCGCTCTGCGTCAGGATCGGCTCCAAGGAGAAGGCCGAACCCATATGCGCGTTCAGGTCGGTCGCGAAATCGGCCGGGGCGTAATGGAACTTGGTCACGATCCGCTCATGGATGTCCGGGATCAGGCGGCGGCCCACCTCGTCGAGGATGCGCTTTTCCAGGATCGGCCCGACCTCGTCCCAGTTCATCGGGAACTTGCCCATGTGCGGCACCGGGGCCAGCGCGTAGAAGGTCGAATGCCCCTCGGGCGCAAGACTCGGGTCGGTGACGGTCGGGTGGTGGAGGTAGAGCGAGAAGTCCTCCGACAGCACGCCGGTATCGTAGATATCGGTCAGCAGGCCCTTATAGCGCGGACCGAACAGGATCATGTGGTGCGGGATGCCCGGCCAGGCGCCCTTGATGCCGAAATGGACGACGAACAGCGACGGCGAATAGCGCTTGCGCTCCAGCCGGTTGACCGCCCGCCGCGCCGAGCGGTTGTCGGACAGCAGGTCGCGATAGCTGTGCATGATATCGGCATTGGTCGCGACGGCATCGGCCTGGATGGTCAGGCCGCTCTTGGTCACCACGCCGGTCGCGCGGTCGCCCAAAGTCTCGATCCGCGTGACGGGATCGCCCAGCCGGATCACGCCGCCGATCCGCTCGAACTGCGCGACCATGCCCGCCACCAGGCGATTGGTGCCGCCGCGCGCGAACCAGACGCCGCCGTCCCGCTCCAGCTTGTGGATCAGCGCATAGATGGCGCTGGTCGTCATCGGATTGCCGCCGACGAGAAGCGTGTGGAAGGACAAGGCCTCGCGCAGCTTCTCCGACTTCACGAACTTCGACACCATGGCATAGACCGAATTCCATGCCTGGTACTTCGCCAGCGCGGGCGCGGCCTTGATCATCGAGGCGAAGTCGAGAAACGCGACATGGCCGAGCTTCTCATAGCCTTCGCGGTACACCCCCTCGGCATAGTCCAGGAACTTGCCATAGCCCGCGATATCGTCGGGGTTCAGCTTGGCGATTTCCGAACGCAGCTGGGTGTCGTCGTTGCTGTAATCGAAATTGGTGCCGTCGACCCAGTTGAGCCGATAGAAAGGATGGACCGGATCGAGCGTCACATCCTCCGACATCGACCGGCCGGTCAGCGCCCATAGCTCCTCCAGACAGGCCGGATCGGTGATAACCGTCGGCCCGGCGTCGAAGGTGAAGCCGTCACGCTCCCAATAATAGGCGCGCCCGCCCGGCTTGTCGCGCGCCTCGACGATCGTCGTCTGCACACCCGCCGATTGCAGGCGGATGGCCAGCGCCAACCCGCCAAAGCCCGATCCGATGACGATCGCGCTCTTCATGCCCGGCCCCCCGACTTATCTCTCAGGGCGGCGATCGCGCGCAGGATCGGCACCGGCGGCCGTCCGGTCAAAACTCGTGCCTTATCGGCCATGGTCGATTGCCCCGCATAGAATCGCCCGATCAGGTCGGGCGGAAGTCGATAGAAACGCTCGAGAACGCGGTATCGCTCATCCGGCTCCGCGGCCTTGAACAACATCGTGTCGAGCATACGGTAAAAGCCGCGCGCGTCCCAGGCGTCGCGCGCCATGCGATAGGTCGCGTCGTGCAGGTCGGCGCCTGCAAAGTCGCGCCGATCGGCCAGCATCGCGGCCATTCGGATCGCATCGGGCAGCGAATAGCCGGTGGTCGGATGGAACAGCCCGGCGCGCATCCCGGCCTTGGGCGTCCTGGCCCCGCCGCTGCGCCAGTAACCGTCGAAATCGCCGCCCATCGCGACCGGCAGCACGCCCGCCTCCTCGCGCACCACCTCGGCCCCCACCCAGTCGCGGCTGTCGGCATAGCGTTCGATCCGCTGGACGATGGCGCGACGGTTCAGCTCGGCGGAGGTGGAGTAATAGGTATCCTCGACGAAGATCCGGTCCTCGGCGAAGGGCAGGGTATAGACGAAGCGATAGCCGTCCAGCTGCTTGACGGTGGCGTCCATCACCACCGGCCGCTCGACCCCGTGCGGGCGGGCGAGCTTCAGTTCCTGCCCGACGAACTTCTGCCAGCCGCAGGACAGCGACGACAGGTCGCCCGCGCCCCGCGCGTCGATCACGCCCGTCGCCTCCACCCGGTCGCCATCGGCGAAGACGGCGGCGGTGGCCGACACCGCCAGCACCTTGCGCCCCAGGATCAGCGCTTTCGGCGGCAACGCCCGGCGCACTTCGGTGTCGAGGCGGTGGCTCTCGATCGAATAATAGGTCTGGTCGATGGTGCGCGAATGCGCCGGAAAGGCGACGTCATAGCTGCGCCAGCCATGGGCGACGAGCCGCTCGACGATCCAGCGGTCGCGATTGGCGACATCGCTGCCGAAAAAAGACCAGAGATGGTTGCCGCCGATCGTCTCGCCCGCATCGACCAGCCGGACGTCGAGCGAGGGATGGCGGGCTTTCAACGCCAGCGCGATCAACCCGCCAGCCAGGCCAGCGCCAATGATCGCGACATCGCAGGAGATTTTGGCAGCCATTGGCCCACCGCTACCGGAAAGCGGGGCCGAGGCAAAGGGTCGGTGCCATTACAGAAGGACGGCGGTGTCGGGCGCGTCGCCGGTCGCGAAGCCGCTGGTGATCTTCCATGCCGCCAGATCAACGATCGCGATCCGGTCATTCTCCAGCGCCGCGTACAGGATCGAGTCTCCGGCGGGCAGGTTCAGCCCCGGCGCGGCGGCGGGCAGGGGCAGCCGTGCTTCCTCGGCCAGGGTGGCGGGCGAATGGCGGGTCAGGCTCTTGTCGGCGGTGTTCGACACGATCAACCGGCCGTCCGGCTGCACGACCACCCGCACCGCCTCACCGCGCAGGGTGGTGCGCGCGCGCGGCCGCAGCGTCACCGCATCGAGCGCGTGGAGCACGCCCGCCGGGCGGTCGATGACATAGAGCGTCCGTTCGTCGGGGCTGAGCGCCAGGCCCTCGGGCGCCTTGCCGATATGCTGTTTGACCGGTGCGAAGCTGGCATCGTCGGGGTTCACCATGATGACCATGCCGCTCATCGTGTCGGCGACATAGGCGCGGCTGCCATCGGCCTTCACCACGAAATAATGGCTGCGCGCGCCGCCGACCGGGATCATCCGGTCGGGGCTGTCGGCGGTGGCGGGCGTGTCGAAACGGGCGAGCAGGCTGTCGGTCTCGGACAGGGCATAGAGGCGACCCTTCGCATCCATCCGCATCCCGTGCCAGCGGCGGTGCGGGGCCAGGTCGATGGTGCGCGCGAGCTTGCGCGCCGCCAGATCGATCACCCAGAGCTGATGCCCGCCCTCGCCGCCGAACTGCCAGCCCTTGACGCCATAGCCGCCGACATAGGCGAAGCGGCCGTCCGCATCGGCGACCATCTCGTGCGGCTGGGTGCCCAGCGGCACCTGACCCAGCCGTTCGCCGTCGGGCACGCGGTAGAAGGCGACGCCGCCCGTGCCCTTTTCGACCACGGCCAACACGTCGCGCGATGGTGCTGCGGCCTGCGCCCGGCGTGCCCAGGCGAGGGGAAGGGCGGAGGCCACGCCCAGGGCGGCCAGGCTCCACAGGCCCTGACGGCGATCGATCAGCGGCATGGGGCGACTCCTGAACAACGGGGGATGACAGCCAGACGTGGCGCGCGGCCGTATGTTCCGCCGCATGGCGGAGCCGATGCGAAACTGATGCGTCTTTTCCGGCAAAGAGAGTCCGCCACCAGTTGCGGTGAAACGGCCGTTTGAATAGGTGAACCGCATGATCCGCCCAATCAATGAAAGCGTCGCCGTCGCTCCCCAGATCCGGCCCGAGGACGTCGCCGCGATCAAGGCGGCGGGCTATGCCGCCATCGTCAACAACCGTCCCGACGGCGAGGAACCCGGCCAGCCGACCGGCGATTCGATTCGCGCCGCGGCCGAGGACCAGGGCCTGGCCTATACCGCCATTCCCGTGACGCCCGGCGGGTTCAGCCACGAGATGGTCGACCAGATGACCCAGGCGCTGGTCGAAGCCAAGGGGCCGGTGCTGGCCTATTGCCGGTCGGGCACGCGCAGCTGCAATCTATGGGCGCTGGCGGCGGCCAAGGCCGGGCGCAACCCGACCCTGATCGTGATGCAGGCCGAAGGGGCGGGTTACGACCTGTCGGGCCTGCGTCCGACGCTGGACGCGCTGGCAGGCAACGCCGGATGATCCTGCCGCTCGTCGGCACGGTGACGACCGGGGCGCTGGCCGGGCTGGGCCTCGGCGTGGCGCTGGGCGGGGCGGGGATCGCCTGGCTCTGCACCCGCCGCCGCGATCGCCGGATCGGCTCGCCTGAGGATGTCGCGGCGGCGGCCGAGGCGGCGCTGGCGGGCTTCACCGTGGCGGGCGCCGTGGTCGGTGCCGATGGCCAGGGCGCGCTGGTGGTGGCGACCGACGGCCGGGTCGCGGCGCTCAAGCTGCAGGGGCGCCGGATCGGGGTGCGCGAAATCCCATGGACGCGGGTGCGATCGGGGGCCGAGGGCATCGTCGCGGAGGTCGAGGGGCGTTTCGGGCCGGTGATGCTGGCCGGGGTGAATGTGCTCGACATCCGGCGGCTGGCCCCGCGTTGAGGGTGGGAATGCCCCTCCACCATCCTTCGGATGGTCCCGCTCCCCATCGGAGATGGGGAGGAATGGTCGTGCAAAATCCTCCCCAAGCTCGCTTGGGGAGGGGGACCGCCCGGCGCAGCCGGGTGGTGGAGGGGCATTGCCCGGCATGATCGACTGGACCTTCCTCGCCCTCGCCGCCGCCGGGGGTTTTGTCGGGGGCGCGATGAATGCGCTGGCGGGCGGCGGCAGCTTCTCGACCATGCCGACGCTGATCGCGCTGGGCCTGCCCTCGACCATCGCCAACGCCACTTCCAACGTCGCGCTCCAGCCCGCCGCGATGGCCAGCGTCTGGGCCTATCGCCACGGGCTGGAGCCGGTGATGGGCGTGTCGATGCGGCGGATGGCGGTGCTGACCTTCGTATTCGCGCTGCTCGGCAGCGTCCTGTTGTTCCTGACGCCGCCGCGCGCCTTCGACCTGATCGTGCCGTGGCTGCTGCTGACCGCGACGATCGCGATCGCGGGCGGACGCCATGCCTCGGAATGGCTGGCACGGATCGCCAAGCCGGGTCCGCGCGCGCTGATGGGGGCGCAGGCGGTGCTGGGCGTGTATGGCGGCTATTTCGGCGGCGGCATCGGCATGATGCTCACCGCCGCCTGGGGTTTGCTCTCTGGGCGCAACCCGGCGCAGCTGGCCGCGCCGCGCACCCTGATGCTGGCCACCGCCAATGCGGCGGCGACGCTGGTCTTCGTGGCGACGGGCATGGTCGCCTGGGCGCAGTGTCTGCCGATGCTGGCGGGCGGCATCGTCGGGGGATGGAGCGGCGCGCTGATCGGGCGCAGGCTGCCCGCCGGGCTCATCCGGGGCTGGACGCTCCTCCTGACGACGGTGACGACGGCGGTGTTCTTCTATCGCGGCTATGCCTGACGGGGGATGGCCATCGGGGGCAGCGCCGCCGCTTCCCATTCCGCCGCCAGTGCCCGGATCGCAAATTCCTCGTTACGCAGCCATGCCGTCACCTCGGTGCGCAGCTGGGCGACGCCGCGCCGGTATCCGTCCCAGTCGGTGATGATCTCCTCGATCGGCCAGGCTGAAACGAACCCGGATATGCGCTGGCGATAGGCGGGCATGGTCGCCTGCACCGCCAGCCAGGCGGCACCGCCGGGCGTGTGCGCCAAGCGTTCGGCAATGGGGTTCGCGGTGCGCATCAGCCAGTTCGCCCGCTGGCGGCTGGCGTTGGAAAGCAGCCAGCGATTGCGGCTTAGCGCGATGGTATCGGGCTTGGGCGCGTTACACAGGATGCGGTGTTCGCTGACGACGCGCGCCAGCGCGTCGCGCATTTCGAGCCATTCGGGCAACATGGGGAGTGCTTTCGATATAGTCGCGATCGCATTCGACAGGTTGCCCTCCATCGGCCCCACCCCGGCGATGTCCCGTGCGATCCAGAAATTTCATGGGCAGGACAGGCCCCCCGGCCCTTCCTGCATGGTCCTGTTATCGGATCATCAAATGCCTCCTGATCGGGGGCATTCTGTCATATTAATATAAATCAAACTTTAACATGTCGTACGGGGTGCCGGCCGGGCCGGGATGCCGCCACTCCGGCCCGGCGGAGGATCACATCGCGCCGTCGCAGGCGCCGAGACGGCGGCCCTCGGTATGGACCTTTTGCGACATCGGATGCGCGCCGGTCATCTCCATCTCCTGATCGGTGGTGAAGCTGGTCGCGGTGAAGCTGCCCTTGGTCTTGCTGTGCATGGTCATGTCGCCGGGCATCTTGCAGGTCAGTTCGCTCTCGACCTTGCCGCCCTCGAAGGTCGAGCTTTTGACGGTGCAGTCCGACTGCGCCTGCTTCAGCAGTTCGGCGGGACCCTTGGCGGCCTGTTCGGCGGTCAGGCAGATGCTGTTGGTCTGGGCGGGCGGAGTCGAACTGACGCCCTTGGGCATGTTGGCCATCTTCAGGTCGCTGACCTGGGTCTTCACCTCCCATTTGCCGGGTTCCAGCTTGGCGACGGCGGAGCCCGATCCGGTCTGGGTTTCCGTCACTTCGCCGGTCGCGGCGTTGCTGGTCACGGTGGTCGATCCGGTCTTCTGGTCGCAGGCGGCGAGCGGCAGGGTGCCGATCAGGATCAGCGGGACGAACAATTTCATGACAAACCCTCCTGTGGTGACGGGCGGATATCGGCCATGGCCGTTCCGCCTGTGTCGTACCAACACATGGAAGGGTTTCGAGTTTCCGCGGGGTTTCGCGCGGTCAGCGTGGCGAGGCCAGCGCCGCCGGGCCTCCATCGTCGATCGCAAGGGGCGGAAGGCCGCCCGGCTGCCATTCGACGTCGGCCATCAGCAGGCGCAGATGGCGTTCCTCCGCGAACAACCGCTTGTCGGCGTCGCGGCGATAGGCGTCGGCGGCGCGGGCATAGCCGCGTGGATCGGCCGCGACCGCTTCCATCGACCAGCGGGCGATGAAGGACGACAGGATCTGTCCATAGGCCGGCGTCTCGTTGCGCAGCGTCAACAGCCCGGCCGCGGCCCTTAGCCGGGCATGGCTCTCGGCAAAGGGAAAGGCCGTCTCGACCAGAAAGGTCAGGCGCTTGCGGCTGGCATGGGCGATCTGCCACCGGACATGGCGCAGGGCCTGGTAATCGATCTGCGCGGCGTCGCACAGGTTGCGGTGGTCATCCAGCAAGCGGGTCAGCGCGGCGTGATGATCCCGAAGCTGGGTCAGCATGATGGGCCTTCTCAAAACATCGGCCCGTCTATGACGCCTGGGGGGTTACAAAGCCGTAACCGATGGCAGGAATCCTCCGCACCCCCCGTTTCGGCGGCCGGATCAGGCGTCGGGGCGCCGCATCTCGAAACGGGCGGCCTCCGTCACCTCGAAATAATCGACCGGCCCGCCGCCGCGCAGGATCGGGCGCGCGCGCGCGGTCTGGTAGATGCCGTTCTCGATCAGGTCGGCGGCAATATGGATACCCACCGCCTCGCCGATGACCAGCCACTGGTCGAGTTCGTGGCCCTCCTTGGTCTCCAGTCGGATCAGCTGGGTCAGGCGGCATTCGAACGAGACCGGGCTCTCCGTCACGCGCGGCGCGGCGACCAGCCGCCCGTCCTCGGCCGTCACGCCCGCCAGGCCGAATTCGTCCACCTCGGCGGGCACGGTCGCCGCGCTGGCGTTCATCGCCTGGGCCAGCGTCATGGTGGCGAGGTTCCAGGTGAACACCTTGGTCTCGGCGATATTGGCGACCGAATCCTTCCACCCCTGCGACGAAAAGCCGATCAGCGGCGGACGGTAGTTGAAGACGTTGAAAAAGCTGTAAGGTGCCAGATTGTTGACGCCCGCGCCCGACCGGCTGCCGATCCAGCCGATCGGTCGCGGCGCGACGATCGCGTTCAAGGGATCATGCGCCAGCCCATGACCGTTGACGGGTTCGTAGAAATGCCAGTTGTCGATCATGAATGGTCACCGAAAGGGAGTGTGGATGGAAGCCGGAACGCCGACCGAGCCGGAAAGAGCCGCCGACAGACCCGGCACGATCATCCGTCGCCACGGATGGGTGACGCGCATCTGGCACTGGGTCAATGCGGTCGCGGTCCTGATCCTGCTGGGATCGGGGCTGGGCATTTCCAACGCGCATCCCCGGCTCTACTGGGGGCGCTACGGCGCGAATTTCGATCACGCCTGGGCGAGCCTGCCGCATTTTCCCGCCTGGCTGACCATTCCGGCGCGCTACAATCTGGCGATCTCGCGGCGCTGGCATCTGTTCTTCGCGCTGGTGCTGGGATTCGGACTGCTCGCCTATATGATCGGCGGGCTCGTCACGCGGCATTTCCAGCGCGACCTGCGCATCCGGGGGCGCGAGCTGCGACCCGGCGCTGTCTGGGCGGATTTCCGGCGGCATCTGGCCTTCCGGTTCCACGACAAACGCGATCCCAGGGCCTACAACCTGTTCCAGAAGCTGAGCTATGCGGGCGTGCTGTTCGTCGCGCTGCCGCTCGCCATCCTGACCGGCATTGCGCTGTCGCCCGGCATGAACGCGGCCTGGCCCTGGGTGCTGGACCTGCTGGGCGGGCGGCAATCGGCACGATCGATCCACTTCATCACGGCCAGCGCACTGGCGCTGTTCCTGATCGTCCATCTGGTCCTGGTCATTCTGGCCGGGCCGCTCAACGAGCTGCGGTCGATGATTACCGGCCGCTGGAGGATTCCCGAATGACCGCCAGAGTGATTGGGCGTCGTACCATCCTGACCGGCGGCGCCGGGCTGCTCCTTGCGGGCTGCGACCAGATCATCCAGCAACCCACCGCACGGAAAATCCTGTTCGCGGGCGAGGATATGCAAAAGGGGCTGCAACGCGCGCTGATGGACCGGGGTGCGTTGGCCCCCGAATATCGCCGCGACCAGATGTCGCCGATCTTCCGCACCAACGGCACCCGCAATCCCGGCACGCCCGAATATGCCGCGCTGGCCGCCAACCGGTTCGAGGACTGGCGGCTGACGGTCGGCGGGCTGGTGGCCAAGCCACTGTCGCTGTCGCTGCGCCAGATCGGCGAATTCCCCGCGCGCCGCCAGATCACCCGCCACGATTGCGTGGAGGGGTGGAGCGCGATCGGCGAATGGATGGGGCCGATGCTGGGCAATATCCTGAAGGCCGCCGATATCAGCACCCGCGCGCGCTACATCGTCTTCACCTGTGCCGACCTGTACGGGGGCCAGCCCTATTATGAATCGATCGACCTGATCGATGCCTTCCACCCCCAGACGATCCTGGCCTGGGGCATGAACGGGCGGATGCTCGACATCGGCCACGGTGCGCCCTTGCGCCTGCGCGTCGAGCGACAGCTGGGGTACAAGCATGCCAAATATCTGATGCGGATCGATGCGGTGGCCAGCCTGGCTAACATAGGTTTGGGCAAGGGCGGATACTGGGAAGATCATGTCGATTATGACTGGTACGCCGGAATTTAAGACACTAGGGCGTGCCATATGGCGCTGATCGATCTGTTTCTGTCGCGCGCGGTCCGCAAGGGCCGCCTGACCCTCACCCATCATGACGGAAAGGTACGCGAATTCGGCTCGTCCGAGCCCGGTTATCCTGACGTCGCGATTCGCTTTACCGATTCGCGTGTTGCCGGGCAGATCGTCCGCAACCCGGCGCTGGCGGCGGGCGAAAGCTTCATGGACGGCCGTCTGGTCGTCGAGAAGGGCGATGTTCGCGACCTCGTCGAGTTGCTGACCGCCAACGACAAATGGGAAGCGGGCCGGGCGAACCTGAACCCCTCGCGGCTGGTCCGGGCGGCGGGCGCGATCAAGCACCGCATCGACCGGATCAACATGGAGCGGCGCTCGAAGAAGAACGTCGCCCATCATTACGACCTGTCGGGCACGCTGTACGAACTCTTCCTCGACACCGACAAGCAATATAGCTGCGCCTATTTCACCGATCCGCAGAACGACCTGGAACGCGCGCAACGCGACAAGAAGGCGCATATCGCCGCGAAGCTGGCGATCGAGCCGGGGATGCGTGTGCTCGACATCGGTTGCGGCTGGGGCGGCATGGCGCTGTACCTGCACCAGAAATGCGGCGCGGAAGTGCTGGGCGTCACCCTGTCCGAGGAACAGCTGAAGGTCGCGCGCGCGCGGGCCGAGGCGCTGGGCGTGTCGGACAAGGTGAAGTTCGAGCTGATCGACTATCGCCGCGTGCGCCCTGAGGATTTCGGGGGCCAGTTCGACCGCATCGTCTCGGTCGGCATGTTCGAGCATGTCGGCCCGCCGCAATATCGCACCTTCTTCCGCAAGTGCCGTGACCTGCTGACTGAGGACGGCGTGATGCTGCTCCACACGATCGGGCGGCTGAACGGGCCGGGCGTCACCGACGACTGGACGACCAAATACATCTTCCCCGGCGGCTACAACCCCGCTTTGTCCGAGATCGTTCGCGCGCAGGAAGGGCTGCGCATGTTCCTGACCGATGTCGAGGTGCTGCGTTGCCATTATGGCTGGACGCTGGACATCTGGTACGACCGCACCGTGGCGGCGAAGGACCGCATCGTCGAGCTGTATGACGAGCGCTTCTATCGCATGTGGCTGTTCTACCTGGCGGGCGCGGGCGCGGCGTTCCGCAATGGTGGCTTGTGCAACTATCAGGTGCAGCTGACGCGCGGACGGCTCTCGGTGCCGGTGACGCGGGATTACATGTTCGAGGGCGAACGCGCGCTCAGGGATTGAGCAT
>NZ_BBPI01000031.1 GCF_000787715.1 Sphingomonas parapaucimobilis NBRC 15100
CGCCGCGAACGTGACGCTTGCGGCAGCGCCCCACCCCCGGCCCCTCCCCTGAAGGGGAGGGGTGAGTCCATCTCATGTTATCGCAATAGCAACGCGCGCAGCGCTCTCTATCGTCAGCGCTCGCTATAAGAGGGCCGCTGGCGCGGCGAGCGAGACACCTCCGCGTCTCCGCGCCTCCGCGCGAACCAACCTTCTTTCTCTTCGCGGCCTCGCGGCTTCGCGTGAACAAAAATCAGATCGCCGCACATTTCTCCAGCAGCCAGTCGCGATCCGCGCCCTCCAGTTCCGGCGCCAGAACCTCCGCCACCCGCGCATGGTACGCGTTGAGCCAGTCCCGCTCTCCCGAAGTCAGCAACTGAGGAACGATCAGCGTGCGCTCGATCGGGCAAAGGGTCAGCGTCTCGAAGCCCAGCATGTCCCGGTCCGCGCCCGGAATCGCACGCGGTTCGACCAGCACGAGATTCTCGATGCGGATGCCATATTCGCCCGCCTTGTAATAACCGGGCTCGTTGGACAGCATCATGCCTGCCCGCAGCGGCTCCATCGCCGCACCGCCGGGATAGTTGGGCGCGGCGATACGCTGCGGCCCCTCATGCACCGACAGATAGGCACCGACGCCGTGGCCGGTGCCATGGGCATAATCCAGCCCGACCTCCCAGAGCGGCCGCCGCGCCAGCGAGTCCAGATGCCCGCCCAACGTCCCGTCCGGGAAGACCGCCGTGGCGAGGCCGATATGCCCCTTCAGCACGCGGGTGAAGCGGTCGCGCATCTCGTCCGTGGCCTCGCCGATCGGCATGACGCGGGTGATGTCGGTGGTGCCATCCTGATATTGCCCGCCGGAGTCGATCAGGAAGAGCTGGCCCGGCTCGATAGGCGCATTCGATTCCTCGGTGACATGGTAATGCGGGCTGGCGCCATGTGCGCCGGTCGCCGAGATGGTCGCAAAGCTGGTGTCCTTGAGCAACCCGGTCGCCTCGCGGCACGCCAGCAACTGCGCGGCGGCGGACAGTTCGGTCTGCCCGCCCCTGGGGCATTCGCGCTCGACCCAGTGCAGGAACTTCACCATCGCCGCGCCGTCGCGCACCGAGGCGGCACGGTGTCCGGCGACTTCGGCCGCATTCTTGATCGCCTTGGTCAGCACCACCGGATCGCGCAAGCCCAGCACCTTGGCCCCGCCTGCCTCCAGCGCTTGTGCGATCGCCGCCACCGCGCGTTCGGGGTCGGCGACGACGCGCTTGCCTGCGAAACCGCCCAGATAGCCCTCGAACGCGGCGCGGTCGTGCAGCCGCACCGCATTGCCCAGATGCGCACGCACCTCGGGCGTGATCTTCTCGGGTGCTACGAACAGATCGGTTTCGCCGTCGGCATGGACGATCGCATAGGACAGGGCGACCGGCGTATGCGCGACATCGGTGCCACGCACGTTGAGGGTCCAGGCGATCGAATCCAGCGCCGACAGCACCACCGCATCGGCGCGCTGCTCGGCCAGCCATTCGCCGATCTTCGCCCGCTTGGCGGCCGAGCTTTCGCCGGCGATCCCGTCGTCCTGCACGCGCAAGCTGGCAGGCGAGGGGGCGGGGCGGTCGGTCCATATCGCGTCGATCGGGTTGGACGTGACCGCGACCAGCTCGGCATCCCGGTCGGCCAGCGCTGCGGTCATGTCGGCCACCTGCTGGCGAGTGTGCAGCCACGGGTCGTATCCGATCCGCTGCCCCGCCGCCGTCTCGCGCCCCAGCCAGCCCGCCACGCTGTCCTGCGGCACCGGGATATAGGCATAGTCCTCGCCCGACACCTGCTCGCGGACCTGAAGGGTATAGCGCCCGTCGGTGAAGATCGCGGCCTTGTCGCTGAGCACCACCGCCGACCCCGCCGACCCGCCGAACCCGGTCAGCCAGCCAAGCCGCTGCGCATAGTCGCCAACATATTCGCTCATATGCTCGTCGGTCAGCGGCACGACGAAACCATCGAGCCCTCGCGCGGTCAGTTCAGCACGAAGGGCGGCAAGGCGGGCGGAAAGGGACATGGAACGGCCTGACAGCAATGGGAAACGTGGCCGGTCTAGCCCTCCGTCCGCACAGCGTCGAGCCTGTGGGGGGCTTGATCGATTTGTCCGACGATATACGATCTGGAGCGACTGACTTGGGAGGGGTTTGCATGACGATCGACCGGCGAAGCATCCTGGTGGGGGCGGGCGCGGCGGCGCTGGCGGGTGGCGCTATGACACGCGCGGCACAGCCGGATGCGTTTCACCCCGGCGAGGTGTGGAACGATACGAACGGCGTCGCGATCAATGCGCATGGCGGCGGCCTGCTGCGTCATGGCGGGCGCTGGTGGTGGCATGGCGAGCACAAGACGGCGGGCGAGGCGGGTAATACCGCGCTGGTCGGCGTCCATGCCTATAGCTCGGCCGATCTGGTGAACTGGCGCGACGAGGGGGTGGCGCTGCCCGTATCGGACGATCCCGACAGTCCGATCACGCGCGGCTGTATCCTGGAGCGGCCCAAGGTCGTCTACAACCGCCGCACGGGAAAATTCGTGATGTGGTTCCATCTGGAGCTGAAGGGACGCGGTTACGGCGCGGCGCAGGCGGGCGTCGCGGTCGCTGACCGACCGCAGGGACCGTTCCGCTTCCTGCGCGCGGGCCGGGTCAATCCGGGCATCTGGCCCGCCAATGCGACCGCAGGGGACAAGGCGTCGGACACCAAGCTGGCCCAGGACATGCCCGGCGGGCAGATGGCGCGCGACATGACGATCTTCGTCGATGGCGACATCGCCTGGCATGTCTATGCGTCGGAAGAGAATGCCACGCTCCAGATCGCGCGGCTGGCCCCCGACTGGACGAGCCATGACGGCTATTATGTCCGCGCGCTGCCCGATGGCGGGAACGAGGCGCCTGCGCTCTTCAAGGCCAAGGGGCGTTATTACATGTTCGCCTCCGGCCTGACCGGCTGGCGGCCCAATCCGGGGCGGGTCTATGTCGCGGACCGGGTGACGGGACCGTGGCGCTCGCTGGGCAATCCGGTGCGCGGGAGCGAGGAGGACCGGAAGACGACCTTCCATTCGCAATCGACCTTAGTCCTGCCCTTGCCACCCGAGCGTCCGGGGGCTGAGCCGCGCTTCATCTTCATGGCCGATCGCTGGCGGCCGGAAAATGCGATCGACGGGCGCTATGTCTGGCTGCCGGTGGAATGGGAGGGCGAGACGCCGGTGATGCACTGGCGGGATCGCTGGACGCTGGCCGATGGGTGGAAGGCCAAGTAACCCCAGCAACCGTTCAGCCTGAGCGAAGTCGAAGGCCACGGGGAACCCGTCTTGGCCAAGCGCGGAACGTGCGCTTCGACTTCGCTCAGCGTGAACGGCTGTTGGCGCAAGAATTTGCATGACCCCAACCCCTTCCGGCGGGGCGTAAGCCTAGCTACATCCGGGCGATGACCGAACCCGCCGCGCCGACGCCGCCCATTGCCCAGACCCGTCCCCACAGCTTCACCGCACACGGGACCACCATCACCGACCCCTATGCCTGGCTGAAGGACCCCGCCTATCCGGAGGTCGAGGACAGGCAAGTCCTCGCCTATGTCGAGGCGGAGAACGCCTATTTCGAGGCGGTGATGGCCCCGCGCCAGCCGCTGATCGACCGGCTGTATGAAGAGATGAAGGGCCGGATCAAGGAGGATGAATCCTCCGTGCCCCAAAAGGATGGCGACTGGCTCTACTGGACCGGGTTCGAGACGGGCGGGCAATATCGCAAATGGTGGCGCAAGCCGGTGGCGGGCGGCCCGGACGAGCTGCTGCTCGACGAACCCGCGCTGGCCGAGGGCAAGGAATATTTCCGGCTGGGTGCCTTCTCGATCAGCAACAATGGCCGCTATCTGGCCTATGCGATCGACGACAATGGCTCCGAACGGTTCGAGGTGCGGGTCAAGGACCTGACCACCGGCGAACACCTGCCCGACGTCATCCCCGGCATGTTGTCCGAGATCGTCTGGGTCGCCGACGACAGCGGCTTTCTCTACGGCGTGGCGAATGCGCAGTGGCGCACCGACAATGCGCGTTTCCACCGGCTGGGCACGGCCGTCGAGGATGATGTCGAGTTGTTCCACGAGGATGACGAAGGCTACCGCGTCGCCGTTGCCGAGACCTCTGCGCGCAACTGGATCGTGATCGCGACCGGAGACCACGTCACCAGCGAGGTGCGGCTTCTCCCGGCCGATAATGTCTTTGCCGAGCCGCTCCTGGTCGCGCCCCGCAAGGAGGGGCGCGAGTACGACGTGGACGAGCATGACGGCACGCTGTTCATCCACACCAATGACGTGGACCCGCAATTCCGCCTGTGCACCGCCTCGATCGAGAATCCCGGCGACTGGCACGAGCTGATCGGCCCCAACCCGCATTTCTACATGACCGGGGTGGAGTGCTATAAGGACTTCTTCGTGGTCGAGGGCCGCGAGGACGGTTTGGACCGGATCGCCATCCACCGCTACGACACGCCGACCACGGCGCAGCGGATCGATTTTCCCGAGGCGAGCTATACGGCGGGCCTGGGCGACAATCCCGAATATGACGTGTCGGTCCTGCGGCTCGGCTATGAATCGATGGTCACGCCGGGCACCGTCTATGACTATGACGTGGCGACCGGTGGGCTGACCGTGCTGAAGGTGCAGGACATCCCGTCGGGTTATGACGCGGACAAGTATCGGACCGAGCGGCTGAAGATTCCTGCTCGCGACGGGACGATGGTGCCGGTGTCGATCGTCTACCCCAGGGACTTCCCGCGCGACGGGTCGGGCAAGCTGTTCCTCTATGCGTACGGCGCCTATGGCTATGCCATTCCGCCGGGCTTCTCGACCGGGCGCATGAGCCTGCTCGACCGCGGTTTCGCCTATGCCATCGCGCATATCCGCGGCGGCGACGATCTGGGCCAGCAATGGTATCTGGACGGCAAGCTGGAGAAGCGGACCAACACCTTCCATGATTTCGTCGACGTGGCGAAGGGGCTGATCGACGGCGGCTGGACCAGCCAGGGCCAGATCGCCATTGCGGGCCGTTCGGCGGGTGGCGAACTGATGGGCGCGGTGGTCAATTCGGATCCCGAGCTGTGGGGCGCGGTGATCGCGGACGTGCCGTTCGTCGACGTACTCAACACGATGATGGACGCCGAGCTGCCGCTGACGCCGGGCGAGTGGCCCGAATGGGGCAACCCGATCGAGGACAAGGCGGCGTTCGAGCTGATCCGCAGCTACAGCCCCTATGACAATGTGAAGCCCCAGGCCTATCCGCCGCTATTCATCTCGGGCGGGCTGAACGACCCGCGCGTCACCTATTGGGAGCCCGCCAAATGGGCCGCCAAATTGCGCGCGACCAAGACCGACGACAATTTGCTGCTGCTCAAGACCAATATGGGCGCAGGGCATGGCGGCAAGTCGGGCCGGTTCGAGAGCTTGCGCGAAGGGGCCGAGGAGCACGCCTTCATCCTGTGGCAGATGGGAGTCGAATCCTGAGCATAGAGGCGATCGTCGCGCGCTACGGCGTCGCGGCCATCGCGCTCGGCGCCGGGCTGGAGGGCGAGACGGCGGTCGTGACGGGGGGTATCCTGTCGCACCAGGGGCTGATCGGCTGGCCCGCCGCGTTCCTCGCCGCCGCGATCGGCTCCTTCCTGGCGGACCAGGTCTTCTTCACCATCGGCCGGCGGGCGCGCGACGGGCGCTGGGTCGGCAAGTTGAGCAAGCGGCGGGTCTATGCCCGCGTGACCAGGCTGATGGAGCGTTATCCGGTCGGCTTCATCTTCGTCTTTCGCTTCCTCTACGGGCTGCGCACGATCAGCCCGGTGGCGCTGGGCACCAGCCATGTGTCGACGCGGTTGTTCGTCGCGGTCAATGCGGCATCCGCCCTGTGCTGGGCTGCGATCTTCACCGGTATCGGTTATCTGTTCGGCGAGGCGTTTCACGAACTCGCCGCGCGCTATCGCCCCACGCTGCCGCATATCCTGATGGCGGCCGGACTGGTGATGGTCGCCGCCGCGATCGGCTGGGGCGTGCGTGCATTGTGGTTGCGATACAGGGAACCGGACGAACAGACATGAGCCGTTTCACCATGAGCTTCACCGCCCTCCGTGAGCATATCGACGAGCTGGGCCATGTGAACAACGCCGTCTGGGTCCAGTGGATTCAGGCCATCGCGGGCGCGCATTGGGAAGCCGTCGTGCCCCCCGAACATGCCGCCGCCCATGTCTGGGTCGTGACGCGGCACGAGATCGACTATCGCGGCAATGTCGTGGCGGGCGAGACGGTGACGGCCGAGACCTGGGTGCCCAATCCGCCCAAGGGCGCGCGCTTCGACCGGCATGTCCGCTTTCTGGATGCCGGGGGGCGGGTAAAGGTGGAGGCGGTGACGACCTGGGCGCTGATCGACCGCGCCACCGGCCGGTTGCTCCGTGTCACGCCAGAGATCGCCGCGCCCTTCTTCCGGCTTTGACCGCAAGAAGCGGGACGTATCCGGGGCGATCATCGGTTAGGATGCTCCCCATGTTGAGCGAATGCACCATGGCCTCGCCGGTGGGCGAGCTGACCCTCGTGGCAAGCGGGCATGGCCTGCGCGCCGTCCTGTGGGCCGACGAGCGGGTCGGGCGGGTGACGCTGCCCGAACGCCGCAACGATCCGGCGCATGACGTGTTGGCCGAGACGGTGCGCCAGCTGTCCGAATATTTTGCCGGAAAGCGTCGCGTATTCGACCTGCCGCTCGAGCCCGTCGGCACCGATTTCCAGAGGGCGGTATGGACGGGCTTGAACGCCATTCCATATGGCGAAACACGCAGCTACGCCGCGCTCGCCACCGCGATCGGCCGGCCGGGGGCATCGCGCGCGGTAGGAGCGGCGAACGGGCGCAACCCGCTGTCGATCGTGGTCCCCTGCCACCGCGTCATCGGCGCGAACGGCACGCTGACCGGCTTTGCGGGCGGACTGGCGGTCAAGCAATGGCTGCTCGCGCATGAGCGGGGCGAGCCGACTTTGGCGCTCGCATGAGCTATCCCCCACGCGCCTTTCGCGAGACGCGGGACGACGTGCTGCTGGAGGCGATGGCGGCGATCGGTCTCGCCTCGCTGGTCGTGGTGCGGGACGGCGTGCCCGAAGCGGTGTCGCTGCCGATGACCGCGATACAAGACGGCGACGGCTGGATGTTGGAGGGCCATGTCGCGCGGGCCAATCCGCTCTGGCGGCTGGCCGAACGCGGTTGCGCGGCGCTGGCGATCTTCCAGGGGCCACATGCCTATGTCCATCCCGGCTGGTATCCGACCAAGCGCGAGCATGGAAAGGTCGTGCCGACCTGGAATTATGTGGTGTTGCAGGCGCATGGGCACCTGTCCGTCACGCACGATCCCGAATGGCTGGCGGCCCATCTGGCGCGCCTGACGGAGGCGAAGGAAGCGGGGCAGGCCGAACCCTGGTCCATCGACGATGCGCCTGCGGATTTCATCCAAGGCTTGCAGCGCGGTATCGTCGGTCTGACCCTGCACATCGCTCGGCTGGAGGGCGTGTGGAAGATCGCCCAGCACCATCCCGAGCCCAACCGGCGCGGCGTCATTGCCGGACTTTTCGCATCTGACGCGCCGGGAGACCGGGCGATGGCGGAGACGATGGAGCAGGCGGAGCGCGATCGGGCGGGGTAAGGCGGATCATCCAACACATTCCTCCCCTGGGAGGTGGCAGCCCGCAGGGCTGTCGGAGGGGTGTCACGGCGAGCGGGTACACCCCTCCACCACTGCTTTGCGGCGGTCCCCCTCCCCTTGCAGGGGAGGAATAGTGAGGGTCACTCTTCCCACACGATCAGGATCGGCGCGTCGATGCCCAGCACGGCATGGACCGGGCAGGCCGCAGCCGCTGCCTCCAGTCGCTTGCGCTGGCTCCTGTCATAGCGTCCCGGCACCCGCACCGTCACCGCCATCGTCGTGACCCGGCGCGGGGCGTTGCCCATCTCCTTGGTCACGGTTGCCGTCGCGCCCGCCAGTTCCAGCCCGGCGACGCGGCCCGCCATCGCCATGATGCTGAGCACGCAACCGCCCAGCGACACCGACAACAGGTCGCTGGGCGAGAAATGCTCGCCCCGCCCGCCCAGCTCCTGCGAGGCGTCCATGACCAGCACCGCGCCATTGCCCGGATGCGTGACATGGCAGCGCAGGCCGCCTTCGTAATGGACGACGAAATCGGCCATGTTACCCGCTGTTGCGCAGCGCGGTGGCGATGCCGTTGATCGACAGCAGGATGCCCTCGCCGATGCGGGGATCGCTCTCGCCCGCGCGGTGCCGCTTCATCAGTTCGATCTGCAGCAGGTTGAGCGGCTCGATATAGGGCAAACGCAGGCGGATCGACGCCTCCAGCGCCGGGTTGTCGGACAGCAGGCGCGTCTGCCCGGTCACGGTCAGCAACCCGTCGCGCGCGCGGTGCCAGCCGTCATGGATGCGCCCGAAGATCGTGTCGCGTAAGGTTTCGTCCTCGACCAGACCCGCATAGCGCCGCGCGATGCCGATGTCGGACTTGGCCAGCACCATCTCCATATTCGCCAGCGTCGCGGCAAAGAAGGGCCACTCCTTCGCCATCTCGGCGAGCAGCGCCTTGTCCTCGAACTGCGCGATCGCGGTGCCGACGCCGAACCAGCCGGGCAGCATCACGCGTGCCTGCGCCCAGCTGAACACCCAGGGGATGGCGCGCAGATCCTCGATCGCGTCGGACTTTTTGCGGCTGGCCGGGCGGCTGCCGATCTTCAGCCCTGCGATTTCCGCGATCGGGGTCATCTGGCGGAAGAAGGTGCGGAAGCCCTCGGTCCCGTAGACCAGGGCGCGATAGGTGGTGAAGGCGGTGGCCGACAGCTCTTCCATCGCGGCGGTAAAGCGCGCGGTGTCCGCGGCCGACAGCCGGTCGGGTTCCAGGCTGGCGAGCAGGGTGGCGGAGGCCATGGCTTCCAGATTGGTCAGTGCCGAGTCGCGCGTGCCATATTTGCCCGCAATCACCTCGCCCTGTTCGGTGATGCGGATGCGGCCCTGCACGGTGCCGTGCGGCTGCGCGCGGATCGCGGCGAAGGCGCTGCCACCGCCGCGTCCGACCGCGCCACCACGCCCGTGGAACAGCTGCATCCGCACGCCCAGTTCGTCGAAGACCGGGCGGAACGCGCTCGACGCCTTGGACAGCGACCAGGTGGAGGTCAGGTAGCCGCCATCCTTGTTCGAGTCCGAATAGCCGATCATCACTTCCTGATGCCCGCGGGTGCGGACGATCGCGGCGATCTCCGGCAGCGCGAAATAGGCGCGCATGATCTCCGGCCCGGCTTCCAGATCCTCGATCGTCTCGAACAGGGGCACCGCCATGATCGCGGCGGTGGCGGGCGCGCCGGGGCGGTAGAGGCCGAATTCCTTCAGCATCAGGTTGATTTCGAGCAGGTCGGACACCGACTTGCCCATCGAGACGATATAGTTGGTGATGCACTTCGGGCCATATGTGGCATGGGCATCGGCGGCGGCCCGGACGATCGCCAGTTCGGAGCGGGTCTCGTCCGAATAGTCCGCATATTGGCTGAAGAGCGGCCGGGCATTGGCGAGTTCGCGGCGGAGCAGCGCGACGCGGGCGTCTTCGTCAAGCGCCAGATAATCCGCCTCGACGCCCGCGACCTTCAGCAGTTCGGCGACGACGCGCTCATGCACCGCCGAATTCTGGCGCAGGTCGAGCGTGGCCAGGTGGAAGCCGAACGTCTCGACCGCGCGGATCAGCCGGCCCAGTGCGCCGCTGCTCGCCAGCGTGCCGTCGCCCTGCGCCGCCAGCCCCCGCGCGATCGCGACCAGATCGGTGCGCAGCGCCTTGGGATCGGGATAGGGCTGGCCGGTCAGCTTGCCCGGGCGGGGCGGGGTCTTGCCGGTGAGGTGCTGATGGGTTGCGGCCAGTCGCGCATAAATGCCCGACAGCGCGCGGCGATAGGGCTCGTCCGCGCGGCTGAGCGCGTCGTCGCCGCTGGCATCGGCCAGCGCCAGCACCGCTTCGTCCACCTGGGCATGGCCGGTCGAGATCGACAGTTCGGCGCCCAGCGCGTGGACGCCCTCGCAATAATGGGTCAGCACCGCGTCCGCTGCCTGCGCCAGCGCGGTGGTCAGCGATTCGGCGGTGACGAAGGGATTGCCGTCGCGGTCGCCGCCGATCCACGAACCGGGGCGCAGGAAGGCGGGCACGCGCGCGCCGAACGCCTTGTCCCAACGCTGGTAGAGCGCGGGGAGGACGGGGAGGAATACGTCGCGCAAGTAAGACAGCGCCGTCTCGACCTCGTCGGTCACGTACAGCCGCTCGCGGCGCAGGACGCGCGTCTGCCAGAGGAGCGCGATCTGGCGGCCGATTGCCGCTTCCACATCGTCGCCGTCGGGCGTCACGTCACGGCCGGCGTCGCGCATCGCCAGCAATTCGGCGATGCGGTTGCGGTGGTCGATCATGCTCTTGCGCCGCACCTCGGTCGGGTGCGCGGTCAGCACGGGCACGACCAGCGCCTGCGCCAGCAGCTCCATCGCTGCCTCACGGTCGATGCCCTGTTCGGCCAGCGTCGCCAGCACCTCGGCGATGTCGGTGCCCGGTTCGCGCGCAATACCCTGCCGGTCCTCGGCCAGATTGGCGAGCATCGAGAACAGCATGAAGCCGCGCACGAAATCCAGCGTCTCGTCGAGCGCGAGGCGTTCCAGTTGCAGGTCGACCGACCCGTCCTCGCCCAATCCGCGATAGCGATCGACCGAGGCACGGCGAATGGCTTCGGTCGCCTCGAACAGCGCGTCGCCGCCATAACGGCGGATCACGTCACCCAACTGGGCGCCCAGAAAACGGATGTCGGCATTGTTGGCGATGGGGGGCAGGGTCATCATGGGCGCTATTGCTGCAACGCAATAGGATGCGCGTCAACTGATTGAACGAGGTAATTTTGGTATAATATTCGGGCTTACTCTACGCCGGAAATTGCGTCAGGGTGTAGTTGCGGCTTCCTTTTGGAACGGCACGTTGAACGGTCCGGTCACGATATGTCCGCTGACCCCCGGATCATCGGGACTCAGGTGGAGCACTAGGTCGGACGACAGGATGAAATAGCTGTCCGCCGACGCGGCATAGAGCGGCTCGCTCGCCCCTTCCTTCAGCGACAGCGACAGCCCTGTTCCTTGCGCGAGTATAGAGAAGGACCCCAGGCCGGGCACGGCATAGGTGCCGGTCAGGCGCCGTTGCATGGCGGGCGAGATCGGCAGGCTCCGGCGTGCGATGCTGTGATAGCCGGGCCAGCCATAGGCGGCGGCGACGCTGCGGGTGATCTCCATCGCCAGCTCGTTGCCCTGCGCGCCGTTGGTCATGATCGCGACGCCGTCGCCGGTGCCGGTATAGGCGATCAGGAAATTCTCATACCCCGCATTGCTGCCGCCATGCGAGAAGCGGCGGTCCGACGCCGGGCCATGCACCTCCAGCCCCAGGCCGTAATCGCCCTTGCCCGGTGTCAGCATGGCCGTCGCGATCGACGGGGCGAGCAAGGCGCCCGGCATCCCGCGCGCGCCGTCCCGGACAGCGATAGCATAGCGCAGCAGGTCGCTCGGCGTGCTCCACAGGCCCGCCGCCGCCAGTTCGGGATAGGTGTGCGGACCACCCTCGACAGGCGTTCCGCTGCCGTCATGCGGCCAGGCCACCCGGTCGAGCAGCGGGGCGGGCAAAGGCTGTGCAAAGCTGCTCTGCGTCATGCCCGCAAGCTGGAGGACTTCGTCGCGCAGCATTGTGGCGAAGGGGCGCCCCGTCGCATCCTCGATCAGCTTCTGGACGACGGTATAGCCGCCCCCGGAATAGCGCCAGAGCGTGCCCGGTGGCGTGTCGACGAGCACCGGCTTGGTGTTCGCGGGCGCGCGACCGTCCAGCACGGCGTCGACATCGGGAACCGGCTGTCCGGCCGCATAGCCGGGAAAGCCATGCACCGTCGTTCCCGCGACATGACCGAGCAATTGCCGCAGCGTGACGTGCTGCCCCGGCGGGACCGGCAGTTTCCAGCCCTTGAGCTGGTCGTTGACGTCGCCGTCCAGCGTCAGGCGATTCTGCTCGACCAGGCGGAGCGCGGCTAGCGCCGTTACCGGCTTGCTGATCGATCCCGCCTGAAAGAGCGTGTCGGGCGTCACCGGCAGGCCGTTGGCACGCGTGACGCCATAGCCCCTGGCCCAGGCGATCGCGCCGTCGTGCAGCACGGCGACGCTCACCCCCGGAACGTGAAGCCGCGCCATTTCGGCGGCGATCGTCCGGCGCTGCACCGGCGTATCGGCGAGGATGACGGCGGAGGTCAGCCCGCGCTCGACCTCCATGATCCGGGAGGGGGCGGGCAGGCGCGCCACCACCGAAGCCGACACCAGGGCGATGAGGCACGCCCCGAAGATGGTCGCTTTCATGATCCCCCCGCTTCGCCGACACCGTGCCGCCGTCATCGTCTTGCGCGACCCGGCGGGACGAAGCAACGGTCCCGGGGCGAATAGCGGCGTTATCGCCTCAGTTCACATTCCCCGGCGGGGTCGCGGTCGCGCCCGTCGCCACCGGGTTGCTTGGTGTCGCGGGGCGTTCGGTGCGCGAAGCCTCGCGCTCTTCCGACGTCACGGTGCCGTCGCGGTTCAGGTCCATGCGGTCGAAGCGCGCGAGCATCCCCTCGAAGAACTCGCTCTCGGTGATCTCGCCGTCCTTGTTGCGGTCCAGTTCCCACAGGCGCGAATTGGTCGTGGGCATTTCATCGGCGGTGATGATGTCGTTGCCGTCACGGTCCAGTTCGCGGAAGCGGCGCGCCATCATGCTGCCGAAGTCGACGCGGGATGTGACGGAGGGCGGCACGAAGCCTGCCTTGGCGGCGGCACGGTCGGCCTCGGCGCGGTTTTCCGCCTTCTTGCCACAGGCGGTGGTGGTGGCGGCCAGTGCCATCAATCCCAGGCTCGTCAGGCCCCTTGCCCATCCACGCATTCGACACTCCCGCTTCGTTACGCTTCCAGCTCAACGTCCCAATAGAGCCAGTCGTGCCATGTTTCATGCAGATAATTGGGCGGGAAGCTGCGGCCATGTTCCTGCAGATGCCAGTTGGTCGGGCGGATCGGCTCGATATGCAGCGGCATCGCGGCCTGGCGCGGGGTGCGCCCGCCCTTTTTCAGGTTACAGGGCGCGCAGGCGGTGACGACATTTTCCCAGGTCGTCCGGCCGCCTTGTGCGCGCGGGATGACATGGTCGAAGGTCAGGTCGCGGTGCGATCCGCAATATTGGCAGGAGAAGCGGTCGCGCAGGAACAGGTTGAAGCGGGTGAAGGCCGGGAATTGCGACGGCTTCACGAATTGCTTGAGCGCGATGACCGAGGGCAGCTTGACCTTGGCGGTCGGGCTGCGCACCTCGCGCTCATAATGGGCGACGATATCCACCCGGTCGAGGAACACGGCCTTCACTGCGGTCTGCCAGGGCCAGACCGACAGCGGATAATAGGACAGCGGCGTATAGTCCGCATTCAATACGAGCGCCGGACACGAGTCCGGGTGTCGGATCAGGTCGGGATGAAACACAGCTCCTCCCTTCGTGGTACGCCGACGCTCTTCGCGCAGGCGCGTGACATGGCTATGACACTGCCCACTATGACAGCATGGGATGTGAATCGCGGTCAAGGGGGCGGGCGATGAGCGGTGGGCGACCCGTGACGCGATTCGCGCCCAGCCCGACCGGGCGGCTGCATCTGGGGCACGCGCTGTCGGCGGTGCGCGCCTTCGATCTGGCGCGGACAAGCGGCGGGCGCTTCCTGCTGCGCATCGAGGATATCGACGGCACGCGCAGTCGCCCCGAGCATGTCGATGCGATCCTGCGCGATTTGGAATGGCTGGGGCTGGAATGGGACGAACTGTCCTTCCAGTCCGAGCGGCTGGGCCTGTACGCGGCGGCACAGGGACGGCTGGCCGATCTGCTCTATCCCTGTTTCTGCACCCGCGCCGAAATCGCCGCCAGCCTGTCCGCCCCGCATGGGGCGACGCCGCTCTATCCGGGCACGTGCCGCCATCTGTCGCCCAAGACGCGCGCTGCGCGGATGGGCGAGCCGCATAGCTGGCGGCTGGACATGAAACGGGCGGTGGAGCGCGCCGGGCCGCTTTGCTGGCAGGACGAATATGCGGGTGAGGTCGTCGCCGATCCGCTTGCCCAAGGCGACGTCATCCTCGCACGCAAGGATGCGCCCGCCAGCTATCATCTGGCGGTGACGGTCGACGATGCCGCGCAGGGCGTGACCGACGTGGTACGCGGGGTCGATCTGTTCGACGCGACCCATATCCACCGGCTGTTGCAGGGGCTGCTCGACCTGGAGACGCCACTCTATCACCACCATCCGCTGATCGTCGGCGCGGACGGCCAGCGCCTGGCCAAGCGGCACGGTGCGCCTGCGCTGGCGGCGATGCGCGAAGCGGGAGAGGATGGCCGCGCGCTGGCCGATGCGCTGCGCCGCAATATGCTTCCTGCTGGATTTCGGCTGGGGGAGGCGTAAGCTCAAGGGCATGACCACTTTTCTCGTGATCCTGCTGATCGCGGCGATGCTCGCCACCGTCGTCGCGCTGGTGCGCGGCATTATCACCTTCCTTCAGGAGGCGACGGCCGAGGCGAAGGGCGAGGGGCCGACCGCGTCGCAGCTCAAGTCCAACCGGATGATGCAGCAGCGCATCTTTTTCCAGGCGCTGGCGATCACCGTCGTCGTGCTGTTGCTGTTCATGGCGGGGCGGACCTGATCCCTTGGTCAAGCTGACGAAAATCTACACCCGCACCGGTGACGAAGGCACGACCGGGCTGGTCGACGGATCGCGCCGCTCCAAGGCGGAGCCGCGCATGGTCGCGATCGGCGAGGTGGACGAGGCGAACAGCGCGATCGGCGTGGCGTTGCTTTCGGTCGAAGGGCCGCTCGCCGCGCAATTGACCATGATCCAGAACGACCTGTTCGATCTGGGCGCGGATCTCGCCACGCCCGGTGAGATTGAGGGCGCGCTACGCATCGTGCCCGAACAGGTCGCGCGGCTGGAGGCGGAGATCGACGTGATGAACGCATCGCTGTCGCCGCTGACCAGCTTCATCCTGCCGGGCGGCAGCGCGGCGTCCGCGCACCTGCATCTGGCGCGCGCCATCGCTAGACGGGCCGAGCGCGCCGCCGTGGCGCTGGCCGAGCAGGAGGCGATCAACCCGCCCGCGCTCGCCTATCTCAACCGATTGTCCGATTGGCTTTTTGTCGCCGCGCGCACGATGAACCAAAGCGGCGCATCGGACGTTCTTTGGGTTCCAGGAGGGGCGCGCATGGTACGGTAAGGGGCCGACCGGCCTCCCCATGTCCCGGGGAGCGCCCAATGCCGACCCTCATACCGTCCTCAGTGGCGACCCTTGAGCCTGCCAGCGAGCTTGCATCCCGCTACCGTTCGGTCCGTGCGCTGACCCTGGCATTGGCCGCGCCATTGTCCGATGCCGATGCGACCGTCCAGTCGATGCCGGACGCCTCGCCCGCCAAATGGCATATGGCGCATACCACCTGGTTCTTTGAAACCTTCGTGCTGCGCGACCATGTGCCGGGTTATGGTCTGCACGATCCGCGTTTCCCCTTCCTGTTCAACAGCTATTACGAGGCGGAGGGAAAGCGTCATGCGCGCCATCGCCGGGGGATGATCACCCGGCCGACGCTGGACGAAGTGCGTGCCTATCGCGCGCATGTCGACGCCGCGCTGCTGGCGGCGCTGCCCGACCTGCCCGCCGAGGCGCGCGAACTGGTGGCGCTGGGCTGTCACCATGAGGAGCAGCATCAGGAGCTGTTCGTCACCGACATCCTGCACCTGTTCTCCGAAAACCCGCTCGAACCGGCACTTTATACGCCCGAGCCGAAGGCCCCCGTCGCGATGCCCGGTGCGATCGGCTGGATCGAGGGCCGGACGGGGATCGTCGAGATCGGCCATGAGGGGCAGGGCTTTGCCTTCGACTGCGAAGGGCCGCATCACCAGGCGTTGCTTCAGGGCCATGCCATGGCCGATCGCACCGTCACCAATGCCGAATGGATGCAGTTCATCGACGATGGCGGCTATCATGATGCACGGCTCTGGCTGTCGGACGGCTGGGCCTGGGTGAAAAGCGAGGGCATCGCCGCGCCGCTCTATTGGGAGCAGCGCGACGGCGGCTGGACCCGGTTCGGGCTGGACGGACGGCGCGCGATCGACCCGGCCGCGCCGGTCACGCATGTCAGCTTCTACGAGGCGGACGCCTTTGCCACCTGGGCGGGCGCGCGCCTGCCGACCGAGTTCGAATGGGAAGCGGCCGCCGCGTCGCATGACGCATCGGGCGGCAACCAGCTGGACCGCGCGGGCGCGATCGAGCCGCGCCCCTCGCCCGGCGGCCCGGCCTTTTTCGGCGACGTCTGGGAATGGACCGGTAGCGCGTACCGTCCCTATCCCGGCTTCCACCCCGTCGAGGGCGCGGTCGGCGAATATAACGGCAAGTTCATGAACGGGCAGTTCGTCCTGCGCGGCGGCAGCTGCGCGACGCCGCGCGGCCACGCCCGCGCCAGTTACCGCAACTTCTTCTACCCCCATCAGCGCTGGCAATTCACCGGCGTCCGCCTGGCAAAGGACCTGTAATCATGCTGAAGCCCGAAATCGAGGACGGCCAGATGTCGCTGGCCGACCCTGCCTTTCGCGCGGACGTGTTCGCCGGGTTGGAGCGCCGCCCGCGCGCCATCCCCGCGCGCTGGTTCTACGACCGCAAGGGGTCCGAACTGTTCGAGGCGATCACCGATCTGCCCGAATATTATCCGACGCGGACCGAGACCGCGATCCTGAAGACCATGTGCCCCGATCTGGTGGAGCATGTCGGCAAGGGGCGCGCCGTGGTCGAGTTCGGTTCGGGCTCCTCGACCAAGACGCCGGTGCTGCTGCGCTGTGTCGAACCCTCGGCCTATGTGCCGATCGACATTTCGGGCGACTTCCTGCGCGAATCCGCGCGCGGGCTGCAACAGGCCTTTCCCGACCTGCCCATCCATCCGCTGGAAGGCGATTTCATGCGTCCGCTGGCACTGCCTGCGGTGGTGGCGGATGCGCCGAAACTGGGCTTCTTTCCCGGTTCGACCATCGGCAACATGACGCCTGCCATGGCGACCGACCTGCTGCGCGCGATGCGCGGTTCGCTGGGGGAGGGGGCGATGCTGCTGATCGGCATGGACCGGACTAAGTCCAGCGACGTGCTCGTCCCCGCCTATGACGATGCGGCAGGCGTGACGGCGGCGTTCAACCGCAACCTGCTCGACCGGATCAACCGTGAGCTGGACGGCACCATCCCGGTCGACGCCTTCCGCCACCGCGCGATCTGGAACGACGACCGCTCGCGGATCGAGATGCACCTGGCCGCAGAGCGGGACGTGGATTTCACCATCGAGGGGCGGCCCTTCGCCATGGCGTCGGGCGAGACCATCCATACGGAGAACAGCCACAAATACGGTCCCCGCGACGCCAAGATCCTGTTGCGGGCAGGCGGCTGGACGCCGATCGCGCAGTGGAGCGATCCCGACGAGCTGTTCGCGGTCTATCTGGCCGAAGCGCAATCTGCTCGGCTCGCGCCATGAACGGTCTGGCGTAATATCCGGATACAGATCTAATTTTTGTTAAGGCCGTGCGACTTTTTGGCAGGTTTGACGTTGTGAATCCCGGTTTGGCCAAGGTTCCACTCGATAGGGTGTTCCACGGTCCGGCCCCGCGAAAAGTACTTCTGATCGTTTCACTATAACAGAAGAGCTTGTCGACGGTTCCTGATCGGGAGGAGCATGATGACCGAAAGCGCACAACTGCTCGACGCGTTCGATGCACGGGTCGAGCGTCGCAATATGCGGCGTGAATTCTTCAAGACGGCAATGGGCGCGGCAGCCGCCGGCGTGACCGCCTTTTCCCTGGCGGGCAAGGCCGGGGCACAGTCGACGGTCACCGACACCGATATCCTGAACTTCGCGCTGAACCTCGAATATCTCGAGGCGCAGTTCTATGCCTTTGCCGCCAACGGCACCGGGCTGCCCGCCAACCAGTTGACCGGCACCGGCACGCAAGGAGCCGTGACGGGCGGCCAGCAGGTCAATTTCGCGACCGGCATCGGCGATGACGCCATTGTCGGGCAATATGCCCGCGAGATCGCGGCGGACGAGGCGGCGCATGTCGCCTTCCTGCGCACCGCGCTGGGTAGCGCGGCGGTCGCGCAACCCGCGATCAACATCTCGGGCGATGCCAATGGCCCGTTCACGGCGGCGGCACTGGCCGCGGGCGTGATTACCAGCGGCACCTTCAACCCCTATAGCTCGCCCACCGCTTTCCTGCTGGGCGCGTATATCTTCGAGGATGTCGGCGTGACCGCCTATAAGGGCGCCTCGCCGTTGATCAGCAACAAGACCTTCCTGCAGGCGGCGGCAGGCATCCTGGCGGTCGAGGCTTATCACGCCGCGATCGTGCGCACGACGCTCTATGCCCGTGGCTATGCCGATCCCAACCCGGAATCGTCGCTCATCACCGCCGCAGGCAAGATCTCGGACGCGCGCGACAGCCTGGACGGTTCGAGCGACCTCGACCAGGGGATCGCCCAGACGACGGTCAATGGACAGCTCGTGTCCAACATCGTGCCGCTCGATACGAACGGCATCGCGTTCAGTCGCTCGCCGGGTCAGGTGCTCAACATCGTGTACCTGAACAAGGCGGCCGCCACGCTGGGCGGGTTCTTCCCGAACGGCGTCAACGGCAATCTGCGCGCGAGCGTGGCGAACTGATCCCCTTTTTCCTCCTCTGGAGAGGATTTGAATCATGAGCGAAGAACGCTGCATTCTCGAGGTTATCGAAGAGGCCTCCGCCAAGCGCCGGTCCGATCGTCGCCGTTTCATGCGCATGGCCGCCGGGGCCGGCGCCGTCGGTGGCCTGGCGATGCTGGGTGCCTGCGGGGACGATGGCGACAATGTCATCGTCGTGCCCACGCCGACGCCCACCACCACCCCGACCGGGTCGGTGACGGATGCCGATGTGCTGAACTTCGCGCTCCAGCTCGAATATCTGGAAGCGCAATTCTACAGCTATGCCGCCTTCGGCACCGGCCTGCCGTCGTCGGCGCTGACCGGCACCGGAACGCAGGGTGCGGTCGCGATCAACACCAGCGCCACCAATGGCGCGGGCCAGCCGCGTCAGGTCCAGTTCAAGGACCCGATCGTCGCGCAATATGCGCGCGAGATCGCCTATGACGAGATCGCCCATGTCAACTTCCTGCGCAATGCGCTGGGCAGTGCGGCGGTGGCGCAGCCTTCGATCAACCTGTCGGGCGATGCCAGCGGTGCGTTCACGGCGGCGGCGGTCGCGGCGGGCGTCATCACCAGCGGATCGACCTTCGACCCTTACGCCTCGGACGAGGCCTTCCTGCTCGGCGCATTCCTGTTCGAGGATGTCGGCGTCACCGCCTATATGGGCGGCGTCGCCCTGTTGACCAACAAGACCTTTATCGAGGCGGCGGCGGGCATCCACGCGGCCGAGGCCTATCATGCCGGTCTGGTCCGCACGACGCTGTACCGCAAGGGGCTGAGCAATGCGTCGCTCATCACCAATGCGGGCAAGATCTCGGACGCGCGCGACAGCCTGGACGGCTCGACCGATCTCGACCAGGGCATCGTCACGACGGTGAACGGCGCGCAGGTGGCGAACCTGGTTCCCGCCGATTCCAACGCCATCGCCTTTGTCCGCACGCCCGGCCAGGTGCTGAACGTCGTGTATCTGAACAAGGCGGCGGTGAACGGCGGCGGCTTCTTCCCCGGCGGTCTGAACGGCACCGTCCGCACCAGCGCCGCCAGCGGCTAAACTGCCCTTCCCAAGGTCCCCTCCAAGGGCCGCTTGCCCCGACCGGTCGCCAGTCCCCTGGCCGGTCGGGGCATTTTGTTTGGTCGTGGGACGGCTCCACCTTCACGCAAAACCGCTTCTTATCCGCCGCGAACTCGCTTATGACGGGCCGTATCCCCGGGGGAGCGCTGGCCTGCGCTTGAGAGGGGGGCAAGAGCCCCTGACCCGCTGAACCTGATCCGGCTGACACCGGCGTAGGGAGGGAGCGGCCCCGTCTCTCATGGTCCGTTTCCTCCGCATGGAGTGGACGACTATGGCAGATATCCCCGCAAAGACCGAAATCCCCCCCGCGGGCAGCGCAATTGGCGTGACCACCGGCCCCATTCGTGGCTCGAAGAAGATTCACGTCGGCCCGCTGAACGTCGCGATGCGCGAAATCCATCTCGACCCTTCCTCGGGCGAGCCGCCCTTGCGCGTGTACGACACCAGCGGCGCGTACACGGACCCCAATGCGCGCATCGACATCATGGCGGGCCTGCCGCAAATCCGCCGCAACTGGATCGAGGCGCGCGGCGATGTCGAGGCCTATGACGGCCGCGAAATCCGCCCCGAGGATAACGGCCAGCTCGGCCCCGACCGGTCGGGCGGCGTGCCGCAATTCCCGCGCACCGGGCTGAACCGTCCGCTCCGTGCCAAGTCGGGCATGAACGTCAGCCAGATGCATTATGCGCGGCGCGGCATCATCACGCCCGAGATGGAATATGTCGCGACCCGCGAGAATCTGGGCCGCGAGATGCTGAAGGACTATGTCCGCGACGGCGAGAGCTTTGGCGCGGCGATCCCCGATTATGTCACGCCCGAATTCGTCTGCGACGAAGTGGCGCGCGGCCGGGCGATCATCCCCAACAACATCAACCACCCCGAGTCCGAGCCGATGGCGATCGGCCGTAACTTCCTGGTCAAGATCAACGCCAATATCGGCAATTCGGCGGTCGCCTCCAACGTCGCCTCCGAAGTCGACAAGCTGGTCTGGTCGATCCGCTGGGGTGCGGACACGGTCATGGACCTGTCGACGGGGCGCAACATCCACGACACGCGCGAATGGATCATCCGCAACTCGCCCGTGCCGATCGGCACCGTCCCCATCTATCAGGCGCTGGAAAAGGTCGGCGGCATCGCCGAGGAGCTGACCTGGGACATCTTCCGCGACACGCTGATCGAACAGGCCGAGCAGGGCGTCGACTATTTCACCATCCATGCGGGCGTGCGCCTGCCCTACATCCCGCTGACCGCCAGGCGAGTCACCGGCATCGTGTCGCGCGGCGGCTCGATCATGGCGAAATGGTGCCTGGCGCATCACAAGGAGTCGTTCCTCTACGAACGCTTCGACGAGATCACCGAGATCATGAAGGCGTACGACATCGCCTATTCGCTGGGCGACGGCCTGCGTCCCGGCGCGATCGCCGACGCCAATGACGAGGCGCAGTTCGCCGAGCTGTACACGCTGGGCGAGCTGACCAAGCGCGCCTGGGCGCAGGACGTGCAGGTCATGATCGAAGGCCCCGGCCATGTGCCGATGCACAAGATCAAGCAGAATATGGAAAAGCAGCTGGAGGCGTGCGGCGAGGCGCCCTTCTACACGCTCGGGCCGCTAACGACGGACATTGCGCCGGGCTATGACCATATCACCAGCGGCATCGGCGCGGCGATGATCGGCTGGTACGGCACGGCGATGCTCTGCTACGTCACGCCCAAGGAGCATCTGGGCCTGCCCGACCGCGACGATGTGAAGGTCGGCGTGGTCACCTACAAGCTGGCCGCCCACGCCGCCGACCTGGCCAAGGGGCACCCCGCCGCCAAGATGCGCGACGACGCACTGAGCCGCGCCCGCTTCGAGTTCCGCTGGCGCGACCAGTTCAACCTGTCGCTCGACCCCGACACGGCGGAGTCGTACCACGACCAGACGCTGCCTGCGGAGGGCGCGAAGACCGCGCATTTCTGTTCGATGTGCGGCCCGAAATTTTGTTCGATGAAGATTACCCAAGAGGTGCGGGAATTCGCGGCGAAGCAGAACGCACCGGTCGAAACCTTCGTCGCGGCGGAGGATGCCGAGGCGGGTATGCAGGAAATGAGCGAGCGGTTCCGCGAGAAGGGTGGGGAGGTTTACCTTCCGGCGGAGTGATAAAAAGGGGCGGTCTTTCGACCGCCCCCTTCTTTTAAGCGTACTGGATCAACTTCCACGTCACCGCCTTGCCGTCATAGGGCGGCATGCGGTTGCCCTCTGCGATGGGGGCCGTGGTGGAATACCCGATGGGCTGCCAGACCCCGGACTCGGGGCAAATTTCGCCCGTACGGGCAGTGGTACCAATAGGTTTACGAGTACGCATTGTATGCTCTTCCTTTAACAGGCTCTGGTTCCGGACACGCAAACCAGTTGATTGTTAAAAGGAGGACCACTACGTGCTTTTACGCTTGCACAAGCACCGAGGTGGTATGTCCGCCTCCATCAGGGCCGTCGTTGGCGCGGCGGCCCTGATTTCGTTTTGCTGTCAGATCGGCTGACCCGCACTCCCGAGAAAGCATTGGTATCGGCGTCTTCAACGGCGCAAATTCATCCCCGCTCGTGCGGGGGAATCGTGCCCGCACAATCGTGCATCGAAGCGTAGCGTGGGCCATTCCCGCAGGACGGGAGAGCCTTTAGCTTCGACTATGCAGGTTTCCCACAAATTCGCGTTGTGGTCAGCATTGAAGCATAGGGGTTCAGAAAATTTATCATGCTGCTCAAGCGCAAGGCATTTGATTTTGTTACCCGCTATAAACCCGCTGATTTCTAGGACCAATCGACATTCATGCTGCCGCCCTTTTCCCTCTCCCCTGGATAGGGGAGAGGGTTAGCGGAGCTTGCCAGCTTTGCTGGCTAGCGCAGCTTGGGTGAGGGGTTGAGCGAGCC